>JAGCFO010000044.1 GCA_017650105.1 Bacteroidaceae bacterium | reverse complement strand
TTGAGTACTGGATGTCGTCGGCGAGGGCATCGAAGTCGTAGTCGCCGGTCTTCACGGCGCGGTCGTTGGCGTAGAGGGTGCCAGCGGCGCCCTTGGGGTTCTTGCATTTAAGCACTTTGTAGGTTACTGCCATAGTTTTAAGAGTTTAGAGTTAATAGTTAAAAGTTAATAGTTCAATCAGCGCTTTGCGCTTGGCCAGGTGCGCTCTGCGCCATAATCGGATTGTCAGGAAATCAAGTCATCGAAACTCTGCCTGGCGCCTTTGGCATCATCTGATTATTCGATTATCTGATTATCCGATTATTTTCGTAGCAAATATACGACATCTCCTCCACGCCCTATTCGGTTATGTACGGTTGTGTACGATTATTTTTGAAAAAAGTTTTCGTTGTCTTGCAATGCGCTGAAACATAATGTGTTGGGTATGAAAAAAAATCTCACTTTTTCGTGTCTCTTTCAAATGTCATTGTCGGTCGCGCAAGCGCAAAATATGCTAGGAGAATAATTTTTTTTCCCTTCTCCAAAAATATTTTTCCCTTGAGCATAATTGGTCTTCTTCATTCGAAAATCTGATTATCTAGTTATCTGATCATTTACGAAAGTACCGTTACGGCGTTCCGAGGTACTGCGTGATGGTGCGCACTTGGCGGGGGGTGAAGTGTCGCTGCGAGGAGGTGTAGCCCTGTTTGCGCAGCTCGCGGGCGAGAGGCTTGCAGAGCTCCAGCTCGTGGCGCAAGGCGCGCCAGGCGGACTCTTTCTTGAGGGCTGGATGATAGAGCTGCGCCAGCTCCGTGCGCCCGTAGGTCTTCACCTCAAAGGGCTTGTCGAGGTAGAGTGAATCGTATTCCATGAGGGGTGTTTGTTTATTGTTGAAAGTTTATAGTTTATTGTTGAAAGTTTATAGTTTATAGTTGAAAGTTGAAAAGATAAATAATCAAATAATCAGATAATCAGATTTTTTTGAACACGGATGACTCGGATTTCACGGATGGCCTGAGAAGAAAAACCTCAAAAACCCTTTCATCAATTCGCGAGCTATCGCTCTCCGTGCGCCGCTGGTGCTGCCCGTCGGAAGCAAGCTTCCACGCCCATCTCCATCGCCACAAGGCATTGCATGCCTCGCGAAATCGATAAAAGAAAAACCGAAAAAACACATTGCCTACTGACTTGCATTTCCGCATGGGGTTTTTTGGGAAATAATCAGATAACTAAATCATCAAATGCCTTCGGAAATATGCCAGATAATCGAGTAATCAGATTTTATGATGATTTGATTATTCCTCTATCAGCTGATTTGATAATCTGATTACCTGATTATCTGATCATCTGGCATATCTGCGCGCTTACGGCACTCCTTTGGCGAGATAAACCTCGCGTCGTCGCAAGCACAGCCACATTCAGTGGCTGTTGCCATCCGATTATCTGATTATCCGATCATCTCCTCCTCACGCCGACTGGCGTGAGAGGAGGTACAGGTCGCTGAAGTCCTTGCAGGCGGGGGGCAGCTGGTGGTGCTCGAGGGTGGGGAGCAGCTGGCGCAGCTGCAGGAAGAGGCGTTCGCCGGGCTCGTCGCGGTCGGGGTACATGTGGAAGGAAGTTGAGAGTTGAGAGTGTATAGTTAAGAGTGTCTGTACGTCGCGCGGCTTGAGGAGCGTGGCCGAGGGGATGGCGACGGCCTTGTGCCCGGCGGAGAGCATCGCCCAGCAGTCGGAGCAGCCCTCGGTGATGTAGAGCGGTTCGCGGGGCTTGAGGAGGGCGAGGACGGGCAGGTTGTAGATGGTGCAGACGGCCCCTTGGGGGAAGCGGAAGCGCGGCTGCGAGGCGTCGTGGCCCAGGTAGCGCTGCTGCATGCCGATGAGCTGCCGTCCGTGCCGGTCGTAGTAGGGTATCTGCAGCCAGTCGCCGTACGAGTTGAGTCGGCACCAGCTGACCACGCGCGGGTCAATCCTGCGCTCGTCGAAGAGGAAGTGGCAGGCGGTGAGCGAGAGCTGGGGATGCTCGAAGAAACGCTCGTAGCGCGCCGTGTCGAAGGGCTTGTCCGTCGGGCAGCTCTCCACTTTCAACTTTGAACTGTCAACTGCGTTGACGCTCGCGTCATCCGCCAGCCATCGGCAGGCGTCGGGGAAAGGCAGGGCGAGATGTCGCATCACCAGGTCGATGGTGCCGCCCCGTGCGCCGCACGCCCAGCAGCGCCACGTGTTGCGGCGAGTGCTGAACGAGAGGCTGGCGTGGTGGTCGTCGTGGAAGGGGCATAGGCACATGTGTCGGCTCACGTGGAGGCCGAGCCGCTCGGCGACCCCCTCGATGGGGAGGTCGCGGAGCTTCTGAAGGTCATATTGGGAAAGCATCTGATTGAGGTTTGCTCTAAATTGCTCACGCTCGGCAGCGCAAACGAGTTTCCGCTGCTCTCGCTCATTCGCAATTTTATCTGATTATCTGATTATCTGATTATTTCTTTTTGTACTCGTCCGTCTTGGTGTAGAGTCCCGTCTGGCTGTCGAAGGTAATGAACTTGCGGAACACCCACATGTTCAACTGCTTGTTCGTTCCCTCCTTGCTCTTGTCCAGTTGCATGCGTAGGGCCTCCAGCTGCGCCTCGTTGAAGCTGTCGGGCAGGCTGTTGAGCATGTTTTTTGGTCCACGGCGCCGTGCCTCACTTGTTGCGTCGGCATCTTTGATCAGCAAGTCGGCAAACAGCTGCATCTTGCTCCAGAGGTCGTGATAGACGAGCCATTCCACCAAGTCGCTCATCGAACTTGTCCATTTCTGGTTGTTGAGCACCCACATCACGCATCCCGCCTTCCATGCGGAGACCAGCGCTCGCTTCGAGATGTCCCACAGCACGTCATCGTCGGTGAGGTCGGCCAGCGAGGCCATGTCCTGCGCCAGACAGTCGATGAGCTTGTTCAGCGGGCGTATGACGTAGCGTCCCTTGCAGATGTCGAGGCGCGTCAGATAGCTGTCCAGCTTCCTGAAGAACTCTTCCTTGTACTTGCCCTGCCTTGGGATACGTCCGCTGCGGCTGGCGCGAGCCTTATAGGAGAAGACCATGCGTCCGAAGGTGCCGTTGAAGAGCTCGTACTTGTAGAACTTGCGCGCGGCGACGGGCGTTGACGAGATGGTGAGGTTGGCCCTGAGAATCGGGTTGCCCGTCACTCCGTCGGCCGTGGCGCGCAAGGCGCCGGCGCGCTGGCGATCGTAGATGTTGCGCAGCACCTGCGTCACCTGCTTGTGTCCTCCGCACATGCGGTCGGCCATCTCCACCTCGGGGAGGTTCAGATACTGCGTTCGCCCGCCAAGTCTCTCACAGGCCATCGCGTTCTGTATGAACGCCGGGTTGGTCACGTCCGATGGCGGGAACCAGAAGCTGACGTCGGGTCGTTCGGGCTTGTCCTTGTTGGCGCCACGGGTCTTCACCTGTCGCTGCCACTCAACGAGTTTTTTCATTTCAATATCGTCATGATTGCGAAGATTTCGGCTAATTGCCTCTACTAAACCTGACAGTTGGCCCTTGTTACCACCACTTTCGGCAACCAAATTGGCCATCATGCCACACAATTCTTTCCATGTAAGGTCGGGATATTGAAACTCAGTTCCGCTCACATGTGCACCCAAAATGGGAAAAAGCATCGGAACAAGAGGCTCACGCATGTCTTTTGACACCTGAGTTAGCAGGATTTTGATACATTCTGTGCCTTTTCTGAGCGTTGGCATCGCGGGGGCAATGGAATTACTAATATCGTATTTCATTGTTATATTGCTTTTTAGATGAAAAAAATCATGATTTGCTATTTCAATTTCAATTATTTCAATTAAAAACAAGTGGGTTCAAACTTTCTCTCTTTTTATATATAAATATCTATATATTAATTAGTTATAAGTCTTTAAAAAGAGGTTTCGCATTTTTGAAGGTATCTGAAATAACTGAAATAACTGAAATTGAAATAGCTCTTGTTAGTGTTTACTTCTTCTCTATGAGGCCACTTAGCGCTCTGCGCAGTTCGTCGGCAACTCCGCGTGCGTAGCCTTCGATGCTGAAGCCGTCATCCACCTTCATGGGCTTGAAGTTGGGGCGCAGCGTGCCGTCGTCTCGTCGTGTGAGCGTGATGTACGTGCCGTCGAACACGCGCGGGTTGCGTTTCTCGGCAGCTGGCGGAATGGTCTCGATGAAGGTGTAGTGGCACTCCTCATAGTCGATGTCCTCACTCGGGATGTCCTTTCTTAGGATGCCCAGATAGTCCTTGCCGGCTTTCATGAGCACTTCGTTCTGCAACTTGGTCTTCAGGTCGACGCACAACTCGGTATTCACTTTCATACCTCACCTCCTTTCTCCGCGCTGCTCTTCTTCGAAGCCAGGAACTTGCGGTAGCCCCTTGCGAGCGGTTCATCACTACGGAAGTACTCGTCCAGCACTTCGCCAATGACCTTAGGTTCGTTCATCTTCCCCGAACCCGATGGTCTTCTTGTAAATAAATCCTTGTTCATATTTAAGAGGATTTAGGCCTGTTTGACCATCTGCTTCGCCACAACCACAGAAAGCCAAGAACTCGATTATTCGGTTCTCAGCAATGGGGAAACAACCCCTTTATTCGTAAGCGTTTTCCCGAAATTCGCTTACATTAAGCGCCTATATACATAAAAAAGGCCAGAACTATCTGTGGATTAGATTGTTCTGGCTCAAAAAAATAAAAAATAATTTGCTGTTGCTTACGGAATCGTTTACAATAATATGTAATCGCTTACAGTCTAAATGCCTTTTGTTGAACGAAGCTGACCGGCGAAGATTTCTTTTAATGCTGCATCCTGAATATCGTATTTATCGTTGGCATTCCCAGTATGCCGTTCGGGTAATGGATTGTTGATGTCGAGAACGAGGAGAGTGATCTGTATTTTTTCCTTCGCATCGTCATCTAGGCGGGTTCGGTCTGAATTGGCAGTCTTTCTAAATTGCTCCTTGACCAATGACTTAGCTGCGCATCCGGTTTGGTCTTGGATATACGATTGCTGCAATAACTCTTGTAGGAGAATGGTCAGTATTGTGGTATTGGCCTTCCACTCGATATTACAATACCTGGGTTCGCCCTCGAAGAAAGCATCGAAATCATCTGGATTGGTATCGACGTCTATCCAGCCCCATTCCTTCCATTTATCGAAAACGATATCCACTCTCTTGCGTTGCTTCATCAGAACGCTATTGTTTCCGTGTTTATAGTATTTAAGGGTCTTAGGCTTGGTGTCGGATTGGCTTTCGACCTTTTTCTTTGTCTTGTTAGTTTTGGCTTTCTTGCCCGAGGGAGGTGTCGCAGCGGGCAAGCCTTCGTTGATGAAAGCGTCAAACCATCCGTCTGGCAACGGTACGGAAAAGATACGTTCAAAGGTTGAAACCCAGCCGTCGAACTTATGGCAGGCAACAACTTGCATGAGCCGTTCCGGGAGTGTACGTCTATAAAACGGATGTCGGCTACTGTCGAGTGCGAGAATGGTGAAACCGAAGACGATGCCAACAGCTTTGGATATCTCCTCATCTTTGTTGACGCGTTCCACCTGCCTGGATAGACGTCTGTATTCATTCGACTTGCCAAGCCAGATGTTATCCAGTTCGGGCAAAATGTCTTCGCCCTTTTCTGCAATTATTGAAAGCAGTTCGACCACTTCCATGAAGCATTCTTCCGAGCACAGTCCGAACTCCGTCAGTTCTGACTCCAGCTGAGGGCCTATCGAGCTGACGGCTTTGAACAACTCGTTTTCGGCATACTGCCTACTTACGCATTTTATTTCTTCGTTTTGGAACCTCCGATTCATTTACGTACCCTTTTGTCTGTTCTTCTACCATGTCGAACCATTTTTCCAAATCCGTTCTACCGTCGAGTGTACGCATACCTTCGCCAAACTTTTGTAGCACATCATTGGTTATCGGATAGTAGGCTTTCACATAGTCGTTGATGCGATAAGTCTTAAACTCCTTGAAGGTGATGCATATATCGTATCCGTTTTCTCCGCATAGCCTCACCATCTCTGCCATATCCTTGTTTTTCTGCGAAATCTTACCGTTTGTGTCCTTGTCGAATTCCATCACAAAGAAGCCTTTCAAAGCTTCCGAAATCTCGACTGTCTTCAGCATGGCTTTCAGGCGGGCCGATTTGACGTCCATGGCATTCGTCTTGTTGATTTTTTTCGGATTTTGGAATACGAACGATATTTTTCGAATATAGTCGTTATGCTCATAGATGCGTTCATGTACGAAATCCCAGATGTCCGTCGGGTTCATTCTTGCTTCGATGCGCATTTCAAGGTCATACCTGTCGGTAAGAATACGGTTGAAGTTATCCAACAGCATATCTCGCAGCAGATCGGGGTTGCTTCCCCATGCCGAAGATTTCTCTATAGCCAGCAGGCAGACACCAGGTCGGTTGTCAACGAGGACGTTGCAGTATGGATTAGACTCTATTTCGAGCTTCTCGTATTGGTCAATCCCCTTGCTGTCTTTGCCGCTCCGTTTCCACCACTCTTTCATCTGGCTGTTGTTCACTCGCCAGATGAAAATGTCACCCTCCTTTGCCATCACGTCGTTTGGCAGACGGGTAGCTTCCCCTCTCTTGTTTATCTTGGCAAGATTATCAATAGAGTTCATGTCAAATAGGCTATCGAAGCAGTCTTGAGCAATCTTGACGTTCTTGGTTCCGTCGGCGCCGTCTGCTTCTGCCTGTATAGTGCGCTCTATTGCTTTGTGGAAATCATATTTGTATATGGCATAAAGAGATTTTGTCTTTTCCATGGGCAAAGATTTTTTTTTTTAAGGGAACATTTTAAAATTAATTTCATTAATTTTTGTTGCAAATCCTTTGCCAGAGGGGCTAAAAGGGGTTGATTGCTGAGGGCGGGTAACCGATTGTAAGTCAATTTACCGGAAGGACTGACAAATTGGCTGAAACGGTGGCATTTGTCAGTCTTTTGCTTTTTTTCCCTGTCAGACGAACCTTATTTAAAAAAGAAACACTATCTTTGCTCTCACATCCTCTCTCACCACGCGACGTGGCTGCTGCAAAGCTGCATGAAGAGGATGGGAAAAAAGTCCGTGCCGGGAACCGACGGCAGGGAGTACAAGCAAAAGCAAGAGAAAAAAACAAGAAGCAATGATAAATATCCGTAAGCTGGAAACTGAGTTGTGGGAGTCGGCCGACCTGTTGCGACAGGGCAGCAAGCTGACGAGTAGCCAGTACTGTATGCCCGTGCTGGCCCTGCTGTTTCTGCGCTATGCCTACAGCCGCTACTGCATGGTGGAGGCGGAAATACTGCAGAACCGCCCCAGCCGCGGCGGGCGTGTGATGCCTGTGGAGCCGAGCGACTTTGCGGCCAAGAGCGCCCTCTTCCTGCCACGTGAGGCTCAGTACGACTATCTGGTGAACCTCCCCGACAACATCGTGTCGGCAGGTCTTAAGAGCAAGGACGGCCACGACATCAACTCGCTGGGCGAAGCTGTCAACAACGCCATGCAGCTGGTGGAGGACCAGAGCGAACAGCTCACAGGCGTGCTACCCAAGACCTACACCATGTTTGCCGACGACCTGCTGCGTGAGCTGCTACGCATCTTCAACAACAAGACCATCGATGAGGTAGGCGGCGACATCATCGGCCGCATCTACGAATATTTCCTATCGAAGTTTGCCAAGGCGGTAGCTTCTGACGATGGTGTGTTCTTCACGCCCAAGTCGCTGGTGAAGATGCTAGTGAACGTGCTGGAGCCCACGCAAGGTGTGATGCTCGACCCCGCCTGTGGTTCGGGTGGTATGTTTGTGCAGACGGGCGACTTTGTGAATCAGGCAGGACTCAACGCCAACACCAATATGACCTTCTACGGGCAGGAGAAGGTGGAGTACAACGCCCAGCTCTGTCTGATGAACATGGCGGTGCATGGATTGAACGGCCGAATCATTTCCGGCGACGAAGCCAACTCCTTCTATCACGACGCCCACAACCTGGCCGGCAAGTGCGACTATGTGATGGCCAACCCTCCATTCAATGTCGATAAGGTGAAGGCCGAGTCGGCTTCTGCCGCGGGGCGTCTGCCCTTCGGACTGCCTGGCGTGAACGCCAAGACCAAGGAGGTAGGCAATGCCAACTATCTGTGGATAAGCTATTTCTATGCCTATCTGAACGACCACGGACGTGCAGGATTCGTGATGGCCAGCTCGGCTACCGACAGCGCCAACAAAGACCGCGACATTCGTGAGAAACTGGTGCGCACGGGCGACGTGGACGTGATGATGAGCGTGGGCAACAACTTCTTCTACACCCTTTCGCTGCCGTGCTCGCTGTGGTTCTTCGACCGCAACAAGCATGCCGACATACGCGACAAGGTGCTCTTCATCGATGCCCGCAACTACTATACGGTTGTCGACCGCACCCTCAACGAGTGGACCGAGTGGCAGCTGCGCAACCTGCAGGCCATCGTGCATCTCTATCGTGGCGAGAAGGAGAAATATCAGCAGCTGCTCTCCGATTACAAGGCCGTTCTTGGCGACACTACGGTAGCATCAGCCCAGAAGGCTCTCGACAAGCAGAAGGCTGTAGCCAAGGAGGCCGTAGCTGCTGCCCAGCGCAAGGACAAGAAGCGCATCGAAGCCGAGCAGAACGCCCTCATAGCCCGGCTGGAGGACACCCTCGAGACAGCCCGTCAGAATGAATGGCTCACCTCGAAGTTTGGCGAGGGCGAATACAAAGATGTGCTTGGTCTTTGCAAGGTGGCCACCATTGCCGAGATAGATGAAAAGAACTACTCGCTCACCCCCGGCGCTTACGTTGGTGTAGCCGAACAGGAAGACGACGGCGTAGATTTCCACAAGCGTATGAACGAGATTCATGCCGAGCTGGCACGGCTGAACAGCGAGGCTGACACTTTGATGGCCGAGATACAAAAGGCGTGGGAGGAACTGAAATGAGCAGGAAATCCATCAGATTTTTCAACGACCGCCAAGTGCGTGCTGTATGGGACGACGCCCACGCCAAGTGGTGGTTCTCTGCCACAGACGTCGTGCGTGCCATCAACGACGAAGACGATTATACAAAATGCCGCAACTATTGGAAATACTTGAAAGGTAAGATGGCGAAAGAAGGAATTGAACTGGTTAGTATCACTAACCACTTCAAATTCTTGGCTCCTGATGGAAAGCAGCGTGCTGCCGATGCACTCGATGACGATTGTGTACAGACACTCGCCAAGAACTACCCGAACAACCGTGCCCGAAAGTTTCTTGATTGGTTCATCTATAGTGATAATAGTATTGACGGGCAGAGTAAAAAGAAGGCCTATACCCTCATTGAAAGCGGATTGTTGGATGGTATGGAACCTGGAACGGTGAAATGCTTGCAACAGATTCATGCTTACCTGTTTGGCGGTCTCTACGACTTTGCTGGACAGATTCGCACGAAAACCATTTGGAAAGATGGCACTCTGTTCTGCCGTGCAGAGTATCTGATGGAGAATTTGAGCCTGATAGAAGCAATGCCAGAAACCACTTTCGATGAAATCGTCAACAAATATGTGGAGATGAACGTGGCCCATCCCTTCATGGAGGGCAACGGGCGCAGCACACGCATTTGGCTCGACCTGATATTCAAGAAGCAGTTGAAGCTATGTGTCGATTGGAGTAAGATAGATAAGAAAACATATTTATCGGCAATGAAGCAGAGCACAACGGATGCTCGAGCCATTAAATCGTTACTCCAAGGAGCTATGACTGATAAGATTGACGACCGCGAAATCTTCATGAAGGGTATCGACTATTCGTATTATTATGAGCAGGAGGACGACCATGAGGTGATTGAGGATAGAAAGGAGGACAAGGCATGAGCGAGTGGAAAAAATACAAATTGAAAGATATTTGTGAAATAAAGAGTGGAAAAAGACTACCTAAAGGGAGTGATTTCTCTTCAATTCCAACGGAATACAAATATATAAGAGCTCGTGATATTAAGAACGGAATTATTAATGATGATGAATTAGTATATATTTCTGAAGAAGTAAAACAAAAGATATCAAAGTATATTGTTAACACAAACGATATAGTTATTACAATAGCTGGTTCTATTGGTGATGTCGCTTTTGTTACTTCCCAATTTGACGGAGTAAATTTAACAGAAAACGCGGTAAGATTGACGAATTTCAATAATCATATTAACTCGCATTATATCTTTTATATTCTTAACTCTCCAGAGTATAATATGTTGATGCAGAGAATTGCAGGAGGTGCTGCTCAGCCAAAAATGGGAATATATAAGGTTGAGGCAATTGAAATCACTATTCCTTCTTTACAGAGACAGAATCAGGTTGTTGTAATCCTTTCCCGTTACGACACTTTGATAGAGAACTATCAGAAGCAGATAAAGCTATTGGAGGAGGCAGCCCAGCGACTCTATAAGGAATGGTTCGTTGACCTCCACTTCCCCGGCCACGAAAACACCAAGATTGTCGATGGTGTGCCTGAGGGGTGGGAGAAAAAAGCAGCACAAGAATTCTTTGTTATGTCTATTGGGAAAACGCCACCAAGAGCAGAAAAAGAATGGTTTACAACATGCTCAACTGATGTTCCTTGGGTATCAATTTCGGACATGAAAGATGTCATGTTCGTGAATACAACGAGCGAATATTTAACAAAAGAAGCATGCGAAAAGTTTAACGTCAAAGTAGTTCCCGAAGGTACTATTATCTTAAGTTTCAAACTAACAGTTGGCAGAGTTTCTATTGCAGACATTCCTGTCTGTACCAATGAAGCAATCGCTCATTTCAGAAAAGATGGGACGAATTGGAGAGAATATACATTGTTGTATTTGAGAGATTATCATTATGATTCATTAGGTAATACGTCTGGAATATCAAAAGCAGTTAATTCTACTATTATAAAGAACATGCCATTTTTGATGCCTTCTAAAGAAGTACTTAATGGTTTTTCAGACAAAGTAGCCCCAATATTCAATAACATAAAGATTCTTTCCTCCCAAATCCGCCTCCTCACCGAGGCACGCGACCGTTTGCTGCCGAAGCTGATGAGTGGCGAGATAGCAGTATAACGTAACGATAAAAATAGAACAAGAAATATGTATGTACCACCATTTACAATAAGTGCAGAGATAATCCGACTGATAGGTGAAATATCAGAACAGGTAGGAAGTATTATGACGCGT
>JAGCFO010000043.1 GCA_017650105.1 Bacteroidaceae bacterium | reverse complement strand
CGTTCTGTCTTTCACGGAAACTCACGTGCCTTAAAGTCTCCTTTTTTGGGGGCTCCGAAATGCTTTTTGCAACGTGTTGGGACACCTTGCACAACACGTTGGGACACCTTGCACAACACGTTGGGACACCTTGCACAACGTGTTGGTGCAACAAAAAAGTTTCTCCAAATTCTTCTGTCGAGGTTTCTATCTAAGCGCTTATGTCAGCTCCGATGAGAAGGGAGGCAAAAAGGAGGCAGGGATTCACTTTTGGTTTACTTTTTCTTTTCTGTACATTGTTTACCGAGGCAAAATCTTTCGTCCCTGCCTCCTATTATGTGCCTTTGGGTTACTTTATCAGCACTTTTTGGCCGTCCTTGATATAGACACCTTTGGAGGGAGTAGCGATTTGGCGGCCTTGCAGGTCGAAGTAAGGTGTATCGTCTGCTTGCTGCAGTTCGATTGGCTTGACTCCTATCCATAGTTGCACATCGAAATAGAGATCCTTTTCGAACTTAGCTATCGTGTTAGGGAACCAACTTAAATACATGGATGGTATTAACCGAATAACTATACGTCCGTTAGGCACAGGTGAGCGCCATTCTCCGTTGATTTCACGCCATTCGTCTAGAGTTCCAATAGGGATGGCCTTAGGCCACGGCCTATCAAGAATGTAATCCCATCCATTGCCACTAATAGTATCTTTAAACAGTTCTGTCCCATCAGTGTCATAGCCTGTTACCTCAGCACGAATATCCGTTCCTGAAAAACTGAAATTGAGATCCTCTTTTGTTCCAGATTCCGGATTAGTGAAAGAGAGAGGTACCTTAGTAATATAAGGAACAAAAACATGCAGGCGAGGATGGTACGCACTTTCATCACCGAAAGTTCTTGCGTTAGCCTCTATTCCTGCTGTTACACTCCAATCAGAGGAGTTATAAATCTTTTCATATTTTTCAAAGATTTCCTCTACCCTCGGGGCATACTGGTCCTGTTTACTGTAGTACGCCTCTCTGTCATCGGGAGTCATAGTTCCACACAAAAGCCCATAGTCATAATCGTCAATGATATAGGGAACCCAGATTGTTCCTCCTATATACCACCGACTTTTATTAGGTACAATAATCTTGCAGGGAATAAAGTCTTTTACGGACATCGGTTCATCAAGGTGATACATGCCATCTTGAATGACAAATCCACAAGCAGGGGGCACCCATCCCTGTAGGCGAATAGCTCCCACATTTTTTGTTGTCACCTCTCCCTCCTGCCGTGGCTCGTACGGAACAGAGGGGTAGGTGAAAGCGCGAGTTTCTATATTGTTAAGATGACCAGAGAATGTGACGACTTGATGCTCATATGACCACAGCGTATATGTGAAGGCATGACGACCAATACAACGCACATCAAATGTACACTCTTCAGGAGTTTTGCCATAGAGGTTGCCTGCTTTCAAAAGCCTACCCTTCTTGTATTCAACAAACGGTTCGAGTGTATAATACAAACCGTAAATGTTTCCGTTTTCCTCGATGCACTGGTCGTTTCCTTCCGTCACATGAAATTCCATCGGACAGCCGTAGTAGCCATCAATGGGCTCGGGATTGAAGAGATGTGGGAACTGGCCTGTCACATACACGGTGATGGTTTTGTCGAAGTGGGGCTGTCCGTCGTAGTCAGCCTCTCCCTCGTCGGCGGCTGTACGGCCGCAGTCTTTGTCCCAACGGAACAGAGATAGTGCTTTGAAGTGAAAATCCTCAGTGTTTTTTGAGAGGTATAGCGTTTCGATGGCCGTGTGGCGGAGGGAATTCTCTACAACATTTACTGTCATCACACCCTCTCTCCCGTTTTCAACCCAATGTCCCCCATTTGTTTCTGTCAGATCCAGCCATTTGAGGCGACTGCACTTGTCTATCGTCTTGAAGTCTTCTGGCCTGAGAAGCCCCGTTATACTAAGCGATTCCACTTGCTCCGTCATCTGCTCCGTCATCTGTGAGGTAAGGGTGGACGCTGTACTACATGTGAAGGAGAGAGTCGTGAAGTCGTCTTCTCCTGCTTCTGCGGCGTGCAACACGGCGGTTGCAGACAACGCTGCCAACATTAGTAAAAAGTAAATCTTTTTCATAATATAAGTTTTTTAAATGAATACTATTCTTCTTCTATTACAAACTCTCCCCACCACCATTTGCCGAAGGCTTAGATGCGAAGCCGGCAACGAAACAGACACCTCCGCTTAAGAAGGGAGAAAGAAAGGAGGCAGGGATTCCTAAGATTTACTTTTTTGATTATTGTTTATCGAGACTAATCGTGTGCCCTGTCTCCTTGCTTATTTTCGGATTACTTCACCAAGACTTTCTTGCCTTCCTTAACGTAGATGCCTTTGGAGGGAGTAGTGACTTGGCGGCCTTGCAGGTCGAAGAGCGTATTGCTTTGCGAGGAAGGCTTCAGCGGGCGGATGCCTGTTCCATCGAAGTTGATGCGCTGGGTGTACCACGGAGACGAGCCGTAGCGTCTGCCGTTGGTGCGGCTCTTCAGTTCGCCCTGCTCAGATGTCGGCACGTTGGAGAGCGTACCGCTCAGATGCTCCGTATTACCATCGCCTCTTTTCCGCTTAGCAGAGAAGCATTCATTCCCGTTGTCATCAACAATCTCTATTTCATAAATCAAGTCTTCCCAGTCGGTAATAGGACTGTAGACGGTATCGAAATGCTCTTCATAATGACACGACCAAGGATATTCATCAGCTATAATATCTCTCCAGTAGATGATAAACCTGAAATAGGAACTGTTTCCTATTTCTATTTCGGTTGTGATGGTCGAATCTGTTTCATCTGCTTTGAAAACAATGTCATCGATACTAAAGGCCCCATTATACCATTCGTTATGCACCACATGGGGTATAATATATGACATCTTGCCGCCTGCAAGAGGTATATTTACTCGGTTTATGCTTAATAAATAATTGTATTGTTCCCAATAGGAATATCCATCGGAACATAAACCCGTTCCAGCCCAAGCACAGGATGTTTCCAAATATTTATGCATCGCTTGAACATTAGGAACATAAATGATAGGAACTTCTTTCCACGAATAAAACATCGGATCTTCTAAACGAGGAGGGTTCTCTGACAAATGAAAGTTGCAGGCATAACTTGCATAACTTTCACTTGACGTTGTTTCCAGACATGGAAGAATTCCTTGAAACGCTCTTCTGCAAATAGTTTCCAGCTTGCTTGAAAAATAAAAATCACCTCTTAATCTACAAAAGGCAAAGGCGTGAGTGGCAACAACCTTTACGTCGAAATAATTAATACTGATTTTTAATACTTCAGCCATACTTATAGAATAACCCCAAAACTCTGGATAATCCCAATGCTCTCGCTCAAAATAGACAATAGTTCCGGAGGGAATTGGAGAATTTGGGTCCCACCACTCTTTATAAGCTCCCCAAGGATCAGAGTAGGTATCATTATATTTGATAGGTGCGAATCTATAAAGTGTATCTCTATCGGCAGAAAAAATTACCCCCTTTTCAGGCTCGACACAATGCTCATTCCCTTTTTCAACAGTGAAACGTAACTGCCATAAATCGAAATAATCATCGTAATCGCTAGAATAGTCCCCATCCAGCGAAGGGAATACGCCCGTAACATGAATGGCTATATCATTATGGTTTTTGTTCTTCACCGAGTTTGCATTGAAAAGGATTTTCTTTTTTGGCAGGTAGATGTCGGTAAGGGGCTTGTCTTTGACAAGACTATACTGGGGGATGCTGTCGGTGAGGACATTGGTCATATCCAGTACGGTAAGCTTGCGACAGTCGTTGACAAAGGGATAGTCCTCGTTCTGCATGCGTCCGGAGAGTATGAGTTTTTTGACATACGATTGCACGTGCGGCGTGAGGACATCGCCAATGGAGCAAGTATCCAAGTCAATTCGTACGATTGTACTATCGGTCTGCGCCATTAAAAAGATGGCTTGCAGGCAAAGGAATAATGTCAGGTAGAAACGTTTCATAAGCGTACGGCTTTAGTTGTCACTAAGTAATTATTCGAAGAAAGCGCATGGCTTTTCGTGTTGCTATTCTACCAAAACTTTCTTGCCATCCTTGACGTAGATGCCTTTTTGCGGGTTGGTTACGGGGCGGCCTTGGAGGTCGAAGAGCGTATTGCTTTGCGAGGAAGGCTTCAGCGGGCGGATGCCTGTTCCATCGAAGTTGATGCGCTGCGTATACCACGGAGACGAGCCGTAGCGTCTGCCTCTAACTCGGCTCTTCAGTTCACCCTGCTCGGATGTCGGCACGTTGGAGAGTGTACCGCTCAGATGCTCCGTATTACCATCGCCTCTTTTCCGCTTAGCAAAGAAGCATTCATTCCCGTTGTCGTCAACAATCACTATTTCATAAATCAAATCCTCCCAGTCGGTAATGGGGCTGTAGATCGTATCGAAATGCTCCACGTAGTGATAAGAACCCCAGGGTTCCCAACCATTATCTACGACAATATCCCTCCAATAAATGACAAACATGAAGTGGGAACCATTGTCTATCTCTATGTCAGCGGTGGTGATGGAATCAGTTCCTTCTGTTCTGAAAACGATGTCTTCGATATTCATGATGCCATTGAACCATTCCTGATTCAGAATTCCGGGCGTAATATATGTCAACAGATTGCCATCTTTATCGTAATAAGGTGAAGGATTCTGGTTGGTTTCAATCGAATAGTTATAGTCTTCCATATCTTTGAATTCATATAAAGAAATCTTCGTTCCCGCCCATGCACACGACGATTCCAAACAATAACGTAGAACGCACATCTGGTAAAAGATGATAATGGGAGATTCTTCTGGAGAATAAAGCATGGGGTCTTCAATACGGGGGGGGATATCATCTGGATAATTTGGCTCTATAATAAAAGCACATTTGCCATTGTCATAATAATCACTTACATTTGGAAAAACATCATGAAAAGGCGTGACGTGTACAGGAAGAATACCATCGAAAGCATGCCTGCATATTGTATGCAGGTTTCCGCCGAAGTGAAAATCCGCTGCTAATTTATTGAAGCCAAAGGCGTAAGGTGCAACAGCATAATAGCCAAAGAAAGTGGTGCCACGAAAATCCTCAGCGACGCGAAAGTAAAAGGGATAAGGTAATTCTTCGTCAATGTCAGGATTGTCATCCCATTCAACATCGAGATAGTTGAAATGGTAATGAAAGAGAGTATCACGGTCTGCGGAGATAATACTTCCTGGTGTAATATCAGTTTTAAGTCCATCATCATCTTCTTCTCCTATGCAATGTTTGTTTCCTTTTTCAACAGTGAAGAGCAGTTGCCACAGATCATATCTGTCTTCATACTCATAATCGAGGGAATAGTCTCCATCAAGCAAAGGGAAGTAGCCTGTCACATGAACCGTGATGTCGTTATGAACTATGCTGTCTCCTGCATCGGTCTTGATGCGCTCTGTGTTCTTCACCGAGTTTGCATTAAAGAGGATTTTCTTTTTTGGCAGGTAGATGTCGGTGAGGGGCTTGTCCTTGACGAGGCTGTATTGGGGGATGCTGTCGATGATAGCATCTCTCAGATCCAATATCTTCAAATTGGGGCAGTCGTCGATATAAGGAAAAGCTTCATTCGTAAAGTGACCTTGTACGATAATCTTCTCGACTTTTGACTGTACCTTCGGTGTAAGGAAGTCTCCGATACCCATATATGGAATATCCAAGCAAACATAGACCGTTGTGTCGTCGGTCTGCGCCATTAAGAAGATGGCTTGCAGGCAAAGGAATAATGTCAGGTAGAAACGTTTCATAGGTTATGGTGTTTTATGAGTTAGTATCGGGTGTATTCTCTTCAAAGAAGAGTTCGAAGAGTTCCTGCGGCAGTTTCTCTTTCAGGCGGAACTTGCGGGTGCGCAGGGTGGTTGGCGAAAGGATGAGGCAGTCGGCAATGACTCCCGAGGGGCAACGGAGAGCCGTGAAAGCGCAGAGCATCAGTTCCTGCTCGGATACCTGCGGCACCTCGTTCTTGACGTCGAGCATGATGTCGATGAACGAATCGTTGATGTCTTTCATCACAGCCGAACGTTCGGCGGCTGTGAGGGGGGTGTAGTTGGCTGAATGTCCGAACAGCAGTCGCGCCGACGGCGTGTTGCGGAACATGCGGCAGCAGATGTCGAGCTTACGGCGCCGCAGCTCTGACACGTCCTTGTCGGGAAGATTCAGCGACTCTCTCCTGCTCTGCTGAAGCTCTTCCTGGAGTTTCATGTAGCGGACCTTGCGCTTCCTGTCGCGCAAAAGGAGGACGAGGCCAAGCAGCAGGGCAGCAAGCAGCGTGGCGCCAACGGCTGAGAGCAGGATGCGCGTGGTTTTCCTGTGGAGGGCGTTGCGGCTCTCCTTTATCTGATGGTGACTATAGAGTGTGCTCAACTCGCTCTGCCTTTCCACAGCGCGCACGGAGTCGGCCAGGAGGGTATAGCGGTTGACATAGACGGGCACGGAGTCGGCGAGGCCGAGGCGCGGGGCAAGCTCGGCAAGCTGATGATAGTTCCAGCAGTCGGTGAACAGCTCGCTCTGGCACGTCAGCGAGCGGCGATACCAGTAGTAGGCGGAGTCGGGCTGCTGGAGCTCATAGCAGATGTCGCCGCGGAGGCTGTAGTTGGCCCCAAGGGCTGTGGTATCGCGTTTCCCTGCCTCGTTCAGGCGGAGGTAATAGAGTGCTTTCGTGCAGTCCTTATTCTTGTAGAGCTCGATTTTTGCCAACTGCAGATAGACGGTGTTGCACGCCAGGGCGGAAGAGCGGGGGTTGTCCAAGACTTTTTTGAGCAGTTTTTCGGCTTCGGCGTACTCCGACTGGTAAAGGTAGTTGAGGGCGGAGTGGTAGTCGGCAAAGCTGACGGTGGCGGAGTCGTTAATCTGCAGGGCTCCAGCGCGACAGTCGGCCAACGCCTGCAACGAAGGGGCGTACATTCGGCGGTTGAGGTAATGGATGCCGAGATTCTGATTGCAGAGGATATAGTATCTGTTGAGGGTGTCGGGAAAGAGAGGTTTGGCCTTCAGATAGGCATCCACGGCGCGGGCGTCATCCTGCCATTCACTATATAAGCAGCCCAACGAATACCAGCTCATGGCGGCCTGAAGGCTTTTCTTCTTCTCACCATAATAAGCAGTGGCGATGCGGATAAGGGAGTCCGTCTGGGGAGTGATGTAGCACTTGTACTCGGCTTGCGTCCGAAGCAAGGCATAGTAGGCGAGGTCTCTTTCTTCTTTTAAAGAGGAGGAGTCGATGCCTTTGAGCCGGGAGAGTGCTTCCCCAGGATTGCTTTCAAGTATCTGTGCTATCTCCGACAATGTATGATCACGGCTGTCTGTGCCGGCACAACTGAAAAGGGCCGGCAGGAGGAGAAGGAAAAGTATTCTGTGGAGCGCGGATCTCATGATATATTTCGTTTCGGTTGATGCAAAGATAGATGAAAAAAAGCGTTCTTTTCATTATTTGTGTTCCCAAAACGTTCCATTTGCCCGAATTGCCATTTTCCGGGTAAAAAAAGATTGCCCGCCAAGTGAATGGCAGGCAATCCGTATCAGAAAGATGTGAGCTTCTGCTTATGCCTTCTCTACTTCCTTCTTGCTTCTCCTCTTCATGGTGAGCTGTGCGATAGGAGCTGCCAGGAAGATAGAGGAGCATGTACCGAATACAACACCGAGAATCATTGCGAATGCGAAGCTCTTGATGGTGGCACCACCGATGAAGAGGATGCAGAGGAGCACGATGAGCGTGCTGACAGAGGTGTTGATGGTACGTGCCAAGGTGCTGTTGAGCGACTCGTTGAAGAGCTGCTTAATCTCACGCTTGGGATAGAGTTTGCGGTTCTCACGGATACGGTCGAAGATAACCACCTTATCGTTGATGGAGTAACCGATAGCCGTCAGGATAGCACCGATGAAGGTCTGGTCGAGCTCCATGGAGAACGGCAGCACGCCGTGCAGCAGAGCATACATACCCAGAATCATGATGGTGTCGACAACCAAAGCACCGATAGCACCGAGGCTGTATGCCACGTTGCGGAAGCGGAGCAGGATGTAGAGGAAGATGGCGATAAGCGCCAGGATGACGGAGATGATAGCTCCCTTCGTGATGTCGCTGGCGATAGACGGACCCACCTTCTGGCTGCTGATGATAGAGCCTCCTGCACGGTTCTCATGATTGATGAACGTCTCGAAGTCAAGATCATTGCTCAGCAGGTTGCCGCTCTTGAGGGCATCGAAGAGGAAGCGCTCAATCTGGGTGTCGATGTCGTCGGCATCGTCCTCTATACGGTAGTTGGTGCTGATACGGACGGTCTTGCCGTCGGTGCCGAGGGCGATGACGCTCAGGTTGGCGTTGTCAACCTTATCGGCAAGAAGTGAATTAACCTGCTCGGGGCTTACCTGATTCTCGAACTGAACGGTGAAGTTACGTCCTCCCGTGAAGTCGATGCTACGGTCGAATCCGCGTACGGCATAAGCGATGGCGAAGATGACGATGAGAGCAGCAAAGATGGCGAACGAGAATTTTTTCTTGCCCATGAAGTCAATGTGAGTGTTCTCGGGCATCACCTTCTTGGCAAACGGAGTTGAGAAGGTAAGGTTCGTGAGCTTGTCCTTGTTGAGGAAGTGTTCATAAACGATGCGGGTGAGGAACACAGCGGTGAAGAACGAGCAGACGATACCGATCATCAACGTGGTAGCAAATCCGCGGATGGGGCCTGTGCCGAATACGAAGAGGATGATACCGGTGATGATGGATGTGAAGTTAGAGTCGAAGATGGCGGAGAACGCATTCTTGTAACCATCCTTCAACGCTGCCTTCACTTGCTTGCCTGCACGCAGCTCTTCCTTCGCGCGCTCGTAGATGAGCACGTTGGCGTCGACGGCCATACCCAGCGTGAGCACGATACCGGCAATACCCGACATAGTGAGCGCTGCCTGGAAGGAGCTGAGGATACCGAGGGTAAAGAAGAGGTTGAGCAACAGGGCGCCGTCGGCGATGAGTCCGGGAATCCAACCGTACATGAAGCACATGTAGAACATCAAGATGATGAAGGCAATGATGAACGACCATACGCCCTGACGGATAGACTGGGCACCTAGAGAAGGACCTACGATATCTTCCTGAACGATCTTGGCGGGCGCAGGCATCTTACCAGAGTTGAGCACGTTGGCCAAGTCCTTGGTCTGCTTCTGCGTGAAGTTACCGGTAATCTGCGAACTACCACCCGAGATTTCAGTCTGCACGGTAGGAGCGCTGTATACACGGTCGTCGAGCACGATAGCCACAGCCTTGCCGATATTGTTCTTGGTGAGCTGAGCCCAGCGACGGCTGCCGTCGGTGTTCATTGTCATGCTCACGTCGGGACGTCCGTTCTGGTCGTAGTCGTCCTTAGCGTTGACGATGACGTCACCCTCGAGAGGAGCACGCCCGTTGCGCTCGGTTGACTTGATAGCATAGAGCTCATAAACCTGGCTCTTCTCATCCATAGGAGAAACACCCCACTTGAGCAGGAGGTCCTTGGGAAGAACGTCTTGCACTTCCTTGCGTGAGAGCATCTCGTCGATAGCGTCCATATCCTTGTGACGGGCGATACCGGCAATGCAGTAGGCGTTGTTGTAAACCTGAAGGAGGCTGAGCAGCGGGTGCTCGCGCTTCATCTCTTCGGTAACGACAGCGTCTTCCTTGTTGTCAGTCTTGCTGTCACCAGTCAGAGAGGAGAGGTCGAGGTCTTCAGTCTTAGTGGTGTCGGCAACGGCAGTTGTCTCCTCAGCGGGAGCAGCCTCTTCGGCTACTTCTTCGGGGTTTTCGCCTCTCTCAAGGGCGAGGATGTCGCGCAGCTTGGCGTCGGCAGAAACCAACGAAGCATAAATCTCGGCAGATGAATAAGTCTCCCAGAACTCGAGGTTGGCGCTTCCCTGCAGCAGGTTACGAACGCGCTCGGGTTCCTTCACGCCGGGGAGCTCAATCATGATGCGTCCCATCGTTCCTTCCAGCTTCTGGATGTTAGGCTGAGCCACACCGAAGCGGTCGATACGTGTGCGGAGTACGTTGAAAGAGTTATCGATGGCGTCTTGCACTTCGGCACGGATAACACTTTCCACCTCTTTGTCGGTAGACTTGGTGTTAACCTTGTCCTTCAGCTGCTGGGTGGCAAAAAGCTCTGCCAGCGAGCCTTCGGGGTTAAGACGTTTGTATTCTCTGATAAACAGTGTGATGAAATCGTCGTTGCTGGTGACAGCCTGCTTGGAAGCGGTAGCGAGGGCGCTCTTGAAGTTCTCGTCCTGCTTGTGGTCGGCAAGGGCGTCCACAACTTCGGGCACGGATACTTCCAAAACAACGTTCATACCGCCTTTCAGGTCGAGGCCGAGGCCGATACCCATCTCACGACAGGTCTTGAAGTCATAGAGACCCAGAAAGACTTTTTCATTCATAATTGAATCGATGTAAGCCGATTCACCTTCAGGATAGTTGACGGCTTTCTTCTCGTGATAGCGCGTCACAAATGAGAAGGATAGATAGAACAGACACACAAGTGTGAGTGCTATCGCAATAAACTTTACAAATCCTTTGTTTCGCATTTTTACGTTACTTTATATTTATGTTACTTCTTACTCCTTTTTAAATAAGGGGGTTCCGTGGCCGAAAAGAGGAAAAAACTCCCCCTTTTCAAGGCAATTCGGGTAACCCGTTATTTTTCAAGGTTGCAAAGATAGAACAATTTTTTCGCCCCCTCAAACCTTTCTTCAAAAAAATGAAAAAAAGAGCGATATTTCTCTCTTTTTCATTATGGAGAAGGGAAAAATCCGTATGAAGAAGGGAAAAAAATTTATTCTTTGCCCAAAAATTATTTTTCCTTCTTCACAAAAGTGCAATGTATGGGATAGTGGTCTGAGATCTTTATGGAACGGTCCACCTTGCAAGCGTAGGGTGTGAGGTTCCTCGAGGCAAGGATGTGATCGATGCGGAAGTACATGTGATTTCTATTGTAGCTGAAGTCAAAGCCGTTTCCGCTCCGCGTGTGGGCATCGCTAAGCTTGCGCGTAAGCACATGATGGGTATAGGAGAGGGGCGTGTCGTTGAAGTCTCCGCAAACGATAATGTATGGAGCCGAGCATTCGTCTATCTCCTTTCGTAAGCCGTCGGCCTGCAGGGCACGTTTCACGCCTGCATCGCGCAGCTTCTTCACAAGAGTCTTCGTGCGGCTGGTAGCAACATTATCTTTGGGGCGGGTGAGGATGTCGTTGTAGGCATCTTTGTCTTCATCGTTGAGCCCGAAGCTCTGCAGATGACAGTTGAACAGGGCTACCGTATCGCCTTCGACAAGAATCTCATACACTTGTGCTCCGTTGTCGGAACCTTCAAAACTGACGATTCTCCTTGAAAGGATTGGGTATTTCGAAAGACAGACGACAAGGTGTCCTTTCGGGGAGGAATAGTTTCCGACGTCGTACGAGCGATAAGGGTATTTGTGCATCCATCCGTCTTCCTTCTCGTAAGCACGGAAAGCCTCGTTGTTACACTCCTGAAGGCAGACGATGTCGGCATCAAGTTTGCCGATATAGTTCAGCACCTCGTTGTCTTTCTTCACGTTAGAAGATGTCACGTTGCCGCTATAGACATTGTACGACAGCACTTTGAAGCCCTCCTTGGGAGGAATCTGCCGCTTAAGGTTTATGGGACACATCGTGTAGATTTCCCAGCTGCATATCAGCAGCGTGAGAAAGGAGAGCCAGCAGTAACGGCGATAGAAAACGAACCAAAAGACGAGGAAGGCAACGACTGCTGCCAAAGCGAAGGGGAACGCCAATCCCGCAAGGGAGATGACAGGGAATTTCGCTGCGGGGATATAGTGGCTGAAGGCGCAGAGAATGAACACGATGGAGGCAAAAAAGTTGACAAGCATGAGCGGAAAGGCCCATACCTTCGTGTACCATTTCATTTGTCTTTTCCTTTTGCCCACAGCCTGAAGTGTTATTTGTTTGAAGCCTCGAAGAGCCTTTTCTTCTCGGCTTCGGTGAGTGCATCGTAGCCCGATTTCTTGATTTTCTCGAGAATCTTGTCTATGTCGTCGGCTTGTTGCTTGCGCGTAGCGTTGTATTCATAATCGGCAGAATGTTCGTTTCCGACGTTTTTCTGATAGTGCGCTTTCTGCCTGCTATGTTTCGCCGATTTTCCCGATGGATTCGAGGTTTTTTGACGATGAATCTTCATTTTGGAGCCTCCGTTTCGAGGGGAGAAAAGCCGAGGAAAGAAGTCAAAAACAGCGTTTACCCAAGCGGTGATATCATACCCCTTTGAGAGTCCCGCAGCAAACCACCAGCCCACAAGCGCTCCGCCCAGATGTGCGATATGTCCTCCCGCGTTGGAAGAGGCAATAAACAGCATGTCGACAACAATCGTTGCCAAAGCCAGCCATTTGAGCGAGATGCTACCGATAAAGAGAAGGTTGATTTTATAGTCAGGGGCTTTTACGGCAGTAGCGATGACAATAGCCAGAATGGCAGCTGAGGCACCCACAAGCACGGAGCTGCGGAGCTGTTCGGCAAAAAGCGGGAAGATGTTGTAAAAGAGGAGGAAGAGGACTCCACCCGCTACGCCACCCACAATGTAGAGCCCGCGCAGATGCCTTGCCGAGAAGAAATAGAGGAATATCCGCCCGAACCAATAAAGCCACAACATGTTAAACAGCAAGTGAGTGAAGTCGGCATGCATGAACATGTAGGTAACTATTCCCCAAGGCTGACGGAGGAACTGGGGCAAGTAGGAAGGAAGCATCAATACCTGCAGCCACGTGGTTGTGTCGACCTTGAAAAGCTTCGCTACGACAGTTACCAGCAGGCAAGCGAGGTAGACAACCGTGTTGATGCCGATAAACCTCATCACGATGTCGCCGCGCAGGAACGTGCGCTTCAGATTATCTCCCAAAGTAGCCATTATTCGGAGTGTGCTTACGCCAATAAAGGATGAGAAGGAAACCGAAAATCATTCCTCCGAGATGTGCGATGTGTGCCACACCGTCTCCCTTAGCAACCAAAGCGAGAACCAGCTCCAGCGCAAAATAGCCTATAATGAGCCATTTGGCTTTGATGGGTACAGGAATGGGAATGATGAACAGTTGTTGGTTTGGGAAAAGCATGCCGAAGGCAAGCAGGATGCCGTAGACAGCTCCCGAGGCTCCCACGGTGGAAATATCAAGCACCGCCTTGTGCATCGTAATCCACTGGGCAGCAGTATGGGTGACACCATCGATGGGAACCATCTCCGACGAGGGAAGAGCGGAAAGCGCTTTCAAGTTGTTCATCAAGGGCATGAACTCGAAATACTGCGCTGCCTCCTGAACGAGCCCGGCTCCTACTCCGCAAACAAGGTAGTAGAAGAGGAAACGCCCTCCTCCCCACACGTTCTCAAGGATACGTCCGAACATCCACACGGCAAACATATTGAAAAACAGATGCTCAAACGTGCTGTGCATGAACATATACGTGAAAAACTGATAGGGATGGAATTTCTCGGAAGAGAAGTAATGAAGTCCAAGCAGTCCGTTTATATCAACGTTGTAGCGAGCTTCGGCAACATAAGACGCCAGGAAGACAAGCGCATTGATGATAAGCAGATTTTTAGTGACTTCGGGGAGTTGTTTCATAAGCGGTTCGGTTCGAATGGAATTGCGGTGCAAAAGTAGGCATTATTTTCCCTTTTTCCTTCTTCCTTCCACCTTTTTTATATAAATTTGCACCCAAATTAAAGTTTTTACCGATGATTGAACAAAAATTAGCAAATAGCGTCGCTCTTGCCGTGAAGGCTTTGTACGGTGCCGACATAGATACTTCTTTGATCCAGTTGCAGAAAACAAAGAAAGAGTTTGAGGGACATCTCACGCTTGTCACCTTCCCCCTGCTGCGAATCTCACGCAAAAACCCGGAACAGACGGCACAGGAGATAGGAGCCTGGCTTGTGGAAAACGAGCCCCTCGTTGCCAGCTTCAATGTGATAAAAGGCTTCCTCAACATCACCGTTTCGCAAACGGGATGGATGGCTCTGCTTGCAGGCATCAACGCAGACGATGCCTACGGCACTCGGAAAGCCGACGAGAGTTCGCCCCTGGTGATGATTGAGTACTCTTCGCCCAATACCAACAAGCCCCTTCACCTCGGACACGTGCGCAACAACCTGCTGGGCTTTGCTTTGGCTAACATCGTTGCTGCCAACGGAAACAAGGTGGTGAAAACGAATATCGTCAACGACAGAGGCATCCACATCTGCAAGTCGATGCTTGCGTGGCTCAAGTACGGCAACGGCGAGACGCCCGAATCGTCGGGCAAGAAGGGCGATCATCTTGTGGGGGACTACTATGTGGCCTTCGACAAGCACTTCCGCGCTGAGGTGAAGGAGATTATGGAGAACGATCCTGAGGTGCTGGCTATCGAGGATGCCGATGAGGAGAAGCAGAAGGAGGCACGCAAGGCTGCAGCAGAAGCAAAATCTCCGCTGATGCAGGAAGCACGCGCCATGCTGCTGAAATGGGAGCAGGGAGATCCTGAAGTGCGCGCTCTGTGGGCAAAAATGAACGAGTGGGTCTATGCAGGATTCGATGAGACATATCGTAAACTGGGAGTCGACTTCGACAAGATCTACTATGAGTCGCAAACCTATCTGGAGGGCAAGGAAAAAGTGCTCGAAGGACTGGAAAAAGGCATTTTCTATAAGAGAGAAGACGGCTCCGTGTGGGCTGACCTCACTCCCGAGGGACTCGATCAGAAGCTGCTCCTTCGCAAAGACGGTACCTCTGTTTATATGACTCAGGACATCGGCACAGCCAAGCTGCGCTTCCGCGACTATCCTATCAACAAGATGATTTACGTTGTCGGCAACGAGCAAAACTATCATTTCCAGGTGCTCTCCATCCTGCTCGACAAACTTGGCTTCGAGTGGGGCAAGGACCTCGTGCATTTCTCGTACGGAATGGTTGAATTGCCCGAAGGAAAGATGAAAAGCCGCGAGGGAACCGTTGTGGATGCCGACGACCTGATTGAGGAGATGATTGCAAACGCAAGGGAGATTTCGAAGGAACTGGGCAAACAAGACGGGCTGACAGAAGCCGAGTCAGAAGAGATTGCCCGCATAGTGGGACTGGGCGCCCTGAAGTATTTTATCCTGAAGGTAGACGCTCGCAAGAACATGCTCTTCAACCCGAAGGAATCCATCGACTTCAACGGGAACACAGGTCCTTTCATCCAATACACCTATGCGCGCATCCGCTCTATCCTCCGTAAGGCTGAGGCTGAGAATTACGCGATGCAAATCCCCACGTCGGGATTCACTATGGACGAGAAGGAAGTGGAACTGATACAAAAGCTTTCCGAATTCCCCGCTGTCGTTGCCCAAGCTGGCACCGACTACAGCCCCTCGACGATAGCAAACTACGTCTACGAGCTGGTGAAAACATTCAACCAGTTCTATCACGATTTCAGCATTCTGAATGCCGAGACTCCCGAAGCACGCTCCTTCCGCCTTGTGCTGGCAGCAAACGTGGCAAAGGTTATCCGCATCGGAATGAGGCTGCTCGGAATAGACGTGCCCGAGCGAATGTAAGACGCTGCTACGCATATGGCAAAGCGAAAATTCTACGTTGTCTGGAACGGCCTGAAGACAGGAATCTTCACCTCCTGGAGCGACTGTGAGCGCCAAGTGAAAGGGGTAGAGGGAGCCTGCTACAAGAGTTTCGACACGCGCGAGGAAGCGGAGCGAGCCTATGCTTCTCATCCGAGCGAATACATTTTTCGAAAAACGGCACGAGGCAAACGTGGTAAAAACTCCACACTCCATTGCCCCGACTCGGTGAAAAACAGCAACGCCATCGCTGTCGACGCTGCCTGCAGCGGAAACCCGGGACTCATGGAGTATCGCGGCGTCTATCTGCCTAACGAGCAGCAACTGTTTCACTTCGGGCCCACATACGGCACAAACAACATCGGGGAATTTTTGGCTATCGTGCACGCTATGGCGCTGATAGATAAGAACAAGGACTGGAAAGGAATGGCTATCTACAGCGATAGCCGCAACGCCATCAAGTGGGTAACAGAAGGCAAATGCAAGACGCGTCTGGTGCGCGACGCTCAAACCGAGGAGCTGTACCAGCTGATAGCGCGCGCCGAGCAATGGCTTGCTACGCATCTCCTGCGCCCCAGCCTTTATAAATGGAATACGGAAGAGTGGGGAGAAATCCCTGCCGACTTTGGAAGGAAATAAACTCTATATCGATATGAAAAACAGTCTTTTCGACATTCAAGGACAAGTAGTTGTCATCACCGGAGGCACGGGAGTCTTGGGTAGGGAGATAGCCCGATACCTCGCGCTGGAAGGGGCAAAAGTAGTCATCCTCGGCAGAAACGAGGAAGTGGGCAATGCTATCGTGAAAGGCATCCTCAACGAGGGAGGAGAAGCCTGCTTCATGGTTACCGACGTGATGGACAAGACTCTCGTGGAGCAGAACTGCAAGGATGTGATTGCCAAGTACGGGCGTGTGGATGCGCTGCTGAATGCAGCAGGCGGAAACATGAAGGGAGCCACTATCGCTCCCGACGGAACGTTCTTCGATCTTCGTCCTGAGGAGTTTCAGCGCGTTCTCGACTTGAATCTGACAGGCACGGTCATCCCTACGCAGATTTTCCTGCGCCCGATGGTGGAGCAGAAGAAGGGCGCTATTGTCAATTTCTCCTCTATGGCAGCCTTCCGCCCGATGACGCGCGTCTGCGGCTATGCTGCGGCAAAGGCAGGCATCAGCAACTTCACGGCATATATGGCTACCGAAGTGGCAACAAAATTCGGCGAAGGAATACGCGTGAATGCTATCGCTCCGGGATTCTTCCTCACGGAGCAGAACCGCGCGCTTCTCACCAATCCCGACGGCTCGTTAACGGCTCGTGGTGAGGCAGTTATCCGTCAGACGCCCTTCGGTCGGTTCGGCTCGCCAGAGGAACTTTGCGGCACCATCCAATACCTCATCTCCGACGCATCGCGCTTTGTCACAGGCACAGTTGCCGTTGTCGACGGGGGATTCAACGTTTTCGCAATGTAGTGATTTTGGGTGTGCTGAAAAAGAAGTATTGAGCAGAACGAATTATGAAGAAAGAAAAAAAAATTTTCCCTTCTTCATACGGCGATATTTGTTCTCCAAAAAAGTTTTTTCTTTCTTCATATTTCAGCATCCCCTAAGCAACTGATTGTGAACATTTCGCATATTACCGAATCATCTTTTCCAACAACCACAAAAACAACACGCTTATGCATCGCTTTTCTTTGAAATCAATTCTTCTCGGAGTGCTGATAGCCAGCGCTTTGGTTTCGTGCACCAAAAGTCAGATTTCCAATCCAGTCATCCCCGGGTGGTATGCCGATCCTGAAGGGGCTGTGTTTGGAAACAAATTCTGGATCTACCCCACCCTTTCGCTGCTGTGGGGGGACGATACGCTGCGCTATGCCAAAGATTTGCAGCGCACCACTCCCGCATGGAATCAGGAGTATAACCTACAGACGCATTTCGACGCCTTCTCCTCAAAAGATCTCGTCCATTGGAAAAAACATCCTGCCGTGCTCTCTGTGGAGAACGTGCCTTGGGTAAGCTATGCGATGTGGGCTCCGTCGGTCGTTTATGCCAACAACAAATACTACCTCTTCTTCGGAGGCAACGACATACAGAACGATGAGCAGCTGGGAGGCATCGGAGTAGCCGTTTCAGACAAGCCCGAAGGCCCGTTCAAGGATGCTCTGGGGCACCCTCTTATCGGAAAAATCGTAAACGGAGCTCAGCCCATCGATCAGTTTGTTTTCCACGATGACGACGGAAACTGGTATATGTACTACGGAGGATGGCGTCATTGCAATATGGTTCGACTGTCTGACGATCTTTTGCATCTCATCCCATTCGACGACGGAGAAATGTTCAAGGAGATTACTCCACGCGGCTATGTGGAGGGACCTTTCATGCTGAAGCGCGACGGAAAGTATTACTTCATGTGGTCTGAAGGAGGATGGACAGGACCTAACTATCGCGTGGCTTATGCTATCTCCGACTCTCCTTTCGGGCCTTTCGAGCGTGAGGGAACCATCCTGCAGCAAGACCCTGCTATCGCTACGGGCGCAGGACACCACTCCGTCATCCAGCATCCGAAAACGGGGGCTTACTACATCATCTATCATCGTCGTCCTCTGGGGCATACGGGAGCTAACGAACGTCAGGTTTGCATCGATGAACTGCTGTTCGACAGCGAAGGAAAAATCCTTCCTGTGAAAATGACAAGCGGAGAGAAATAAAGAAGGAAGATAAGGAAGAAACCAACCTCCCAAAACGCAAAAAAAGCCGATTCCATCGAGGAAATCGGCTTTTTTTATTCCTCTTTTTTCTATTCTTCAGCAGCAAACATCGGATCCCAGCAAGGAAGCATTGTCGGCTTTTGCTCGTAGGCCTTCAAGACTTTTTCGGGAGCATATTTCTTTTCCACTACCAGGCGGAACATATACTCGTTGAACCATTCGTCAGTCATGATGAAATGTCCTTTATAGCCCGAGGAAGCACCCCAACTGTTTTCCACCTCCCACATAACGGGCTTTTCGTTTTCTATTCTGACAGCCTTCAGCGTCATAGCATGCGTCGATCCGCTATCGAAAGTGCGGATGCGCTCCTCTTTGCTCATACCGAACTTTACTCCGAAGATGCTGCCGTAGTCGTAGTTCTCTAAGTCGAGCAAACCGCGTGTTCTGTCAAGTTCCTTGTCAACGTCACACGAGAAGTACATCATCGTCGAGTCTTTGATGCTGGCGATTGCCATTTCCTTGATGTCGTCGATAGGAAGATTCAGATAGAACCAGTTATGTCCGTCGTAGGTATGTCGGTCGTACTCTATCTCATACGTTTTCCAGTATTCGTGCGTAGGATCGTTCATCAGCATTATGTAGTCGTTCTGCAAATCATTTCCTAAAAACTCGGCATAGAATTCCTTCGGCGTGTACTCCTTCGGCTCGCTCACGTATTTGCCATCACTGTCTTTGGGAGCCCACTTAAATGACTTGACAGGCTCACCGTATCCCAGCGTCAGCATGTGGTAAATCTCTGAGAGCATCTCCTCCTTCATCTTCTGGAGGTCTTCTTTCTTTCCTGCCTTGCGGAGGAGCATACCGTCTTCGCGCAGTTTGCGCTTCACGAGCGATGAGAACCGGCGCGTATTGTTTGACGCAAACGTCTCGGGCATCAGTCCTGCAGGAACAACTCCGTACTTTGCCGTCAGGTCTGCTATTCCCGTGAAGGTACCCCCGTCGGAAAGTGGGTTTTTGAAAAGCCACTCAACTGTTTTGTCATCCATCGGTTTCGTGCGGGTATCGATGATTGCCTGCAGGAAGAGGTTTGCTTTCTCCAGCTGATCGTAGAAGAAGAGATACACTTCCGAGAACTCCATCGCCGGCAAGTTGTACTTACGAATCATCTGGCTACGCAGAACATTGAGTCCCGAGAACATCCAGCAGCGCCCTGAGCTCTTCTGATCCGTGATGCCCTTGTTGGGCACGCTATAATTAAAATAGGTATCCATTTCCCCCTGATTGCTGTGGTTGACAGCCAAGTTGAGGGCGTCGCCTGCAGCAAGGGCGTTGCGAATGACTTTGTCGGAGGGATGAGACTGCTGTTTCGCTTCGATGCGCCCGAGCAGCTCGGGAGTAAGACTTTGTGCGCTGACTCTTGCCGAAAAGATGAGCAGGAGGAGCGAGGAGAAGAGGATTTTTTTCATTTTCAGCTATTTATTTGATGTTGTTTTCGTTTCTCAATACGAAGCCGAAGCGTCTATTCCGTTGTCTATCAGCAGTTGTTTTATTCTGTCGAGCTCCTCGTGCGACGCTTTCTGCAGCGTGGGGCAAGGTGTCTCTCTGTCGATAGTGTAAATCATCACCTTCTGCGGAGCGATAGCCTTGACTGTCTCCAACCAAGGCAGGACGTACTCGTCGCCCGTATTATCCACACTAACTCCCTCGAAATCCGTCCCTTTCATGAAGAGTGTCTGAATGATGCAATGCCCCTCGAAAGCTTTCATCCGCTGCACGAGGGCATTCACGTCGTAATGCCCTCTCGGGCAGTTTACGCGCTGAATATATGCCGGGTTGACGGTATCCAGCTTGAGGATGTTGCAATCCACCCGCTTCAGCGCCTCGAACACGCTGTCGCGCAAGATGAACGTGGAGTTGCTGAGCACGCTTACCTGCGCTTTGGGGAAGTACTTATCCCTCAGGCAGATAGCGTCGTCCACTATCCCGGCAAACTCAGGGTGACAAGTGGGTTCCCCGTTGCCCGCAAAGGTAAGCACATCGGGAGCGGGACCGTTCTGCAGCATGTCTTGCAGACGAGTCTCCAGCGCCTCGCGCACCTCGGCACGCGTGGGAAAGGGATTGTGCGGCACACGCTCTCTGTTCAGCCCACACTCGCAATAGAGGCAATCGAACGAGCACACTTTTCCGTCGCCAGGAAGGAGGTTGATGCCGAGCGACACCCCAAGCCTCCTACTGTGGATAGGTCCGAAAATGGGAGAAGGATATACGACTGTTGCCATAATAGTTTGTTTTCAGGCAGCGAAGATACTATTTTTTCCGCCAAAAAACAATCAAAGCAAAAACTTTTTTTCCTTCTTCATACGGCGATATGAAGAAAGAAAAAATTTTTTTGAAGAAGGGAAAATTCGCCCCTCTCAGAATTCCTTCTGAAGAGGGTTTTCATGAGGAGACAAAGAGGAGGAATCAGAATTTGTAACGCACTTGAAGGGCTACGTCTTCGGCGTGATTCTGCGGTATTCGCTCTGCCCCGCTTCCTATCTCCTCTCGGTCGAAATAGTAAGTGAGAGCACCCCAGATGCTGCACGTAAGTCGCTGGCGGAAAGTCACATCTGCCATAAATGTGCCCCTCACTCCGTGCCCGTAGAAGGAACGGTAGCCATACGAATAAAGGAGTCCTCTCTCGTAGCCGTAAATGCGCGCAGAGTAATCCGTAGTGCGAAACCAGGAACATTCGGCATTCAGCCGAAGTTTGTCTGCCATTTTTGCATTGAGTTGCGGCATATAGGTAGCACGCATCGCAGCCCTCACGCCTCGCTCTACCGTTTCAGCATTTACCTGACAATAATCTGCTGAAGCCCGAGCCTCCCACTCGTCTGAAAAAAGCGCATCGGACTGAAAACGAATGCGTTGGGTTACCACTCGGAAAAGCTCTCCATTCCAAACATCCCTGTAGGCCGTTTCCACATCCCGCTCCTTAATCTTACAGCGATAACGCGAGAGAAACGTCCACTTGTCGTTGGGCGAATAGGAAACGGAAGCCTGCAGATCAGCTCCTTTCGAGGGTTGCGAAACACGATATTTCACTTCTGGAAAACGGAATAAATCGGCATAAGCCGAGAAGTGCCAGCGATAAAATCGCTCTACGTCGGCTCCCAAATAGATGCCGCTTTCGTTTCGCACCTCCGAACCTTCGCTGAACGAATTGGCTTGCAAGCCCCAGTAGTCGGCAGAAAAATGTCGCTGAAGCAGAGTCAGATAAACGCGCTCGAGAGGCTCTACTCGCAAAGAGTTGAGCGTTGCCCATCCTCCGTTGCTGCTAAGGGCTGTTTCTCCGGAAAGGGAGAAGGCGTGCCGGAAGAGAGCATAGTCGGCTCCGACATTAACGAACCGATTGCCCTGAGGGCTGAATTTCTTATAGTCGGAAGTGCCTACGGAAAGGCTATGGTCGAACTGCTGCACGAGGGCTGTCAACCCGGCATGAAGTCCGTTCCAGCTATATTTCAAGTGCCCTCCACCTAGCACGCCCTTGACGTTTCCGTCTCGGCTCATTTCGAGCGAAGTGCGATGCAAGCCTGTAGAAAGGAGGGTGGAGATGGAATCGCCCTTCATTGTGGCATCATATCGGCGATAGGAGAAGAAACCCGTGATTGCGAAAGGCCCAAACGATACTGTGGAGGCTATTCCGCGCAGGTAGTCTGTTTCGTTCGTACCTCCGTGTTTGTGAATCGGATCTGCTGTTGCTGCACGTTCCACGCCGCTCAGGGCAGCGTTTTTGCCGAGAGAGAAATTGTTGTTGACGACTAATCCCTGCCCAAAAGAGAGCCTATAACAGCCCAGCGTCAGATTGTCGAGCCAAACCAAATCTTTGACTTGCACGTAGCCCGAATAAAAGTCGTACCCGCGTGTGCCGAGCATCTCGTTGTATCCCCGAGTGAAAAACGGCTCTCCTGCATCCTTCTCAGCCGAAAATCCGACGAAAAGGTGCTGCCCATACTGATAAGTATAGCGCAGCGAATGATACAGCTTGTTGCCCCAATAGTGCTGCGAGGGAGCCTTCTGCCATTGCTCGAGAGTGAAAGGCTGGTACCCGTCGCGCATGTAAAGCGGCACAGAAAGGCGCGTGAGGACGGTTTGTTTCCCCTTCGACAGCAAGTTTCTGAAAGAAAGCCTTTCGGGCTCAGCAGTCTTCTCCCCGAAAACGACAAAGAACGAGAGGGCTTGACGCGTGTAATAGTCGAGTGAGGAAATCAGCTGCAGCTCTCCCACCGAATGCAGCGCACCATAATAGTCGATATAGAAAAGGATATCCTCTATCTGCTTAGGCGAAAGGAACGGAAGCTGCTCGAGTGTGCTCTTCGTGCTGGCGTTGATGTTGATGGGATGCTCGTGAAGAAACGCCGCTTCCTCCGCGAAATTCTCCCAATAGGAAGACTCTCCTGCCTCATCGTTCTGAGCCTGCATTTCCACGAAGGAATCCCACGAGACAAACTGCGCCAAGCAGGCTGCCGACGACGTCAGCAGGAAGAGAATCAGCAGGAAGAAGCGAGCGGAACGACTTAACATGTTGCAAAAATACTGAATTTTGTCAACAAACATTAACGAATTGCGATAAACACAATCATATTCATTACCTTTGTGGCGTGAGAAGGAAGAAAACCATACTGATTTTGCTGCTCATGCTGTCTGCTCTTCAAGCTGCAGCGCAGGAGCAGGGCGGAGCCATGAACAGGCTTCCTGTCACCGTCTACAAAGGCGACACGATTCCCGTGATAAACCTGCGCGACGTCTTCATCTACAGCAAGACTTTCTCGAGCAAGCGCAAGGAGAAGGAGTTCTGGCGCAAGGTGCGCGACGTGAGGAAAACACTTCCGCTGGCGCACGAGATACGCGGCATCATCATCGAAACGTATGAGTTTCAGCAGACTCTGCCCGACGACAAGGCGCGCGACAAGCACATGAAAAAGGTTGAGAAGGAGCTGATGAAGACATATCGCCCCGTGATGACTAAGCTGACGCTGCGGCAAGGAAAGATGCTCATCAAACTGGTTGACAGAGAGTGCAATCAGACGAGCTACGCGCTCATAAAAGTATTCCGCGGGAAGCTACGAGCCGGGTTCTATCAGGCTTTTGCCTCGATGTTCGGCGCCAGCCTCAAGAGCGACTATGACCCAGAAGGAGAGGACGCGGAGATAGAAGAAATCATCTTCCTGATAGAAAACGGGCTCATCTGAATCCCTTCTTCACCCTTACGCGAAGAAGGCTCTCTGTGCCCTTCAAAAACCAGCTGACAGATATCTTTCGACAAGCTGAATTTTGCTCAAAGGAAAAAAATTTTGGAGAACAAATATCGCCGTATGAAGAAGGGAAAAAAATTTTTCCCTTCTTCATAATTTTTTTTCCTCAATACATATTTCCCGCTTGAGAAGAAACCTGACTTTTTCGCGGAGGAATCGTACATTTTTAAAGAGGAATCTCACGTTTCGGAAAAAGGGAAAGGCGGGATTTCTTTCCCGCCCTTCCGTGATAACAAATCTGCGCGGCAGCGCCTATTCCTCCGTTTTCGTATCCAGAAGGCGCTTCGACAGTAGCCTCACGGGCAGCCACACCGAAACGAAACTTACCACAACGACAGTTACAAATACCAGCAGGATGTCGCTCAGATGCACGCTGACGGGATAGGCGTCAACCACGAAACTTCCCGAGCTTCCCAGCCCGATAACGTCGAAATGCTGTTGTATGAGGCACAGGATGACGCCCAGAATCAAGCCGAGCGCCGCGCCACAAATCGAGATGAGATGCCCTTCCCACACGAAGATACGATGAATCAGTCTGTCGTCGGCACCCATGCTGTGAAGCGTAGTCATGTTCTTCTCCTTATCGAGAATAAGCATCGACACGCTGCTGATGATGTTGAAGCAGGCAACCAGAAGGATGAAAGAAAGGAAGAGGTAGGAGATGAATTTTTCCACTTCCACTATCTTGAAGACTTCCTCCTGCTGCTCATAGCGGTCTTTTACCGTGAAATCGTCCCCTAACGCCTGTCTCAGCGCCTTTTTGACTTTCTTTACAGACGCTCCTGGCGTCACTCTCAACTCAAGGGCACTCACTTCGTTCTCATACCCGTAGAGCGAGCGGGCAAAGGGCAGCGACGTGATGATGTAGGAGCCGTCGTACTTCTCCTGATTCACGCGGAAGACAAGCCCCGGGCTGAAGAGATTCTTTTTCGTGAAGTTCATCATCGGGTTTGCCATATTGACGCGCGTTCCTCTCTTGGGAGCATATATTTCCATCGGGTCGATGAAGGAAAAACCGCTGTTGAGCGTGTAAACCAATTGCATGCCCATGATGCCATAATCGGCGATTTCATCGGACAAAACGAACTGCCCATTTCCTAAAAGAATGTCGTCGAACGACGTTAAACTGGAGAAGTTGTCTGCCACACCCTTAATCGTTGCCATCGCCTGCTTCCCCTTGTATTGCACCATCGCGTTGTCTTCCAGCGTTTCGGTAACCACTTCGATGCCGCTTGTAGCCTCAAGCAAGGCATACATCTCGTCTGTCGGAACGAAGGTTTTCCCTTTTGCCGCTTCTATCTTCAAGTCGGGGTCGAAATGCGTGAACATGCTCTCCACCAGCTCGTGAAACCCGTTGAACACGGAAAGCGTGCACACGAGAGCCATCGTTGCCAACGTCACTCCACACACCGAGATGGCGGAAATGATATTTATGGCATTGTGGCTCTTCTTTGAGAAGAGGTAGCGCCGAGCTATGTAGAGCGACAGATTCATTTCTTCAGTAGTTCGTCGATGTGCTCCAGATAGTCGAGGGAGTCGTCTACGAAGAATTTCAGCTCAGGGATGATGCGCAGCTGATGTCTCACGCGATTGCCCAGCTCAAAGCGTATGCTCTTCTGGTTTGCATTCAGGTTGGCGATGATTCCCTCCGACTTGTCAGAAGGAAAGACGCTGACGTAGACGCGAGCGATGCTCAAGTCGGGGCTGATATGCACTTTCGTAACGGAAACGATGGTGCCGTTCATCGACTTTGCCTGCAGAAGGAATATCTCGCTCAACTCCTTCTGGATGAGTCTTGCAATTTTGTTTTGTCTTGTTGTTTCCATATCTGTAATTCGTTTTTTCTACTTTATTTCTCTTCCTTCCCACAGGGGAAGGATTCGGTTACTGTTTCTTACGGATGATTGTCAGTCCGTCACGCAGTGGGAGTATCACCTTCTCCACACGAGAGTCTGAGGCAACGAAGTCGTTGAATTGACGTATCGCCTTCGTCTGATTGTCTCGCAAATAGGCATCTTCCACAACATGCCCGTCCCACAGCGTGTTGTCGGCAAGGATAAAAGCCTTCGGTGACGTATGCTTGAGAGCCATCTCGTAGTAGTCAAGATACTGCCGCTTGTCGCCGTCGATGAATACAAAATCGAACTTTACCCCTAACGTCGGCACAAGCTGCAAAGCATCTCCGATGATGAACTCAACGCGATGTCCGATAGGGGAACCTTCAATCCAGCGGCGCGTAAAATCCTCCAATTCATCGTCAATCTCGAACGTATACAGCCTGTCGTCATCCGTGAGTCCCTCAGCCATACAAAGTGCCGAATACCCCGCAAAAGTTCCTATCTCGAGAATACGATGCGGATGAACCATCTCGACAATCATCTTGAGCAAACGTCCCTGCAGATGTCCCGACGACATACGAGGATTCATCAAATGCACCCACGCATCCCTGTAGAGCCGCTGCAGATAGTCGCTCTCTGCATCGATATGCTGCAAGATGTATTCGTCGAGAGTCGTTTCCATTGGCTAACGTGCGAGTAAAGCCTCAACGGCTAAGCGATAGGAATCGAGCCCAAAGCCGCTTATGACGCCGACGCATGCTGAGGAGATAAGCGAAAGGCGCCTGAAGGGCTCGCGACTGTAAACGTTGCTGATGTGTACTTCCACTACGGGGGCGTCAATAGCCTTGATAGCATCATGAATAGCTACCGACGTATGCGTATACCCTCCGGCATTCAGCACAATGCCGCTGCAGCAGAAACCTGCCCTCTGCAGCTTGTCGACAAGCTCCCCCTCCACGTTCGACTGATAATACTCGAACGTCACTTCGGGATACCGCTCCGCGAGGCTCTCGAGGCAGCTTTCCATTGTCTCGGAACCGTAGATTCCAGGCTCGCGACGTCCCAGCAGATTCAGATTTGGACCGTTGAGGATAAGTATTTTCTTTTTTTCTTTCGTTTCGGGCTTCATTTTTCAAGTTTTCTTTTTTACTTTTGCAAAAGTAGAAAAATAAAATGAACAAAACGCCAAAAGATACAAATAAAGTGATTTTGGAGAAGTACAAGCAGTATCTTGTCTTCGAAAAATCGCTCTCGCCCAACACGCTCGACGCCTATGTGCGTGACGTACAGAAGCTGTTCGACTACCTTGAGGACGAGGGCAAGAGTCCTCTTGATGTCACGCTTGCCGACTTGGAAGCTTTTTCTGCTTCGCTCAACGATATCGGCATTCATCCGCGCTCGCAGGCACGCATCCTCTCGGGCATACGCTCCTTTTACTACTATCTGGTGTTGGACGACAGGATAGAGTCGAACCCTACCGAGCTGCTCGAATCGCCGAAAATCGGAGAGAAGCTCCCGGAGGTTCTCAGCGTGGAGGAAATAGACAAAATCATCGATTCCATCGACTTTTCCAGCAAGGAAGGCATCCGAAACAGGGCTATCATCGAGACGCTCTACAGCTGTGGGCTGCGCGTGTCGGAACTGTGCAATCTGAAGCTAAGCGACATGTTCCTGAAGGAGCGCTTCATCCGTGTGGAAGGCAAAGGGAGCAAGCAGCGCCTGGTGCCCATCTCCCACTCTGCCATAAACGAGATAGAACTTTACCTCGGGGAACGGAACAACATAGAAATCAAGCCGGGATATGAGGACTACCTCTTCGTGAGCTCACTCAGGAAGAAGAAGCTGTCGCGAATCATGGTGTTCCACATCGTGAAGGAGCTGACGGAGGCTGCCGGGATAAAGAAAAACATCAGCCCCCACACCTTCAGGCACTCCTTTGCCACGCATCTGCTTGAAAACGGCGCCAATCTGCGAGTCATACAGACGATGCTGGGACATGAGAACATCGGCACAACGGAGATATATACCCACATCGATGCCAACCGACTGCGAAACGAGATAATAGAGCATCATCCGCGCAACAAGCGCTGACACCCATTCCATCGTAGCGCCTTTACTCTTTGCCCGAAAGGAAGAAAAAAAACCGCTTCGCTGAAAAACCAAATTTAACGAATGCGGATTGCGGATTTACGGATAATCCTTCTAAACTCCTAACTCGATTATTTGATTATCCGATTACTTTCGTCCATCGATGTAGATAGGTGTAGATGATTTGGCCTTCTACATTGGGATAACGAGATGTGAATCAGGAGCTTCTGCCGCTTGGTGTAGATATGTAGATGATTTTCATAAAAACAGGAAGGAGAAAGACGGTTGCAGACGGCAAAAAACAACCTCACTTTCATCCAAGACTAACCCTTGGCGAGGTGCTGGAGCACACTCCATCCGCGAGAAAAGCCTCGCAGCGTCGCAAACGCAGCCACGCATAGCTGTCACGTTCCCATCAGGAGGGGAATTCGGGAATAACTTTTTCTCTCTTCTTTGTCTTCCTTTCGCCGAAGTCTGACTATATCTATAAAAGCCGCCCCCTTTTATATAAAAGCCAGCCCTTTTTATATAAAAGGCGTCCGCTTTTATAAAAATCCCTTTAGTCCGCCGTTAGCCGT
>JAGCFO010000042.1 GCA_017650105.1 Bacteroidaceae bacterium | reverse complement strand
TCAACTTTTCCAGGAAAATGTCAACCTTTTCAGGAAAGGTGTCAACCAATTCAGGAAAATGACAACCAAGTCAGGAAAACAAGTGTCAACCACCTCAGGAAAAAGCAAAAAAACTGTCAACCAAAATCAGGAAAAGACAAGAATTTGTGACAGTTGTGACAGTGTGACAGTTGTTTTTTTGAGGGTGTCGATTTTCGACTTTTCTTATATATTCTTATATAACTAATTATATACTAATTAATTATATATAAAAAGTATATAAAATAGGGAAGATGATACCCCTCCATTTTTAACTGTCACAACTGTCACAACTGTCACGCTCGGCGTAATCACTTGTTTGCCAATGATTTATTTCCTTACAAGGCAGTCATTACGCGTGACAGTTTATTTCTCGTTGGCGGAGATGATCCCCCTGAGCACTCTCTGGGCTAAGTTACCCGCCTGTGACGTCCTCGCAGCACGTGAAGTTCGGCCGTATGCAGCCCGTGCGACACCTTTCCAGACACTATCTCACGATGTAAAAGAACGTTTTCATCATACCTTTTCTCAGCTACGAAGGTACAACATATTTTCCGTTCCTGCAAGCAAAAAACAGAGATATTTTCCACTTTTTTTCCACACTCCGCCTATCCTCCTGAAGGAGAGGATGATGGCTGCAGCAAAAAACCTCATGCGTGCTATTGCTTCTTTTCTGCGGCAGCTTTTCAGGCAGAGGGTTGTGTGGGATTGACGGAAAAAAAACGTAAATAGCGCCTGATCCTTCCTGACGTCGAAGAAGTGGTTCCCCCTTGTTTTCTTTAGTGGCTGGGTGAACTTCAAATAGCAGGAGAGTGCTGCTTCACAGTAGCACTCTCCATCTCCCTGGGAATGTGTTTAACCTTAATATTCAGAAAAATCCGGATTGTCCGATTGCCTCAGCGGTGCTCTCTGCGGCTTTTGCCTCTGCCGATGGGGCGGGAGGCAGCGCGTTGACCTTGAAGGCTCCGTCTGGCCCCCTCTCTGTAGGGCTTACGCACGCGTCGGGGCTATAGGATGGCCTTTTCGATGATGTGTCCGTCGAAGAGGTTGATGACGCGCGAGGCGTAGGTGGAGTCGCGCAGGCTGTGGGTAACCATTACGACGGTGGTCCCCTCCTTCCACAGCTCGGTGAGCAGGTTCATCACCTCGCTGCCGTTCTTGCTGTCGAGGTTGCCGGTAGGCTCGTCGGCAAGGATGAGCTTGGGATGAGGTATGACGGCGCGTGCTATGGCCACTCGCTGCTGCTGACCGCCCGAGAGCTGGTTGGGGAAGTGTTTGGCGCGATGACTGATGCCCATGCGTTGCATCATCTCCTTGGCGCGTTCGTGACGTTCGGCTGTGGGCACTCCCATATAGAGCAGCGGCAGTTCGATGTTTTCCTGCACGTTCAGCTCGTCGATGAGGTTGAAGCTCTGGAACACGAAGCCGAGCAGCCCCTTGCGTATTTCGGTGCGCTGGTCCTCGGTCATCTTCGACACGTCCGTTCCTCCCAGCAGATAGGTGCCTTCGGTGGGATTGTCGAGCAGGCCGAGAATGTTGAGGAGCGTTGATTTGCCGCAGCCCGATGGGCCCATGATGGCGACGAACTCGCCCTCGTTCACCTCAAGCGTCACATCGCTGAGCGCCCAGGTTTCCACTTCTTCCGTACGGAAGACTTTCTTCAGGTTTTCTGTTTTGATAAGTGCCATAATGAATTTGAAGTTTATGATTAATATGATGAGTTTCCATTTATATATCTATTCGCTCTTCACCACGTCGGCGGGATTCTCGCGGGCGGTGCTCAGTACGCGGCTGCCCACGCAGAGGGCGATGAGCAGGGCGGTGACGACGAAGATGGCGGCGAACACCCACCACGAGAAGGGCGTGCGGCGGACGTACTGCTCCAGCCAGCCGTGCATGATGAGGTAGCCGACGGCGAAGGCAACGGCCGAGCTGATGACGAGAATCATGCCGTAGTCTTTGACGAAGAGGGCAAGGATGTCGCGGAGCTTCGCACCGTGAATCTTGCGCAGGGCAATCTCCTTCCTTCGCTGGCGGCAGGCCAGCGTGATGATGCTATAGACGCCGAAGACGGCTATCAGGACGCAGACAAGGGTGACGGCGGTAAGCAGGCGCCAGAGGTTCTCTTCGCTCCGTATCAGATAGCTGAAGTTGTCCGTGCCGAACTCCAGGCTCCAAGGCAGGTCGGGGTAGGGCTCCATCATCTCACGGATGCGGCGCACGACATCGGCCTTCTGCTTGGTGTCGTAGGTGAAGGAGACGTAGTTGGTGCGTGACTCTACCAGTTCTTTTTCACGTGGGTTCAGCGGGCGGAAAGAGCAGAAGATTTTGGGCTCACCCCAAATATCATGAAAGAGGATGTCGCGTATGACGGCGATGATGGTGCCGGTGAACGTGTCGTCGTATGATTTATACTCGACGGTCTGGCCGACGGCGCTCGTCAGTCCCAGTTTATTGCGGATGCTCTCGGAGATGATGAGCTGGTCGGGCAGCCAGTCGGCTTCGTGGGGCAGCGTGCCCTCAAGGACGGTGAAGCCGTTGACGGGGCTTCCCGGGTCAAACAGGCCGCGCCGGAGTGTAGCGTAAGTCCACTCGTCCTCGGGATGGAGGCGCAGGCTGAGCGATTCAAATTCGTAAGAGTTGGTGGCAAAATGCCTGCCATGCTCCATCACCTCCTGCACGCCCGGGATGGTGCGTAGCTGGGGGATAAGGCCCTTGTCCTCCATCTGTGCACGGCTGGTGTTGACGAATTTGCCGTTCTCGTAGTAGCTGGGCAGATCGATGCGGAAGAAGGCCACGTTGCGAAAGTTCACGCCCCAGTCGGAGGCGCGCAGGTAGTGGAACTGCTTCATCATCATGACGGCGCAGAAGACAAACGTGAGACCGATGGCGAGCTGCACGCCCGTGCTGATGGTCATGAAGCGATGGTTGGAGCGTGGGTTGGTGCGGATGGAGCGACCTGCTGCGCGGTTCTTCACGATGACGACGGCCACCACGCATACCGCGAGGCAGGCCGCCAGAGCCAGCGCCATGAACGCCATCGACCAGGTGAGCACATAGCCGTCCGTGCGGATGTCGGCATAGGTGGCAAAGACGTCGCGCAGCACCCACACGCCCACCAGACCGCACGCGGCGGAAGCCAGCAGCACCAGCAGCGCCTCCAGGCTGAAGAGCGCGACCAGCCCTCGGCCCGTCTCGCCGTGCACAAGGCGCAGCGCCATCTCTCTGCGGCGCATACGTAGGCGGTTGACGAAGAGCGTGATGAAGTTCACCAGCGCGCACACCACCAGCATGATACTGATGAAAAGGAACGCGCGCAGATGGTTGTACGAAAGCGAGCCCTCGGAGTTGTAGCCGCGCCGGTGCGAATCCTTCAAAGGAAGGGGAACCAGCTTCATCCTGTTGAGGAGGTTGTCCTCCGTCTTACTCAGCGTCTTTATCTTCTCGCAGAAGGATTCATAGACGTCCTGGCCAGGATGAAGCTTGGTGACATAGGGCACTAACGTACCCTCGTAATAACGAGCGTCCTGCACGTCGATGATGTCCGCAAAGATGTCCGAGTGAGGGTCGAGGTCCTCGTAGATGGCGATGATGCTCCGTCCTGAGCCGGCGCCTCCGCCGTAGTTAATCATCAGGTTACATCCTACAGGATTTTCCGAGCCGTAGAGACGGCGGGCCAGCGACTCGGAGATGGCGACGCCCTCGTGCCAGCGCTCATAGAAATGCTGGTCGCCTTGCACGATGTTCAGCCCGAACATGGAGAAGAAGCACGAGTCGGTCACCAAGACGCGAGCCTCCATTTCGTTGTGTAGCACCATCTTGTCGCCCACGGACGAGAAGGGCAGCGTGCACCACTGGGTACTGATGCACGTTGCCCCCTCCACCTCGGGCATCTCGGCATACTTCATCAGTAACTCGCCGGGCGTGCCCATGACGGAACCTTTCTCACCCATCGCCATCATGTAGAGGCGGTCGGAGTCGGGGAGGTCGGTGTTGAAGGTGTTCTCGTACCTCAGCCAGAGGGCCGAGAGCGAGAGGCAGACGAAGCCGACGGCAAGGCCGATGACGGAGATGATGCTCTGCGTGCGGTAGCGCCGCAGGTTGCGCAGGGCGATGGTGAGGTAGTGGGCCAACAATCCTTGTTTCATTTGTTTCGTTCTTACATTTATTCTTTTATCACTTTGCAAAAATATAGGCAAATAGTCGGAACAAAGCGAAAAAGAATTACATTTTCTTCTTTTGACTGAAAATTGTACAATTTTTGGACACCTTTTTTCTTGTTGTTAAGTTTCTCATTCGCTCTTCACCACATCGGCTGGGTTTTCGCGGGCGGTGCTCAGCACGCGGCTGCCCACGCAGAGGGCGATGAGCAGGGCGGTGACGATGAAGATGAGGACGAACACCCAGAGGGAGAGCGACGTGCGCTTCACATATTGCTCCAGCCAGCCGTGCATGATGATGTATCCGACGGAGAAGGCCACAAACGAGCTGATGACGAGGATGAGGCCGTACTCGCGGACGAACATGCCGAGGATGTCGCGGAGCTTCGCCCCGTGAATCTTACGCAGGGCAATCTCCTTCCTTCTTTGGCGGCAGGCAAGGGTGATGATGCTATAGACGCCGAAGACGGCGATGAGCACAGCCACGATGCTGACCACCAGCAGCAGGCGGCTCAGGTTGTCCTCGCTGCGCATCAGCTCGGCCCATTCGTCCTCGTGCCAGACAGTGTTAAATATCAGGGAAGGGTCTTCGTCGAACATGGCCGTCAGCTCCTTCGCCAAGTCGGCGCGGTGGGCGGGGTCGAAGTGGACGGAAATCATTTCGTCCGTTCCGAGGCGGATACCGTCCTTCATCAGCACACAGGGGTAGGGCTCGTCGGAGGGTGACGAGAGGTAGAGGTCTTTGATAACCGCCACTACCACATAGTGCTTCGAAGCCCTGACGATGTTGAGGCTGCCGTCCGGCGCGTTGCGGAAGTCGTCCATCGCTATCATGATGTCGCTGCCGACGGCCTTTTCGATGCCCATCTGCTCACGCGTCCGCTCGGTGATGACCACCTCGTTCGTCCACCTTTCGGGGTCGGGCATCGCGCCCTCGAGGATGGTGATGCCGAGCCTCGGGTCGCGAAGGTCCTTGAAGCCGTAGAACGTGTGGACGGAGAATCCCCGGCTCCGGACGTACTCGTACGTCTTGTCGTTGTCGCCCTCATCGACTATTCCGGGCATCATGGTCCAGGTCATCCCTCCCGCGCGGCGTCCGTAGAGGCCGATGGGGTCTTCTCCTATCTCGGCAGCCTTGCTGACGTAGGGCAGCTGGTTTAGGCGGCGCAGCACCGACTCCTTCCACTCCGGATGGAAGGGGAAGTGGCCGCCCCATTCAGGCGCATCGGGCACGATGTCGTTGCGCGTGGCCAGCGCCTCGAAGTGCATACGGCCCTTGATGCCGTAGCCCCAGTCGGTATTCTTCATGAACCAGAGTTGCTTGAGCATGAAGGCCGAGCAGCAGATGAGGGCAAGACTCACGGCGAGCTGAATGCCTGTGCAGACTTTGGTGAAGGTGTTGTTCCGTCGTCCTCCGCCGGGCATGAGGGAGCGGCGGATGGTGTTGCGGCGTACAATCTCCACACTCACGGTAGCGATGACGAGGCAGACGGCGGCGATAATCGCCATGAAGAGCAGGGCGCTGCTCAGGATGTAGCCTCCCTCAAGGTCGATGCCGGCATACGCGGCAAAGACATCCTTCACGACGAACGTCATCACCAGGCCAAGCCCCAGCGCAGCCCCCAGCGTTACCGACAATTCCACGACGAACTGCGCGAGCAACATCCGCGGCTTAGCGCCATGAACCATGCGCAGCGCCATCTCCCGCTGGCGTCCGCGGACGCGGATGAGGAAGAGCACGAGGAAGTTGATGAACACGCACACCACCAGCAGCACGCTCACCAGCTGGAAGTAGCGCAGGTGGCGGTAGCTGAGGTTGTCCTTGTGCAGGCGTATGTCGGCCAGGAGGCGATGGGCCTGGCTGATGGGGACAAGGGAGATTTCGCCTGAGCGCTTCGTCCCCATGTCGATGGCGTTCAGCTTACGCTCCAATTCATCGGCAGAAGCCCCCTTGCGCAGGCGGATGACCGCCATCGAAAAGCCGCCATCGGGAGCGAACTGGGAGTTCTCCGCGCCACCGTCTTCGAGTATCAGCGCATCGAAGGCGAACGACGAGTGGTGCCAGGCCTTGACGACGCCTTTGACCGGGGCCTCTGTGATGGCATCGGTGTCGCCCGACGGCATTCTGAACGCGTTGAAGGCCTTGCCGATGGGGCTTCCCTCGCCAAACCGTTTCCGCGCGTATTCGTCGGTGACGATGAAGTTAAACTCCGATAGCTTATAGGATATTGTTGCCAGTTCACCTTCGATGGGCTTCAGGCTGAACACGCGGACGAACGCGGTGTCGGCACCAATCATGGTGAACGGAACTTTCCATCCGGACTTTTCGTCGTTCGTTTCAGCGTCTATCATGGTGGCGCACTCCACCTCGGGCCACTCTTCGCGCAGGGCGATGGAAAGGCTGTTCAAGGCGCGGGGCGCGACAGTACCCAGGTTGGCTCGGCCTAAGTCAAGCCCCTTGTCCCAGACCATGTACATGCGTTCGGCGCCCGGGTGGAAGTTGTCGAACGTGTTCTCGTACCTTATCCATACGCTGGAAAGGGCAAGGCAGACGAAGCCGACGGCCAGCCCGATGACGGAGATTATGCTCTGCGTGCGGTAGCGCCGCAGGTTGCGCACGGCCACCGTGAGGTAATGGGTAAGGAGATTGTTATTCATACTTTCTGCTTTCTGGCGAAAGGGATGATTCTATTTGTCTCAAATCGCTCAGCAAAGATAAAAGTGATTTTTATGGACATTTGCAAGAGAAATGGACTTTTTGTATTTCTGACTGAAAATTGTACAATTTTTGGACACCTTTTTTCTGGTTGCTGATTTTCTCATTCGCTCTTCACCACATCGGCTGGGTTCTCGCGGGCGGTGCTCAGCACGCGGCTGCCCACGCAGAGGGCGATGAGCAGGGCGGTGACGACGAAGATGAGGACGAACACCCAGAGGGAGAGCGGCGTGCGCTTCACATACTGCTCCAGCCAGCCGTGCATGATGAGGTAGCCGACGGCGAAGGCCACGAAAGAACTGATGACGAGGATGAGGCCGTACTCGCGGACGAACATGCCGAGGATGTCGCGGAGCTTCGCGCCGTGAATCTTGCGCAGGGCAATCTCCTTCCTTCGCTGGCGGCAGGCAAGGGTGATGATGCTATAGACGCCGAAGACGGCGATGAGCACAGCCACGATGCTGACCACCAGCAGCAGGCGGCTCAGGTTGTCCTCGCTGCGCATCAGCTCGCGCCATGCATCCTCGTGCCAGACGACGTCGAAGATCAAGTCGGGGTGTTCGTCAAGCAACGCCGTCAGTTCCTTTTTCAGCTCGGCACGATGGGCGGGATCGTAGTGCACGGCAATCTTCGAGTCCAAGAATGTCCAGGGAGCCAAACCGATGATATAAGGTTGGGCAGCCTGCGTAGGCGAGTCCAGATAGAGGTCTTTGACGACAGCCTTCACGGTATAATGGCACGCTTCGGGGGGATTGTCTCCATAGATGAAATCCGTTGTGGAAATCTGCATCCCTACAGCCGACTCGACGCCCATCAGCTCGCGCGTCCGTTCCGTGATGGCCACTTCGCCGTCGAGCGGCCTTATCGGCAGCGAGCCTTCCACAACAGTCAGCCCGGACTCCGTCAGGTCGCTATTGAAGCTGATGAGCACCACGGGCATTCCCTCTTCCTTGATGCGGTCAAAGGACATGTCGTTTGCCGTCTCGCCGTCGCGGTGCGGCAGCATCTTCACATCCTCCGTACCGCCGAACTTGCCGCCGAACACTCCGCTGTATAGCCCGATGGCGTCCTCGCCTGCCCGCTTGACGCTGTGCACGTAGGGCAGCTTGCGGAGGCGGTCCATCAGTTCTGCATCTACCCCGAGCCTCTCATCGTTATAGAGCAGCTGTCCGAACATCTTTGGCACGTCGGGATGTTCGGGGTCGCGGGTGCCCGTCAGCTCAAAGTGCATGTGGCCTTTGATGTCGTAGCCCCAGTCGGTATTCTTCATGAAGTAGAGCTGCTTGAGCATGAACGCGGCGCAACAGACGAGGGTGAGGCTCATGGCGAGCTGAACGCCTGTGCAGACTTTCGTGAAGGTGTTGTTCCGTCGTCCTCCGCCGGGCATGAGGGAGCGGCGGATGGTGTTGCGGCGCACCACCTCCACGCTCACGGTGGCGATGACGAGGCAGACGGCGGCGATAATCGCCATGAAGAGCAGGGCGCTACCCAGGATGTAGCCGCCCGCGAGGTCGATGCCGGCATACTGCGCAAAAACGTCCTTTACAACATACGTCATCACCAGGCCAAGCCCCAGCGCCATGATGAGCGTGAGCGACAGCTCCACGACGAACTGCTCGAGCAACATCCGCGGCTTAGCGCCATGCACCATGCGAAGCGCCATCTCACGCTGGCGCCCGCGGACGCGGATGAGGAACAGCACAAGGAAGTTGATGAACACGCAGGCCACTAGCAGCACGCTCACCAGCTGGAAGAAGCGCAGGTGCTTGAGGCTGAGGTTGTCCTTATGGAGTGCGACACTTTTCAGATAACGGTTGGCGCGATGGATAGGGATGAGCTTGATTTCTCCCTTGCGCAGCGTTTCGTTGTCGATGGCGTTCAGCTTGGCCTCAAAGTCGCGGGGGTCGATGCCCTTCTTCAGCCGGACGAACTGCGATACTCTATAATCCTGCCCTTCTTCAACCGTTTCCATCACGGGCATAAGGATTAACATGTCAAACGCCACGCAGGAATGGTGTAAGCCCTTGACAACGCCTTCCACAAGCCAATCGTCGAAATTCGCGTTAAACGGCTTGCCGACGGCACTCTCCACGCCGAAACGCTTGCGGGCATATTCGTCCGAAAGGAGGGTGCAGCCAAAATCCTTTTGTACGTCCGCATGAACCTCACCCTCAAGAAGGGGGATGGAAAACATGCTCATGAACTCCGTGTCGGCCTGTACGCAGCGTGCAGGCAGTTTGTAGCCGAACTTTTCGTTGTATGAGCTACCAAAATAACAGACGGTAACGGCCTCCACTTCGGGGTATTCGTGGCGAAGCGAGATGCTCAGCCGTGCATAGGTAATAGGCACGCGGTAGGAGCTGTTCATTTCGCCGCATCCCTTATCCTGGACCATAAAGATGCGGTCGGCGCCCGGGTGGAAGTTGTCGAACGTATTCTCATACCTTATCCATACGCTGGAGAGGGCAAGGCAGACGAAGCCGACAGCAAGACCGATGACGGAGATGACGCTCTGCGTGCGGTAGCGCCGCAGGTTGCGCAGAGCGATGGTGAGGTAGTGGGCCATCAATCCTTGTTTCATTTGTTTCGTTCTTACATTTATTCTTTTATCACTTTGCAAAAATATAGGCTAATAGCCTGAACAAAGCGAAAAAGAATTACATTTTCTTCTTTTGACTGAAAATTGTACAATTTTTGGACACCTTTTTTCTGGTTGCTGTTTTTCTCATTCGCTCTTCACCACATCGGCTGGGTTTTCGCGGGCGGTGCTCAGCACGCGGCTGCCCACGCAGAGGGCGATGAGCAGGGCGGTGACGATGAAGATGAGGACGAACACCCAGAGGGAGAGCGGCGTGCGCTTCACATATTGCTCCAGCCAGCCGTGCATGATGATGTATCCGACGGCAAAAGCCACAAAGCTGCTGATGACGAGGATGAGGCCGTACTCGCGGACGAACATGCCGAGGATGTCGCGGAGCTTTGCGCCGTGAATCTTGCGCAGGGCAATCTCCTTGCGCCGCTGGCGGCAGGCAAGGGTGATGATGCTATAGACGCCGAAGACGGCGATGAGAATGGCCACGAGGGTGACGATGGTCAATAGATGGCAGAGATTGTTCTCGCTCTTCAGCATCTGCTGGAAACACTCTTCTCCATAGACTATTTTATACTTCACTTCGGGGAAGGGCTTCATCATCTCTGCAATCTGTTCCTCGACCTCGCGCTTCATGCCGTGATGGTAGGCGATGTTGATGAGTCGTTTGAAGTAACGATCAGACCCGTCGAGGCGATGGAGGATCATAGGCTTAGGCTGAACGTGGAGGTCAAACGTCAGGATGTCCTTGACGACGCAGGCCACCGTAGCCCTCGTGGGCGGATATTGGTTCCAGTCGCGGGAATAGCTGTAGTAGATGGTCTTGCCGACTGCCTCCTTCAGCCCCAGCTGGTCGCGCAGGGATTCGCTGATAATGACCTCGCCTTCGTTCCACGACTCCTCCGTGGGCAACGTTCCTTCCAACACGCTGAAGCCGTAGATGGGATTGGCCGGGTCGTACACCCCATAATAGAAATTGGTTTCCACCATTTCGCTCTCCAGCGTATTCCTGACCATGATTTCCATGATTTGTCTGTTGCCGGAGAAGAAATTGTTGCCCAGCATGATGTCGGTGACGGCGGGAAGGGCGGCCAGCTTGTTTTCTATACCGTTGTTCATGACAAACGCCTCCGCTTCCGATATGTGGTTGGGGCCAGTCACGCTCACCTGATGCAAAGCACGGTCAGAGATCACCTCGAAGTGAATAGCCGCCGTGTCCTTGATGCGGGCGCCCATGTCGGTGTTGCGCATGAACCAGAGCTGGCGCAGCATCACCACAGCGCAGAAGACAAACGTGATGCTGACGGCGAGCTGCACGCCGATGCTGACGGACGAGAAGACGTGGCGCCGGGCAGCGGCAGGATTGATGGAAGAGGAGAGCGTGCGCCGTCGTACAATCTCCACCGCTACGAGGCTCAGCACGAGGCAGACGGCCAGCACGCCCAGCATGATGAGCAAGGCGCGGCCCATGATGAATCCGTCTCCCACTTGAATGTCGGCAAAGTCGGCAAAGGGATCTTTCAAGACAAACACCAGCACCATCCCGAGCAGGACGGCGCAGCCCAGCGTCACCAGCAGTTCGGTGGAAAACATCTCTACCAGCCCACGATGGCTGGAGCCGTGCACCAGACGCAGCGCCATCTCGCGCTTACGGCCCCGCAGGCGGTTCAGATAAAGCGTCAGGAAGTTGATGAGCGCGCAGGCGATGAGCAAGACGGACATAAGAAGGAACGCGCGCATGTGGGCATACGAGAGCTTCTTCTGCCGGTCGTACTGATGCAGCTCGTTCAGCGGGATGAGCCGCCCTTGGATGGGTTCAGCCCTCTCATAGGGGCGATATTCGGCAATCTTCTTCTCGAACGAGGCGCGCACGTCGTCGCCCTGATGAAGCCGCACTAACAAAGACATATAGGCAGCGGGCAACGTGTAATAGTAGTCGTGCATCCCTTCGACGAGGTCGAACTGGAACGTGGTGTGCGGGCCGAAGGCGCGCACGACGGCTACGATGGTCTTCTCCTCGCCATCCACCATCAGCTTCTGCCCGACGGGGTCGTCCGTGCCGAAGAGCGAGCGGGCGTATTCGTCCGTCAGCGCGATGCTCTGCTCGTCGAGATGCTGCCCGAACGTCGGGTCGCCCTGAACGACCTCGATGGGCAGGATGTCGAACAGCGACGTGTGCGCAATGAGCGACTTCTGCGGCGTCATTTCATCGCCGATATAGGCAGAATAAATGACATATTTCCCCTTGGCCTCCACCTCGGGCCATTCGTCCATTGCTGTGATAAGGCCGCCAGGGGCGGAACTCATGAAATGCCCGCTTAATACGGCGCCGATGGCGTAGATGTTTTTGTAGTCGGGGATGGAGGTGTTGTACGTGTTGTCGTAGCGCAGCCAGAGGGCTGACAACGACAGGCAGACGAAGCCGACAGCGAGGCCGATGACGGAGATGATGCTCTGCGTGCGGTAGCGCCGCAGGTTGCGCAGGGCGATGGTGAGGTAGTGGGGAAACAAGGAGCGGCTCATACGGTTGTTATAACGTTTGTGGATACGGGTTTATTTTTGCTTCTGGGAGGAGAGTGTTGTTTTTGTTAAACTCTATCTTCGCGGAGTTAAACAATAAATTTTTATTGTTTGATAAAAAAATGCCAGAGTTAAACTCTATTTTCGCATTGCAGAATACCAGTTTCCGGTACTCTCTCTCAGCCTTCATCATTTCAAGCGTATCTCTTTGGCGTCGCCGAAGGTGTCGTAGCCCGAGGTGATGACACGGTCGCCGGGCTGAAGGCCCTCGATGATTTCATACGCGAGAGGGTTCTGGCGTCCTACGGTGATGGGCACACGCCGTGCGCTGTGCCCATCGGGTGAGAGGCGGAAAATCCATTTGCCCCCCGTGAACGAGTAGAAGTTACCCTTGGGGATGACGACGGCAGGCTCAGAGGCGGAAAACTCAATCTTTGCCTGATAGCCCTTGCCGATGCGGGCGTTGGCAGGCATGGAGTCGGTGAAGACGAGATCGACGCTGAACGAGTGGTCCTTCACCTCGGGCACGATGCGGCTGATGCGCAGCGAGTAGGGCACATCGGCGTAGGTGACGGTGGCCGTCTGGCCTACAGAGAGCTTGTCGATGTAGTATTCGTTGAGTGACGAGGCAAGGCGGAAGCGGTCCATAATCTTTATCTCGCCCACCTCGCTACCGCTACCTATTTTCTGTCCCGGCACGGCGTTGAGCGCGCTGAGCTGCCCGTCGCAGGGGGCACGCACTATGAGGTCGTGGAGGCGTGCCTCGGTGCGGTGCAGACGTTGCTGCTCATCGGCAAGCTCGCTCTTCGTCGACTCGGCGTGCAGGGTGGCGAGGGCAGAGTCGCTGCGCAGGCTCTCCAGCTGCAGCTCGGCGCTGCGATGACGATAGTTGTACTCGGCTTCTGCCAGGTCGAGCTCGGCTCGGCTCTTGATGCCCATGCGGAACTCCTCCTGGTCGAGGCGGTACTGCTTCTCCAGTCGCGAGAGCTCATAAGTGGTCTGTAGCGTCTGTTGGCGTATGGTGATGCGCTTCTGCTTCATCTCGAGTGCTTTCTCCTGCTGCGTGCGGAGCAGTCGGGCGAAGGCTGCGCGCTGGTCGGCAATCTGCTGTTCCAGCTCAGGATTGGTGAGCACGATGAGCGTGTCGCCCTGATGCACCATAGCGCCCTCCTCAGCAACGATTTCGCTGACGGTGCCCGTCTCCACAGCTCCCACGCGCACAGTGCGGATGGGCTGCAGGACGCCGTCGGCGTTGACATACTCAGTGAACTCGGCGCGTGTGACATCACTCACGGTGACAGAGTCGGCTGCCAGGCGCAGCGTCTTCGGGCGCATCATCACTGCCACGAGGGCGGCGATGATGATGACAGCAGCTGCTGCAGCAAGGAGTTTTTCGCGGTGACGGACGTACCAGGGGCGTTTGGGAAGGGGAATATCCATAGTGTGGTAATTATAATGTGGTTGGGAAAAAAATGTGTTAACGTCTCTCTCTTACTCGCTCTTGACCACGTCGGCGGGGTTTTCGCGTGCGGTACTCAGCACACGGCTGCCGACACAGAGGGCGATGAGGAGGGCGGTGACGATGAGGATGAGCAGGTAATAGTGGGGGCCGATGGTGATGCGGCGGACATACTGCTCCAGCCAGCCGTGCATGATGATGTATCCGACGGCGAAGGCCACAGCGGCGCTGATGGCGAGGATGAGTCCGTACTCGCGGACGAACATGCTGAGGATGTCGCGGAGTTTCGCGCCGTGCACCTTGCGGATGGCAATCTCCTTGCGGCGCTGGCGGCAGGCGAGGGTGATGATGCTATAGACGCCGAAGACGGCAATCAGGATGGCGACGAGGGTGACGAGGAGGAGCAGATGGCCCAGGTTCTGGTCGCTCTCGGTCATATCCTTCATGATTTCGTCGGCATAATGCAGCTGCCAGCGTATCTCCGTGAAGCTGTCCATCAGCTCCGCCACTTGCGCTTCCATCTCCTTCTTCATGCCGTGGTGGTAGGCGAACTGGACGAACTGCGCGTGCTCACGGTAGTTGCTCCTCTCATCCTCGCCGACGCGGTAGATGAAGACGGGGAAGATGCGCGAGTCGCTTCTGGCGTCGCGGACGGTGACGTTGCGGACGACAGCGCTGATGATGCCCGTCTTCTTGCTCTTGTCGCCGTGGCCGCGGTACCAGATGGTCTTGCCGACGGCGCCGTCGGCGAGGCCGAGGCGGTCGCGCGTCTGCTCGTCGATGACAACCTCCGAGGGGTTCCACGTCTCGTAGCGAGGCAGCGTGCCCTCGACGACGGTGAAGTCGTAGATGGGGTCGCCGGGGTCGTAGAGGCCGCGGTAGTTGGAGACCTCGACGAACTCGCTCTCGGGGTCTTCGCTGAGGCTGACCTCGTAGCCGCGGCTCGACATGCCGAACATCCAGAAGTTCCAGTCGCGGCTGACGCGTTCGATGGCGGGCAGGGCGGCGAGACGCTCGGGGATGCCGTTGTCGTCGATGTGGTGCTTCATGTCGAAGTTCAGTCGGTCGGCGGGGCCGATGGTGAGGTAGGCGCGGTCCTTGATGGCGACGCCGTTATCGGTGTTGTGCATGAACCATAGCTGGCGTAGCATCACCACGGCGCAGAAGACGAACGCGAGGCTGACGGCGAGCTGCACGCCGATGCTGACGGACGAGAAGACGTGGCGTCGTGCCGCCGCAGGACTGATGGATGACGAGAGGGTTCGGCGGCGCACCACCTCGACGGCGCCGAGGCTCAGCACGAGGCAGACGGCCAGCACGCCCAGCATAATGAGGAAGGCGCCCTTCGTGACATAGATGCCGCCCATCTCAATGCCGGCGAACGCGGCGAATACGTCCCGCAGGCAGAATACCAGGAACACCCCCAGCAAGGTAGCGCAGCCGAGGGTGACGAGCAACTCCGTAGCGAACAGGCTGATGAGGCCACGATGTGATGAGCCGTGCACGAGGCGCAGTGCCATCTCGCGCTTGCGGCCCCGCAGGCGGTTCAGGTAGAGGGTGAGGAAGTTGATGAGGGCGCAGACGGTGAGCAGGATGGATATCAGAAGGAACGCGCGCATGTGGGCGTAGGAGAGCTTGGCATTGTCCTTCCAGCGGCCCATCTTGGTGAGGGGGACGATACGGCCGTGGATAGGCTCGGTGCCCTCCCACTCCGCGTGCTCGTGAATCTTCTTCTCGAACGACGCCTTCACGTCGTCGCCCGGCGCGAGTCGGACGAGCGTGGGCTGCCAGCTGCCGCGCGAGTCGAGAATAGCGTCGTCGGGCATGATGTAGGCAATGTCGAACGTGAACGAGCTGTGGCGGCTGAAGTCCTTGACAACGGCTTCTATGACAGTCTCGGCACTCCCTTCAATCTTGACCTTGCGGCCTACAGGATTCTCATCGCCGAACTTGCGGCGGGCGAACGACTCGCTCAAAGCAAGATGATAGGCGTTGCCGCCCTTGTTGGTCGTCCAGAAGTCGGCGGGACCATAAACGACGTCGAAGTGGAAGAACGCGGCGAAGGTCTTGTCGATGTCAATATACGCCACCTCCTCCTTCACGCCATCGATTTCCAAATCGACGGTTGATTGCTGGTTGAGGCACCAGGCCTCCACCTCGGGCCATTCGTTCATAGCCTGACGGAGTCCTCCGGGGACGGTGAGGGTGAACTCGCCGCTGCGCCACTCGCTACCCAGGGCATAGGTGCGCTCGGGGGCGTCGATGGGAAGGTCGGTGTTGTAGGTGTTGTCGTAGCGCAGCCAGAGAGCCGAGAGCGAGAGACACGTGAAGCCGACGGCGAGGCCTACGATGGAGATGATGCTTTGCGTGCGGTAGCGCTGTAGGTTGCGCAGGGCTATCGTGAGGTAATGACCTGAGATGGCTTTGTTCATTTTGTTTGTCGTATTTGTTGTTTTTTACTCATATACATACTCTATAGGCAGGCGCCATTGGAAGTCGTAGGCTGTGAGACTGCGCAGGGCGTAGAAGAGGCTCCAGTAGGTGCTGAGGGCGCTCACGTAGCCTCGGTAGGCGCTGTCCTTCTCGCCGATGGCGCTGTTGAGGTCGAGGATGGTGCTCTTGCCCATCACGTAGAGCCGCCGTGCAACGTCGTAGCGCTGCGCTGCCGTCAGCATCGTCTTGTGGGCGATGGTGACGCGTCGGTTCTGCAGGTTGAACTGCTTCACCACCTTCACCACGTTCTGCTCAAAGCTCATGGTGCTCTGCTCAATCTGCGTGTTGGTGAGATCGAGGTTTGAGCGTGCCAGCTGCACTTGCCCGCGCCCCCGTCCCCAGTCGAGGATGGGCAGGCTGATGCCCACGCTGACGTACTGCTCGTCTCTGAAGTCGCGTGTAGCGGAGCGTATGTCGTCGCCCGTCTGTGCCAGTCCCAGCTGCATATACACGCTTGCCTTCAGCCCCGTGTTGGCACGGGCATAGGCGAGGTTCTCCTCGCTCTGCAGGCGCTGACGCTCCCAGCGGTCGATGTCGGGGCTGTTCTGTCGTGCCAGCTCCATAGCCTCGTCGAGAGGCACTGTAAACTGGGGTACTACGGTGTCGATGCGCACGGAGAGAGACGACTCGTCGCTGGGCATATTGAGGTACGTGCGCAAGAGGTCTTCGGCTTCGTTGAGTGCCGTTTGTGCTGCAAGCACGTTGGCCTCCTCGCTGAGCTTGTTGAGCTCCAGCTGGAGCAGCTCGTTCTCAGTGATGGTGCCTATGTCGTAGCGCCCGCGCGCAAAGCGGTGCAGCGTGTCGGCGGCGGCAAGGTTCTGCTGCGCCATCTCTAGATTGGTCTGCGCCAGAGCGAGGTTGAAGAAGTAGCTTGTTGCCTGCGATGCTACCAGCTCCATCGTCTCAGCAAACTGCTTGCGTGCCTCGCGGAAGCGGAGAGGTTCAATCCTTCGGTTCCAGCGCATGCCGTTGTAGCCCAGCAGGCCGTGCGAATACACCACGGTGAGCGGCTGCAGGTTGTAGGTGGTGCCGCCCCCTCCCAGCAGGTCGAGACGTCGCGCCGAGCTCTTCACCGAGAGGGTGCCGCCCGTCAGCCAGATGTTTTGCGAGAGGTCGAGGGTGAGGTCGGTCTTCAGGTTGTTGTGACGTACGTATGCCTCGGTGCCGTCGCCCAGGGAGACGTAGTCGGTGTTGCGGTTGAGATAGGGCGATGTCGACAGCTCCAGCGAGGGCAGCAGGCTGGCACGGTAGTTGCGCCATGTCCAATATGCCGATTGGTAGCTGTGCCTGGCAGCCTGTGCCGAGGGCGACTGCTCTTGTGCCAGGGCGACTACCTCGTCGAGTGAAAGGGTATGGCTGGCCTGTTTGTCGGTAGAGGCGCGGCAGGTGCCGACGGCGACGGCGCTGGCGAGCGCTGCTATGCCGATGAGGCGGGTAATGCGGTTCCTATTCATGGGTTCTCACGTTAGGGTGTTTGCTTGTGCAAAGGTAAAGCCATCCCGTGCCAACCTTGATGGGAAAAATCGCCTTTTCCCCCTTTTTTTGTGAAAATTGTACGATTTTTGGACACTTTTTGCCCCGCAGGCCCTCCTTTTTCGGACCTATTTGTTGCACAGTAGCAGAAATGTTCGTTATTTTGTGCTCATGATTCAGGCACACATACTCGTCATAGATGACAACATACTCGTGCTGCGCTCGCTGCAGCTGGTGCTGAAAAACTACTTCAGCACGGTGGCTGCCGTCAGCGACCCGCAACTCATCCCCGCCATCATCAAGGAGGGCAACGTCGATGTGGTGTTGCTCGACATGAACTTCAGCAAGGGCGCGATGGACGGTGCCGACGGCATCTTCTGGCTCAACCGTATCAAGCGTCACAGCCATCTCGCCTATCCACCCTCCGTGGTGCTCATCACTGCCTTCAGCGACGTGAGCCTCGCTGTCAACAGCATGAAAGAGGGAGCTGACGACTTCATCCAGAAGCCGTGGGACAACACGCATCTGGTGCAGAAGATTGCTGAGGCCATCGCCAAGAGGAGGGAGACTATGCACCTCGTGACGGCAAACCCCCTCGCCGACGATGCGCACCATCCGTCCGACACCGCCCCGCAGCAGACACCCTCTGGCAAGAGCCTCGAAGAGATGGAGCTTGAGCACATCCGGCAGGTCGTTGCTAGTCATGGCGGCAACATGACAGCGGCAGCAAAAGCCCTCGGCATCAGCCGCTCCACGCTCTATAACAAGTTGAAGCGATGAACAGCTATAGCCGACACTACACCCGTCATGTGGCTGTCACCCTTGTGGCCGTCACCCTCTCAGCTGTCGGCGCCACGCTTCTCTTGTGTGCTGCCCTCAGCGCCACACCCCAGTTGTCGCTTATCCCGAGTCTCAAACCTTTCCTCCTGGCAGGCGGCATCCTCCTCGCGCTGCTGTGGGTGGTGATGGTCGTCAGGCTGTGGAAGTTCATCCGTTTCCCCCTACGGCAGACGGAGTTGTTCATCGGCGCCATCGACAATCACGACACCACTATGCGCTTCCCCCACACCACTGACTCTCTGTTCGCCCCCGTCACTGACGATATGAACCGCATACTTGACACCTTCAGCCACGAGCGCCTGTCGGCAGAGGCACAACGCCAGTACAACGACCGCATCCTGCGGGTGATGATACACGAGATGCGCAACAGCATCACTCCCATCCTGTCGCTCACCGAACTCATGCAGAGTCAGCCCGTGTCCGACGACGACCGACGCGAGTTCAACACTATCATCCACCGTCAGGCAAAAGACATCTGCGGCTTCCTTGAGCAGTACAGCGCCCTCTCGCGCCTGCCCGAACCCCAGCGCCAGGCCATCCCCGTGCGCGAACTCCTCAACAAGTTGCTCAGGTCTCTCTCCGCAGAGTCCCGAGCAGAGTGCATCAGCTGCTCCGTCGTGGGCGAGCCTATAGTGTATGTCGATGAGAAGCTGCTCAACATGGCTTTACTCAACGTGGTGCGCAATGCCCTTCAGGCCATCGGCAACCAGCCCGACGGATATGTGAGCCTGTTCGCCTCCGGCTCGCCCGACGAAGTGCGTATAGTAGTGAGCAACAACGGTCCCCTCGTCGCCCCCGCCAGCGTTGAGGCCATCTTCCAGCCGTTCTACACCACCAAGAAAGAGGGCTCCGGCATAGGCCTCACCCTTTCGCGACGTGTGATGGAGCTGCACGGCGGTACCCTCACATGCAGCAGCAATCCCCCCCTAACACTGTTTACCTTCGTCTTTCCGCTCTGACGGCTTCACGAAACAGAGAGAGGAGGATGCGGCGTTGCGTGGGCTGCTTCCTCCTCTCTGTTTTTTATGTATAGGCTCCGTCGTCGAGTGATGGAGCGGCTGCGCTATCTCTTGGGATGGAGTTGCTTCTTGCCGTTGACAATGAGGATGCCGCCCTGACCTGGGGTAGCGGGGCGTCCCATGAGGTCGTAGGCTTGGGTGGACTGACGGGTGTCGTCGGTGAGGGGGGCGACTGAACTCGTCCGTAGGTATACGGCTCGGCGGAACTTCCAGGGAGTGCCTTTGGTTCGGAACTGGGCGTAGGTGGTGGCGCCCGTGGATGTCTGCACGGTCCATGCTCCGCTGTCGTTGCCGATGAGGAGGCCGCCGAGGGCTTCATCAAGGGTGATGCGGAAGGCGACGGGTGTGCGGCTGCCGCTGCAATCGAGGTAGCTGGTCCACAGGGCTACGGGGCATTGGGTGCAGGCGCTGCGGATGTAGACGTTGCCGTCGGCATCCACGTCGATACGGAAGAGGAAGCGCTTGTCGTCAGCATCGGTAAGGGGGGCCATGCGTAGGCAGCCGTTGTAGCGTCCAGTTTCGTCGTTATAGTAGGCGTAGGCGCCTGTCTTGAGGTTCTGGATGTAGAAGTACCAGCCTTCGTATTGTTTGACGTAGCTCTCGGGATTGTCGTCAGGGTAGGGGGTGGCGTACTCAAATGGTTTGTCGGGGTTGACATAGAGGGGCGAGAGGGTTTCCATGGATTCCCACAGATCGTTGAGGCGCAGGTCGAGCCTGCCGTCTGCGGCGCCATTGGCGATAGCCTGCACGACGTCGTAAGCATGGAGGAACTGCTGCCGTGCTGCCTCGAATTGCTCGGAGAGGACGTAGAGGTCAGGAGATGAGAGCTCGTCGCTCATGTAGCCCGCTATGCGCAGCAGCGACTGGCAACGGTCTTCGGTAGCTATAGCATGATTGTCAGAGAGGGTGACGATGCGCCACTGGGTGGCGGTGGTTGCGCCGATGGCTTCCTTGTTGCCGTTGTGGGCGAGGAAGAGGCCTGTGGGCTCGTGGAACAGACTGACGGTACCCTTGGCATTGTACTGGAGAGTGAAGGGGAGGGCTTGGGCGACATCGTAGGACTGCATGCGGATGCGCTTGTTAGCCTCGATGTCGGTGATGTAGAGCCCGTTGCTGACGTTCTTTATGTAGTACTGTCCGGGGGTGGCGGCAGGTTCGAACAACCACCACTTGGCGGTCTGCGTTGTGGGGTCAGTGGTGGTGCCCTTGGGCCCCGAGGCAAGGTAGGAGAGAGAGTAGCTCTTGTAGACAGTCATGTAGAGGGCGTAGGTGTTTTCTGAATAGACGGGCACGCGTGCCTCTTCATTGGCGAGCACGGCGTAGACGGCTTCGTCGAGGAGCATGGACCACTGCCCGTAGGTGTGGCGGCTCTGGTCAGCGCTGCTAACTGCTGCCGAGGCGTCGTCGTAGAGCGTCTGCAGCTCCCGCAAGGCAAAGGCGAAGATGCTGCCAACTGTGCTTCCTGTGGCGTCGCTGAGGTCGAGGAGTGCCTTAGCATTAGTGAGCGATGCCTTGAGGGCGGCGAGCTGCTCGCTTTCGGTGCCTGCCTCAGCGGTGGAGGGTATGCGGCACTCGGTGCCGTCGGCGCTGACGGCGACGATGCGGAGAAGGCTATTCTGGCAAGGCGCAGGAAGGGTGAACTTAAGGCTGTTGGAGAGGTAGATGAGCTCGCCGGTAATGCTGTCGTAGATGCGGAAGCCTACAGCTCCGTTGCCGTCCTTGATGGTAACGGTATTGCCCGAGCGGCTGTAGATGTAGCCCTGGGCATGCACAGAGGTGAGGAGGAAATCGGTGTAGAGCCCTACGTCGCCACACTGCCCAGGGCCGAAGTCGTAGGTGAGGCGGTTGCCCTCACCGCCGTCGGTGCGTGGGATGGGACGAATACGGTCGTCGATGAACTCGATGGGGGGTGCCTTGGGGTAGCGGCTGGCGTAAGCGACGAAGGCATCGATGTCGCTCTGGGGGGTGGTGAGGAAGTTGCCAGACTCGCGCGTCTCCATCTTCTCGTGGGGCACGAGGAAGCCATAGACGCGGAAGAAGTCGGTGAGGTCCATCTGTGCCACGTCGCAGCAGTGGCGCGCGAAGAGGAGCATGTCGTCGGCAGCCGTCACCTCTTTCTTGTTACCCCAGCGGATGGGGAGGGGTGTGGTGCGCATGGCCTTGAAGACACGGGGCCAGAAGGTGGTGTCGACGCCGCACTCGTGGAAGTAGAGGTAGAGTTGCCAGTGGAGGCGCAGGAGGTTGTCGTTGGAGCGCTGGGGCCACGGCGTGTGGAGGGCGTATTCGTTCCACATGGTGGCGTTGACGGGTCCGCGCGTGAGGTACTTGCCGATTTTCCACACTATGAGATTCTCGAGGATGCCGTTGCTACTCTCGGTGCAGCCCACGATGTTGACGGCGCCCTGGTTCATGTGTCCGTTCTCGTGTGCGGGGCCGAAACAGAAGTCGGGGTCGGTGACGACTGTGCTGAAGTTGAGAATCTTGTAGGCGACGTTAACGTGGTACTGGGTGCGGTACCAGGTGGCAGCCATGTAGGTGTTGTCGTCGTCGAGGGTGATGGCGCAGGCCATGTTGTTGCACTTCTGGGGCACGTAGTCCTCGATGCCCATGATGTCGTGCTGCCAGTGGAGCATGTTCTCCCACCAGTCGATGGCATCGTGGATGCCGCTGGGGCAGTTCTGGCGCATGACACTGGTGTGCATGTGGTACATCACCTTCTCGCCTTTGACGTCGATGACGGGGGCTGTGGCGTGGGAAAGGATGTCGACCCAGTCGGCATCGGTGTGCTCGGCCATGTTCCAGAAGCCGTTGACGGTGCCGTTCTCGATGTGTATGCGGATGGGCGGATAGTCGGTGATGAGCTTGGGGCTGTCGGGAGAGGTGGTACCGATGTACTGAACGTAGCACATGGCATGGTCGGCAGCGGCAGTAAGCACGTTGAGTCCTTTGTGGAGGTCGACGACGGAGCCCTGTAGGTCGGTGCCTTGTATGAACTCGAGCTGGAGCGTGGCGCCCGAGGGTATGTCGTCGCCCACGAAGACAAGGATGATGTCGCCCGCGTTGCCGTAGATGCCCGTGGGATTGTTGATACGTCCCCAGCGGGTGGTGAGCAGCACAGTGTACCAGTAGTCGGGGTCACTGTAGGCTTTGTAGCTGCGTATGCGGAACTCGCGCTCGCGGTGCTCCCAGGCATCGTTCTTTATCTTGAGAGCCATCTGCACGAAAACGTTAGGCAGGTCGCTCATAGCGCTACGTAGGGCGTCGTCGCTCAAGGAGGCGTAGGTAGGAAGCAGCTCGGAGCACGACTCGTCGGTGAAGAATGTCTTCAGCCGTTGATTGTAGGATGACTCGTGTGTGGTGAGGTCGACATAGTTTCTATACACCAATTGTCTGAGCGCGAGCTGTTCCTCAGAGATGTGGGCGACCTCCTCAATCTGCCACTGAGTGGCGTCGGCAGCGTTGTCGTGCCAGTAGACTACCTTGCCCGTCCATGCGGCATGAAGGCCTCCCATAGAAGAAGAGTGGCGTATGTTCCAGTAGCCTGCCGCGGGCTGTGCGAGCTGGAAGGTGTGGGCGGCATCGGGGGTGGAGGTCCAGTACTGGTTGTTCTGCCCTCCGTAGCTGCTGATGGCATTGCCTGTGAGCACGTTAGTGAGGGTGAAGCCTGTACCGCTGGCATCGAAGGACCACATCTGCTCGAAGGCGCTGTCGTCGCCAATGTCGCGTGTGACGATGCCGCTGGTGCTGATGTCCTCGGCGGCAGCGAGGGTGGGGTAGTATTTGCTGATGAGACGATACATCTTGCCGTCCTGTGGCGTGTCGGCTACCAACGGCATGACAACTATGAATGCGGTAAGAAGTACCACCAGACGTCGAAGGGAAGTGTTTTTCATACAAATAGTGTTTTTCGGGTAGGAAAGGTTTACTGCGTGCAAATATATAAAAAAACTTTCTTCTGTTCTCGTTGGGGAAAGTTTTTTGCCGCAGCGCAGAGCGAAAAGGCGCTGAGCTGTGAAATATATGACGCTGCGGGAGGGAAAATAAGGTACTGCGAGAAGAGGGAGAGGAATGTGTTGCGGGAACGAGGAAAATGAAAACAAAGTTCCCCCTCGCGGGGCAAGGGGGAGTGATGAACGGTGTGTGTGATATGGTTTTTCGCCGAAGAAGGGTGTCTTGGCGGCACTGAGTTTCCCGCGAGGGGGGATTATCAGTACTTGTTCAGTATGCGCACGGTGCGGGTGGTGCCGTCGGAGAGAGTGCGACGCTCGATGAGCATGCCAGGGGTGTTTGCTGCCACACGGCGTCCCGAGAGGTCGAAGCACTCGCTGCTGATGACTGTTGTCGTTTCCGAAAGGGGATTGCCGATAGCCGTGCCGGCACCTGCTGAGAGAATGCCCCGGGCTCCGTATTCGTTGACGGCGCGTACCTGCCACTGTGAGGCATCACCGGTGAAGGGATAGCGGGTGTCGAGGGTAAAGGTGACGAAACGTCCCTCGTGGCGCACCTCGTAGCAGATAGCGTAGGGCACGGGCTCCCAACTGATGTGGGTGTCGCCGACGGTGAGAAAGGGTGCCGGCAGGCGGCGTGTCATGATGTCGGGGCGCCAGGCATCGGTGCCTGGAATCACGTTGTCGAAGGTGTAGCGCGCAGCTTCAGCATTGGTGATGTACTGCTGTGCGTAGCCGTCGACGATGCCCTGTCCGCCCTCATACCAGTAATAGTTGTTACGCTCGCTGTTGTCGTTGAGGGTGCCGTCGGCATTGCGTGTGTGCCAGTCGGCAAACACGATGGGTATGGCGTTGCCAAAATGGCTGTCCCAGCCCTTGGGATGGAGGCATATCTTATCGTCGAGCTGGAGGTTGAGGAACACGGTCTTGGGCTGTGCTATCCAGGCGCGCCCGAGGTAGATGGTGTCGCCGGCAACCTCTGACGAGAGGAAGCAGTTGTTGAAGATGTAGCCCCACTTGGCACCGTCATGCGAGGGAGCAACTATCCAGCCTGCCTCTTCGGTGGGCAGATGGTTTTTGACGATGTTGATGTGGCACGAGTCGAAGAAGACGTCGCCGTTGCAGTAGATGAAGTCGACGTTACCTTCGATGAAGCAGTCTTTCACATACTGCCGGAAGTTGGCTGAGGAGGGTGTGCGCCAAGTGTCCTGATAGCTATAGGCGCGGCAATTGTAGAAGGCGGTGCGGTCCTTGGTGCACCACACGGCTAGAGCCTGCGGATAGTTGCGCTCGTCGTAGCCCCAGAGGTTGTAGTAGGAGATGTTTTCGGAGTAGAAGTTTTTAGCGTCGATGTATGCCATGGCGTCGATACCCTGCGAGTTTTTGGCATGGCCGGCATTGAAGTTGTGAGCATAGGTTTCCCACTCCTCAACGGTGTACTTGCTGGTGTCGTGCCCAGTATAGCCCCCGTTGAGGCTGAAGTCGCAGCATATCTTGTACTGGATGATGGTGTTGTCGGGGTCTTCGCCTATCAGGTGAATGAAGGGCTTGTTTTCGGGGATGCGTAGCACCTCGTTGTAGACGCCGTTGCGCACGAAGATGAGCCAGGGCTTGGTGCGGTTGGCAGGTGCGCCATTGACGGCAGCCTGCACCGATGTGTAGTCGCCGGTGCCGTCAGAGGCTACGATGGCGTCGAATAGTCGTGGCTCAGGCAAGGGACGCTCCTTGGTGGTGAAGGAGAAGGCGAAGGCGGTGTTTTTCTTCGAGGCGTCGGCCTTTGATACGAAGGCGCCCTCCTCCACCGACACGGTGTAGGTGGTGCCGTAGTCGAGGACGGGAATCTCAAGGGTAGCAATCATCGACATGACGGTGGCGGTGACTACCTTGCCGTTGAACGTGCAGTGCCCGTCGCCCAGCTCGATATTTTCGGTGAAGATGATTTTGACGGATGCATTGATGTCGACGTTCTGTGCCTTGTCTAGTGGGAGGCACTGACGTACAGTCAAGCCGTCAGCCATTGCCGTCAGCGAAGCCGCAAGCAGTAGGACAGTAAAAAGTGGTTTTTTCATCTTGGATATAATTTTTTTCAGATATGGTTCCTTACTTTTTCAGGTCTTTGACCTTGAGATTCCATTTTACCCAGTAGTTGCCAGCGAGGATAGCTGAGCGCACCTTCTCGTAGTATGGTGTGCCGCGATACTTCTCGGCAACCTTGTCGACCACGTACTCGGGCCCGTAGCGGTGTGCCATGCGACAAATCCATGAGTAGGAGCGTCCTTCGCCGGCATATTCGCTAAGGGCCTCGTCGGTGATGAGGAGGTCGTACTGCCGCATGCGCTCCTCCTCGTCGTACTCGCGCCCCGTGCTGTCGAAGAAGGGGCCTGTCCCGTCGGATTTCTTGTTGACGGGGTTGAGCGCACGGATGGGGAAGTCGTGAGTGTTGCCGTACACGCAGTGAGCCACTCCGATATCGCCGTAGCCCCCGGCAGGGCAGAACCACGAGTTGTAGTTCTTGTTCCAGTAGGTGGGCAACGTCTTGTCGGCAAACTCGTTCGTCACGCCCTTGTTCATGATTACCTCAGCCTGATGCCATTGGTGCAGATGGTTTTCGGCTTCGGCGACCCAGAAGTGATAGTCGTGTCCTCGGTAGAGAGGTATGACAGGCTGAATCTCCACGATGCGTGTGCGCAGCCATTCGCCACGGTGGTAGTAGTACTTCACGAAGCAGGTGTCGCCGTTGATGACGTCGATGTTGTTGCGCTGCACGATGCCACGTAAGTCGCTCTCGTTGTACTTGCCGATGGCGTAGCGCGAGGGGCGCAGGTAGTACTTGCCGGGCTCCACGGGGCAGAAATACTCCACTATGCGGTTGCGCTGGTTGTTCTCGTAGTCGTACATGATACCCGTCACCACCTGATAGAGGTTAGTCCAGTTGCTCACATTGTAGAGCTCGTTAAAGAACGTGGTGTAGTACTCGGTGGCACACACGTTGTCGGCACCCGTGCGGATGGGTATATTGCAGGCGTAGCGGTAGTCGTTGTAGATGACGTCCACGCCGTCATTAATGGTGCCCATATGGCATTTGTAGAGATACTCCAGCACGTTGTCGCGCACCCAGCGGAAGTCGCTCTCCTCACCGCGCCAGATGAGTATCTCGCACTTCAGCGACAGGTAGTCGGGCACCATGTAGCGCCAATGGTCATAGTTGGTGGTGACGTCTTCCTCGTTTATCCACGACGCCCAGTCCATCAGCAACTGTGACGATATCTTATCACCGTCGGGCATGATTATGCCGCCGTCGAGCACTTCCAGCAGACGGTTGAGCAGCTGCTCCAGCGTGCAGTAGGTGAACACGCTCTTGTCGCTCAGTTCCTTCCTCTCCTCCAGCGCATCGTCGAACCATACCGCCTCACCGTAGATGGTGCCCAGCTTCAGGTATGCCCACACCTTCAGTCGCAGGGCGTTGCTGATGAGGGCGCGGTAGTTGTGTTCTGCATTCTCATCCATGTTGTCGCCTATCTTCTGGCGATATTTCCCCATCTTGTCGATGTAGTCGTTGCACGCAATCACCACGGAGTAGAAGGGCGAGGGGTCGGCATACGAGTTGCCGTCGGTGGGCTCGTACTGCCAGAGGTGTTGCAGTTCGAGGGGCGCGTTGGCTGTGGCATCGAGGTAGTCGCCGCGTGTATCGGTGAGGATGATGGCCACGTCGGCTGCTTTCTGCATGCGTGTCATAATGCCCATGAAGCCCTTATACATCTCGTCGTCGGTGGAGATGTAGTCGTCGGCATTGATGATGTTGTCGGGATCGGTGGTAAACAAGTCATCGCACGCAGTCAGGCACACTGCGCCTATCACGATAGCCGGCAAGAGAGACTTTATCCTATTCATATTCATTTTTGCTTGACGAATAAATGTTTTTGCTTAACAGATCAATTTTTTTCCGCGAAGAATAATTTCTTTTCCTTTGAGCATATTACTTCCTCTCCTTAGAAATTCAGAACGAATCCTGCCTTGACTGTGCGCGGTGCAGCAACCTTGGCGAAATCGATTCCGTACAGGAAGTTGTCGTAGCTGTACGCGAATTCAGGATCGTTACCCAGATACTTCGTCAGCGTGAACAAGTTGTCGCCCGACACCCAGAGGCTTCCCGAACGGAAAAGCTTGAAGAGAGGGTGACGGATATCGTAGCTCAGCATGAGCGTGCCGAGCTTAACGTACGAACCGTCTTCCACGAATCTGTCGGAGAAGGCATTGTTGGCATTAGGGTCGCCGTAGTTTGCGCGAGGCATATCGGTGTCTTGCCCTTCAACCTGCCAGCGGTTGACTACTGCTACCGACTGGTTGTGGAAGGCATCCATCGACTCGAGGCTGCGGCGTACGGCATTGTAGATTTTTCCGCCCAGGCTACCATCGAAACGTGCCGTGAGGGTAAGCTGACGGAAACGGAACGATGTGAATGCCGAGCCAAAAGCATCAGGGCGTGTGCTTCCGAGGAGCACTTTGTCCTGCTCGTTGATGACTCCGTCGGGATGATGGTCGACAAAGCGCACGTCGCCTGCCCCGTAGTGAGTGCCGTTGATGGAAACGTAGTTGTCGGCCTTTGCTTTCGCAGATGTCTGATAGATGCCGTCGGTCTGGTACCCATAGAACTGATAGGGCTCTTCGCCCACTTGCAGGCGTACAACGCATCCGTCTCCTTCGGAGAATGCACCGTATTCATAGTCGTAGACATCGTTTTCGCCCAAGTCATCGACGATGCTTTTCAGCGTTGTCACCGTTCCGCCTACAGTCCAGTTGAAAGTCTCGTTCTCAACGGGAGTGAAGCGTGCGGAGAACGTGATGCCGCGCGTTGATACGGCAGCAGCATTCTCAAAATAATGAGAGGTGGCAAAGACACTGGATATCTTCTGAGGCATCACCAGGTCCCAGGCATGGCTGACGAAAGCGTCGGCTCCCAGCTGCACACGATGTCCGAAGAGACTAATGTCGATGCCCCCTGCCAGCTGACGCTGCTTCTCGGGCCTGAGCATCGTGTTGGGTATATCTCCGCGAATGATGGAGCCCATAGAGAAGAAGTTGGAGGAGGTGTAGTAGTTCTTAGCATAGTTGCTAGAGAAGCGGCTGTTTCCGCTCAAGGAATACTGGACATTCAGATTCATCTTGTTCATCCACTCGGGAGCCGATGCCAAGGAAGCAGCCATAAACGTGAGTTTGCCCGAAGGATAGAGGTACCAGCGTGGAGCATTCAGGCCGCTCACCGATGAGCCGTCAACCACTAGATTGGCATCGGCTGAAATCAGGCGTTGCCAAGTGTATCCGGCATGGGCATACACGTTTGCCCAGCGCCACAGCTCGTTGTAGCCGTCGGTGTACTCCTCGTCGGTGGTCTTGTCGAGAGTCTTGTAGAAATCGTTTGCCGTGTTGTATCCTGTAGATAAGTCATATTCCGAAGACGTCGACATATACCGTGCTCCCAAGTCAGCCTGCAGCTCATGGATGTCGTCGTACGTTCGCGAGTAGCATGCATCGATGTTGAAGAAATCGTTGCGGCTCTCGGCCACTGCCTTGCGCACGGTGTTTTTCCCGATGCCGTAGTACTGGGGGTAGATGGCTTGGTTGCTCATGCCGGGGATGAACATGTTTTCCTCGGTGTAGCGGTACTGAAGGTTATACTGTCCCATTAGGCGGAGGTAACTGTTGAGTTGATAGTTAAGTCCCAGGCGCACGTTGACGTCATACATCTTGTCGCCTGCTTCGAGGGTGTTGACGATGGCAGTGGGATTGCTCACGTTTTCGTAGGCATACAGAGGATAGTCGTTGACGTTGGCAACGTCGTATTGAGCATACGTCCCCGTGAGACGTCCGTCGGTATCGGCGAAGAATGGGCTCAGCACGGGCATTTGATGCCATGCGGCAAGCATAGGGTTCGTCTCGGCACTCATGCCTTGCTCCTGTAAGTTGCTGAGCACATATGCGAGGCCAACCGAAGTGAAGATATCCACCTTACGGCTGACGGCTATGTTGGAGTTGAGCAGCGTGTGGTAGCGCTCGTTGCGAGTACCGCGTATCACACCCCCGTCGGAGGCGTAGCCGACACTCATGTTGTATTTCGCAATCTCGTCGCCTCCTTCCACACGGAATACGTTGTCAGTAAGGAAGGCTGGACGGTAGATTTCGCTCTGCCAGTCGGTGTTGTTGTTGAAGATGTATGACGATGGATAGTCGGCCGATGTCTGCAGGAAGGGATAGTCAGTTTGCAGCAAACCTATTTGTGGATATCGCGTCATGCCCACATTTCGCAGATAGTTTTTGTATCCTTCAGCGTCGAGCACATCGATGCTGCGTCCTTTGAAGTGTGCTCCATATTGTCCTGAGAAGGAAATGCGTGTCTCGAGGTTGTCGCTCGTGGCCTGTTCTGTCTCAATGTAGATGACACCGTTGCTGCCAAGCGAACCATACCTTGCCGCTTCGGCGCCTGTCAGCACTTTTATGCTGCGAATATCATCGACAGTGAATGCCGAGAAGAGGCTCCGGCTATAGCCGTTAATGGCTGTGGAGATGCTCTCGTCTTTCATGTAGGGGACGCCGTCGAGCACTATGAGAGGCGTGTTTGATGCCTCCAGTGTGTGGATGCCTCCTATATTGAAATAGGCCCCTTCGGCTGGCATGCCGCTTTTCTGCACCACCTGCAAGCCCGATATCATACCTCGTAGGGCATCGTCCACAGTGGTTGCTCCTTGCATGTCTTTTTTTGCTACTTCGGCCTTAGCACTATAGTAAACCCAGTCTTCGGGAATCAGCACCACTGATGAGGGAACGTTCGTTTTGCTTACGGCAAATGTGGCGGGGAAATAACCCTCGCAAGCGACGGTGACGACACCCTCGGGAACCGTCATATCCACTTCCACCTTACCCTCAGCATCGGCATACACCGAAGCTGCAGCTCCCGATGAGGCGGCCACGGCACCCTCTAGCGCTTTACCACGGGTGTCAACGATGTGTGTTGCAAAGTGGAATCCCTGCGCCATGGCAACTGCTGTTCCGATAATCGTCAGTACCAAACAAACCAGAATCCGCCGTTGAATAATTCTCTTGTTTTTCATCTTTTCAACCCTCTCTTGTATCAATAATTGTTTTTCGTCGGACGTAGGCACCAGTGATACATCATCAGCTGTTTCACGTTGCTGGTGTTTCTGTCAGCATAGTAGTCGTAGAGTCTGCTCATATCTGAGGAACTTATGGTTATAGTGAAGTTTCCATCCTTTTTCATATTCACTATACCCACTTGGAAACCGTCAGTATCGTAGGCTTGGGCTTTCTCGCTCAGAGATGCCCAGTCGTGCCAGTTGTAACCCTCGGGATAGCCTATGCTGGAGGCGCCATAGTTGTCTATGACTGACACCGAGCCACGGTCGAAATGATAGTTGGAGCCCTGTGCATACATCACCATATCTTTTACCAGCAGCGTATCGCAGAACTGTATGCTCAGCGAATAGAGCAGGCTATGCTTAAATCCCATTCGCAGATAGTATTCCCCTGCGGGAATGTAACATTCACGTATTCGCGACTCGCGAGGATTAGAAGGATTGTAGAGCACACCGTCGTAAGTGACACTGCACTCCAGCGAATCGCGGCGTGCCTCTTGGTCGGGAATAGCCGTCAGCACATGGTAATACATCGTAGGAAGGGTTTCGCTCAGGGTAAAAGAGCCTTGTGCATCGTTGATTACCATGGGGTCAATCCAATGATTCCAACGGAAATAGGTGTCGCGCTGCTCGGCAGTCATGTTGTTCCATAACTCATAGAAACGACTCTTCAAACGATAGATGACGACATTGTTGGGAACCTTCATGTAATCTACGAAGTACACCATGCCGTTGCTTGCTGCTATGGCGTCGTTTGTCCTTACAGTCTGCACCGTGGGGCGCCACATTGCTGCATCGGCTGGTGTGAATTTTGTGCCTTCCAGCGTGTCTTTTGTGCATCCTGCAACACAGTCAATATCTTTGTTTCCCGTGACTTGTGAAGCAGAGAGGCGCTGGTCAATGAAGCAGGCTCGCACAATCCATTTTTCAAATTTTTCTCTGTCAGCATCGGTAGCTTTCCTGCCGAGCCATAGGGGTACGCGTGCCAAAGCCGTATCAACACATGCATCGATGATGGCATTGTCAGGAACGAAGAGGGTGGTTTCGTAATCTTCGCTGCGCATGGTCCACAACTCCTGTCCGTCATCGGTATAACGGTCCATGAGAATGTTTTTAACGCTCCAGCCCTTTGTCGAGTCGCTATACACCGTGTTCCCTTGTTCGTTTGTTCCTGCTGGAGTGCATAAATCAGGATTAAACCACACGCGTTCGTAGCTGCGAACCAGATTCTTGAATTTTGAGTAACGACTGTCGTCAAGACTTGACAACACGTCATAGACCGACGAGCGTACAGGCACCACTCCACTTTCGATGATGTAGATGAAAGCATCGGTTGTGCGAATGACATGGTCGTAGCCATAGTTGTCGATGAAATCCTGCCCGCCGTGTTCGCTTATCCAGATATTCTTGCCATACCACGTACGGATGCCGAGTCCTTCGTGCAAATCCGACGGCGCGAATGCCACGTCGCTTATGCAGTAATCGGCGTAGGCTGCATCCTTCGTTTCGGTAGCTGGCTCAAGAATGTCATTCGGATATGCGAAAATGGTATAATCGTGTCCCTCCTCCATACGCTCATATATGCCATGCTGGGTAAAGAGATTGTTTTCAGTACTATACTGTGAATGCGACTGCAGATATTCCTTTGCTGTGCCGTTGAAGACCTCGACAGAGGCGTCTGCCGACATCTGTTGCGGGCTGTAATGATGATCCCAGTCGTCGGTGCAAGCCATCGTGAGAAAGCATGCTACGAGGGCAGCAAACGTTGCGGGCAGCCAGTAAGCTCTCGCTTTTGAATCCCTTGTCACGCGCTGCTGTCGAAGAGTTGGTATGCGTGAGGGGGATAAAAAGAAATCACTCTTTTTCATTTCTTTCATATATTGACTATTCCTCTACAGGAACAAATTTTACATAATCCCACATCTGCCTGTAAGTTGAGGCGGTGGAGGCATTCACATCCATCAGCACGGCGCGGAAGGAGTGGCTGCCTGTATCGTTGAATACGATTTTCTCGAAAAGGGTTTCGCCCTGAACAGCCTGCTGCGAAGAGTCCCAGCCTTTCCAGAGGTAAAGTTGTTTCAAATAGTCGTCGATGGTGAACTTCACAGCGCTTCCACCGCCGTAGAACTTCTTGGCAAGCGCCTTGGCACCGGCATAATAAAACTCCACGCGGTAGGCGCCCCTCACCAGCGTGGGGGTGGTGAAGGTGATGGAACCTGTATACCCGAGATTGACGATAAGCAGATTGTTCAGATAGGCATTGAACTCGTTGGCCCACTCTTCCGAAGGGTCAGCATTCGCTTTGCATTTCCAATATCCTACATAGAGCCAGGTGCTTTTGGTGGATGCCTGAGTGTAAGTGAATGAGTTGACTTTTCCGTACTTGCAAGTTTCGGAAATGTCCACCTTATATTCTGCGCCGTCGCAGGGAGTGGAATACAGATTTCCCAGATTGTTGGCAGCGCCGTAACTGTTAGCAATGGAGATGACATCGGTGCTGTTGCAGAAGTCCCATGTCACCACTGACGGTTCAGGGCACCAGATGGGCATTATGCCGTCGATTTTATGTATTACGCCGTTGCTTGCCTTGATGTCGGAACGGATGAATCCACATCCTCCGTTGTCACCCCCGTTGATGAAGGTCTCTCCCACTAGAGTCTGTATGGTCAAAATCTCGTGAGGCTCACGAGTGTCGTATATCTTCAACTCGCCCTCGGCGGATGTATAGATAAGCGAGCTCTTTTCGTTGTTGCCGTCAAGTACGTGGTACGAGACGTAGCGATGTAAGGCACTGGTGCTGTCGGTATCCAAGGCAGAGGCGTCGGCTCCCATGTCATTCTTTTTCAGATATGCCACCAATGCATCTACGTTGTCGATGCCGTTTTTCCTGTACACATCATCGGCGACTGCAAACACGGTGTGATAGATGTAGTTGACGGTGTAGCCTCCCATCTGTTGGGGGATGGTGTCGGTAGCCAGGGTAAGAGTCTTGTCAATAGCCGTACGGCTTATAGCATCCAGGAAGATGGTAAACTCGCCGAAGTCGTGCATCTTTTCCAATACATTCTCTATCAAGGGTCTCACCACCCCCCCCACTCGGTAGACCATACCGTTTACCGTCTGGTGTGCCATCTCAAGCACCGAAGCCATATTGTTAAGATACACCGTCAGCGTATCTTCGGGATGGATGGAGGGGAGTTCCTCATCATCTACATTGCTGTCGACACGTCCATAGGAAACCTTCAGATAATCCCCGAAAAGGGTGGAAATGCTGATGCTTCCCTCGTTGACATACTGAATGAATGAATTTTCCGAGAGTGATGTACGCAGCAGGTGGACTTGAACAACCTGCCGGGCATATTCGCGAGTCAGCTGGTCGAAAGAAGTGATATTCTTGTCCTCCATAAAGAGCCTCATGGCATCGTTGTCGGGGGCGAACACGGTCACTGTGGTGCTGGCGTCGTTGAGCGCATTATAGTAGTCGGCATATTTCAGAAAATCCAAAAACATGGAATACTCCTCGATATGCCTCTCCATATAAGCGATATGCGTAATCTTGCTGTCGTCGCCTTCGTCCAGCTCAAACATCTGCCCCAAATAAGGATCTTCGCATGACGTAACGGCAAAAGCTGCGACAACGAATCCACATACAGCACGAAGCTGTGTGACGCTTCTCGTGAGCCGGTAGGGCAGAGTCAGCCGTTCGCAGCCTGTGCCGCGACGGGGATAATGGTTTTGAGAGCTTGTGAAACGGTTTTTCATAATGCGTGTTCTTATTATTTATAATATGTGTTCTGCACCAGCAGAGGATTGTTCTCCAGCTCGTCTTCCCACACCGGCAAGAAGAGGGCATTGTTGTCGGAAAGCACCGAACGCAGCCAGCTTGTGCTGGCCTGCTTGTTGAAGTCGAGCATACGGCTTATCAAGAACGCCTCCTTGTACCTGTAGTTGTTGCGGCGGGCAAAGCGGAGCATGTCGTACCAAGCCTTTCCTTCTCCTGCAAACTCCATTGCACGCTCGTCGAGCAAACATTCGAGCAACTCGAATTCGGTCGTATTATCAGGGTCTATCTCCACATCCCCCAGATTAGCGCGGTTGTGTGTCTGGTTGATGAGCTCCACTGCCTCGGCCCATCGGTTAGGTCCTTGAAGGATGAGTGCCTCGGCTTTCATCAGCACGACGTCAGCCACCCGATATACGATGAAGTTGGGGTCGTAATGCTCGCTGGTACGTTTCTCCGTCAGCACTCCCGAACCGAAGTACTTCCAGCAAAAACCAGTCTCAGCCGAGACGTAGGCATTGGGATTGTTGCAGTAGAATCCTCCATATAGCGTACGAACCTCCTCTTGCATATGCTGACGGGTATAGTTGATTTCCTCGATAAACATCTCGGTCATCTTCTTCGAATAGGCATACATTCGCGACGAGCTGCTGTTGTCGAAGAGATAGGGGAGACTGTTCAGCTGGTCTTCCTCCTCGTCCCACTGTAGCTCGAAGATAGACTCATTGGAGTTGCCTGGGTTGAAGATGCTGAACCATGAGGCATGAGAGGGGGTTTTCAGCAGCGTGGGAGCGAAGGGTGAGGAGGAGTGAAGCAGCATGTCGCAATACGTCTCTGCCGTTGCGTAGTCTTCGCTCCACAGGCAGACGTCGGCCATCAGGGCATAGAGAGCCCAGCGAGTGCCGCGCCCTTTGTTTTCCCATGCCTTATTGAAATACTCCTTGGCGGCACCCGACTCCAATGCAGTCGCGATATCCTTTTTTATTTGGGCGATAACCTCCGATTCTGAAGACTGCCCCACGTGATAGCTTTGTGAGTCGTCCTCATAGGGTTTTAGAATCAGGGGCACGTCGCGCCAGTTGCGGACTAGATAGAAATAGCTGAGGGCACGGAGGAAGTAAGCCTCTGCCTTGTGAGCCTTCATCATATTCACGTCGTAGGTGTCGTCGTTTGCCAAAGCCTTGTCGGCATGGACAATCACAGCGTTGGCCACGTTGATAACCTCGTAGAACGGTCCCCAGTTGGCAATGCTTTTGTCGGTCTCCTTCACACGGAATTCCTGAAGGCTGCCATAGGCGCCGCGGCTGAACATTTGTCCGGCACGCAGCTCGCCCAGGGGGAGCAGCGCGGAGGGTACCATCTGGCGATAGTAGCAGTAGCAGCCGTTCAGCATGGCCTCCACCTCCTCTTTCGACGACCAATAGTAGTCGCTCACTTGTTCGTTCTGCGGATAGACTTCAAGCCATTCCGTACACGACGTTTGGGAGCTGAGCATGGCGAAGCTCAACAAACAAATACTGAGCAAATGCAGATATGATTTATACCTATTTCGGGATGTATTGTCCATATTTTTCCTCTTATTAGAAATTAATGGTTATGCCACAGGAGAGTCGTTTGGAACGAGGCGTCTGGGCGTTATCGACGGCAATGGAAGTGACGTTGCTAGGCAGTGTCACCTCGGGATCTTGCCCTGTGTAGTTAGTCCATGTGAACAAGTCGTAGCCAGTCAGGAACATGTTTGCGCTGTTAATGTTAACTTTGTTGCAGATGTCCTTCGGCAAGTTGTAGGAGAGAGAGAGAGTCTTTAAGCGTAAGAAAGAGCAATCTTCCACGAAACGGTCGGAGCCCATATAATTAAGCCCATACTTCCATAGGGCGCGAGGTATGTCCGTATTGGCGGCATCGCCTTCGCTGCGCCAACGTCGCAGTACGGAGAGGCTCTGATTGTCGGTTCCGTACATGGCCTCACTGTTCATTCGGGCTTGGTTGACTATCTTCTGCCCCAGTCGGTAGTGCAAGAATGTGGTGAGCGAGATCTTCTTATATCGTAGCGTGAAGCCTCCTCCTCCTGTTACCACGGGGTTGGAGTTGCCTATATAGACGATATCACTCTGGTTGATGACACCGTCATAATTAACATCCTCATATTTTGCATCGCCGGGGAAACAGGTGTAGGTGCCGTTTTTCATCACAACAGGATTGCCGTCAATATTAGTCATGATGTTTCCCTCAGCATCACGGGCATACGTTTCGTTTGTATTGTCGTAGACGCCCAAATAGTGATATCCGAAGAAACTGCCAACAGGGGCTCCCTCGATAATTCGCTGTGCATAGGTTCCGTTGGAAAGACTATAAGTGCTTTCAGACAAGTTTTCGGGGAGCTTTTCTATGCGGTTGATGTTTCGTGCAATGTTGTAGTTGAGATTCAGTTTCCAGTCTTTGGTATCGATAGCAGTGTAGTCGACACGGAATTCCCATCCGGTGTTGCTCATTTCGCCGCTATTGAAATAAGCGATGTAGTTACCCTGGCTGTTGTAACCCGTTGTGGTAGGAACGCTGATGCGTTTCTGAAGCAAGTCTGACACATACTTATAGTAGATATCAAAAGTCGCAGTCAGTTTGTCTTCGAAGAATCCAACATCAAAACCTCCGTCATATTCCGAAGCTGTCTGCCACTTCAGGTTATTCAGCTGAATGCTTACGGGAACAATCGCAGGGTTATCCAGATATCCGTCGGCAAGGGCAGAATATGTTCCCATATAGGGGGCCGTGCCACTGGGAGAGGCACCGCTCTGCCCATAGCTGGTACGTAGCTTCAGCGTGCTCAGCCAATCGGCATCTGACAGCCATGACTCCTCTTTCATGTGCCAGGCAAGGCCAAAGGAGGGAAATAATCCCCAGCGATTTGACTTGCCAAGCGATGAATTACCCTCCATGTTCAATGTGGTGCTGGCAATATACTTGTTGAGTAGGGTATAGTTCAATCCCACAATGCCATTGACGGAACGCACTTGTGACTGTCCCGAGCCACGGCTCACAACATGTCCGTTGGTGGAAGGGTCTGAAGCATGGGCAGAAGCTACGCCACTGATGGTATTCGTGTAGTTACTGTTGCGGCTGTCGCTTGTGCGCCACACACCCGTGGCTACGATATTGTGCCGATCGTCCCAGTTATGACGATAGATGAGCTTGTTTTCTGTCTGGAGAGCTAAATTGTCGCTATAGGCATCGGTGCTCTGGTTGGCATAGGGGCTGTCCATCGTTACTCCCGTAGCAACTTGCGGCAGAAAGGCTCGGTTCTTAATCGTAATGAACTTCATGCTGACGTAGCCGGTGTATGTGAAACCCTGCAGGATGTCGTAGTTGATGCGGAAATTCATTTTCTCCTCTTGCTGAAGGCTGTTGTTGTAGCTGTCTTTAGCCATGGCAAGGGGGTGGAAGTTCTTGGAGCCGTTAAATGCTCCTTGGAACTCCTTGGCATTCTGCCGAGTGAAATACCTGTCGGTAGGAAGCAGAGTGTCGTCATCAATCCAATAAGGACTTTTGTTGGGCATTTTCAGCATAGCCTCCGAACGAACCCTGTCCGTCCAGTTGGCTTGTTTTCTGCTCTCGGCGAACGAGAAATCGGCATCCACCCGCAGCTTGTCGCTAAACCGGTACCCGATGTTCAGAGTTGTGGAGAAGCGATCGAGACGAGTGCCAATGGTGGTTCCGTCTTCATCGGCGTATGCAAGAGAGAATCGGTAGGTGGCCTTTTCTCCACCACCGCTCATGCTGAAGTTGTTGTCGGTGGTATAGGCATTCTGAACTACAGTGCTCAGCCAGTCGGTAGAGGTGTTGTATTCGTTGAAATAGCGCCAATCTTTGTTGAAGTTAATCTCTGGAGTATCATACAACAATTCCAGAAGTGAAGCGCTGGTGCTCACGCCCTTAGCATTGGCTGTGTTCCAAATAGCATCTTCAACGAAAGCAACATACTCCTTACCATCGAGCATGGGGATGGAGCGCGGCTCGAACTTAGCCGACAGTTTGGTGCTAAACGTGAAACGAGGCTTTCCTTTCGTTCCCGTCTTGGTAGTTATCAGAAGCACTCCATTTGCTCCTGCTGTACCATAGATGGCTGTAGAGGCAGCGTCTTTCAGAACCTCAATGGACTCTATATCGTAGGGTGACAGGTTGAGCATATCGGCGTAGTCTTCGTTGTTTGCCGTAGCAAAATCGAAGGAATCGTCGATGTTTGTGTTATAGCGAACTCCATTGATGACAATCAACGGGTCGGCGCTGGTGTTGAGTGTGGCAGTTCCACGAATACGTATTGAGTTCTTCGCTCCAGGATCGCCACTGGCTAAGATATCCACTCCAGCCAGACGTCCTTGCAGAGCCTCCTCGACGGATGTCACAGGAGATATTTCCACTATTTCGTCCATTTTGATGCGCTGGGTGGCAGCAGTCTGTTCTCTGTCGGTAATACCCATCTCGCTCTTGTGCACCTGTGCTGCAGATACTACCACTTCGCCAAGCGTCTGTGTGTCTTCAGCCATAGTGACGTCAAGAACCGTTTGCCCGTTGTATGGGAATGTCTGCGTCTTCATGCCGATGTAAGAGAAAACGATAGATATCTTTCCTTCGCCGTCGGGGATACGAAGGCTGTATTCTCCGTTAACATTGGTAATGGTGCCGTCGACAACGCGGTTCAGCGAGTTATAGATAGAGACATTCACACCGATAGCAGGCTCCTTGTCCTCTCCAAACATCTCGAATACGTGTCCTGTCAACATCTTCTGGGCAGAGACTTGAAGGCTGAAAGCGGAAAGGAACGTTAGTAATAAAAGGATGGTTCTGTTTGGTTTCATAGTTTACCTCTCGTCGTTTTATTCGTTTTCTTTATCAGAACATTCCCTCAATGAATTGTACGCAGCCATCGCTGAAAACGAACGGCAGGTAGTGGTAGAGGGGGCAGAAGGGTATCTCGCGTCTGCTGTCCGACAGGCGGACGGTGAGACGGTCTCCCTTGTCGTCAATGACAACCTTCACACTCTGGTATGTGACACGGCTCGTAGCCTCGTCGTAGATTTCCACCGTGTTGAGCGTCTCCATACCTTTTGATGTGTCTTCAGCCCAGCCGAGATAGGGATAGTTGGTGATGCCTGCGCTGGCGATGGGAATGAAGAACTCCTTCAGGTAGGCTTGAAGAGATTCCAAGTCTCCTACAACGATACAGTCAAAGATGTTTTCGCCCGCTTCGTACCTCTCTGCGCTGTACGACATTCCGGGGATGGCATCGGCAAGGATGGCTTTTGTTACGGCTTCGTTGGTGGGGATAAGCATCAGCTGCATCTCGCCCTTCTGGTAGAAGTTGTATTCTGCCCCGGTATACATCTCAGCAGCAATCAGCAGATTCGTGAATGCATGATAGGGCAGCGATTCGTCAATCTTGTTGTTCTCTGCCATCTGCTGGAATGAACTGTAAGTCGTCAGGTTTGGCATACCTACAAACATAGAGCCTTCGTAGCTGTATGACTTGCCGTTGCTCCATGTGCCGTCGTCGGTGTATGACTTCAATTCATGGAAAGGAACGAAGACTTCCTCATCGGTGCGCTGCTGGGGGTAGATGCGCTCGTTGAAGCGATAGCTGTTGGAAAGCTTCCCGTCTAGTACGTACCAGTAGAAGCAGTTGTCGGGAGAGAAAGCTCGGAACACTTGTTGCTTGCCGCTTACGCTGTCGAGTTCAAGATCACGGCACGTACTCTGTGACAAATCTACCAAATGAGCATACGACGTGCTTGTTTTGAAATCGGCTCCCAATGGCCTGCCGTCTCGAACCAGATAATCGTTTCGCGAATCATACGAGACACCCATTGCTTCAACCTGCTCGTTGTCGGGCATCAAGGACATCATCCGAGTCTCGTCACTCCACAGGGTGTTCTGAATGTCGCCGATAGAGGTTAGCATCATCAGATAATACTTGAACGACTTGTATTGATAGGCAGGGCCTGTGACTGCGGCAAACATGGCAGGGACGGCAAGCTCCTCGCATCCGTAGAGTAAACCGTTTTCGCAGAGGATACGATACTTCTGAGGAACGGCATCGAGGTCAACATTGATGACTGTGCCGTATGAGTTCTCAATATCCCCTCGCTTCAGTTCCTCGGGGAATGCAATATCATCGACATACACACAGTTGAAAAGCAGTTTCTGAACACTCTCGCGACTAACTTGGTTGAGCGAAGCATACCCTCCCTTAGCCCAATAGTTGTTAAAGAAGCGGTTCATGGCATCGTTGGTGGGGGCGAACACGCTGTAGCCTTCGCTGCTGAGCTCGGTGAGCTTGCTGTAGTCGGTGTTGGGCCATTCGCAAGCAATATTTGCCATAGGAGCCGTAAACAAGTGCTGGTACAGACGTTCGCCGTTGCCGTATTCCTGTGTGAGGGCGGGGTCGTAGGCATAGTATTCATACTGCTTGTAGAGGGCAAGGAACTGGCTGAAGTTGCTGTCGGCCCGAAGTTCGTCATAGATGGTGTTAAGCGGATGCAGCACGTGGTCAATGGCGTGTATGTAGCCGTTCTTGGTAATCTGATTGCCATTCGTTACGGCAGCATTTGCCACGTTGAAGCCGATGCCTGTGGGGTTCCATTCCGTCTCAGGGAAGAAATAGGAGTAGTTGCTACGGGCATCTATCAGCTTGGTTTGAAAATACATGTAGGAGAATGTGGGCAGGAAACGCTCGTGATGATAGATAGTAACCTGTTGCTGGCGTGTGTTGTCAAACTCCGTCGTATTCCTGTCGCGACTTTTGGTGCGGTGCTTGTAGTAGAGTCCCGCATTGATGGCTTTTTCCTCATCCGTGACATCGTCGCCCTCCTCGGGACGGAAGTTGATAAGTTTGTCGGCACTATATGAATAGTACATGAGGTGGAAGCCTATCAGTTTATCGAGTTCGGTGCTATCCATCTCTTCGATGCTTTGGAAGCCCTTTTCGTTGAGGTAGGCGCGGAAGGCGTTGTCGTCGGGAGCCATTACCGTGACGATGCTTTTGCCGTCGACCATATCACGGTATCCAGCCTTCTCGATGCCCCGCAGGAATATCGTGTAGTTCCCGTCGGCCTCAAGCACTTCATAGCAGTTCCCCTTTATCCAGTCGGGACGGCTGTAATACTCCGACATGTGGTCTTGGCATGCTGTCAACATTGCCACGAGGAGCAACGGAAGGCATATCCGCTGGCATTTTCTATTTTTCATTGTCTGACGAATTTTATTCATTACTCATATCGTTTTTTTCGCAAAGAATAATTTTTTTTTCCTCAAGGGAAAAAATCTTTTCCTCAAAGAATAATTTTCTTACCTTTGTATATATATATGCCCGAAGAAGGCTCTTTCACGGGACGTCCGCAAATGTCATAATAGACATCGTCGGACTGAAGTTCTGCAAAAACTTTCGTGGCGGAGGTGTCTAAGTCGTTTTTCCCACTACCCGTAATAAACGCATAATCGCTCAGCTCGGCTTCTACGATGTGCTGCACAAGGCCGTTGAGATAATTCTCCACGTTGGTGTATCCGTTTTCGGCAACAGCTTTTCCGTCGAGGGGATACCTGGGATTGAGGTTGTGAGCCTCTTCCCAAGCATCGGGCATGCCGTCTCTGTCGGTATCGAGGGGACACTCAGTACTTTTCAATGCGGGCCAAGGGCTCCAGTCGCTGCCGGCATTCTTTGGCTTCAGGTCGTTTTGGCTGTCGATGATGCCAGGATAGCTGCGCCCCGAAGGGTCGCTTGTACCCTTATAGGTGTAGGTACCCTTGCGGCATTCCGAAACCAGACGTTCGTCAACCTCATCGCGCACAAGTGAGCAGCCCACGGTGCCCATCACCTTTTCGAAGGCAACTTGAGCCGTGTGGGTGGTAACCGTGCCCGGATTGTTCGGTTCGGAGAGGCGCATTTCTGCACGTTCCTGTGCCGTAATCCCAGAACACTGAACAGATTTGGAATTCCAGTTGTCGGAAGTCGTGGCACGCTCAAGTGAGTTTGTAGGTGTCTTGTAGATGTCGTTCAAGGAGCTGCACCAGTTTCCATCGATATAGTATTTGCCCAGACGGGGACGGGCGCTGTCGTCGGTGTTGATGCCGATGCTGATAAGCATGGCACGTCTGTCACCCGTGGTGGTGCCGGGGCCCGGCTTATAGTAGCAGTTGACAAGGTTGGCGTTCATTCCCTCGGCACCGTAGCATCCTACCACTTCTCCGTAGTTGTAAACCACGTTGTTACGCAAGTCCACGTTGTCGCGCCCGTCTGTAATATCCATAGGACCCAAACGGGGGGTGCGACTGCTATGCTGTGTCAGGAAATTGTGGTGGAACGATGTGTTGGCTCCGCCCCAGATGCCTCCATAGCCGTGTGCCCCCTTTTGGTGATTGCTATATCGCAGGCTTTCCGAGATGATGCACCACTGAAGAGTCAGGTTTTCGTCTCCATAGAAAGAGACACACTCGTCCACGCTCCACGAGCACGAGCAGTGATCGACGATAACATTCTTTACCTGCCGTCCACCCAGAGCATCGTCTTCCACCTCGGGGTGCAAGTCGCCCATTCTGAAACGCATGAAACGGATGATAACGTTGTTGGCGCTTACCTGTACCGGGTAGCCGGCAACGCAGATTCCATCTCCAGGAGCTGTCTGCCCGGCAATCGTCAGGTTCCCGCTGCTGATGCTTAGGTAGTCTTTTAAAAATATGGTTCCGCTTACGTCAAATACGATAATGCGTTTCTCTCCTTTATTGATATAGTAGCGCAGTGAGCCGACAGGTGGATTCGCGGCATCATCCTCAAGGTTCGTCACATGATAGACTGTGCCTCCTCGTCCTCCTGTCACATAACGACCGTGCCCCTCGGCACCGGGGAAAGCAGGAACGTTATCTGCAAGCAGTGGTGCCAAACCAGCTACAGCCAGTAAAATAAGAATAATACTCTTTTTCATTATATTCTTTTTTGTTTGTCACACTTCTTCCTTCTTTAAGACTGAACTCAAATAATTTTGATTCTGCTCATTTGCCTTAATAAAAGAGTCGTTGCTGCTCCACACGCTGTCGCCCGCAATGAAAAGCACGTTGCGGAAGCGTATGTCAGCCGTGTCGATAGCTTCAAAGGGAGTGTCGCCCTTGATTTGTACGTTACTCAGTTCCACGTCGTGAAGCGGCATCTCGGGAAGTCCTTGCATGATGCCCACGCTTCCTGCCGACGAGCAAGTGATGCCGTCCATATAGATATGATGGAACGAGGGCGTCGTTTCATCAACGGGCTTTATCTCCCGTTCACCTTTCGTAAAATAATATAGGTCAAAAAGAATGGCTTTGCTACGTATGGAGTTCATGTGAATGTTGTTGCACCAGATATTCTCGACAACTCCTCCTCGTCCTCTGCAACTCTTAAACCGAAGCCCATTGTCGGTGCCCGTAAAGGTGCAGTTCGACACTATCACGTTACGCACTCCTCCGCTCATCTCACTGCCGATGACAAATCCTCCGTGTCCGTTATAGACGGTGCAGCCGTCGATGACGACTCGTTCTGTGGGAACTCCACGCCGACGTCCTTCCTCGTCTTTTCCTGACTTGATGCAGATGGCGTCATCGCCGGCATCGAGCAGACAGTCTTTAACCAGCACGTCGCAGCACGACTCAATGTCGAGGGCGTCGCCGTTGGTGGCATACGACTCGTTCAGCATCTTCACGCCGTCTATGATCACGTTCTGGCAAAGCACGGGGTGCAGGCACCATGCAGGGCTGTTGCGGAAGGTGACTCCCTTCAACAATACTTTCTTGCAACCCTCCAGGTCAACCATTACCGGGCGCAGCTGGCTGTTTTCCAAAGGACTCCACGTTTTCTCGTCCTCGCTCAGGAATCCCCCCTTGCGGATGAAGTTACGCCAAAGTGAGGGACTTACGCCCATCTGCTTCACTGGGCGCCAAGCCTCGCCATTTCCGTCAAAGATTCCTTCGCCAGTGATGGCAATGTTTTCGGCATTGGTAGCGCTGATAGGCGACACGGCCTTCTCGCGCTTCTGCCCTTCGTACCAACTTTCTTTCACTTCGTAGTAAGCGGGATCAGTCGAAAAAGACACAATGGCTCCTTTGCTCAGACGCAGCTCAACATTACTCTTCAGTTCGATGGGAGCACTTACCCATGAGCCGGCTGGAACTATCACCGTTCCTCCTCCCATTGCGCTGGCAGAGTCTATTGCCTGCTGAATAAAAGCGCTGTCAGAGGCGAGTGCTTCGATAGTGAAGTCAGGAATCGTAGGCATTTCCGTTGGCTTCATCTCAAAAGGGAGAGCCTTGAAGTAACGGGAGTAGTTGCGGGAGGATAGCCCTTCGGAGTCGCTGCACGAAACCGACAACAAAGCGCAACCTATCGCACAAAGCAAATAGGCAAACCGGCATTGTTTTTTCAGATACTTCAGCATGATTCTGTTTGTTTCCTTTTTCGGTAGCAAAGATAAACCTTCGTGTGCACACGGAGGTGCATTTTTTTTTATAATAAGAGGAGTTTTCGACAATTTGTCCTCATGTGGTAGCTGAAAAAATGCATTTTCGTCAAAAAATCAACCCTTGTAGAAAAAATGTCCACCTTCATTGGGATAGAACTCCCTAAATTTGCAGCGTTGAAAAATGTATGTTTAACTTATAAAATTAAAATCATGAAGAAATTTACGCTTTTTGTATGCTCATTGTTCGTGGCAATGTTTGCCTCGGCCAATGTAATTGTCGTAGAGAATCCTCAGGACTATGCTGCTGCCTATGGTAGCACAGTCGATGGTGACACCCTGTTGCTCTACAGCGGTGAGTATTCTAACCAGAGCTTCCCCGCAGGCAAGACCATCACCATTATGGCTCCCGACACCTGCGAAGTGTATCTGAACGGTGAATTCAGAGGTGACGGCGTCGGCGACGGTTCCGGTATCATCCTCGAGAACGTTATCGTCGGAAACGGTGCTTCTTACCTGTTTAACTTTGCTCCCACGGGACACATCAAGGTTATCAAGTTCAAGAATGCAGTGCTTGAGAACGTTAGCCGTTGTACTTTCTACCTCGGAGGCGATGCCAATAACTCAGCTGTTGAGTTGGTAGAGTTCGACAACTGCGTGCTCCGCAACCTTAACACGGGTAACTGGAACATGTCTTGGCACAGTACACCTATTTATAAATGGGTTATCAACGAGAGCACGCTTTTCGGAAACGACGGAATGGAGTGCTTCTACAATCCTACTGGCAGCTACGACGGCAAGAGCCACGAATTCATCTTCACGAAGAACACTATGTACAGCGGCTGCCGCGATGCTAACCGCACTATCTGCAACCCCACTAACAAGTTCAACGGCGAAGAGTGTGTGCTTGTCTTCACCGACAACCTGATTGTCTGCCCCGAAGGCAAGAGCGCCGGTAAGCTTTGGAATATCAGCGGCGGCTATTGGGATGTTACCGTCAAGAACAACCTCCTTGTCGGCTGGCAGATTCCTGATGTAAACGAAGACATCATGGATGCTAGCGTTGAAAACAACTATACTCTCGAAGACCTTGGCTACGCTTCTGTTGCAGGCATCTGGGCAGACGCTGCCAATGCTGACTTCACGGTTTACAAAGGCTACACCGCACTTGAGGGCAAGGCTACCGACGCCGGTGTTCTTGGTGACAGCGAATGGCTGAAAGAGGTTTCCGGTTCTATGTATGCCCTCGTTCAGGGTGTCAGCGAAGGACAAGAGGAGATGGGTAGTGTCAGCGGTCCTGCTGGCAACATCCCCGAAGGAACAAGCGTTACACTTGTTGCAACTGCCAACTATGGATACAAGTTCGTGAAGTGGGTAGATGCAGCAGGCCAGACTGTCAGCGAAGAGCAGAGCTATACCTTCACCATGAATGGCAACACCACCGTTTATGCCGTCTTCGGCGAGCTCACTATGTATACGCTCAACATCACTTGCGCCACAGGCGGCACCTATACGCTCTCTGACAAGGGCATGGACGGCAAGTACACCGAGGGAAGCGAAGTAGTTGTCACCGTCAACACCAACCTCGTCACCGAGTTCCTCTATGGATACACCACCGACATGTCGGAGTTCTTCTATGGCAACGAGTTCACCGTCACGATGAACAAAGACTACGACATCTATCTCGACTTCGCTCTGCTTGACTACATCTGCGGATGGGACTTCTGCGACACTCCCGGTAGCGGTGTGAGCGGTGGCGCATCTCAGAATCGTCCTGCCGACTGGCTCAGCGAGTTCTATTCCGATAAGGAATACGTTCCGCAGCTTGACCTCTACTACACCCTCTATCCCGATGCTCCTTGGAGTCATGGCTGGTGGAACCGTACCGACACCTATCCTGCTGCCGTCACCTGGCTGCGCTGCACCGATAGCGGTGACGGTACCGAGTATCCCGATCCTAACGATCCTTCGAAGAAAGACAGCACCAAGTACTATACCAACCAGGGCTTCTACTGGCAGACAGCTGTTTCGACAGTCAACTACACGAGCGACATCGTCTTCAACTTCAGCATCAAGCGTACCTACATGGGCCACTATGACTACTACGTACAGTACAGCTACAACAAACTGTCGTGGGAGACTGTCGACACCGTCTCAACCACAGGCGGCTGGCAAGACTTTGCCTGCACGCTGCCCAACACGGCTAAGAAAGAAATGGTTTACGTTCGTCTGATTCCTGACGTAACAAGCGGATACGATGCAAACCGCATCTTCGACGTTTACGGCGTATACGTTTCAAACATCTTCCTAGTTGCTACCGTTGATCCGGAAATCAAGACTGGCGTTGACGTTATTGAGACTCCCGAGACGGAGACTATCTACTTCGACCTCCAGGGACGTCGCGTAGCAGAACCTCAGAAGGGAATCTACATCAAGAACGGAAAGAAAGTGCTGCTCCGATAAGCAGGCTCACGTTCCAGTAAAAACAGCGCGGAGGAGCAACCGACTCCTTCGCGCTGTTTCCAATAAAAACTGCAACGCGGAAGAAGGGTTCATTTTTCTTTCTACAAAAAATATTTTCCCTTCTTCATATCGCGCGCTTCCTTCTTCAAAAAAATTTTTCCCTTCTTCATAATTCCTTTTTCCTTAGAATTTATCTCCGACGGAATAAAAACCCCCAATATAGATAAAAAATCCACCTCCGTTTGGAATCCTGTGCGTATCTTTGTAACGTAAAAAACCAATCACATCAGCATGAAACGAATCGTTTTCTTCCTCTCACTCTGCATCGCGGGCTATGCCGCAGCATTCGCGCAGGCCGTCGTACCCAAGATGCCTGCAAACGGGCAGACTGACCTTCCAATCAACGCTCAGATAGTTGTCGAGAGCGATATCCCGATGAAAGTGGGTGCCGACAGTTGCTTCCTCAACGGAGAATACATCACGCCTGCAACCGTAGCTAACACGCTGGCAATCTTCCGCCCAGGGGAACTTCAGTACGCTACCGACTATTCGCTTGTCGTTCGCGACGGCGCTTTCGTATCGCAGACCGACGGCACGCCGCTCAAAGGCTGTACTGTCTCGTTCTCTACCGCAGGACCTAAGATGCGAGTTTTCGACGCTATCGTCGCAGCCGACGGCTCGGGCGACTATACCAGCCTTCGGGCTGCCGTGAAGGCTGCGCCAGCCAATCGCACGCAGCCTTGGCTCATCTTTGTGAAAAACGGTGAATACGTGGAGCTTATCCGTATCGCTAACAATCAGCCGTACATCTCGATTGTGGGCGAAGACCCGGAGAAAACGATTGTCCAATTCTCTATTACCTCCAATGCCGGGCACGAGAGAGACCAGTCGAACTTCAAAGATGCCGAAGGAAGAGGACCTGTCTTCTGCACGCAGGCGCCCAACACTTATGTCCACAACATCAGTCTCATCGACTCGTGGGGTTATGTCAACCAGGCTGGCCCTCAGGCCCTTGCGCTGGGCTCCTATGCTGACAGGTTCTGCATTTTCAACAGCCGGTTGCTGAGCTATCAGGATACTTGGCAGACAGGCTCCGATGAGCATCGCCACTATGCAAAGCGATGCTACATTGAGGGAGCCGTCGACTTCATATATTGTTCGGGCGATGCCGTTTTCGACAGCTGCACGATAGGCTTCTGCCGAAATGGCTCCGTTCTCACAGCTCCCAGTCACGGGGCAGGAGTGAAGTACGGCTACGTGTTCCGCGACTGTAACGTTGTTTCGAGCAAACCCGGCGTGCAGCGTACAAACAACAGCTGGGGACGTCCTTGGCACAACTTCCCGCGCTGCTCGATGATAAACACCACTCTCTCGAAAGACATTTTCATGAGCGATGCAGGATGGACTAACCATATGGGCGGACTTCCTGCCGTCTTTGCCGAATATAATACGATGAACTATCTGGGGAGACCTGTTGACTTGAGCAGAAGAAACAACTGGTACTGGAGAGGAGGAACCGAACAGAACCCCGAGGAGACGTGCATTGCCAAACATCTTCTTACCAAAGAGGAGGCTGATGCACTAACGGTGCGCACGGTCCTGAGCGGTAAAGACAGCTGGAGACCTGATAATATTGTCAACGAACTTGGTGCCCCATCGGTTTTCTATAAGGACAACGTTCTTTCTTGGACTCCTGAAAAGGCAGCCATCTGTTACGAGATACTACGAAATGGGAAATTCCTCACTTTTACAACCGAGACGCATTATACCTTTGAGGGCGATGCTTCGGAGTACACCGTGCGTTGTGTCAATCAGTACGGAACGTTAGGCTTTAAGTCTGCAGCGCCTACCTATGGCGATGCTTCTTCCGTAGGCTCGTTTAGGGCTGAGAACAACATCGAAGTGTCTTTTAAGGAAGGCCAGCTTGTGGCGACTGGCTTTTCGGGAATAGCCACGCTTGAACTTTATTCTGCTGCAGGAGTGCTCCTCTCACGTCGTTCAATCAACCCAGGAGAGCACACATATATTACCAGCGGCACTATAGGCATCGCACGCATCGTTTCCGATTCCGCAACGCGAGTCTTCAAGTTTAGGTAGTTCTGTTAATGCTCTATCCGGCACAAACCATTCCTTTTCGGATTATGTAGTAAATGGTTAACATACTTGTTTGGTAGAGGGGGAGAGTCGGGAAACTGAATTCTCTCCCTCTTTTTTTTGAAAAATCTGTTCCATTGCAGAAAAACACTTTTCTTTGCAGAAAGATTGAAAGAATTCACTAATAGTAATAGGATTTTGCGAAAAGAATGTGTTCCTTTTCAGAAGGATTCTTTCATTTCTTGGAAGTATTCGGAAAAATGATTATTTTTGTACCAAATTGCATCGCCATGAAGAAAGAGACATCAATTTTCATCCTTGGACTTCTACTGACGCTATTATCAGCAAGGGCTGCTACGATAGAGCCAGAGCCGTTCGTTACTATGACGCGCTTTGCAGCCGACGGCGAGTCGATACAAGGCCGTCCCACAAGCATCATGCAGGACTCTGAGGGATACATCTGGGTAAGCTCTTTCAATGGCATCAACCGCTATGATGGCTATCGGTGGACGAAGTACAAGTCTCGCTCTGGGAAGAACTCCGTGTTGACTACCAACCGATTCAATAACATGTGGGAGAATAGCTGCGGTAATATTTGGTGTAGCACTGTGACGAACATTTATCTTTTCGACAAAAAAGAAGAAGTCTTCTCAGACGTTCAGCAGATTATCGACAGTTTAGCAGGCCATCGTGTTCACGTCAATAGAGTTTGGACACTCGCAAAAGGTGTCACTTGGATGTTGAGTGAAGATGGCTTCCTTTTTCGTCTTGACGACAACAATCTTGCATCCAACAGTCAATTGGTGCATTACAATGTTGAGCCTAGCCCATCGTCGGAGGTCTATGGTGTCGCGTCAGACCGGCAAGGAAACGAGTGGATTCTTCATTCGTTAGGAACATATCGATACGGAGATAATGCTCCCATCAGCAAGGTCGTCTTCCGTCACATGGCAGTGGCTGACGATTCCCCTTGGTTCGTATCTAATAATGGACGACAGATTGCAAACTACACAGGAGGAACCCTCTCTTTTATCGATATGGCTCCCGAAAACTGTAGAGTAAGCAGTTTTCAGTTGATAGGTGACTCTCTTCTACTTGCCTCCACAAACAAAGGACTCTTCCGTACCTCCATCCGTTCCCGAGAAACCACCCTTGTCAGTAGCGATATTATACTGAATGCCACCGTTGACAGTCACGGCATTCTTTGGGGCCAAGACGAACATTATAACATAGTCCGTCTCACGAGCAACGATGACTTCCTGCATGCAGAAAGTCGGTGTGTTCCGTTTTCTGAAGGCCCTACGGAGCAAGATACACACATTCGTTTTTTTGAAGACGGTGACGGACGTATGTGGTTCCTCCCCTATCACAACAGCAACATTCGTTATTATAATCCTCGTACTGAAACGTTCAATCGTCCTCTTGCGCAGGAAGATTTCGCAATCAATACATCCTCATTGCTTATAGACCGCCAAGGTAATGTTTGGTATCAAAGTGATCGGAGCATCGATATGCTTACCCTTCACAACACTCCCTTCCACGCCGATAATCGTTTCCCGGGGCATGAGGTGCGCTCGCAGCTTATTGACAGGAAAGGCCGTCGGTGGTATGGGCTGCGCGATGACATCATCGTCCTCTGCGACAGCAGCGACACAGAACTTCGGCGCTTCTCCATAGAGGGCACGATGTATTGCATGTATGAGCAAAGCGACGGCACTGTCTGGGTGGGCTCGCGCAGCGACGGGCTCTATCGCCTCAGCCCCAGAGGCGACGGCAACGACTTCGACATCACTCATTACCTTCACGACGACAACGACATCACTTCGTTAAGCCACAACTCTATCTACTCCATCTGCGAAGACAGCCGTCATCATATTTGGATAGGTACCTTCGGCGGGGGACTTAATCTGTGGAATGAAGGACCCTTCGTTCATCAGCAAAACCGATTGGGATATAATAGCGAACTCCCTCAGACCATTCGTTTCATCTGCGAGATAAAGCCCGACGTACTGGCTGTCGGTTCCCGCGAGGGTCTATACACGTTCAACACCCGTTTCGACAAGCCCGAAGACATCGTCATGTTCCATAATGCAAAACGCAGTTTTGACGATACCAGTATCTCTGACAACGATGTCATGTCGGTGCTTATGACTCGCGACAGCTCTCTCTATATTTCAACTCAGAGCGGAGGGGTGTGTCAGATGGTGGCCGGCAATCTTCTCAGTAGTGACATCCAATTCAAATGCATAAGCAAAGATGACGGACTGGCTTCCGATGTTGCCTACGGAATAGTTGAAGACTTGCAAGGATTCCTTTGGGTTAGCAGCGAGAGAGCTCTTTCAAGGATTAATCCCGACGACGGAGCAATTACCATATACGATGACTCTTCTTTCCCTACGGAAGTCGTCTTTTCAGAAGGCGTGCCTTTGCGTAACGGTAGCACTCTCTTTTTTGGCACTATGCAAGGAATTGTTTCGGTAAATCCATCCGAGTTGCGCACCGATGTATATGTCCCCCCTCTCGTCGTTGACAGTCGGCCCGCCTCCTCACGTGACAACCGTTCTGCAACTATCCACTTCGCAGCGCTTGATTTCCGGAGCAAAAAGCACCTCATGTATGCCTATCGGCTGGATGACGTGGATGCTGATTGGACTACCACTGCTGACAATACCGTTACCTACGTCAACCTCCCTCCGGGGCATCATCTCTTCCATGTCCGTTCAACGAATGCCGACGGTCAGTGGACTCCCAACGAGCAAGTACTTCCTCTTTATATCCGTCCCCGACTCTATGAACGCGGTTGGGGTATGGCTCTCATTATGCTCGCCATACTCACCCTCATCACTCTTGCTGTTTATCAGGTTATGCGGCTTTATCGCCTCCGACACAGCCTTACTGTCGAGCAGGAACTTACCGATATGAAACTGCGCTTTTTTACCGACATCAGTCATGAGCTTCGCACCCCCCTCACTCTTGTTGACGGCCCCGTGAGTGAAGTCCTTGACGATCCGACTCTGAGTGATCAGTCACGCTATTACCTTGAAGTCGTTCAGCGAAATGTCCGTCGGATGCTGAATTTGGTCAATCAGATTCTTGATTTCCGTAAACTCCAAAATCACAAGATGTCTTTGCTCATAGAGCCTCTTGATGTCCAAGATACCCTTGCTCACATTATGCAGAATTTCGACGAGATGGCCTTGCAGCACCATATCACATTCACCTTGCAGGCTCCTCCTGACATCCCCGTACTTTGGGCTGATCGTGACAAGGTGGAGAAAATCTTTTTCAATCTTCTTACTAACGCCTTCAAATATACCGACGACGGCAAGGCCATCTCCGTCGTCGTCAGCCGCCCTGCTGCCGACTCTCTTGCTATTGCTGTCAGCGACGAAGGCATTGGCATTCGACGCGATGATATACCCAAACTTTTTTCTCGTTTCGAGACAGTCGTCAACGATAACTATTCTAAGCCCTCATCTGGCATAGGGCTTTCACTCGTTAAACAGTTTACGGAGCTACATCATGCTACTATTGGTGTAGACAGTAAGGTCGGACAAGGCTCCACGTTTACCGTAACTTTCCCCTTGGGATGTAATCACTTTGCTGCCGACTCTTATGTTGAATTCCTTGCAGCTGATACAGCCGATTCTTCTTCCACAGTCTCAGAACCTATCTCCGATGATCAGGAAGCTCCAAATCCTCTATCTCAAGAGTCTATTAATAATCCAGTGGAAGACGACCGCCCTAAAATACTTATCGTTGAGGACAATGATGAACTTCGCGACTTCATGTATCATATCCTGGCAGATACTTGCCAGGTCACCCTTGCAGTTAATGGCGACGATGGTCTCCGCAAGGGACGTGAAGTGTGGCCCGACCTCATTATCACCGACATCATGATGCCCGTCATGGACGGTTTTGAGATGGTGCGTCACATAAAGGAAGATTCGGATATCTACGCTGTTCCCATCATTGTGCTTACTGCAAAAGGAACCCTCGACGATCGAATACATGGCGTTGAGATGGGCGTTGACGACTATGTGCTGAAACCTTTCAGTGCCAGTTACCTGAAGGCGCGTGTCATTGCACTGCTCGAGCAGCGCAGGCGCCTCCACCAACGATTTATGCAAATGCTTACTGCTGGCGATAAACCCCTCGCACGCCGTTGCCTCGAGCCCGATATGCCTGTTATTACTCCTGCCGATGAACTTTTTGTGCAGGAGGTAATGGCTTTTATGGAACGCAATATGGACAATGCAGAATTAACTATTGACCAGTTTGCAAGTGCCGTCAATCTCGGGCGTACAGTCTTTTATAACAAGCTTAAAGCCACTGTTGGCCTTACTCCAGTCGACTTTGTCCAGGAGATGCGCATCAAGCGTGCCGTGCAGTTGATGGCTACTGGCAATTTTTCCATTTCCGAGATAGCCTATCGTACGGGGTTCAACGACCCCAAATATTTCAGTCGTTGTTTCAAGAAACATCTCGGAGAGACTCCTACTGACTATCAGCGTAAACTTCTCGTAGGCGAAAAGCCTACCTCAGAGTCCCCCGATTGATTTATCTCTTGGCTTTCTTTTCTTGGCTTTGAGGGATGGGGAAAGGGGCGTACGGTGAGAAAGTGAAAAAATAAATCGAATTTTGTTTTGTTTTCCGCCTTAGTCGCTCTATCTTTGCAGAGGATTTGGTAACAGAGGCACTCCTCCACGTGTGCCTCCGTGCGAGGGAATCAGGTGCAAAACCTGAGCTGTTCCTGCAGCTGTAATCCACGCCGAAAGGGGAAACAGGGCATTACGTCACTGCCAAAAGTGGGAAGACGCCCTGTTTCGGTGGAAAGCCAGAAGACCTGCCTATCCTTGAATATGATAACATGCCTCCAGGAATAGAGGTCGTTAACATGAGAATAGAGAAAAGACTGACAATCATTTTCTTTGGGGTTGCGTGCATTGTTGCCGCTCCTGCTCAGCAAGCTAATACGCGGCTTGCCGACAGCCTTCGTGTGGAGTCGCTGCCCGAGGTGGTGGTGACGGGTACGGGCACCGAGCATCTGTTGCGTAACGTGCCAGTTCAGACAGAGATTATCTCGCGCAAGGTGCTCGACAGCTACGGCGGACGCACGATAGAGGAGATTCTCGGAGGACTCACAGCGTCATTCTCCTTCAGCGAGGGCGATATGGGGAGCCAACTTCAGCTGGGAGGACTGGGCAATAGTTACGTTCTTATCCTTATCGACGGCAAACGCATTCATGGAGATGTGGGGGGAGAGAACGACCTTGGGCTCATCGATCCGCAGAACATTGACCATATAGAGATTGTAAAGGGGGCGCAGTCGGCACTCTACGGCAGCGACGCTATGGCAGGAGTGGTGAATATCATTACAAAACGAGGCGCAAAGAAAGGTGTTCAAAAGGAGGAAGAAGGAATACAAGCTGAGAACAGCACCCGCTACGGCTCCTTTAACGATAATCGTCAACACAATGCATTAGCTCTATCGAATGGCCCGCTGACAAGTTATACCAATTTCCAACTTCAGCATACCGACGGATGGCAGAATACCTCCAATGAGTTCACCGAGGCACGTGTTGTTACCGACAGCAAAAACAAGACAGTAAATGCTTACACCCTCTGGCAAGTGGCAGAAAAAATTGTTTATACCCCGCGTGAAGGCATGGAACTGTATGCCGACGGCAACTGGTACACGAAATCAATCTATCGGCCACAGAACGGGCACTACCCCAGCTGCGATGTCTATACCTACGACTTGATGTATCGCAATGCCAGCGCCTCTGGGGGAGGAAAATGGACTTTTGGGGAGCAGAACGAGGTGCTTACTCTTGATATAGATTGGAACCGGCATGCCTACTACTATACCTACACTGCCACAACACTTACCGACGGCTATGATCCGCTGGGTAACTTCACAAACTACTATCCCTACTTTGCCGGGCAAATAGATCTGCAAAGTGACCAACAGCGCCTGATGGCACATCTGAAGGGCGTCTTCCACCTGCCGTACGAGCATCGGCTGAGTGCGGGGGCAGAGTACCGCTATGACTACCTCAATGCCCCGATGCGCACGGCTACAGGCACAGCCGATGACTGGACGGCAGCACTCTATGTGCAAGACGAGTGGAACTCGCTGTCGTGGCTCAACATTACGGCAGGACTCAGACTCAACGAGAACGGCGCCTTCGGGTTCCGTGCTACACCGAAGCTGAGCACGATGGTGTCGTTGGGCGACGTGAGGCTGAGGGCTGGGTGGAGCCAGGGATTCAAGACACCCACAACAAAGGAACTCCACTACCGTTATCTCCACACTATGGGCTCGAGCACCTTCTTCAACCTGGGGAACACCGCCCTTCGCCCCCAGTCGAGCAACTATGTGAGCTTGGGTGCCGAGTACAGGGGAGAGAGGCTGACAGCTTCCGTTACGGGCTACCACAATCGGCTGGATCATATGATTGCGCTGGTGAACGTTCCGCTGAGCGAGATACCGCACGACATCACTTCGGCGTATGCCGGCGATGGAAGCACAGCTATCGTAGCACGCAAATACATGAATATGGAAGACGCCCGCACCCTCGGCGTTGACGTCAATCTGAGCTATTCCTTCCCCGAAGGATGGGCTTTGGGCGGCAACTACAGTTGGCTTGACACCCGTGCCCATCAGTACAACACCCATCACTCGCGACTCGAGGAAGTCGTCATCGACGGAACGGCTCATCACAAGTGGAATGCCTATGCCACATGGAGCCGTCGTCTTTCAACTTATTATAAGATAGGGGCAAACCTCAGCACACGGGGTAGCAGTCGACGCTACTATCAGAACAACGGTGACGGAGCTCCCTTCCAGCTGTGGCGACTCAATACAACCCACGATTTCGGCAAAGCATCCGATGCGCTTCCTTTTACATATCGCGTGGATGTGGGAGTGGATAACATTTTTGACTACGTGGACCGTACCATGCATCCCTATCATCTTGGCACAAATAGTCCCGGGCGCACGGTGTATGTTGCCTTCGCTGTTAAGTTCAAGAAAGGAAAGAGTGTTAAATCAAATAGTATGTCTAACTTAAAAACTTACGAAAATGAAGATTAAATCTTTTCTCGTTGCTGTGGCAGTTTTAGCTGCCACTATGATTAGCCTGTCATCTTGCCAGCAGGATGAAGACGTAAACAACAACTACGTGAAGTATCAGTCGGCTGTTGATGCTCAGGTAAAGGCACAGAAGAAGCACGACAAGGTCATCCTTCTCGTTGCTTTCGGCAGCACATGGAACAACGCCTTCCTTGCTTTCGACAGCACAAAGGCAGCCTACGAAAAAGCCTTCCCCGACTGCGACGTGTATGTGAGCTACAGCTCCGCTATCTGCATCAACCGTGCTGCTGCCGGTGAAAACACCGACGACAAAGGCAACATCGTAAAGCGTAACTACTATGCTCCCAACTTCTGGCTCCACGCTTTTGCTACGGCCAAGTATGCCGACATCACCGTTCAGTCGTTGCAGGTAATCCCCGGCGAGGAGTATAGTCGTGTCATCAACTACATCAAGGACTTTGCCAACAATCACCTGGGAGACCTCGACGATGAATATCTGAGCAAACTCGACGGACATCTCTGGCTGGGAACCCCGCTTCTGAACAATACCGACGATGTTGCAAATGTTGCACGCATTCTTAACGATGCATATAAATCACAGGCTTCGAAGGGCGTGGTTGCTTTCATGGGACACGGAAACCCCGACAGCTATGATACATACAAAGCCAACATCCGCTACACCCAGCTGGAACTTGCCCTGCAAGTGTATAGCAAAAACTATTTCGTTGGCACTGTTGATATGCCCGACAACTACAAGCAGGATGTCCTTGCCCGTATGCATGAGGCAGGAATCACCGGCGGCACCATGAACCTCTATCCTCTTATGAGTATCTGTGGAGACCACGGACACAACGATATGGCAGGAGAAGGTGAAGAGTACTGGGATGCCAGCGATGAAGAGAGCGAAGACAACAGCTGGTTTGAGTTCTTCTCACACAAAGGCTATCAGCCCACGTCGAACCTCTTCGGCTTGCTTGAGGTAGATGCCATCCGTCAGGTTTGGATTAACCACACCAAGAACCCCGTTGAGTTGGAAGACTACTATCATTCAATGTATCCCGAAGAATAACGCGAGCCGAGTGAATTGCTCATTTAAGACAAAGTATATAAAAAAGACCCCGAAAGGAGAACTAATGAGGAGCAGACGTTTAGCCATAGTTCGTTCTGCTATCCTCGTTGCGATGGTCCTGTCGGTTTCTCTGTCGTGCACGAGGCAGAGAGCCGGCAGGACTTTCCCTTCGGCTGATGCCCTTTTCGCAACTCACGACTCGGTGTTGTCTCATATCGGGGAGTATGGCGATACCATTACGATTCGCTATGCCCGAGGGCTCCGCGTCAGTTACGAAGATGATGGCATTCACGTCTTTATCAGCAATCCCGACCCTTCCGCAACGATGATAGCTCCGCAGGAGCTCGTTATTCCTTCGTTACAGCAGCAGGCAAAGGCGCGCTTCATCTGCACTACGGCTCTGCAGCTGGGAAACTTCGAGGTGATGGGGCTTGAGAATCGTGTCGTGGGCATCAATACCCTGCGAAACCTTTTCTCTCCCGTCATGAAGCAGCAACTGGCAGAAGGGCACACCATCTCTATAGGAAAAGAGGGCAACTTTGATGTGGAGCGCATCCTTGCTCTTCGCCCCGATTACATCTTTGTCAGCGCATCAAAGCACGGAGGATTCGAGGCTATCCGCAATAGTGGGATTCCTTTTATCACCCATCATGGATACAAGGAAACAAATCCTCTGGGGCAGGTTGAGTGGATAAAACTCGTGGGACTGCTCACAGGAGAGCCGCGTCGTGCTAATGCCGTCTTTGCCGATATAGAGCGCAAATACTTGGCTCTGAAAGCCGAAGTGGCAGCCACAGGGGACTCCCTTTCAACCTTCCCCACAGTCGCTTCGGGACGTCAGGTAAGAGACGGATGGTACGTTGTGGGAGGGCGAAGCTACATGTCGCAGCTATTTCACGATGCGGGAGCACGCTACGTGATGTCCGACAACGACGACTCGGGGGGCAGAACTCTCGACTTTGAGGCAGCCTATGCCCGGGCAGCGCATGCTGATTTCTGGCAGATAGACGGCTCATACGATGGGGATTATACGCTTCGCACACTAGCTGACGAGGATGACAGATACACCACACTCAAGGCTTATCGCAGCGGAAATGTGCTGTTCTGCAACTTGTCACGCACCCCTTATCGCGAATTGGCAGGCGTGCAGCCTCATTTCTTGCTTGCCGATTTCGTGAAGGCGTTTCATCCCGAGCTGCTGCCCCATTATGAGCCCAGATATTACAAGATAATAGAATGACATTGCTTGTGTCATTTTTTTTGTTTATCTTTGCAAGCATAAAATATAAGGAATCATGAAAATCTATACCAAGACAGGCGATAAAGGGCTGACATCCCTCGTAGGAGGGCAGCGAGTGAGCAAATGCTGCGAGAGGCTCGAGAGCTACGGCACAGTCGATGAACTCAATTCCCACATAGGAGTGCTCATCTCGCTTGTGACAGACGAGACGAACCGTCTTTTCCTTACCGAGCTGCAAGGTAACCTCTTTGTCGTGGGAGGATATCTGGCCACCGACACGTCGACGCATCCTGTCAGAACAGGAAACGTTGTCACTCCGGAAATGGTGCAGAAGGTTGAGCACGAGATAGATCGTCTGCAGGAGGGTCTTCCTCCCCTTCGGCTCTTCATACTGCCGGGAGGATGCCAGGCAGCAAGCTATGCTCATGTGTGCCGCACGGTGTGCCGTCGTGCCGAGAGGGACATCCTGCGCCTTGCGGAGACGGGCGCTGAGGTGGACGAGCAAGTGCTGGCGTATGTCAATCGCCTGAGCGACTATTTCTTCGTGCTTGCCCGCTGGCTCAATGCTGATGCTGGAGTTCCCGACGTCGTTTGGAGAAGGGGAGAGTGAAGTCGGCTGACGGGCATTCTCGCTCCGCTCATCAATGAAAAAAGCAAAGCGAATTATTCCTTCTCCAAAAAAAATTATTTGTTCTCCAGCGCGCGAGATTTGTTCTCCAAAAAATTTTTTCCCTTCTCCAAAAAATCACCCTCGTTTTTCTCCAAGCAGAAACAACCCATTACTCGTTCAATGAATCACTCAAAATATAATCTACCCATTTGTCAGGCAGTCCATCGATAATGAAAAAACTAACCTTCGTACTACTATATCTGATTTCCGTAAGTGCTGTGGCACAGACCTATACTGACTCGCTTCGAAAGGTAGACCTGAACCCCGTTGTGATAACAGGCACGGGCACCTACCGCAAGGCGGAGAACTCGCCTGTTGCCGTGCGAGTCATCACTCCAAAGCAGTTGCGCGACGCAGGAGTGACAACCGTTCAGGAGGCACTCTCGCGCCTTACGTCTACTATCACTACCCACACCAGCGGGATGGGCACGTTTGTGAACTTCGGAGGCGTGAGCGACGATTATGTGGTGATTCTCGAAAACGGACGACGCGTGAGTGGGGACGACCGTTGGGCACGTGCCAGCCTTTCCAACGTGCGCCGCATCGAGATAATGAGCGGAGCAGCAGGAGCCCTCTACGGCAGCGACGCTATCGCGGGAGTCATAAACATCATCACCGACTCCTCCTCCCAGCCCCTCTCGGCTACGGTTAGCACCCGCGCGATGAATCACGGGCGTTTCGACAACGACATCAACGTCACAGCCAGCAGCGGAAACTTTTCAGCCCATACTACCTTCAGCCGACGTGAGGCAGATAACTGGCAAGTCAATCCATATCAGGCATTTACTGAGGGAGAAGGTGTGGAAGTGCTCAAGCTGACGGGACGTCCTATGTCGACAGCTTTCACAAGCAATCGTCTCAGCGAGAGGTTAGAATGGCGTATCAACGAAAAGTGGTCGGCATACCTTCGTGGAGAGGGTTACGACTACGCCACTCATCGCCCGCAGGGAGCTACGTACTTTACGCAGAAAGTTGCCGAAGACAAGACGACAGGAGAGAAGACATATACCTACACTCCTCGCGCCGCCTACACTTACGACCTTCATCATCAGTCCTTTACCGAGGGCGGAGGCGTGCGTTGGGCTCCCGACAAAAACACTCATGTCTATCTTGACGTGCATTCCGATCATTTCCGTTCCGACTACGACTATTGGCAGACAGCCGACAAAGAGGCGTATGCTGAAACACGCAAGCAAACGCGTTACACCGATGCTACCCTGCGAGGAATCTTCCGTTTGAGCGAAAGGAACAAGCTGTCGTCGAATGTTCAATACGTGGGAGAGAATCTGGTAAGTGAAAGTGACGGGATTCTCGGAGAGCACACTCGCACTTATAGCCTTTTTGCCCAAGACGAGATTCGGATCATTCGCGGGCTTGAGGCAATCGTAGGAGCACGCTATCTGTATAACATTCATTTCGGCTCCGCTTTCACTCCCAATCTGGGGCTTTTCGGAAGCGTGGGGAACTTGCGCCTTCGTGCTACCTATGCCGGAGGCTATCGTACTCCCACTCTCTCGCAGCTCTATGCTACCGATCAGGCAAAGACGGTGAGCCGCTACACTTGCCCCAACACCT
>JAGCFO010000041.1 GCA_017650105.1 Bacteroidaceae bacterium | reverse complement strand
GATACATTTTTCTCATAAGTCTAACACATTTATAAAGTTCCTAATTGTGTCAACCTATTTCAGTATAAGTCAGATAATCAACTTATTACGTGGCGATTGCGTACGTTGCAGTGCTGCGAAGGGGTTGCCCAAAGCGGCTTATAGTGCCAAAATGGGGACTTTTTTAACCGTTTTCAGGGCATTTTGAGCGTTTTTCACGCTGTTTTCATCGATTTAGAAAATGCGGGTTTGGGCGATTTTTTCCGATTTTTGGGCTCTTTCTTGTGCTTTTTGGCGTTTTTGCGCCCCATTTTCCCGATTTTCGTCCTGCCGGAAAAAATGGCCTATCGATATGGATTTTTGCTTTGAGGAAAAAGTTTTTTCGAGAAGGGAAAAAAACTTATGAAGAAAGAAAAAACTTTTATCCCTTCTTCATACGGCACGCTGCGCTCCGCGAGATAATCAAATAATCGGATGCCTTCGGAGATATGAGAGATAATCGGATAATCAAATTTTACACAGACATCACTTCCTCTCGCGGACTTCACGGATTTGATGTCGTTCATTATCAGCGCTGTGCAAAAAATAATCGCATATAACATGCAATAACCTGCAATAACATGCAGCGAGTTAAAAAGATGTATTATCTTTGTACACGGATTGATTGAACAACTAACCCATTGAATTTGTATGACGAAACTGAGATTACTCATAGGCATGCTGCTGAGCTGCTCCCTGCTGTTGCAGATAAGGAAGAAAGGCTTTTCCTATACGGAATTTTTCGTAAAGAGCTGGCGACGAGTGTCTGTGGAGCCCTTCCGAAAAAAAAGTGACGAACTGCGTGCAGTATTGGCACCCTTCGTGCGTTTACAGAGTAGAACCTGCTTACTGAGAGAGATGAAAAAGAAACCGACCGTATCACTTCCGGGACACGCCTGCGAGGCGATGCCCACGATAAAAAACATCACGACAATGAAAAAGACTGTCTTCACCCTCACGCTGCTGGCAGCGCTGCTGCTCGGCGCCTGCGAGTCGCCCATCGACCTGGACGACAATCCTCCGCGCCCCACTCCCACCGACGTGGAGAAGCGCATCGCCAATGCCAAGCCCCTCGTGCTGAATGTCACCGAGGCGGAGGAGAGGTATGCCCTTGCGGGCTCGACGTTTGCCGACGACCTCTTCGCCCGTGTGTGCGCCCATGAGAAGAAGGATAAGAACGTGTGCCTCTCGCCCCTCAGCCTGGAGATAGCCCTCGGCATGCTTGCCAACGGCGTGGAGACGGAGGCGCAGAACGAGCTGCTTGCCGTCATCGCCGGCGAGGGCACCACCATCGACGACATGAATGCGTGGTATCATAAGATGCGCGACGCTTTTGAGACGACGGGCAACGTGTGCCTGACCAACGCCCTGTGGGCACAGAACGAGTATCCCATCAAGGAGAAGTTCTTCAAGACCAACCAGGCCTACTACGACGCCGAGGTGGGACATCTCGACTTCATCCACAAGACGAATGAGGCCAGGGACTCCATCTGCCGCTGGGCCGACATACACACTTTCGGCTGCATCAAGGAGCTCACCCTGCCCCTCACCCCCGACACCCGCATGGTGATTGCCAACGCCACGTGGCTGGGAGCCCTGTGGAACAAGCCCTTCATGAAGGGGATGACGAAGAAGGAGACCTTCACGAGCTCGGGCGGCAAGAAACAGACGGTGGACATGATGACGCAGACGGAAGACTTCCCGTATGCCGAGGCCGACGACTACCAGCTGCTGGAGATGCCCATCCGTAACCACTCGTTCAGCATGCTCGTGGCGCTGCCCAAGAAGGGGCTGACAGCCGACGACATCGTTGGCAAGATCAACTGGGAGCTGCCGCTGAGCACCAGCCTGGTGAAGCTGAGCCTGCCGAAGTTCAACTTCAAGACATCGAACCAGCTGAAGGACTTCATGCCCGACATGGGCATACAAAAGCTGTTCGTGCCGGGCGCCCTGAGCGGCATCAACGACGAGCTGACGATAGGCTTCATCAACCAGGATGTCTCCGTCAACGTCTACGAGACGGGTACCGAGATGGCAGCGGTGACGACGATAGGCCTGGAGAAGAGCACCAGCATCGGCCCCACGCCGAAGATACCCGTGGAGTTCAACGCAAATCATGCGTTTGTCTTCTGCGTGCGCGACAACGCCTGCCACAACATCCTCTTCCTCGGTAAGGTGGAGGACATTGGGAAGTAATCGGAAACAAGAAAAATGAAAATCGGGGGAGATGGATACAAAGACGTCGTCCCCCTCCCCTGTTTTTTGCTACCTTACGCTGCGGGGAACCTGTGCCGCTGGAACTACGTCGGCGCGCAACTTAAACATCTCGCTGCCGGCAAGGAGGAAGCATCCGAGCCCGTAGTCCTCAAAGTCGGGTTTAGAGTCGTAAGTGACAGGCTGCCCTGCCGAGGGGTCTTTGCCCGTTCCCTGCACGTAGCCCAGGAAGCCATTATCGTGAACGGCATCCTTTACCATCGCATTCCAGGCACGGGCAACGACAGGAAGATACTCTTTCTCGCTGAGTATGCCCTTGCGGATGCCCCAGGCCATACCATAGACGAAGAGCGACGTGCCCGTTATCTCCTTGCCTCCGAAGTGAGTGGCATCGTGGAGGCTGACGTTCCACAGCCCGTCTTCGCGCTGCACGGCTTTCAGAGCCTTACACATAGCCTTGAAATCCTTCAGATACTGCTTATAGTGCTTTTCGGAAGTGGGAATCTCGTTCATCACCCTCACCAGCGCTGCCAGCACCCATCCGTTGCCTCTGCCCCAATAGCAGTCTTCGCCGTTAGGCTCTGTGTAGGGAGCATTGTAGTCGTGATCGCGCCACCAGAGGCCGTCTTTCGCATTGAACATACCCGTGCCGTCGTGAATGTCGCGTGTATAATGATAGAAGTCCCACATCTTATCCCAGTAGCGCTGCTCGCCCGTTATGCGCCCCATCTTAGCATACACAGGCATTGCCATCTGTATAGCGTCAATCCACCACCAGTCGTGTGCCTGAGGATCGTTGACACAGGCGTCGATGTTGATTTTCACATTGGCAAACATGCGCGGGTCTTGCATAATCTCATACATGTCAAGATAGGTCTGCTCGCAGCATTGATTGTCGGCATTATGAGTGTTGAGACTGCCGCGCGGAGCCCACTTATGTGCCTCGCCCCACTGGCTCACATAGTCGATATATCGTTGCTCGGGGGCAATGCCTATGAGGGCCATCAAGCCTTCGTAGTACACAGCACGCGTCCATAGGTTGCTGGTACGTTCCTTGCCTCCCCCGAACGTGGGAGCCCCGGGGTCGGGAGTCGTCTTCATGAAATAATCGTTGGTGAGCACCATCGTTTTCAGTATCTCTGCCTGCGAGGGCAGCTCCTGTGCCGTTACATGCAAGGCAGGAATGCAGATAGCCATGAGGAGAAGGAATGTGTTTCTTTTCATAGGGGATTTCAGATTTTTCTTTGTGCAAAAATAATTTTTTTTTGAGAAAAAATCTTTTTGGGCAACAAAAAAAGTAAAAAAGGAATGGTCAAATCAATTAATATCTCTAATTTTGAGGCGCAGAAAACAGAAAAACCATGAAAAAACACCTTTCGCTCACCCTCCCCTTTGCTGTCGCACTGTTGCTGACAATGGTCGGTGCGCCACACAGTTCCTTTGCCAACGAGCAGCTCGGGCGCGGTGTGGTAGCCATCCGACAAGACGACGCACATGTATTCGTCGGCTGGCGCCTCCTCACCGATGACGGCAAATCCATCTCTTTCGACGTCTTCCGCAACGGGAAGAAACTGACACAGAAACCCATCAGCAACGTCACCTATTACATTGATAACTACGCCTCGGAGGGTGCGGCACAATATGAGGTGCGCCCCCACAAGGGGAAGGCTCCTGCCAGCACTTACACGCTCCCCGCGCATGCCCCCGTAGGCTATATCAACATTCCTCTCGACCATCCCGACGATAGTGTCACTCCAGATGGAACAATTTATTCATACCATGCAAACGATGCCTCAGTGGGCGATGTCGATGGAGACGGAGAGTACGAAATCATCCTCAAATGGGAGCCCTCGAATGCCCACGACAACGCCCACGACGGATACACGGGCAACGTGCTCTTCGACTGCTACCGACTCAGCGGTGAGCGGCTCTGGCGCATCGATTTGGGTATCAACGTGCGAGCAGGAGCCCACTACACGCAGTTTATGGTTTACGACTTGGATGGGGACGGGCGTGCCGAAGTGGTGATGAAAACCTCCGACGGCACCAAAGACGGGCTCGGACATATCATCGGCGATGCAAATGTCGACTACCGACACCCGGGCGACGCCCTTACCCCCGAGCAGGAGCATGCCCTCGACAGCATTGACGAAGCTAACCGCCGTATGCGCGAGGAGAGGATGCGCCAGTATTGGGAGCAAGACACCACACGTCGAAATGCCATGCTTCAGCGCGAGGGAGAACGGAGGGAACGCCCCCAGCAACCTCCGCGTCGGCGCACACCTCCTCGTCAGGGGCGCATCCTCTCAGGCAACGAATACCTTACCGTATTCTCCGGATTGACAGGTGAGGCTCTCTGCACAACAGACTATCTGCCGCAGCGAGGCAACCTTGCCGACTGGGGCGACACCAAAGCCAACCGCAGCGACAGGTTCCTGGCGTGCGTGGCATACCTCGACGGCTCACACCCGAGCGTAGTGATGTGCCGCGGATACTACACGCGCTCCGTGCTCGCCGCCTTCGACTGGGACGGTGTGGCGCTCGTCCCCCGCTGGGTTTTCGACTCGGCACAGCCCGGCAACGAGCCTTTCGCAGGACAAGGCAACCACAACCTGCGCGTAGGTGACGTGGATGCCGACGGATGCGATGAGATTGTCTACGGCTCGTGCACCATCGACCACGACGGCACAGGACTCTACAGCACAAGGCTCGGGCACGGTGATGCTATGCACATGACAAAGTTCGCTCCCGACATGAAGGGCTTGCAAGTGTGGCAATGCCACGAGACAGGCGGGCACGGCTCTACCTTCAGAGACGCCCGCACGGGTGACATCCTGTTCCAGATAAAAGCCAACGAAGATGTAGGGCGCTGCATGGCTGCCGACATCGACCCCACCCACTACGGCTGGGAGATGTGGAGCTCGGCATCGGGAGGGCTCAGAGACCTGCAGGGAAACGTCATCAGCGAGCGTGTGCGAGGACTCTCCACCAACATGGCTGTATGGTGGGATGGTGATTTGCTGCGCGAGCTGCTCGACGGAGTGAAAATATCGAAGTACAACTGGAACACAGGCGAGTGCGACATGATTCTCAACCCCGAAGGAGTGGTTCACAACAACGGCACCAAAGCCAACCCCTGCCTCTCGGGCGACATCCTCGGGGACTGGCGCGAGGAGGTGTTGGCACGCACCGCCGACAGCCAGTCGCTACGCCTCTATGTCTCCACCATCCCTACCGACTACCGCTTTGTCACCTTCATGGAGGACAGGGCATACCGCATCAGCATAGCCACACAGAACGTGGCCTACAACCAGCCCCCGGAGCCGGGATTCTATTTCGGTCCCGACAAGAAATAGGAGAAACTCCCATCCGATTATTCACCTGAAAAACAAATACTAACATGAGAAGAGAAGCTTTCAAAATGTTCCTGAAACCCGGTTTCGAGGAAGAGTACGAACGGCGCCACGCCGCCCTGTGGCCCGAAATGAAAAAACTGCTCAAGGAGAGCGGCGTCTACGACTACAGCATCTTCTGGGACAAAGACACCAACATCCTCTTTGCAGTGCAGAAAGTGGAGGGCGACAAGGGTTCGCAGGATCAGGGCGACAACCCCATCGTGCAGCGCTGGTGGGACTACATGGCCGACATCATGGAAGTGAACCCCGACAACTCGCCCGTCTCCATCCCCCTACCCGAACTGTTCTATTTTGAATAGTTTCTCACGCATTTTTCCAACAAAAAATAAGGGAAACATTCGTTTCCTTGAAAAATGTTCTTTATTTTTGCCAGTTGTTTTTCGTAAAAGGCAGAACAGAAACTATGACAGAAAACATACCCAAGGTCATCGACGTGGAGAAAATCATCCGCAGCAGGATTGGCAAAGACGCCAAGATCTGGCCTCCCTTGCTTCGCTATCTCCGCAAGATCATCCACGAAGACGATTTCAACAAGTTCTTTGCCACCTATCCCAACATGGAGGGTGCCGACTTCCTGCGCAACACGCTCGAATATCTACACATCACCCTCGACGTGCATGGAGAGGAAAACCTCCCCCCCAAGGACAAGCTTTACACCTTTGTCAGCAACCATCCTTTGGGAGGCCCCGACGGAGTGGCCATCGGGCGCATCATCGCCGACCATTACGACGACCATATACGCTATCTCGTCAACAGCTTCCTCATGGCGCTGCCCCCGCTGGCACCGCTCTGCGTGCCCGTCAACCAGATGGGAGGGCAGTCGCGCAACATGCCACAGCAGGTCGACGCTATCTTCAGCGGCAACGACCAAGTCATCATGTTCCCTGCCCAGCTCTGCTCGCGCAAGCGGAAGGGCGTCATACGCGACCTCCCCTGGAAGAAGACCTTCATACAGAAGAGCGTGCAGTACGAGCGCGATGTTGTACCTATCTACTTCGAGGGGCGCAACTCCAATCGCTTCTACAACATTGCCAATCTGTGCAAGTTCTTCCACATCAAGTTCAACGTAGCCATGCTCTATCTTGCCGACGAACTGTTCCGACACCGCGGCAAGACGTTCCGCATCTACATTGGCAAGCCCATCCCCTGGCAGACGTTCGACAAGTCGAAGAAACCAGCCGAGTGGGCAGCACATGTGCAAGACATCGTTTACGGCCTCGCACCGCAGTAAACACCCTGAGATTTTTAGTCACTACAATGGAAGAAATCATCAACCCCATCCCTCGCGAACTCCTGAAGAAGGAGCTCACCGAAGACAAGCGCCTGCGCAACACCAACCGCGGAGGCAACATCCTCTACATCTGCACCGCCTTCGACTCTCCCAACGTCATGCAGGAGATAGGGCGCCTGCGCGAGATAGCATTCCGTCGCGAGGGCGGCGGCACGGGCTTTAGCGTCGACATCGACCGTTTCGACACTATGAATCCCCCCTGCAAGCAACTCATCGTGTGGAATCCCGAAGCCGAGGAGATCATCGGCGGCTACCGCTTCATCTACGGGCCCGACATACGTTTCGACGAGCAAGGGCAGCCCATCATCGCCACCAGCCACCTCTTCCAGTTCTCCGATAAGTTCATACAAGACTACCTACCGCAGACCGTCGAGCTGGGACGCTCCTTCGTTGCCGTTGAATACCAGGCATCTCGCGCCGATGCCAAGGGACTCTTTGCTCTCGACAACCTCTTCGACGGGCTTGCCGCGCTCATGGTAGTGCTGCCCGACGCACACTACTTCTTCGGCAAGATGACCATGTATCCCAGCTACAAGCGCTACGCCCGCGACCTCATACTACATTTCCTCGACAAGCACTTCGGTGACAGAGAGCAACTCGTCTACCCCCACAATCCGCTTCTCCTCGACCATCCGACAGAGGAACTCGACGTGGTTACCTACGAAGACGACTTCAAGGCAGATTACAAGCTGCTCAACGCTGCCGTGCGCCGGCTGGGATGCAACATTCCACCCCTCGTAAACGCCTACATGAACCTCTCGCCCACCATGCGCATCTTCGGCACTGCCATCAACGACGAGTTCGGCGATGTGGAGGAGACAGGACTCATGATCAACATCAACGAGATGCACGAGGACAAGCGCGTGCGCCACATCGCCTCCTTCATCAAGGAGAAGCCCGAGTGGGCACACCGCGTAGCCGAAAACAAGGTTCTCTATCCTCTCAAGAAGCTCATCCGCAAGCGTCGCGCCCGCAAAGAGCAGAGCCAGGCAAGCTCCGACACTGCCACACAAGAAGGAGTGAGAGCTAAAATCAGGCGTCACATCAGCCGTAAGGCTAAAGACTCTTCAGAGAGCTAAGGGCTGAAAGTTGAAAGTTGAAAGGTTACACATGGCTGAAGACTGAAGACAACACTAAACATCGACCCTTCAGCCATTTATTTAGTCACCCGATTATCCCGCTCAGCACACCCGATTACCTGATTATCTGATTATTTGATCATTTGATTACCTAATACCCCGACTTCCCTCCTTGCGTCGCCTGCTCATCCTCTCCCTACTCCTGCTCACATGGGTCAACATCCGAGCACAGGAACCAGCCATCACCGACACCACCGTGATGTCGTATACCCCCCTGCTGCTACCCATGGACTACTATCGGGTCAACTACACCTACCCCAGCGTAGCCCCCGACGGCAGCACACCCGTGACGCTGTCGGCAGCCCTCATTTTCCCTCGCGACGTGTTTGAGCACAACAAGTCCCTCAGCGTGGGCAGCCGCAAGTACGATGCCAGCGGACTCATACTCTGCAACCACTTCACCATCACTCGCGACATCGAGGCACCCACACGCACCACCAGCATGAGCATTGAGGCTCCCCTGGTGCTCCTCGGCCCACGCTGCATCATCGTCAGCCCCGACGGATATGGTTTCGGCTCCACCGTCGACAAGCCACAGGCCTACCTCATGGCTGATGCCATAGCACGCAACAACATCGATGCCGTGCGCGCCGCACGAAGCCTGCTGGCACAGATGGGCTACACCTACGGTGACCTTTTTGCCCAACTCGGCTACTCTCAGGGAGGGCACTCGTCGATGGCTGTTCAGCGCTATGTCGACACCCACGGTGCCGAGCCCGATGCCATCTCGCACATCGACTACACCCTCTGCGGCGACGGACCCTACGACATCGGAGCCATGCTCGACTCCCTCGTGCAGCCAGGCTCACGCTCCATGTTCCCCTGCGCCATCCCTCTCATCATTCAGGGACAGATAGAGGGCGCTGGATTGCCAGTGAGCTATAGCGACTGCCTGCGTGCACCCCTCGACACCAAAGCCATCGAGTGGCTCAACGCGAAAGTCTACTCTGCCTCCGTCATCAACAAGTACATCTACGAAACCGTCGGAGGCGACAAAGACAGCGGAGTGCCCGTGAGCGACATCCTTGTCACCGACAACTTCGGCAGTCCTCACTCGCCGCTGCAGCCCCTCTACGAGGCTCTCGTCGACAACTCCCTCGCAGCAGGATGGCGTCCCAACGGCACAACGCGCTTCTACCTCTATCACTCTCGCGACGACGAGGTGGTGCCCTACTTCTGCATGGACCATCTGCGCAACTTCATGCTTGGTGCGGGAATCAACAGCCGCCATCTGCAGACCTACACTTCATCAGGCACCCACACAGCCGCAGCTGCACTCTTCGTCCTCCTCGCCATGAACGAACTGCGCCAGATGGAAAACAACTACCTTGCCGGCACCTACGTCCCCACATCCCTCAACGACGTGCCCTGCACCCCCGCTCCTTTCGCATCCCCCAGCGGATGGTACACCCTACAGGGGCGACGTCTGCCCGCCAAGCCCCACACCCCCGGCATCTACATCCACGCCGGCAAGAAAGTGAGGATAAACTGACTTTCTCCTATTAAATGGAAGACCTCCAGCTCCCTTTGGAAGCCATCTTTATCATTTCAGCAGTCCTCGGTCATTTGGCGCCTCTCCCGCAGCAGGAAAGCCGACGAGAAGGCTGGTCTGAACCGTTCTGCTTTTATTATCTGCTGTAATCTTAGTTTTTGCAGAGGCCCAGGCCCATTTTTGTTTAACTCTCCGGAATTATTGTTTAACTCTAAATTCTTAGAGTTTAACTTTAGCGGCGCAAAGTTTAACTATAAATGCACGCTTTTATTTAAAGCAAGTTTCTTTGAGTAAAAAGAATGATTCCTTTTCGATATATAGTTTTTTCCTTCTTCATATCGCGATATGTTCTCCAAAAAGAATTATTTGTTCTCCAAAAAAATTTTTCCCTTCTTCATAATTCTTTTTTCTCCTAGCATATCCAGCTCTCGAAAAGATCTTTCAATGTTTTTGTTCATATCTGATTACCCGATTATCTGTTTTTTTTTTATCCTTGTATCATTCGTCCTCTAGTGTAGATGAGTGTAGATGAGTGTAGATGATTTGGCCATCTACATCGGGATAACGAGGTATGAATCAGTGGATTCTTCCGCCTGGTGTAGATGTGTAGATGAATTTCAAAAAAACAGGAAGGAGAAAGACGTTTGCAGACGGCAAAAAGCAACCTCACTTTCATCCAAGACTAACCCTTGGCGAGGTGCTGGAGCACACTCCACCCGCGAGAAAAGCCTCGCAGCGTCGCAAACGCAGCCACACATAGCCGCCACGTTCCTATCAGGAGGGGGATTCGGGAACGACTTTTTCTCTCTTCTTTGTCTTCCTTTCGCCGAAGTCTGACTAAATCTATAAAAGCCGCCCCCCTCTTATATAAAAGCCAGCCCTTTTTATATAAAAGGTGTCCGCTTTTATAAAAATCCCTTTAGTCCGCCGTTAGCCGTAAAAGTGCAGGAGCACACTCCTTTGGCGAGAAAAACGAGGATAAAAAGCATCTTTAATCGGTGCAAAGCCAATGAAAAAAAGCATCGGAGCCGACATTTGTTTGTCAGCTCCGATAACGATTAAAGGATATGAAAGTTTAGCCTTCCTTATCTACCTTGTAGTCGTCTAAAATCACGCCTGTCAGCACGACACGCGAGAACGTGGCTCCCTCTGCCGACGGTATGACGCTCTTAACGTCCAAGATCATGTACTTTTCAGAGCTGTAGCGTACTCGTGCGCGGATGCCTGTGGAGGACTGAATACGTCCGATTAGGAAGGGCCATCCAAAGGTTATCTCTGCCTTTGTAGCATCAAAGCTCCAGTCTATCTCTCCTTCGCGAGAGAGCCCAGGGGCTAAGTACCAATCGGCAGTCTTGTCATTGAAAGCGAGAATACTTTGGAATGATCCGTGAAGCCAGCTGAGCGAGGCGAGTTGGTCGTATTCGGCGACATAATAGTCTGTTCCCTTCGACTCGTAGCACTCGTAGATGGCTGTCACCATATAAGCCTTCCCAAGCACGACGGCATCGAACTCGTCGGCAGAGGGAGAGGGCTGCTGAAGGTCTGCTGCGCTGACCTTCGTGAGCGGGACCACGTCGAATGTGAGAGGACCCTCAAGTCTCCGCTCGGCACTCACGACAGCCTCGCTGGGCTCCTTGGATGTGTATACCACGCGCAGGAAGTATTCTGGGGACATCACGCCATCGACGGGTTGAAGCAGATGGGGATTGTAGTCATAGTCGACAATCACGCAGGAGGCATCGCAGTAGACGAACCGTCCCGTGCGGACACCTACTTCGCTTTCAGCGCGCGAGACAGGCTTGGGAGAAACGACCACAGGAGAGCCGTACAGTTTTTGATAGTATTCTGCCCCTTTGGCAAAGGTGTCGTATTCAAACTCCACGCTGCCGTCGGCATGGAATGTGTATGCCTCGCGCCAACAGGGAATCAGCAGCTCGGGATTGTCATAGTACAGACCGAGTTGATCCGAATAGTCTTCTATCATATGTATGCCCTCTTTGCAAAAGTGATGATAGAGGACGTCAAGGCTGTTGCTCTTTCCTTTCCAGTCGTATCGAAGCTCCTTGTCTGCTGAGTAGGCTTGCGAAGCCTCCCTGTAATATACCGAGTCGCCGGAAACATAGCAGACGTACACGTAGGAGGGGAGGTAATATGAGCTGCCTGTGGCGTCAAGAAGGTCCGCTTTTCCGATACCTTGCATCTGTAGCTGATTCAGGCTAATCGATGTGCCCGGCACATGGTCGAACCAGTTCTCGGGAGGAATTTCTTCCGTCTGCTGTACACAAGAGACAACAAGGAGAAACAATAATAAATAAGACAAGAGCTTTTTCATAGTAGATTAATCGTTTGGGTAAATATCTATACAAAAAGAACTGAATTCATTACCGACAAAGTACAAGTCACAAAAATAACCTTCCTCTTCGCCCTTAGAAATATAGTGCTCCGAGTAAGGGCTGGATGTCTGGCAGATACCCAACAAAGGGGAAAAAAGAAAGAGAAATAATAACTTTTTCATTATCAATTAGCAGAAAAGGTCTTCAGAAAAGGAATGTCATTTGCACGATACCAATATGGATATTGTGAAACGAATTGATGTCGAAGGGCAACAGCTGCCAAAAAGAGAATAGAGGTGCTTCTTTTCATAATTCCTTATTATTTTTTTTGTTATGTCTTTCGTCTTTTTCGCTACAAAGGAAAGCGTTTGTTTTCACATTTCCAAAAAAAAAATCTCACAAAAATCTCACAATTTACTTCTGTGAGGTTTCTTTTTTGGGGGCATTACTCAAACTTCACCGTTACCGAGCCGTGGAGCACGCGGGGCTCGCTGCGTCTCACGTAGCCTTTGGCGTAGAAATCCTCGGGGTAGTCGTCGCCCCAGATAGCGGTGTGTAGGCAGTCACCCAGCATGGGGATTTCGAGGGTGAAGGTTATCTCCCCGTACGTCTCGGAGGGCGCCTCCTTGAGCAACAGAGCCTGTCCGTTTATGTTTACAGCTGTGCCTTCAGCAAAGCACTCATCGACGCTCCAAAGTCGTTTTTCCTCAAAGCTGTTGCCCACGATATGGAAGTCGGGGTATGTTACGATGAAACGTGAATCCTTCAGTGGCTTCACGGCAAAGAACTCGTTCAGATCCCCACCTGCAGGGATGCCGAAGAGTTCCTTGTCGGCATAGATGCGTACATGTCCGTTCACGCCGGCATAAAGATAGTACTGAGTCTCTCCATACTTGTTATATTTTTGCATAGCATCGGCTATTTCTTCGAACGTTTCCCTTCCCCATTTCCAGCCTGTTTGGAATACTTCACGATATTGCTCATACTCCATTGTTGGTGCATTAAAATAGAATATGCGGTTTTCAACTTCATTGTAGCAGACTTGGTATTCAAACTGAACATCATCAAGGGAGGAGAAAGCAGTTGGTTCATTCCGATAGAATGCTGAAACATCTTTAGAATCCCATTTGATATTATCCCAATTAGAATAGTATTGTATGGAATGCACATGGATAAATAAGCTGTCGGTAGCAAGTTCTGTGGGGAAAGCACCGCCATAGTATACGATGTCATCTTCATACGAGTTATCGTTGAAAACATCTTCGCAGGAAGCGAGAGCAAGGGCACAAAGGAGGAGAAGAATGAATGTCGTTCTCTTTTTCATAATGATTTACTTTTATGGTTTTTCTTCTTTGTAAACGCAGGAAAGAGTGAAATACTGCACGGGATTGTTTTTTTAATGCGAATATCCTGTTATCATTTTCCGAACATATTGATAATTATTTCCGCCAAGATCCCAATCTCCTGATAAACTAAAATAGTCATTGTTATAATTATAATAAGGATATTCCGTTCTCAATCCTCCGCCATCGATAAATATTGAATCGAGTGGTAATAGAATAATGTCATTACCACCTCCTGCAAAAACAGGACATACTACTAAGCCCAGTAAGGCTGCTAAAAGGATTTTTCTCATTGCTTTCATATTTATTCCTATTAAAATGATTTTAACTGCCTACAAAAATATAGAAAAAATCAATAAGTTGGCGTTACAAAACGTTACATACTTCATTATGAGCAGAATACACGAAGGCTTGCAGCATGTCTTTTGCTGCAAACCCAAGCTTTTGGAAGAAAAGATGCCTTTCCTAATGGAAGATTAAAGTGCCAATTTCCGGCGGAAACTTGTCGATAAGGCGCTTCTTTGTGACTCGTATTGTGCTACTCTTGACATGAAGGATTTTCTCTGACTCTTCGCTATTCAGTCCCAGTGCATAGCATGCGACGATGAACTGTTCCCTGTTGTTTATGGAAAGGCCTTTTTGTCGCAGGAATGTGAACACATCGGAGAAGCACACGTTCAGGTCGTGGTAGAAAGCCAAGCGATCATTCGTAGCCGGCTCCTTATTTTCATCCCGTATAGAGACGACTATTTTCCAAGTGGGTGAAGCCTTGAACTGACGGACGGCGACATCAAGCGTATTTCGGAAGTCATCCGTCTCCTGCTGACGATTTATCTGGTTTTTGCCTTCTTCAAGGATTAGTCGCATTCGTTCTTCACGCATCTGTGAAGCCTTCAACTCGTCATATATCCTTATATAATGTTTGTTTTTCTGTTTTTCCCTGTAGGTTCTATACCACTGCGATGCCAACGCGAGGAATACGACAGCAGCTACGACGAGGTAGAGACGCCGTTTCATGTGCTCCGTTTCAAGTTCATGCCGATGGTCATTCTCGAGGGCTGTCAGCTTGGCCTGGTTGCGGGATGAGAAGATGGATTCTGAGAGGTCGACGAACTGCAGGAACCGGCGGGCATGCTCTTCGTCTCCGTGCTGGCGAAGGAAGAGCGAGATTTCGTTTCGGGTGACATTATAGACGGTATAGGGCATGTTATTCCCTCTCAAAGATTTCTCGTAGTAATACGAGGCGGAGTCGGGCACGTTACACTCGTCGTAGATGGTGCCTAAGACATAGTAGGCAGCGCCGACGTCGTAGTTCCGTCCGATAGTGCGGATATAGTCGTGCAGCAGATGAATGGCAGTGGCGGTGTCCTTACGGTGGTAATAGCAGAGTTTAGCCCTATTAAGCGGAAGAATCTGCCTCAGTCTCTCCTTTGCATACGGATTGGCAAGGACGGCATCGTAGCAGGAGTCGGCAGCATCAAACTCCTCTAATACGAGATGACTAAACCCTAAGTCAAAATCACAGACAGCGACATGAGCGCTATCACCTCCAGCTAGCGAAGAACGCTTGCCCTCCTCAAACACCTCAATGGCTTCACGAAAGAGTGTCCTATTGAAATAGCAGTATCCTATATTTTGCGCACAAAGGGCAAAGTAGCGGTTGGACGTGTCAGGGAAAAGGGGCTTTGCCTTGAGGTAGGCGTCGAAAGCCTCCTCCACCTTTCCCTGGTCGGAATAGACGCATCCTAAGGAGTACCAAGCCAAGGCTGCGTGGTAGCTTTTGCGGAAGGGGGTGCCGTAATAGTCGGTAGCAATGCGCGCGAGGGAGTCGGAGGTGAGAGGCTTGTAGTTTTTATAATCTGTCTGCGTGCGAAGGATGGCGTAGAGCGCAGCCTCCTCACCGCGCAGAGTGGAGGAGTCGATGCTGTCGAGCACCAGAGCGGCAGCGCGGGAGTCCGTCTCCATCATCTGCTCGGCCCTCGAGAGCTGCTCGCGAACGGGAGAGGGATGGGAACAAGAGAGGAGGAAGAGGAGGGAGATCTGCAGCCCTCGCCACAGAAAGGGGATGTGTTTGTTTGCGATACCCATAGTACGATGCTCCGTTTTTGTGATGAGAGCGAAAGCCGTTACCCGGGCACGTAGGCTGAAAGGGTTAATCGACTATTCTTTTCATCTGTTTTTGCTACAAAGAAAAGGAATCGTTTTTATATTTCCAAGAAAAAAACGGGACACAAACCACGACTTTTTGCAAAAAGGGCTTTTTTTACAATATGACTCCGTAAGACACGGACTCATCGACGGGAGCGGAAGCACCGGCTGGCTTTGAGAAAGGGGGAAAAGAAGAGAGGACCGGCGCGATGTGCCAGTCCTCTCTGTTTCGGCAATTCCTCCGTTGACCTATGGTACTCGAAGTGGGACTTGAACCCACACGCCCATTACTGGGCAAGGGATTTTAAGTCCCTCGTGTCTACCGATTCCACCATTCGAGCAGACGCCTTTCGCGTGAATTGCGCGACAAAAGTAATACTTTTTGCGGGTTACACAAAGGATGGATGGCTTTTTTTTCAATTATGGACAAACAATGTGCTTACCGACGACTGGGTAACCTTGTACCGATAGAGGGGTCGCCCGCTTCCAGTGACGATGACGCCCCCGTTGTTGAGGTCGTAGACATTGTCGCAGAGGGGGCATGTGGCATGCCCCTGTTCATCAACTCCCAAGCGCGCGGAAGCCTTGTCGCAGGCGGGACAGCCCAGGTCGTAGGCATAGTAGGTGGAACCGTCGTTGAAATAAGGCTGCCCCACGATGAGCCCTGCCAGGCCGAAGGAGAAGGAACGACGCTCGGTCTCGGAAAGCGGCACCTTTATCTCCTTGCCCGAGGGGGAGATGACAGTGACTGAGGCATCGGCAGGGCGCGGACGGATGCGCAGAAACTGCCCCATGCTTGCCACCTGATTGAAGGGTGCGTAGGTGATGTCGAAGGAATAGGTGACGGGATACAGAGTGCAGAACTCCTGATAGCTCTCGGAGCACGCCGAGAGGAGCAGCAGCATTGCAAAGGACACAAAAGAACGGAGGCGTCTCATCGTTGCAGGGTAAGGCCCATGAGTCCGACAACCACATCATTGGACAGCGTCTCCAGCTCAAGCATCAGCAGCTGCTTGGAGGGATTAAGGCGCATGTCGAGGAACTGGGCAGCTCCCCCGGGGAGCTGGGCTCCGAAGATGCCCGACGTGTTGGTATCGACAGTCTGCACTACGCCGTTGGTATAGGGCTGCGCCTGAGCCTTCGCTGCTACTTCGGCGCTGAGCACGCGCGAGAACTCTCCCGTCTGAAGCATCATGCGCCACGGACGATACCCTCGAAGGTTGAAGGCGAGCCCGTCGTCGTAATAATCTTGCTCGATGGGGCACCAGTTGTAGGGGTTGACGAGCAGCAGGGTGTCGGCAGTGCCGTCGGCATAGGCGACTCGCAGCTGGGCATTGGCTATTTGGCTCTGCATGGCGTTGGTGGTGCCCACAAGCATGAAATAGGCATGCGAGGCACGACCCGAAAGAGGAATGTAGGCTTTGGAAGGGAAATTGCTCCACATCGATGTGAACATCACATTGTGGCCCTCGGTAGCTACGGAGAAGGGCACGTTCATGGGTGTCTGAAGCACTGACGAGGCACGGGCGGCATCGTCGCGCACCTCGAACGTCATATTTGGATGACACCAGTCGCCGATGCCCGTGACAGGCATCTCGAGGGAGGTAACAGAGGGACGCGGCATGAGGTAGCGGGGCTTGAAGATGTTGGTGACAGAATCGTTGTAGAGCCCGTCGAGCATCACGGGGTCGATGGCCGAAATCCTGACATCGTCGAAATCGCCCATGGGGAGCGTGCCAAGTCTCGGGCTTGCGGAAGGAGGATTGGCAGCGGGACGTATCCATTGCATAATGCCCTGCTCGACCTGTCGGAAGGTGCCGTCGTCGGTGGGGGTGTCGTCAATGGCTGTGCCTGCCCAGCGAACCACAACCTCAAAGTCACCCTCGCCGTTGGGGAAGACAGGAATTTCCACCATGGGGAATCCCACAGCGTCGGGTGCCAGCTGGAACGATGCCTTGGAGCCGTTGATGGCTACCGATGAGAGGTAGTCGTAGTAGGCTCGCAGACGCAACATCAGCACGTCGGAACGGAATCCCTCGGCAAGGTGGATGCGGTAGGTTTCGGTGGCACCATAGCGTTGGAAGGAGTAGGAAATGTCGGGCGTGGTGAGTGATGCGGCATCCCACGAGGCGGGGAACCCGGGCTGCAGGATAATCTGATCGTTGAGCCTGTCGGGAAGGACGCCGAAGAGTCCTTGAATGAGGGCGCGGGAAGCTACTCCCACCACATCGCCGAAGTCACGATAACACTCAGAGCGGGCCACGTCGTACTTGGAAATCTGCCCGAAGTTGGCAGGGCTGGCGCCGAAGTACATGCCGTCAAGCACCGAAGCACGCAGCAAGTTGTAACCCTCCTCGTAGCGCGCGGCCTGCCAGTAGGCAAGGGCGGTGTTCATCACCTCGGCAAACGCCACGTTGTTGGTGCTCCAGCCGTAGGGCTGCCATGTGGTAGAAGAGATAGTGTAGATGGAGTCGTACAGCGGCACGCCGAAGCGATCTTTGCAGATGACGGGGATGTGGGGAATCTCACGGTCGACGTACTGTGTGCTGCGATAGTTCATAATGGAAGTGCCCACCTGGCTGTCGATTGCATGATAGACGGTCCACACGCCTGGCATGGTGTGCAGTCGCTGCAAGCCCATCAAGTCGCGGCACTCAGCCCACACACCGCTATCCTCGTCCCAGAGAACTTGGGCCAGGGCTGTGCGTATGCGCTCTGCCTCTTCCTTGTAATAAGTAGCCTTAGTGCGCTCTCCCAGCCTCTCGGCAATGACAGAAGCAAGCAAGTTAGCGCGATAGTTGAGCGCGGACGAATAGGTGACAGCCCCTCCGCTATAGTAGAGCCCATCGCTTGCCCAGATGCAGCAGTAGGCATCGTACAGTCCGTCGCCGTCGGGGTCGAAGTTGCGCTTCTCCCATGCCAGCGAGCGCTCTATGACGGGGAAGATGCTTTGCGCATAAGCCCAGTCGCCAGTCCACTGGAGATGCCAGAGGAGCTCGTCGATATAGTTGAGGTTCATGTCATAATGGTGCATCTGATCGTTTCTACCCGGGTAGCGACAGATGTATCCCTTACTGTACATCTGAGTGCCCCAGCGTTTCTCAGCCCTTGCCAGCCCTTGCTCGGGGTCTTGCGTGGGAGAGGGAATGGAAGGTTCTACGTCGACAACCTGCGATGCCGCGTATGCATTGAAATGGCTGCGGGCTCTGTCGTGCCAGCCTAGTATGTCGCCTGCATATGCTGCCCTCCATCCTGCTAGAGGGGTACGCCAGCCAATAGCTCCGTGCAGCCACGTCTGCCCGTCCCAGATGCCGTCGGCAGCAGCTACGAGGGCTCCTCCGAGGGTGTTAAGAAGGCTATCGGGGGTATTGAAAACGATGCGCTCGGTAAGGGCTTTCTGCCTCTGGGCAGTAGACTCATAAACCTGCGCCATGCGTGTGTAGGGGACGGTGGAGGAAGCTCCGATGTAGACATACGAGCTGTTGCGCCCTATCTTCCATTCGGCATCGAGCACCGGGGCGTTCTCGGCAAGGGAATTTACTTTGAGGATAGCTCCCTGCGGGAAACATCCTTTGATGGTCTGTACACCGTTTCGCGACGTCTGGGCGTAGTCGACGGAGAAAGTGTTGGCATGTAGGGTATAGGCGTTATCGGCGCATCCCTCGGGGGTGAGGGCGAAGGCATCGGCAGGGTCTACGCCCAAGTCTCCGTTACGACTGAAACGCTTGCCGGAGGCTCCTCCGTAGCGTACACCTATGCGGGTAGATGCCGGCATTTTGTCATAGTCGACCTTCCACAAGGCTCCCTCATATTCATCGCTGGCTCGCGCCGTGAGGGTTATCGTTCCCCCGCGGAACAGAGGGTCGGAAATGACGTAAACCCTTGCGGCTTCGGTGTAGCGGCAGACTATATCCGCAGCCTCCAAGAGGGGAAGCTTCTGTTTGTCAACGGTAACGGAGAATGTCACGTTGCCTCCCATCCCGGGCATCCACAAGCCGAACTCCGGGCGGTCTGATGTTTCAAGGCGGAATGCAGAGGGTCCCCCGTAGAGGGCTCTCGTGAAACGGGCATCGCCGTTCTCGACGACAAAAGCCCTTCCCTCGGGACGATACTCGGCATATGCGGGCTGAACCATTCCGAAAGCGGAAAACAGCAAGGCTATAACCGACAAGCGGGAAACAGAACGTATAATATTCATGTATCTTCTTTTCATAATGAACGAATCAAATAAGAGGAAGGAGCCCTTCCCATTGAACATTCCAGTTACCATCATTCGGGAAGCCGGGGTTAGGAGTCTTTGGGGCTCCATCCCATCCGGCACACATCATCGCTACTGCCGTAAGGAGTCCTCCGTTGCCGGGAAGATAGAGCCGCAGACGGTCGGTTTGATAGTTGTGCCCATTCGGCAAGTATGTATTCTTCTGCTTTTCCATGAGGAGGGCGTCGACAGCCTTCTCAGGCTCACCGATACGCGCCGCACACATAGCAGCCATAGGAAAATCCCATCCCCAGCTGGTGTCCCAACCCCATGTGTTCCACACACAATCAAGCGTGCGGCGCATAGAGGGAATGTCAACAAAACTGCCTGAAGGGTACATGCCTACGGCTCCCAACACAGCAGGATGATCTGTCATGAAGCGCGTGTCGGTGTAGGAAGCTGTTGCTGTTTCGGCAGCCAAGTAGAGGCCGTCGTCGTTAGCAGCCAGGGGGGAAAGATGGTTTATCACATCGTCCCATGCGGCGTTGGGGCGCATGCCCATACGCTGGCGCCATTTCTGCGCGATGCGGAGGGCACAGCTCCACGCAGAGAGCTCCAGAGGGGAATTGACCGTTTCGGCAGCGCGGAGCGTCTCCTGCGCAGGGATGTAGCCTTTCAGGACATACCGCCCTGCTTTCTCGTCATACATTGCAAACGAGCACATAAAGTCAGCCGTTTCCTGCACCAGCCTGTAGTGTTTCGAAAGGAACTCATCGGAGGGATTTGCACGATAAACCAATTCGGCAAGATGTATGAAATGTGGCTGTTGCCAGATGAGGAAGCTCCCCACGTTGGAGGGTGCCTCACTTGCCGAAGGATCTGTCATCTTCATCCAGCGGATGCCTTTGTACCCTTGACGCTCGGCTATCGAGCGCGCCATAGGCTCTGCTTTCTCATACCACTCGAGCGTGTGAGCCAGCAGCTCGGGATGCCCCCAAAGGGCGAAGTGGGACTGATGCCACCAAATCATCTCCAAATGGAACTTGCCGTACCAAGAGTTGTACGTCAGTCCCGTTTCCTGCGGAGGAGTGTCGCCGGCACAGTTGACAGCCATCAGATACTGGCTCAGCACGACGCGTCGCTCCAGTTCTGCAGCGCGAGGGTCTTTGCACGCAGAGAAATCCACCATCCCGCCCTCGTTCCAGAAAGAGGCCCAGTGCTCGGCAGAAGCAAGGCCTGTCTCGCTAAAAGCAGGAAGGGTGTAAGGATTGCGGAAGGCATGCTGGTAGGTAGGCAGGAATTCGCAAGAGAAGGAGAACTCCCCTTCATCGGGCGTGATGACAAAGTAATGAGGACCTTTGCGCGTGAACGAGGCATTCCCCTCCCACTGAAGAGCGATAAAATAGGTGGTTCCGTCAAGTTCGTGCCTGAAGACGATGCTATGATCGCCCAGAGAAACAATCGTGGAGGTGTGCCGTGAGTCGGAATTCCAGTCGCAGGCATCGTCGGCGTGGGCTCCCGTAGGGTAAGGGAAACGCACCTTGATGGGAAGGGGCTGGCGCGAAGAGATGCGTGCCGACACCAAGTCCCTCTCGGGGTGACAAGCCGTCGTCACGCTCACGGGGCTTCCCTGCAGCCTAAAATCGGAGCGAACGATACCGCTGCGCAACTCCAGCGTCTGGTTTATCTCGGTGAAATCGTCAAGCGTGATAACCTCGGGCAGCTCAAATCCCACGATGCCCAGATGCAGGCGATGAGGATTCACCCGATACCATTCCGACGCATCGTGCCCCCTTCCTGCCGCGCGTATCTGACAGGAATACAGAGCCTCAGCACTTCCGTGCCCGAAGTCGTAAGGCACGAGGCACTCCTCAGGCTGCAGGTTTTTCGGATTGGGAAACGAGTGCCAGCCCCAGTCGGACTGGGTACCCAGAGGGATGCCCTTCGAGTAGTGCTCGGGAAACGTCTGCAGGCCCGTAGCGTCAACCGTCATCGCAAAACCCCCGTTTCCTACCGTGAGCGAGGCAAGCGAGTCGAACGTATGAAGAACGGGGCTGTTCCGCTCGAGCAGTGCTTTACGGTCGATTCCCGCCTCAGCGCAGAGGGCTGCCAGCAGGAAAATGATAAGAATCGGCGTGCGCTTCATTCAGACTTATTCTTATTTACAAGTACGATGCCCAAAATAAGATATTTGTTTTCGAAAACGGATTATTCCTTCTCCAAAAAAATTTTTCCTTTCTTCATACGGCGATATTTGTTCTCCAAAAATTTTTTTCCTTCTTCATATCGCCGTATGCTTTGAGCATATTACCGCAGCTTCAAATCCCACGGAACGAAGAACTGCGACTCTATCTTTGCCTTCATTTCCGGCGCATCGGCACCGTACTTCGGAGCCACGCGCTCAGAGATGATTGCGGCGTCGTAAGCGCCGTTTCCCCAGCGACGAGCCACGCGTATCATGCAGGGATAGACCTTCCCTTCGCCTGCAAACTCTATCAGCTCCTCGTCGAGGATTGCCAAGTCGTTTTCGCGCATCAGCTCCATCAGATTCGATTCGTCGTCAGAGATATCGGAAGAGAGGTTCATCTTCCTGTTAGTCAAGCCGAAACATCCACGGATGCCCATGTGGGGATATTTTCTCGTGCCCCAGCTGGCTTGAGACGTCCAGTCGTTGTTGAACCCTTCAAAGCCTGCTATCGGAGTGCCGTATCCGTCTTCGTCCTTATCCATATCTCCGTCGGCATTCTTCACGAAATGGTCCTCCTTGATACCCGCATTCAGCAGAGCATCGGCAGCGGAGAAGCGCCCGAGAGCGTTGAGGGCTTCCATGAGGAAGAAGTGATATTCCGTCGCACGGAAGAGATAGATGTGCACGTCGTCCTGGAAAGGATCGGGGCGACGCGTGCTTCCTATGGGACGATACTTGGCAAGGAAAGGCTTGCCTCCACGTCCTGCGCAGATAACCGAGGGACGTTTGTCGGCTGAATATCCGGGATTGAAGGCGTTGTTTTCAAGACGTCCTTCCACAATGTCCATACAAGGGCGCAGGAGGTATTTGTTGGGATACTCCGAGCTGAAGTGATAGAGCAGATGGTTTGTCTGATTGCGCTTGTAGTCATAGATAATGGCGCAAACCACCTCTCTTGCATGAGGCTCGGGATTGTCCCACAGGCGGGCATAATTGCCTGGAGTAGCGGCAGTTGGAAGATAGTAATAGTTTTTGCTCTCGTCGGAGATGACAGTGTTGAGCGCCTCCTGCATCAAGTCGACACACATCTGATAGTATTTCCTTGCCTCATCGTAGCGCCCTGCTCCTTGCAGCGATGCTCCCTTCCACAGGCACAGCTTAGCCATCAGCCCATCGTAAGGGGGAGTCATATAATCCCAGTAGCGATAGTCGCTGTCAGCCAGAGCCGTTTCGGGATCGAGCCACTCGTACCACGAGAACGTGAGCTTTCCGTTGATGAAATCGGTGGAGGCATCTCCGTTGTCAAGCAAATCCATGCATTTGTCGACGATTTCGTCCAGAGACATCAGCTTGAACTTACTTGTATCCGTCAAGTCCTGAATCTGAAGCATGGAGTCGTCGAACCAGACGGCTTGCCCGTATATTTCAGCCAGCGTCAGGTAAGCCCACACCTTCACACGGAGCGTAAGGCTCTCGATGGCATCGAAACGCTCGTCGTTGACAAGCTCAGGCTTCTCTTTGCGGAAGGTGCGCAGGTTGTCGAGATAGTCATTGCAGGCAATAATCACTTCGTAATAGCCCGCAGGATCAGCATACGGATTCCCCTCGAGAGAGGCATTGTAGTTATACAAAGCGATAAGCTCGGAGGAGGAAGTCTCGGTAGGTTCCAACAAATCGCCTCGCATGTCTGTCAGATATATTGACTTGTCTCCCACAGCCTGAAGCTTGGTTATGATGCCGATATATCCGGTATACACTTCTGTCAGCGTAGAGATGTAGTCGTCTGCTGCCAGAGTGTCGTCCGTATCGGGTGCAAAGAAATCGTCACAACCCGTAAACATCAACGAAGCAACGATGCTACATACTGCAAAAATATAATTCATTCGTTTCATAATCGACTCTCAACAAATAAAAACTAGAACTGAAGATTCACACCCACTTTCACCGTTCGGGGAAGTGCCACTTTTGCATAGTCAACGCCCTGCATAGCGGCATTATACGAATAGCTGAACTCCGGATCAGAGCCCAAATAATCTGTCAGGCACCAGAGGTTTTGTCCTGTGACATACAGCGTCCCTCCATGAAAGAGGTTCCACACCGTGCGGGAGAAGGAATAGCTGAGTGTCACGTCGCGCAACTTGAGGTAAGAAGCGTCTTCTATCCAACGGCTGCTGAAATCGTTGTTACCCACCTGATCGTTCCATTTCGCACGAGGCATATCGGTAATCTGCCCATCCATTGTCCAGCGCCTTATGACAGCACTGCTCTGGTTGGAGAAATCACACGAAGACTCTGCTATCCGACGCACGGCATTATAAGCTTCGTTTCCGATAGAATAGACGAAATTGAAGTCAAGAGCAAAACCGCGATATTCGAAACGGTTATAAGCTGAGCCGTAGAAATCGGGAGTTGCCGAACCCAATACAATACGGTCTGCATCATCGATGACACCGTCTTTGTTCTGATCGACATATCGCACATCACCTGCCTTGAACTCCACTCCGTTGCGATTACGCAGAGGATGCCCTTCATGGGCGTTCATTGCATCAAGTGTCGTTGACCAAACGCCATCTGCCTCATAACCATAGAACGAATAGGGGTCCTCCCCCACTCGGGTAATGATGGAGGCATTGTCGGAGAGGGTGCTGATAAACTCATCGGTAGTGCCCAATGAGACAACCTTGTTGACAAGGCGCGTCAGCTTTCCTCCTACAATCCACTTGAAGTTCTTTGTGTAAACAGGATACACCTGAAGGGAAGCATCAAAACCGCGGCTGTTAATAGCAGCATCATTGCTGTAATGTACGCCCGTTCCATAAAGTGACGATTCAGAGCGAGCCATCAAGACGTCGGTAGCCCGATTGTCATACAAGGCAAAAGAGGCATTCAGACGATGATTGAAGAAAGAGCCGTTCACTCCAACGTTCAATTTCGTATTGTTCTCCCACTTGATTTCAGTGTTTGGCACATTAGCACGTATGATTCCTGCTATTCCCTGATACAAGCTGCTAACGTAGTAGTACCTTCCGTAATTGTTGGAGAAACGGCTGTTTCCTGTTTTTCCGTAGTCAGCCCACAGGGTCAAGTCGTTGATGCTTGACACATCGCGCATGAAGGAGAGATGATTCAACATCCATTTTCCAGAAACGGAAGGGAAGAATCCAAAACGAGAGGTATTAACTCCAGTAGAAGAAGCCCCATCGGCAGAGATATTGAAGCCCACGTTTGCCACGTCGCTATAGGTGTAACCTGCCGAAGCATAGAAACTGAGCCAATTCCACTTCTCATCGTATCCACTGAAATAGCGCCCTATGCTTTGCACGTCGGAAAGGGTCTGGTAAAAGTCGTTTGCCGTGTTACGTCCCACACCCATATCTGCTTCGTAAGAAGTCATCATCGTCTGAGCTCCTGCCCTGAAGTCCAGAGCATGAATCCCGTTCCATACATTATTGTATGCGCCATTCAGTGAATAGAACATATTGAACTGCTCATTCACCCCCTGACGCACGATGTTCTCGCTAGAACCGTAGGAATCGAACTGGGGAACGATATCGCTGTTGTTGATGCCGGGAATGAAGACTCCTTCCTGGTCGTAATTGTAATAGAGGCCGAAAATTCCGCTGAACTGAAGATTATTTGTCGGTTTGTACGTGAGATTAGCCCTCATGTTCACATCATACTGGCGCTGGGTGGCAGAAAGGGAACCGATGATAGACATCGGATTACTTACTATGAAATCGGTATTGGAAATGTTGCCAAAACGATATCCCGCATACGTTTCCAATAGATTTCCATACATATCACTTTTGTACGGACTGAGAACCGGAGCACGTCGATATGCTGCCAACAGAGGATTCGTTTCAAGGCTGAGCCCCTGTTCCTGGTACTGCCCGTTTATGTAAGCCAGTCCTATTGTGGCACCTATCTCTAACTTCTTGCTGACAAGGACATTCGAATTGATTTGCGTATGGAACCTGTCACTATACGTATCTTTTACAGAACCTTCGTCACGCATATACCCTAAAGAGACATCATATTTAGCGATAGCATCTCCGCCTTCCACTCTTACCAGATGATCGGTAGTAATACCATTTTGGTATAGGATGCTTTGCCAATCCGTGTCGTATTGGTAGAGATAATTGAAGGCATCGCCTTCGTCTGGCGACAAGAAGGAAAAATCGTTAAAGAACGTTTCCATATTATTATAGTACGTCATACCGATGTCCGACAGGTATGATTTGTATTCCGAAGCGTTCATCAGAGGGAGGCTTCTCCCTTTCCAGTTGGTACCGAAAGAACCGTCGTACGATATTTTTGTATTCATATCATCCGAAGTAGCTCCGTCCGTCTCAATCAAGATGACTCCATTCGATGCCAGCGAACCGTATAGCGACGCCTCCGCACCCTTCAGGAGGGTAATATTCTGGATATCGTTAATGTTGAAAGCGCGGAACACACTACGCGAATAGCCTCCGATGAGCTGAGATTCGGCAGGAGAAGGCATAAAAGGAACACCATTCACCACAATAAGTGGCATGTTGTCGGAAGCAAGGGTTTGGATTCCGTGAAGAGCCATGTAGGCCCCTTCACCTGTCATTCCACTCTTATTTGTAACCTGCAATCCTGTCAATTCGCCTTGTATAGCCTTATCGATACTTGATGAGCCTAAGGCAAAATCTTTCTTCGTGACATTATCCGTTCCCTCGGGAGCCTTTCCCTCAACTATGCGGAAAGGAAGCACTGCCGTCTCATTATATTTGAAAGAGGCAATGGGAACGAGCACTATCTTCAACTCTGTACGTCCATCCACGCGAATGGTCTGAGAGTAATAGCCATCAGCCCAAACATTAATGATGGCATCGGCGGAAAGATCGATGCTAAAGGCACCGTCTATGTCTGTTGTCACAGTGCTTACTCCTGAGGATGTGATTACCACATCAGGGAGAGGACTGTTATCGGGAGCACAGACAAAACCCTTCAGCGTCTCCCCCTTGGATGGCCATACAAAAGCTATCAAAAGGATAGCAAACAAAACTATAGATTTATTCTTCATAACCAAACCCTTAATAATTGTTGGATGTCGGACGGAGACACCAATGATTCAACGTTACCTTCGAGCTGCTGGGGGTGTTGTTATCTATCCGAATTTGCACGGGCAGAGCAGCCCCGGTTCCCGTCAAGTCGGGAATCTCAATTTCTTCAAAGACCAGACCTCCATCAGTGTCGTAGTTATTAGCTTTGCTGTTCAGGGCAAGGAGACGGGTTCGCTCGTCTTTATCATACCCCTCAGGCCAAGTGTCACTCAAAGTGGTTCCTCTATCATAGTGGAATTTAGTGGATGAATCTATCGTAATAGAGGTCTTACCCAGTTCTACAATATCAGGACCGTTTATGACAGAGAGTGTGACATCCAAGTCGTAACCCATATTCTGTGTGAAGCCCATGGCAAAACGATATGTGCCTGGTGGTATGAGCCAGGGGCGGATCTCCGAAACATTGCCATCTGCATCTTTGATACACTTAAACGGTTCCAATACTATAGTGAAGCCCAGTGTCTTGTCGTCGGGATAGCACTGAAGAACGCGATTCTCATGCATTGGCCATACTCCCACTTCCGGAGTCCAACCTGCAACGGCTGTGCTGGCAGAGATGTCTTTAATGTTCGTAAACTGGTAATAAAGAGCTTTTTCAACATCAGAGCAGAACTCCCACGTGTAGTAATAATCTTTCAGGCGATACATTAGTACATTATTAGGAATCCTGACCTTCTGAACGTTATAGATAATTCCATTGGAAACAGGAATGGGATTCTCTGTGTCCACGTCTTGCTCAGCAATACGCCATTGACGATCATAAATGGATATAAAGTCACTGTTTGACTCAAAATCCTCTGACGAATACTGTTTGTTGAAGAAAGCTACTTCAAGCAGCCATCTGCGCAATATTTCCTCGTCGCGTTCCATATCCCAAGCTGCTAATGTCGTCTTTGCCTCCGTCAGTGCTTCGTTTATCACGTCGTTGGAGAACAACAGCATGGTAGCCGTTAGAGATTCACTATTCAAGCTGAAATTCTTTGCATCAAAAAAGTCGTTGGTATAGATCCAAACGGTATCATAAATCGTGTTTCCAGTATTATCCACACCTATCGGCTTGCTGTTTGCTTTGTCAAACTGTTTTCCTCCAGATGCCAAAACCATTTCGCGGAACATGCTATATTCATCTGGAAGATTGTTGATGTAGTCACTCAGAGAAGTGGGTGTTTCAATCATAGCATCCAACACGTAAATATAACCATCTAATGTTTTGACTACCTCACAAGCAGGAGAGCCGTTGAATGTGATATGATTGAGTTGCCCGATAGCGCCAAGTGAATCAACACCCACAGTCACAAACTTGTTATGCCACATCAGCACTCGCTCACCATCATACAGATTAGATGGAGAAAGACTGATATCGGTTACGTGAGAATTTGCTACAAACTCTGCCTTTTCCTCTTCTGGCTGCACAAAATTATCATTTACAACCATTAGGATGGAATGAAGTTGTCCTTTTTCCTTGAGTCGGGAGAATACATTCTGTTTCACAAGGAACTGATACATCAAACTTAAATCGGACTGGGCAGGATCAGAAAGCCATTCCTCGGAAGTCACATCAACCATCACCAGCTGATCATTGCTTATCTCAGTCGTAATCTGATTATAGTGATCATTCCACGTGTCAGAACAAGAACACAGGGTCAGAATGCCCAAAGCCAAAGACAAGAATACTATACTCTTTTTCATACTCATTCAATGGGAATAAAGGTTATACAATCAAACTGCAAACTGAAATTCTTATTGGAACTTGCAGCAGGATCCATTATTACAAACCGGAAGGTGTGATTTGCCGTTATGTCAAACTCTATCTCGTCGTAGAGAGTAGCAGAATAGACACCTGCCGTTGACTTGCTTACAGTAGTATAAGGAGCCGTGTTCTTTTGAGTGGCAGGATCATCGTCTATCGTCATGCGGATAAGTCCACCGTTTCCATCTGTCATCTGTCTCATAAAATTATGATCGCTAAGATAGACAAAGCTCAGCTCTACCCTATATTTGCCTCTGACAATAGTGGGAGTTCTCATGCTGACGCTACCCATATAGCCTAAGTTGAATACCACACGATCGTTGAACTGGGCAGCACTCAAGTTCTTCTTACAATTCACATAGGTAACATAAGCATATGTGTTTCCACCTACTCCAGATTCAGAGACCACATAATCATAGGCGCCACACTTACTGATGTCAATTTTTTTCTCTGAAGAAACAGGCTCCTGAGGCTGGTACTGCTCTGCTCCTCCCGAGGCTATTACCCAGTTCTTCACTTCCACATAGTCTGCAAGGTCCCAGACAACAGTGCTCTGCTGTGGTTCCCAGACAGGAAGCCATCCATTAATCTCGTGCAGATATCCGTTTTTACACTTGGTGTTGCTCTTATCCTCATCAAACGACGTTTTAGCTATGCTTTCGTCGAGCTGATTGAAAGTATAAGTACCAGCCAAAGTATCTACCGTTAGCGTGAAGACCTGATTTTCTGCCAATGTGTTCCAAATTCTAGTGATATCACTTCCCTGCATCACTTCCAAGTCTTGAACGGAATAATCGGAGGAAAGAACATGGTAGGCTACATATTCATTGAGACTGTTCTTCGGATTTGTGTAATCTGTGCCTGAAGCCAGCTTATTCGTCAAGTCGGTAAAAGTATTTATGCCGCTTGCGGCAAAAGAAGAATTGCTCACTCCCAAAAAGGCTAATGCCACACGACTCACTGTATATCCTCCGTTTTCATTTTGAACAGTATCATTTACCGAGTCCAACACCTTATCCCAACCCGTGCGTTCCACTGCCTCACGCATGATGCTATACTCTGGATTATCCGATAAACGGTCATAAATCGTTTCAACGAGGGGAATCATCACTCCATCAATGTAATACATCAGTGCGTTATATGCATGTACTGCAGATTGATATACATGCACATTATCGCTCAAAACAAACTGACCAGCATGAAGAGAGTCGATAGAAATACTTATCCTGTCGCCTGCCAGATTAGTGACATACGTTTTTAACTGCAGATTCTCAACAGACAGTGAATCCAGCACGGTATGATGAAGTATCAATGCACGAGCATAGTCTTTACCTAAGCTCTCGATATTTTCCACTCCTTTCTTATTATAGAAAGCACGCACGGCATCGTTGTCAGGAGCAAAAACGGTAAATGCCTGAGTTGCTTGGTTAATGGCATTATACATGTCGGAATACTCCAGGACATGCACCCATTCTGAAAAGTTCTCATTCGCTGCCAGCATGTTGGATGCTGGGTTATCGTCGAAAATCTGGTATGTGCTTCCTATCTTGTCATCATTGCACGACAGGAACAAGGCAACTGCCAGAAAAAGAACCGAAATATTTGAAAATAAAACAAACTTCTTCATATGCTTGATTTATTTGGTAGTTCCATAATACGGATTTTGAACTAATACAGGATTTATCTCTATCTCGCTGTAGGGAATAGGCATGTACCAAGCATTCTCATCCAGCAGAACAGAACGAATCCATTCGTCTTTGGTTGTCTGGTTTCCTTCCACCACTTCGTCTACGAACCATTGTCTGTAAACTCCATCGCCATGATCGTAGCGGGCTACACGCAGCAAATCGTACCAGCGCTTGCCCTCAGCAAGGAATTCCATTTCGCGCTCATGCATGACAGCTTCCAGCATTGTTCTCTCATCTGTTTCTTCCACCACGATGTCCAAATCGTTGAGGCTGGCACGCCTGCGGATGGTATTGATGAGTTCTACAGCAGAAGCCCACGAAGATTCACCCTTCATAATGAGAGCCTCAGCTTTCATGAGAATAATCTCTGCCACACGATAGAGGATGAAGTTTGCATCTTCCTGAGGGCGAGGATCACCGGCGACAACATCTGTTCCCTTATATTTCCACACAAAGAGCTGTGACTGCTTGGCATAGTCGAGCTGATTGGTTGCCAGAGATTTATAAGAGCAATAAAGCATTCTCCCTATGCGCCCCTCTCTGTCAACAGTATTTGCCAAAGCCTCATCTGTCTCTTCTATCAGTTTACCTACAGCATAATCGGTGTACTTATAAACGGAAGAGGCGTTGATAGCGAATAATGAGCCATAATTGTTTGACTGAGCGTATTTAGAAGAAGACTCCCATTGCACTTCGAAGATGGATTCGTTGCTGTTGCCAGGATAAAAGATTTCAAACCACTGACTTGGATTGCTGATAAAACGCGGACGATTGGAAAAATCATTCTCCTCAACATCCAGGATATAGTTACAATACTGGATGCACTCGTCATAATCGTGATTCCAGAGGCAGGCGTCAGCCATCAGAGCGTAAAGAGCCCATCGGGTTGCCCTACCCTTTGACGTCCAATAAAGGCCGTCGGTATCTTCGTATTCCGTCTTAGCAGCTCCTGTGGCAATAGCATCTTTTACATCCTGCTTCACCTGGGCAATGATTTCCGCTTCGGTTGATTTGGGAGTAGAATACTCAGCATCGTCATTCACATAAGCTTCTATGACGAGGGGCACGTCACGATAGTTTTTCACAAGCAGCAGATAGCAATATGCGCGCAGGAAATATGCTTCGCACAGATGGGAATTCATGATGGAAGCATAATAGGTGTCATCCTCAGTCATCACCGAAGGCGCATATTTCAGCACGCTGTTTGCCATTCCTATCACTTTGTAGACGGAGGCGTAGTTGCAAACTGTGTTTGAGGGAGTGATGTTGAAATTCTGCAGATAGGCAGCTGCCGTGTTTGTGGTGTAGATGGTACCTCCACGCACTTCTCCCCAGATGATGAAGGAAGGAACTGCCTGTCGCAGATAATAGTACCCCGAAGCAATAACGGCTTCCACATCCTCCTTCGACTTCCAATAGTTATCCGTTACCTGCTCGTTGTTGGGCAGGATATCGAGCCAGTCGTTGCAAGACGACATCATTCCTGCAAGAAGAAAAACGCATATCATCAGCCGGAGCCTACTTGCCGGATTTTGCGCAACAAATAATTTCGTATGCTTTCTACATCTTTCCATATGCTTTCTTCTTTAAAAGTTTAGATTAATACCTACTGCAGCACGCTTGGTGACAGGAGACGTGGAGTTATCCTGAGCCAACGCAGTTGCTCTCGACGGAAGTGACACTTCAGGATCTTGTCCGCTGTATTTTGTCCACGTAAAGAGGTCATATCCAGTAACAAACACCTGAAGGCGGTTGATACCCAACTTTTCCAACGATTTCTTCGGAAGGTTGTAGTTGAGCGAGAGGGTTTTCAAACGGATGAAAGAAGCATCTTCCACAAACCTGTCGCTTCCGAGATAGTTGTAGCCCATTCCATAGAGGGCACGCGGAATGTTGGTATGCTCAGCATCTCCTTCGCTGCGCCAGCGATTGAGAACGGCTGTGCTCTGATTGTTTGTGTTATACATGCTCTCCAGATTCATACGCGCTGTATTGATTATCTTCTGTCCCAGACGATCGTAGAAGAATGTCGTAAGAGACCAGTCCTTATACTTGAGCGTAAAGCCTGCTCCTCCAGTGAATACAGGGTTACTATTGCCAAGATAGACAATGTCATACTCATTAATGACACCATCATGATTGATATCATCATACTTGGCATCTCCCGGGAAAGCGGTTGTCGTTCCGTTCTTCATCACAATCGGCAGTCCCTTGTAGTCGTACATGATGTTACCTGCCGCATCGCGAGCATACGTCTGCTCCTTGTTGTCATATACACCCAGATACCTATATCCATAAAACGAACCAATAGGATCCCCTTCCACAACACGAATTGCGTAGTTTCCGTTGCCGAAAGTGTAATTTTCCTCAGTCATGTTGACAGGCAGCTTCTCCACTTTGTTTTCGTTGTGAGAGATGTTGAAATTGAAATTTAGCTTCCAAATCTTCGTATTGATGGCATCGTACGTAATGCGGAATTCATATCCCCTATTGCTCAACTCTCCCGAATTATACCAGCGAATAGTGCTGTATCCCGTTGAAGATGGAATCCTTACGTTTGAAAGCAGAAGGTCACTCGTGTATTTATCGTAATAGTCGAAAGTGAAACCGACTTTGTCAAACAGTCGTATGTCGAATCCGTAGTTCCATTCCTTTGAAACTTCCCACTTCAGTTTATCCAACTGAATGCGAACAGGATAGATAGCTGCCATATTCATGAATTCGCCTAATGTCTGATAGGCTCCCAAATAGAGAGAAGAACCACTTGGGGCGTTTCCGCTCCATCCGAGACTCAGACGAATCTTTCCTTCTGTGAGCCAAGGATTCTCCATATCGTCAAACCAATGTTCGCGATGAATATTCCAAGCCAAGCCAAAGGCAGGAAAAGTGGCAAATCGGTTGCTCTTACCCATAGCAGAGTTTCCTTCGTGATTTATAGTAGCGTTGGCAACATAACGCCCGTCGAAAGTATAGTTGAACTGACCTATTGCTTCCACGCTGCGTGTTTTGCTATATCCGCTGCCTGCTGAAGTAACCACACTTCCTGCAACAGGATCACTCAATCCGGAAGACGGATTTCCACTTGTAAAACTGGAATAGCTGTAATTCTCATTCTGTTTCACACGCACAAGTCCCGTTGCTAAAACCTGATGTTTCTCAGCGAAAGTGTGATTATACAGCAACTTCTGCTCTGTCATCAATGAGAGATTATCACTATAAGCATCCTTGCTCAGGTTGGCATTGTTGCCCGTCCAAAGCACACCCGTTGCCTCTTGTGGGAGGAAACCTCGCGTCTTGACAGTTTTCATGTTCATTGAGACATATCCCTTGTACGTCAAATCAAAAGGAAAGAGATACTGGGCATTGAACGTGATGCGCTCTTCGCGCTGCATAACGTTGTTGAATCCCAAATCAACCATAGCTACAGGATTGAAATTCCTTGCACTACCTCCCAAAGAACCGTTGAAAGCGCCTTGGAAATCTTCTTCCTGACGATTGAAATAAGTCGGCAGAGGCTCTCCCGTAACATCATCAATGTAATAAGGGCTCTTATTCGGCATTTTACGCTGAGCCTCGCTGCGTACCGAGGTTGTTGCATTCCCTTGCTTATCCGTCTGAGTGAAGGCAAACTCTGTATTCATTCGCAAACGGTCACTGAAATCATATGCCATACGGTAGTTGGCATTGAAACGCTCAAGTCCAGTTCCTACTGTCGTTCCCATCTCATTCAGATAGCCCAACGACAATCGATACGTTGCCTTATCTCCTCCTCCATCGATGCTGAATGTATTGTCTGTCGTATATGCTTGCTGACGCACATAATCGAGCCATCTGGTATCGCAATTGTATTCATCAAAATACATCCACTCAGGATTGTAATTGATGTCGTACGTATCATAAAGGAGATTCAATTCGTTATTGGCGCTTGTCAGTCCTTTGGCATTAGCAGCATTCCAAATGGCATCTTGCATCAGACTCACGTATTGATGCCCGTCAAGCAAAGGAATGGGATTTGGCTCAAACTTAGCCGTAAACTTTGTGCTGAAAGAGAATCGCGTCTTTCCTTTCGAACCCTGCTTGGTGTTGATAAGAAGAACACCGTTAGCTCCCTTCGTACCATAAATGGCTGTAGCTGCAGCATCCTTCAACACTTCGATACTTTCAATATCGCTTGGGGCAATGTTCAGCAGAGCACCAAAGTCTTCGTCGTTTGCTGTCGCAAAATTAAAATCATCGTCAATATCTACAGAATATGGAATTCCATTTACAACTATAAGAGGCTCGCTGGAAGCATTCAATGAGTTGATACCTCGAATGCGAATGGTGCTACGCGCTCCAGGATCTCCTCCTACAACAATATCAACACCAGCCAACTGTCCCTGCAATGCTTCCTCGATAGAAGAAACAGGGGTTCCTTCAACAATCTCCGACATACTGACTTTCTGAGTTGCCGATGTCTGTTCCAAAAACGAGATGCCCATATCGTTGCGTTCTATCACCTTGGCAACAATCTGAACTTCATCTAACTGACCTGCCTCCGAAGACATTGTGATGTCAAGAACTCTTTGTCCTGTATACTCCAACGTCTGAGTCTTCATACCGATATAAGAGAAACGAACGCGAAGGTTTCCGGCATCAGAAGGAACCGCTAAGTTGTAATTTCCATCCAAATCGGTGATAGCGCCTGTTAAATAACGGTCAGAACGATCAACAAAAACTACATTCGCACCGAGAATCGGCTCTTTACTTCCGTCGATAATCTCGACAACTGTTCCAGTCAAGACTTTGTTTTGTGCCTGAGCAGTTGCTCCCTCCCATAACGAGAACAAAACCATGAGAACTATAAAGTATCTTTTCATACGCTTCATCATTTCAGTATATCGTTAATAAGAAGGAAACAACCATCACTATAAGCAAAAGGCAAGGAATGATACTTCTCTGTCTGATAGAGAGTAACTGGTGCATTCTCACTATCTGCGAAATGAACAGCCAATGAAACACCATCATCTTCCAAAACAAGCTTGTTTGTGCCTGATGTGTCAAAAGTTCCTTTCAGGCCACTTCCAGGATAAGGATAAACACTAAATGGAGAAAGATCGCTTGTTATGAAATAACTGCGTAAGTAGTTAGCTAATTTTGTCTTATTGGCACTGCTTATTGTTCCACTCAGCGTATAATCATCATCCACAGAGAAAGAGGAGCAACCCGGTATATCCTCTATTCCTCTCTTTATGGCTTCGTTAGAAGGAACAAAGGCTATGAAACGGGCATCTGACATTGCTATTGTCAGCTGTTGCTCTGAAACGAGCCCCGCCTTAACCAGCAGCTGAGAGAACAGATAATAAGGATAACTCTTATCGTTGCAAACAGCTAAAACTCTGCGGAGCGGATCCCCTGTAGAAGTTTCAAATAGCTTAGGACTCGTATAGACATATGCTCGTCCGTTGTCCCAAAGTCCTCCATTGGGACTCTTCTCATCAAACTCCAGAGGAGAGAAATCAAAGTAAATCTCACTATTCCAAGTTGGGTTGAGCTGTTGGTTGAAGAGGGAACTTGTGGTTATCTTGCCATCAACAATATACCAATAGTTGAATGCAACATTTGTCTCAACAACCTGCAATCCTTCTTTCTTCAGGACGTCGGCAGAAGTGCTAATGTGCATATTGACTAAATTCTGAAGGGCATTGCTCCCTATCGAGGTATATGCTCCTGCTTCTTCGCTCCAAACCTGCAGTTCACGTCCACCCGTAATGTTCTCAAGCTTCATCAAAGAGCCTTTGAACTGTGCGGTGTCGGGAATAAGCGCAACAAAAGAAGCATTCGGGGAGGCTAATGACAGCACAAGGTCACTTCCGTCCAAAGCATAAAGATAAGGCAAGAAACGCCTATCGCGGAAAGCACTTCCGATAACACTTGAGAAAATGGCAGGAGCATTCATATCATCCATACCGTAAAGAACTCCGTTACAACAAATCTGACGCCAAGTCACTTTGTCGGGATCGATGTTTATGGGGGTGCCGAAAGTAGTCAACACATTTCCCTTTTTTATTTCTTCAGGGAATGCTATGAATAACTCTTTTCCAAACGTTTGTTGAATAAAATAACTAACGATGAGTTGATCCAAATCCTCAAAGCTTGTATATCCGCTGGAAGGTGTCCAATAATTGGTAAAGAAATTGCGGATAGCAGCATTTGAAGGAGCAAAGATATTGAACCCTTCACGTGAATTGACATCAACGGCACGATAGCTACTGTTCGGCCATTCATAGGCAATAGGAAGAAGTGTGCTCCCATGAAGGTATAAATCTTTGCCTTTACCGAAGTTCGTTGTGAGGGTTACATCTTTTTCGAAACGGCTATAACCATCGTACAACTGGAAGAAAGTGCTATAATCCTCATTATTCTTCAACTCGGTGTAAATGGTTTCCATAGGACGGATAACTTTATCTACATAATACAAATAACCGTTATCTGTGATGACATCCCCTTCATTCAAAACACTTGCATTGGCGATATTGAAGCCTCCCTGTTTGTTTTCCAGAGTATAATTTCCAGTCCACTTTGTCTCTGGGAAGAAATACTCATAGTTATACTTAGCATCGATGCCCTTCGTCTCAAACATCTTGCTGCTGAAAACGGGGATAAACCGCTCCAGATGCCATACGTCAACAGAGTCTTTCTGGGCAGGATCGTATTCTCGAGTCATTCCATCGCTACTACGGGTTTGGAACTTGTAGTAATATCCAGCCATATTCATTCGTTCCTCTTCCGTAGCCTCATCTCCTTCGTTGGGGCGGAAGTTTACGAACTTATCCCAGTTATAGCCATAGTATACAAGGTGGAAACCGATTAGTTTCTTTACCTCATTAGGCTCCTTAGCATACATTTCTTCTATTGAAGAATAGCCTCTACCCTTCAGATACGATGCAAAAGCTTCGTCGTCCGGAGCCATTACTGTTAGCGAAGACATCCCATCCACAATGGATTGGTAGCCAACCAAATCAATTCCTTTAAGGAAAATGGTGTAATTACCCTTTTCCTGCAGGGTTTCATACGCACTTCCTTTCAATGTCTCTGGAATAGCATAGTGCGGATCATTCGAAATGTCTTCAATACACGAAGGCAAAGCCGCACAAAAAACCGCCACCCCCATCAGACGCAAAAGGTTTTTCCAGTTTTTCATGTTAACTCTTTATTTAATATACACTTTATTCATTGTGACTAACCCGTCCTCGCCCACTACTCGCTCAATAACAAGCTGAGAATGCAAAAGATTCTTGTCTGTCATCTTTTGCCCGTCAAGCGAGAAATACTCTTTTAACGCAGGATTACTGTTAGGATTCTTAACCTGCGTCATATATTCGTCGGTACGAACATAAATCTTTCCAGTAGTAAAGAGCTGAGCTGTATCCCACTGCAAACCCTCTTGAGGAATTGCCGGCTCGATGCCTTCCAAGGTGCCATCTAATTGAACACCATTTGCAAGGGTGAATAACTGGAAAGAAGAATTGGGAATGATGTCGATAGTGACATTTTCCATATCCAGCTCTAACATTCCGTTTATGGTACTATTGGCATTCAGTTTTATCTGAGACGATTTGTTAAGCGTCTCTTTCCTGTAAAGAGGTACATGTATCTTGCCTCCCCTGTTTACCGCCATTCCCTTCGAAAGTGTCAGCACATCCTTATTGTTGAATGCCGTATCGCCTACAGCAATAGTTCCTCCGTTGTTGACTGTTACCCTTCCAGCTATGATACCTGTTGTAGAAGTTGTCCCTTTTCCAGTAAGAGTGCCTCCGCTATTGACAACCACATTGCCAGATCCTGCCAGTTGACCGTTAACGATAAGGCGTCCTCCGCTAATAGTAGTAGTACCTGAGTGGATGTTCTTCCCGTTCAATCGCCAGTCGCCTGTGCCGATTTTCTCAATAGAAGTTTTGCCATTATAACCTGTACTGCTGCAACGGTCGTCTATCACGCCGTCAAATGTCTCGTCGGTGTTTGCTCCTCCAACAATCCACTTCATTGTGGAATTGTTATTCTTCTTGTCAGCACCGGAGAGACAAGTTTTAGAAGCTCCTGAAAGTCCTCCCAAACTGAGAGTGGAGGCATTTTTCCAGCAAACAACTCTTGTGTTGCCTTGCAACTCTATCGATGCATTAGGAATCCCGTTGCTGTTGTTGAGAAGGAACTGCGAGCCGTCGCTATCGGTTCCTAAGCCTTTGGCTATCAGTTTTCCCGTGAAATTGTCCCAGCTTCCCTGAATATACTCTCTTACGTACGGAATCTCGAAAATCATAGTCCCTTTCCCTCGCACAGAGCTTTTCATATAGCAGTTGCGATGGAAACGGATGGTTGAAGTCGTTCCTTCCACTACTGAAATAGGAAATGAATACGTTTCGTAGTTGGTGTTGTCTCCTTTAGTCAGCAACGTACCCCCCGCGAGTTCTAAGCCTGAGCTTGAACCCAGAGAAATAGTTACTCCTGCGGGGCATGTGAAGTAGAGTTTTCCTCCTTCAAGCCGGGTGGGACCTGAATAGGCAAACAGCGTTTCATAATCTCCTGCTGTCAGCTGCCCGTTGCCTGCCAAAGTAAACCCTCCTTGGCCTTGCAAAGAACCATTTGCCGTAACAGTTGCCCCGTTGCTGATGCGGAGTGTTGTTGTTTTGTTGATTTGTGCGCTACGGTTTGTTGAGGTGTTTCCTCCCGTATAATCCCACTCTCCTCCGTTCCAAACCCAATATTGGGCGAATTCTTCCGAAGCGCCTATCCCGCTACTTTTCCCTCCGTCAGTCAGAAGGCTGAAGCGATACACACCTTCGTTAAGGACTGTTGCGCTGGTGTAACTATTGTTGTCATTCATTGTCACAGAGCCCGTTCCTGCCTTCGTGACGCTGCTATGCCCCGAGATGCCCTTCTCACCTGAGAAGACAACATCCTCAGCACTATTAATCACGACATTCTTTGGCTCGACATCCTCTGTGATTGAGATATGTATCTCACCTGAGGGAGCAAACAGCACATCTGCGGTATCAGAGAACGCCAGCAAGGAGTCAGGGTAGGATTCAGCACTCCAAAGAGCCGAAGTGTAATCCCAAGTTCCATCTTCAGCACTCCAAGTCAAATCGGGCTCATACGAGTCAACGTCGATTAATGAAATCTCGATAGGCTGTGTCTTTACCGTAACATCTTGGGTGTAAGCTGAGGATTGCTCTCTAGAAACAGCCTTCATGCGGAAGGTGTAGGCTGTTTGGGGAGCCAAGCCTGCCACTCGGAAAGAAGTGACATTAGCTTCCGTACGTCCTATTTCCTTGTATGCTCCATCTTTCAGCTGCTCTATTACGAAAGCATCCTCGCTTGCCGAATAGTCGCACCACTTCAGCACGATAGCAGTCTGGGTGGAATAATCCATTCCGAACAGATACGGCTCGCGCAAAAACTCCTGACTATCAGCAGAAGTGATAGAGTTGATATAGTTTTCGATATTGGCATATCCGTTGTCAGCCAGCACCATAGCATCATTCTTCGAAGCATCGGTACCGTTCTTCTCCTCCCATTCGTCGGGCATACCGTCGTTATCCGAGTCGGCACGCTTTGCTCCGTTCCAGCAATTCCAGTCTGTAGGAACGGGAAGGGGCAGCTGAGTCTCGCGCGAGATGAGATGTCCTGCTTTTCCGAACGAGAGCACCTCGTCGGCTACATAGCAGTCATAGATGTCGCGATAAGGAAGCGAGCATCCCACATTCGGAAGGAGAGAGTCGATGAGTTGGTTGCCACTATAGGCTGGCAGCTCAGGATAATTGTAGGGAGTGTTCTGGAAAGTAGGTCCTCCCGAATATTCGCTGTGAGGAATCTGGTAGGGATCAAAGATTCCGTTGCGATTCTTGTCCTGCCAGTTATCCTCGGCGTAGAGGTTGAAGTTGGAGTTGCCTCCCGTAAAGGCATTGCCTCCTACTGCAGGACCGTTGATGAAGAGATTGTTTGTGGCGTTGCAGTAGCTTGTTCCCTCAGAGTCGCCTCCCATGAGGTAACAGCCGTTCTTCCAGTTGTAAACGATGCAGTTGACATACTGGTTGCGCCCTTTTATCTTGTTGTTACGGGTAGAATTGTCGACATAAAGATTGCGATAGAGCGTTATGTTGTCTGCCTGGACGAGTCCTCCGGCAGAGTGGTCCATAAGCCCTTGCGCGATGATGGAATTCTGGATGGTGATGTCTCCCAAATCCCCCTTTCCATCGGGATTGATAGAGAAAGTCTCGTCCAGGCCCCAGCTTACCGACACATGATCGAAAATCATGCAAGTGCCGTTGGCTATTCCTGCTGCGTCCTTTCCCGAATCTCCGTTAGCGCCCATTCTGAAGCGCATGTAACGGACAATTGTGTTGTTGGCGCCGGAGAAAGAGACTCCGTTGCCGTATACCGTGATGCCCTCGCCCGGAGCCGTCTGCCCCGCAACGTAGAGGTGATGACTGAAAATGAGACGGCTCTGAAGGCGGATGACTCCCGAGACGTCGAAAACGACGATGCGATTTGGGCTGCTCACGGCATCCCTGAGGGAGCCGCTCCCGCTGTCGTTCAGATTGGTAACATGATAAACCGTGCCTCCGCGCCCTCCTGTGGCGAAGCGCCCGAAACCAGCAGCCCCGGGAAAGGCAAGCTGCGACTGAGCGGCAAACGAAAGGGAGAAACTTAGGATGACAGCAAATAGGGTGAGCTTCTGTTTCATCGTCGATGGGTGTGTTTGGTATTTGGGATTATGTATTGAGAAAAAAATTTTTTTCCTTCTTCATCTCGCGATATTCCTTCTCCAAAAAAATTTTTCCCTTCTTCATATTTCGGGGTGTTTTTCCCGAAGGTGTTTTTCTGTTTGAGAAAATCAGCAGGAGAGCCTCGTGCTCTCCTGCTGATAAGGCCAGATGTTATCTGACAAGAACTTTCTGTACCGTTACAGTACCGTCGGCATAGACGCGACGAACGATATTGATGCCTTTCGAAGGTGTTGAGAGGCGCACACCGTTCACTCCGTATACTTCAGTGCCGATGAGGCGCGACTCCTTCGTGGCAACGATGATGCCCGAGCCTTCCTCCTGGTAAGCCTTCGACAACTCACCGTTGTTTCTCAGAACGATGTCGTAAACGGCAAGCTTGGTGCCTCCACCTGCCTGCTTAACACGTACGAATACCTCATCAGTGCCTTCGTAGTTGGACAGATGACGAGTCCAGAAGCGCTTGTAGTACGATACGCCAACGGTGTCGACTGATTCCCAGGTCTCTCCGTCAGCAGATACCTGAACGGCAAGGGTAAGAGCAGCGCCGTCGCTGTTGTTGTTGCCCACATAGGTAATAATGTCAAACGGGCCAGCATACTTGCGAGTCGACTCGATGGATGCGTTGTAGTCCTCTCCGGTATGACGGTTTGTCAGAGTGATATGTCCAGGAGTAGCACCTCCGTCAACAAGGTCGTTTACGTTATCGCAGTAGTAAGCGGCATCGCCTGCCTTACCTATGGTCTTCTGAGGAGTGGTATTCTCCCACTGAACAAGCTGTCCCATCGTCTTTACCTTCCAGCCATTGTCAAACTCGTTTGTCTCGCTGTTGCGGGCATAGAATACCAACGGCTCACGAACGTGATAGTTGAAGGTTGTGTCGGCTCCGCTGACAATAGTATCGATAGATTCGTACATCGACATAGAGCTCTTGCCCATGTAGTAGGCAACCTTTGAGTTTCCTCCCGAAGTTTCCCAATACCAGTCTTCGGTGTTGGCATCGAAGTGAGCAATCGTGTCGAGACGGATGTTAGTAGCGTCAACTCCGTTAACTCCTACGAATGCGGAAACAATCTCGGAAGACAGGAAGCCTTCTCCTCCGGCAAAAGCGTAAACAGTAGCGGGTGAGGTAAGAGCAACAGGCTCGGTGTACTCAACTGAGTTACCCGTAGTTGCCTTCTCAACAAATCCGTAGTATACTACAGCACCTTCCTCCGAAGTTGTGATAGTAACGTAGGAAACTCCGCTCAGACGCTCAATGCTAATCTGCGGAGCAGCAGCTATTACCTGAACGATAGCGTCGAAAGAAGCTACAGAGCTGTTGTCGTTGCCCTGCTTAACGGCGATAGCCTTGATGGTGCAATCCTCAGTAATCTCGAAAGGACCTTCGTACTTCGTGCTCGACTCGGTAGGCTCCGTTCCGTCAAGAGTATAATAAATGGTAGCACCCGTTGTGCTGGAAGCCAAAGTGACGGTTGTCACACGGTTTCCATAATCGAAGGAAGCGGTAGGAGCAACGCAAGGAGTAACATTTCCCTTAGTAGCTGCCAGGATGCGAACGGCATTGTTGATGAGCTGAATAGCGGCATCGGAAAGGTTGCATTCCTCTTCCACGTAGTTTGCATCGCTGGAGATAGGAATCAGCAGGTATGTGTTCTTGTTTCCGTGACGATGGATACAAGGCAAGTCGTTAACGGTAGCAATCACGTCGTCGCTGCCGAAGAGTCCGTCGGCATTAGCTGTGTAGGACTGCATGAGGTTGTTCTCCAGCTCAGTGTTGACAAACATATGGATGGTTCCATCCTCTTCCATATCCACATCGGCGAAGAGTTCATCCTCAAGGTAAGCCTCGTTGACCTTGATGTCAGCGATACCGAATACTCCGCTACCCACCTTCACGGGATTTACACCCGAACCTACGCTCCAACGATTGTTGGCATAGAAGAACGACTTGAAGTTGAGGATAGGAACACGATTGACAAGTTCTACCAGTTTCACGCCAAACTTATGTGTGCCGCCGATAGCCTCGCTCAAAACGACAAGGTCGAATTTGGAAAGGGAATCCAGCATTTCTGTATCGGCAGCCGTAAGGTCCTTCACGTCGATGCATACGGTGTTGCGCTCGGCAAGCACTGTGTTCACTACGAACGGGTCGTTGTCGATGCCGCACTTGTAGGTGCTGTAGGATGAGTCGTAGAGATAGGCGATGTTGATGTCATCCTCCATATCGAAGCCGCCTTCTCCAAGCACGTAGTTGACAGCATTGATGATAATCTTCTGTCCGTTGGCGTTAACAGCCCAGATGTTGTCGCTCGACATACCTACCAGCACATACTTGTAGTCTCCCACGTTGGCAATCTCGTGTACGCTGACGTAATCGGTACCTGATGCTGTGGCGTAGAGCTTGTCCGTCTCGTCTGCGAGAGCCGATCCTTCGATGATGGCGCTTGCAGCAAATCCCTGCATACGGTTGCTCGATGCCGTAGTGCTTTCGTCGTAGAGGGAGATGGAGCCGTCGTCGTTGCGCTCAAGGCCCTTGAAGAGGTCATGATTCTCAAATCCGGCAGCAGGCATTATCGAAGAAGTCTTCGTGCCCGGGTTGCTCGGAGCTGCCCAGCTCCAACGTCCGCTGGTGTAGTTGTAGGTCTTCATCGACACAATGGGAACGGTACCTACCAGCTTCACAAGGTTGTTGGTGCAAGTGCTGTTGCCCGACATAGCCTCTGAGAATACTACGCAGTCAAACGTGGCAAGCAGCTCGTAATCTGCTTCTGCATTCTTGTCGATAGCAAAAGCCGTAACGTCAAACTCTGCGCAGAGGGCTGCATAGATGGGGTCTTGGTCGAGAGTGTAGCCTCCCTCGGCAAGTCCGTACGAGGTGGCTTTCCCGGAGTTGTATGCCGGCTCGTAGAGGAAAGCTACCGTCTTACCTGCAAATGCTGAGCCGATTGCCAGCACTGCCAAAGTCACAAGTGTAAAAAGTTTCTTCATGCTGTTTAGAAATTAATTAGTATTATGGTTAACTGTATCCTTTTTTTGTCTTCTTCTTTCGTTATACTGATTTGTTGTCTGTCAGGGTTCGTTTTTCTTCCTCTGAATATGAAGAAGGGAAAAATTTTTTTTCTTTCTTCATACCGCGAGATTTGTTCTCCAAAAATTTTTATTCCTTGAGTATCCCGTTTCGTGCGTTAGACATATTTCCCAATTGAAGGCATCCCATGATGAAAGGCCCTGTCGCCTTAGCGTCGTTGTCGCGGATCTTCTCGTGCGTGTAGTACTCGAAGCTGCCGTCTCGGTACGGGTTTCCGCCCAGCCCTCCTACCGCGCAGCAGCGTGTGAGGCTGAGGGTGCCGTCTTCTTTCTCTTCGATGAGCTGGTTCTTCAGCCCTTCGAATGCCTTCACGGCTATCTGGCGGAAGGCGGGGTCGATGTACCCTTTGTTGACTGCTTTGGCGTAGGCGTACATAAACTGCGCCGTAACGCTTGCCTCGGGGAAGTTTCCTTCGCGCTCGGGGCAGTCGAGCACCTGATACCACAGCCCGTCCTTATCCTGATAGCGGGGAAGCGTGCCTGCCAAGTCGCGAACGTAGCCTACGATGCGCTGAAATCCCTCATGCTCGGCAGGAATCCAGTCGAGACAATCCACCAGAGCCATAAAGTACCAGCCGATGCTCCTCCCCCAGAAGTTTGGAGAGAGTCCCGTTTCGGGATTCGCCCAGCGCTGACTGCGGCTCTCGTCCCAAGCGTGATGATAGAGCCCCGTGTGGGCATCGAACGTATGCTGATGGCAGAGGGTTACCTGCTTCACGGCTTCGTCTATCCATTCCTCCTTTTTAAATATAGCGCCGTACTGCGCCATAAAGGGGGAAGCCATATAGATGCCGTCGAGCCACATCTGATGAGGGTAGATAAGTTTGTGCCAATAGCCTCCGTCGCACGTGCGAGGGTGGTTTTTGAGCTGACGGACAAGCTTTTCCATCGCTTTCTTGTACTTGGCGTCGTCGGTCTGCTGATACACCTCGAAAAGCACCTTACCCGAGTTGATAAAGTCGAGATTATACGTTTCGGGAGTGTACAGATGGATGGTTCCGTCGTCGGCGATGAGGCTGTCGGCCCATTGCTCGACGTAATCGAAATACTTCTTGTCGCCTGTGTATTTTCCCACTTGCAACATAGCACAGCACCCCACACCTTGAGAATATCCGAAGAACAGCCTCGAGCCGTGATCCAGCTGCCAAGCCTCTGGGAAACGTGCCATTTCGCTCTCTGCAAAGCGAATGCCGTATGCGGCATAGTCTTCCTGAGCCCATAACGATAGGCTCAGCAAGCAAAGCAGAAGGACGAGTGCACTCTTTCTCATTTTACGTAATTTGGCGCAAATATAGCTCTTTTTCATGAACTTAAAAAGAAACAATCTCCTTTTTTGACAAGTGGACTTGTCATTTTGCGCTTTTTAACCTTTTTTGGGCACATTTTCGGCAAATTCATGTGACTTGAGGAAAAAAATGAGTGACGAAAACGAATGCTTTTACATCACAATATCGCGCCTGGGCCAACCTTTTGCGTTTATTGGGTAAGGAACGCGTATAATAAACTTCTTCTGAGTGTTAGCCCAAAGCAAATACTAAGGGGTGTTATTTGCGGTTCATTTTTGCCAAAATTGTTTTTCTTCTAATTTTTTTATTCTACTTTTGGAACGAAAAAATAATGCTGTCGTTTAAGCACTCTATCTCAAGGCAATAGAGAATCCATTAAAAAACGCACCAAATAAGCCATGAAAAAAGAAGGACTGAACAATCTGTCGCGCAGGCAATTTATTAAGACTGGGGTTGTCGCCGCTGTCGGAATGGCACTATCTCCCGAAATAAAAGGAGCGGAGATGAGTCATAGGAAAAAAGCTCCCAGAGGTTCCGCTTTTACCGTTTGGCAGATTCCTTCGCATACTAACACCATCGGTAACTCCTATGTCTTTCAGACAAAAACGGGGAAGGTCATCGTAATGGATGGAGGATTTCCCGAAGAGGCATTTACCCTTCGCGGTTTTATTGGAGCTTTGGGAAACGAAGTCGAAGCCTGGTTCATCTCCCATCCGCACGACGATCACATGGGTGCCCTATGGGAGATTCTGAAGCAGGGCACTCAAGATCTTCGCATCAAGGCTATCTATCATTCCCGTATTACCGACAAAGTAATTGATGCAGAACCCACTGAAGCTGGAAAAACACGCGATTTCTATGACAGACTCAGCTCTTGCAAGGCTAAGGTAGTGGATTTACAGCAGCCGGGACAGGTATTTGATTTTGACGGGATGAAGCTCAAAATTGTGAGCGTAGCTACCCAGCTTGTCACCAATCCCTATAACAACAATTCAATGATTATGCGTGTTTGGGATAAGAAAAAGTCTATGGTCTTCTTGGGCGATGCCGGGATAGAATGCGGCGATTTGGCACTAAAAGGTCCCTTTGCCAAAGATCTTGACTGCGACTATTTACAAATGGCACATCATGGACAAAACGGCTGTTCGGAAGAATTCTACCGCTCTATAAAGTTCCGCGCTTGCCTCTGGCCCACTCCCATGTGGGTTTGGAACAACGATACGGGACAGGGCTTTGACACAGCACATCTTACCACAGTGAGAACGCGGGAATGGATGGATAATTTAGGCATCAAGGAACATCACGTCTCCGTACGCGACGGGCTTTGGAGGCTTGACTAACTCTTTGGATATTACATAACAAAAACGGAAAATGAAAAAAGCTTCTTATTCCTTTATTATAATAGCAATGACGTGTAGCTTTGCCTTCACCTCTTGCAAAAAAACAGATACTGATGCAACTGAAAAAGGCTTGTACTTACCCTTACCCTTTCAAGATGATACACTACGCATCCGGCAAGACAAAATGACAAGGGTTTTCATCGCACCGAAGAAAATACTTTGGTCGAAGGGCTCAGTACGTAATCTTGAGAATCTTTTGGATGTTGATGATGGACAGGCAGACTTGGTGAATGCCAGCTCTTGCTTTATGCAAAGCACCAAAGACGAAAACGCTTCCATTATCCTCGACTACGGACATGAACTGCATGGGGCACTGAAACTGGTTGTCGGTTCAGGCTCAGCAGCCAGTTTCAAGGTAAGAGTTAGGCTGGGTGAATCAGTCAGCGAAACATGCAGCGAAATAGAAAACGGAACTGCTACCAACGACCATGCTACCCGAGACATGATAATTGCCGTTCCGCGCTATGGGCAGATAGAAATCGGCAACTCGGGATTCCGCTTCGCGCGTATTGACCTGTTGGATGAGGCTTCTCTGCATCTTAAGGAAGCTACCGCTGTATTCCGCTACCGCAACTCCCCATATCTGGGCTCCTTCCAATGCTCTGATGACCGATTGAATACCATTTGGTCTACCGGCGCCTATACCGTACAACTGAACATGCAAGAATACATTTGGGACGGCATCAAGCGTGACCGACTCATCTGGCTGGGCGACATGCACCCTGAGATAAACACCATCAGTACCGTCTTCGGTAACGAGGAGTGTTTCTATTCCAGCCTGGATTTAGCCATACAGCAATATCCTCTGCCTAACTGGTTTAACGGAATGAGTGCTTATTCAATGTGGTATCTGATTATCCAGTATGACTGGTACAGACATTTCGGCAATCTGGAATTCCTGAAAAAACATGCCGACTATATCCTTGGACTTATCGACCTCATTGACTCTCGTGTTGATGAGGAGGGTTCTGAGCATTTAGGAGGAGGACGCTTTTTGGACTGGCCATCTAGTCCGAATACCGAAGGCGTTGAAGCGGGTTATAGGGCTCTGCTATGTTGGGCTTTGCAGGATGGGGCAGAGTTATGCCTACTGCTGGGCGAGGAAGCTAAGGCACAAAAATGTCGTGAAATTGAGAACCGTTTGAAAAAAAAGGTACTTCCCCCTAACAATTTGAAACAGGCTGCAGCACTGATGGCAATAGCTGGCCTGATGGATTCAGAGAAGGCAGCTCAAGACTATTTGTTGCCTGGTGGATCTAAGGGATTCTCTACCTTCTACGGATACTATATGCTGGAAGCTTTGGCGATGTCTGGTCATTACGAAGAAGCTATGGATATCATTCGCGAATACTGGGGAGGTATGCTTGATATGGGAGCAACCACCTTCTGGGAAGACTTCAATCTTGACTGGACAAAAAATGCAGGCCGTATCGATGAGCTTGTGCCCGAAGGCAAAGACGACATTCATGGCGACTTCGGTGGATATTGTTATAAAGGCTATCGGCATAGTCTTTGTCATGGTTGGGCAAGTGGTCCTACTGCATGGCTCAGCAATCATGTGTTGGGTGTTGAAATAATAGAGCCTGGATGTAAAAAGGTTTGCATCACGCCACATTTAGGCAACTTGAAGTGGGCCGAGGGCTTCTATCCCACGCCTTACGGGCAAATCTATATTCGCCACGAAAAACTTCCAGACGGCACTGTAAAGACAAGTATCAAAGCGCCTAAGGGAGTAAAAGTCGTACGGGGGGGAATAGAGAGCTAAAAGTGTGCCGTTCATAGTGAATAGTGCATAATCTTAGCGAGAACAATGATTACAAGCCATAAATCACCAAAGAAAGTGTAAAACTATAGTCGAAACCATATAAAAGCGTTAAATACTATCTTTTTATATTAGAAATAATGCAATTTACAAATATTGTTGTATTTTTGCATTCGAAATAATATAATCTATATGGAAAAGACAAAATTATCTGCAGTAGTAAAGGCTTTACGCAAGGAATATGGTCTTACACAGGAAGATCTGGCTATGAAATCGGGAGTCGGCCTTTGTTTTGTGCGAAATCTGGAGCAAGGTAAACCAACGTTAAGGATGGATAAGGTCAACCAACTACTTGATTTGTTTAACTACGAGCTAACAGCAACTAAAAAGCAATGAAACAAGCTGAGATATATCGAAAGGAGATTCTTGCAGGTTTCCTGACAGAAGATGGTGGCGAATACCGTTTCTGTTATGATGAAGCGTACCTCAAACGTGAAAATGCGCAGCCTGTAAGCCTGACACTCCCATTACAGACAGAGGCTTTTGTAAGTCCTATATTGTTTCCGTTCTTTGACGGACTGATACCTGAAGGATGGCTGCTTGATGTAGCACTTCGCAACACCGACATCAGCATTCTTGACCGTATGTCGCTATTGCTGTTATGTTGTAAGGAGTGTATAGGTTCTGTCAGTGTCATACCCATAAATAAAGAAGGAGACGACAATGTGTAAATGCCTGTATTGTTACAAAGAATTGGAAGAGGGTCAGAAAGACTTTCATCCAAGGTGTGCACGGAAGTTCTTTGGGACAAAGGATGTTCCGTTGCTGGAGTATAGGCATGAGGAACTCGACCGACTGGCCGAGCAAATCATCCGCGCCCAGACATCGTTGACAGGCGTTCAGCCCAAACTATCGCTGAACCTCACCAAACACGATGGTTGTAGCCGTCTGACTATCGTAGGACTATGGGGCAACTATATATTCAAGCCTCAGACAGAGAGTTACGATCAACTGCCAGAAAACGAGGACTTAACGATGCACCTTGCAGAGGCAGCAAAAATAAGCGTCGTGCCTCATAGTCTTATTCATCTGGCAGATGGGAAATTAGGGTACATCACAAAGCGTATTGACCGTACCAAGAATGGCGAGAAGATAGACATGGAAGATATGTGTCAGCTCACGCTGCACCCTACGGAATATAAATACAAAGGATCGCATGAACAAATTGCTAAGACAATTTTGCAGTATAGCAACACTCCAAAACTCGACCTCACAAATTACATGCATTTATTGCTTTTCTGCTTTGTCACAGGCAACAACGATATGCACCTGAAAAATTTCTCGCTCTACCGACCATCCGAGTATTATAAACTGACGCCAGCTTATGACCTCCTTAATGTTGCCATTACCAATCCAAAAGACAAGGAGGAACTGGCACTTACTCTTGCGGGAAAGAAAACGAAACTCCGCACGAGCGACTTTCTGAACGCTGCAAAGGCAATGGGACTGGAAGAAAAGGTGGTGCAACGTCTTATCACAAGCCTTCAGAAATCACTTCCCAAATGGCAGACACTCATACGAGAATCCTTCCTCAGCGAAGAGAAGAAACAAGCGTATGAAGATCTTATTATTTCACGATTCGAAAGACTGAAAATGTCATAAAACGAAAATTTGGCGTTTTAGTGGTCTCAAAGATGGAGCTAGTACCATGTAAAAAAGGATAAGTGGATTGGCTACGAACTGACAACAACTGGAAGACTAACGGCTTTTTACGAAATGTTGCAAAAAGTTTCGGTGTGGAGGGGTGTAAAAAAGAGTAAAATGCATAGCTATCAACTTTTTACGAAGACGAGGTGAGTGCCTGCGCCAGAGCGGCGAAGAAGTCCTTCGTGAACGAAAGCGTTCAGTTCGTCTCGGGCGTGGCTGCGGGTGAAATGGGTGAGCCGCATGTATTGTGATGTGCTGATGTAGCCGTGCGATTCGAGGTAGCCAAGCAGGAGTGCACGACGCTCGGCAAGAACGGGTACATCGGTCTCCTTATTGGAAGGGAACCTTTCGTGGGCTTGCTCGAAGGGACCTGTGAGCCGCCGCATGAACACGGGCTTCGCATCGAAATTCACCCTGCTTACATGCAAGTCCCGCGGCGTCACCTGCGAGGGTGAGGTAATGACAGGCATGTGTCGTGCCTCATCCCTGTTGCAGGCGATGGCGACCGAGAGCGTGCCCAGCCCTTTCAGCTCCACATGCTCGCTGTTGTTCAGATGAGAGGCGGCAGCATGGGCCACAGCCTCCATCATTCCCTCCAGGTCGGCAACGGTATAGGTTGTTGTCTTCTCTATTTCGTGTGCCAGTTCATAGAAGGATACGGTACCGCGCTTGACGGCTTTCGGGAAAAGCCGCACGTTCTCCTCTTCAGCGGATGTTTGAGGAAATTTTTGAAAGTCGTATTGTATAGCCATATTCGTTGGGTGTTTTTATAAAAGGCGGCGGCTTTTATATAAAAGAGGGCGCCTTTTATATAAAAGGGAATGGTTTTTATAGTTCTTGAAAGACAAAAATGACATATAGAAAAAGCAGATACTATTATTCCAGTTTATTCAAAATTAATCTACACTTCTACATCAGAAAAACAAAATTACTGATTTTCTTTTGTTTACGCCAGTGCAGATAAGCAAAATATCTACACGTATCTACACCCATCTACACCAATCTTGGCTTTTTCGGTTTGACAAGATAGACCATTCCTGCTTTGGCACGCTTGGAATGGACATGCCTGCCGTTCATGACAGCACGGAAGTTGCGCAGCTCTCCTGTCGTCATCGGCTTGCTGATGCTTGGGTGCAAACGATGGTGAATCTCTGAAGCATAGAGCCATTCGGCTCCCTGCTCGCCCTCTTCAGCTGCATCGAAGAAAATGTCGAACAACTCCGCATCGGCTGGCATGCGTACGAATCGGATGTTAAGCTCCATAAGAGACGCCTCTTCTGCTTCGTTCAACCAATAGGGATGTCCGGCGGTAATCTCCCAGACAGCTTCTGCATAGAGCTGCGGGTAGTTGACGGGGCGGTTCATATTGATTCGGCCCGTCACACATGTACAGATGAACCGACGCGAGCCTGTGAGGTCGGTGATAACGTCGGTGTTGTTGCTCGTACCGATAAGGGAAGCAAAGCGCTGCTCCTGCACTGAAAAAGAGGCATAGGGCTTAAACTCATCGACGACAGGCAGCTGAAGCATGTTTTTCAGTATCGGCTGCTGACGATCGGTAAGCCGGTTTACCTCGTCAAAATTGATGAGCCCATAACGTGTTAGCATAAGAAGCGCTTTGCGTCGGTCGGCAAGGGCAAAGTTCTCGGTATAATAAGGAGCAAGCTCAGGAGGGAGGATGCTGCGACAGAAAGTGCTCTTGCCCACTCCTTGCTCTCCGACAAGGATAGGCATCGACTCGTTACCCTTATGACGGTTTTTTCCTAACCAGAGTGCTACCATTCCCAAGAACCACGTGTGGGCAAGGCTGTACCACTTCTCATCATCAACAGGCACACGCCGAAAAAACTTTTCTATGCGAGGGCTCTTGTCCCATTGTGGCAGGTTTGACAGAAACGCCTCAAACGGGTTGTATGGAACGACCCTGTCGGACCTCAGATACCGTTTCACGTCCCTGTCCCATACATTAATGCCTTCTTCTCGCGCATTAAAAGAAATGGAGTTAAGCACCAGCTCATCCACAGGGCGGTAGCGAGTATGATACCGTTTACGCTCGCAGTACTCCGTAACGCCTGTCACCTCGTTTCGACGAAAAGAATAGCGACGCCGCATGAAATCATGCAATGCCAATGTCTCACGCTGAGTCTTTGACATGACCATTTTTTCTCTTTCCTCGGGTGGAGAGGAGAAAACACGATGGACAAGATATCTCACATGCTCTTCGTCCAACACAAAGACACTATGCTCTATTATTTGCCTACAGACTGCTGCCTCATTCATTCCCCTTGTCATCATCGCTGACGCAAGTCGCGACAGGTAGTCATCGGAATTGCTGGGACGCATCCCAGGCAAAAACTCTTCGAAAGGAGAGAGCACTTCGTTGTAACGCTCTTCCTTCGGATTCTGAATCAAAAAGTCTTGTTCTAAAGTCATAGAAGAAAAGTTAAATAAGTTATTACCAAATAGTTATTTCTCTAACGAGGAGGCTTTGAGAAACTCCTGTTTTAGAATGTAAAGATACTGAATTCTTTTTTAAAAAGCAAGAGAAAAAAAACGAAAAAACACTTTTTCCATTGATTTTTTCCAACATTTGTTTCGCATCAGTAGAATCTAAACAAGTTTCACCTAGTTTTTTCTCATAACAAACACAACTCAGTTGCACTCATGATATTTCTTGGTGTAGACGGGTGTAGATAAAAAAGGCTTCTACACCCACTTAAAGAACACAAATACAGCGTGTTGACTAATAAAGTGTAGAAGTGTAGATGTTTTTCGAGCCAGAATTGAAAAAACATTCCGATTCCCGGCAAGCGTCACCGCAACCGCCCGTGCCAAATGTCCGACAGCGAGGCTATAATGGTACTGTTCCACGCACTTCGCTTCCGCGACCTGAAGTCCTTCTACCTGGGCTATGTCTGCCACATGCATGAAGAGTTTCTCCGCACTCATTGCCTATGGCCTCCTGCCGAAGAAACCTTCAATGAACTTCAGTATCATTAACAAATCAAGACTTATTGGCAAAACCTATACCGAACTCTCGTTCAAAGAATTAACCGTTTGTGCCGTGAAATACGTAATAAATTATAGAATACGCGCGCATAAAGAATAGCTTGCACTGCTTCTCCCTGCCCATTTTGGGAAAAACAAAAGCAGGAGGGAACCCTAAGGACTCCCTCCTGCAAAAGAATGAGATGAATTATCTATTCAAACTCTGCGAACATTTACTTAACAATAACCTTGCGGCCATTGACAATGTAGATGTTGCCCTTGACAGGCTCTTCTACACGCTGTCCAGCAACGTTGTAGATAGTACCATCCATGTCGCGGTCAAGTTCAATCTCTTCGATTCCATTAACATCAGTTATCTGGATCCAATAGAGCTGATCCTTCTTAGCAAATTCGAGTGTTACAACACCGTTTACAGGAACTGCTTCGAATTCTTCACCATTGAGGTTGTAAACTACAACGTTCTCAGTAGCAAGAGTTACAGTAGAAGCAGCATTGAAGTAAATGTAATTGTCTTCGAATACATCGCTTGTGTAAACACGGAGGTTACCACTACCAACGGTCCAGAGCAGACCCTCAGCGAGGTTCAGAGTTCCAGCCATCAGAGGCTCGTCCTTAAGAGCAGAACCAGTCTTGAAGTAGCCACTCAGTGACGTCCATTCCTTATTCTTAACAGCAGTAGAAAGGGCTTCTTTCTGCTCGTCTGTCCAGTGACGGAAGTCATAAGTGTGGAATCTGGAGAGAACAACGGTAATGTGGCAAGTTGCCTTGTATCCGCCATCAACGGTAGTAACCGTGATGTCAGCCTCACCTGTCTCGTTGGTTGTTACAACACCGTCAACAACGGTTGCTACATCCTCGTTCGAAGATGTCCAAACAAGACCCTTGTTAGCTGCTGTCTCAGGAGTAACGGTAGCTGTGAGAGTTATCGTTTCATCCTGTCCAACAGTAAGGTTCGTCTGATCAAGCGATACGCCTGCAACCTCAAACTCATCGTTGATATCCATGTCAACCTTCTCTCTCGGAACATACATACCAAGCAGCATGTATACAGCGTTACGCCACATGGTGTAAGCCTCATCACTCAGGTACTTACCACCCTCACGGCAGAGAGAACCGTAGTTCATGCCGAAGGTGATAACACGAGCATTGAATAACTTGCCGTCAAGCTTGTCACCTGCATGGAAGTCGCTGAATGCAATAGAAGCATCCGTAATACCAGTAGGAACAGCGCCGAGTGACTTCTCAGGAACATCGTTTACACCATATACATAGCTCAAGCCCTTAGTACCTTCCTCACCAAGGTCTGTTGCCAAACCATAGTAGAGAGGAATAGTTGTGCCATCGATTCCATTGAAGAGGCCACTAATAGGCTCAACGACATCAATCGTGGTTACCTTCTGAGCGTCGGCGCGAGTACCATTTGTCATACCGCGACCTGCGCCAAGGGCATAAGTCTTGTTGAACAGCATAGGAACCTTTGTCTCATAGATGGAGAGGGCACCGCTTGTAACGATCTTGTTCGCTCCACCGAACGACTCCTGAACTACAACAGCATCGTAGTCGGAGAGATCGGGAGTAGCATCAGCAGCTACCTCGTTGTAAACAACCTTGATCTTCGGATCTGCTGCCAACATTGCATAGATAGGATCGGAAGCTCCCTCTGCCATCTCCTTGCCTGCAAGCGTGAAGTAGCCGACAGTCTTAGGACGAACGCCCATGTAGTAGAGATGGAAGTTGTCTACCTTGTAGAACCAGCCACCCAGGATACCGATAGCGATGTCGCCACCTTCATGCTGGAAGTAGAGTTCTGCAGGATAAGCCTTGCCAGCACCACCGTAGCAGGTAGTGGTAACGGTATTCTCACCAGCATACATCGTTACATCATGTCCGTCGTGTGAAACGACAAGGGCTGTCAACTTATAGAAGCCCTTCGGCAGACTGATGGTCTGAGCAAGCGTGTAAGAAGTATCGTCGCCATTCCAGCTGTTGAACATATACATACCGTCGATAGGCTGCATCGTGTAAGTACCGTTGGTGTTCGGGTATACGCCCTGGTCACCAGCCGTATTAGAGATGGTCCAGCCTGTGAGGTCACCAGTCTCGAAGGACGGGTTGATGATGTAAAGTTCTGTCTGGTCAACAGGATTGTCTACAGAAACTGTCAACATGTTGTAGTCGTAAACAGCCTGCTTATAAGCCTCGTATGCAACGTAGATATCATCAAGAGGCAGAGTTGCACTACCAAGTGCTGCGAGGGCAGCCTTGTTGGCATCAGCCAGCAGAGCAACCTTGTCATACTGACGCTCGAGAGCAGCAAACGAGTTGTATACATCTATTGCCGACTTGAAGAATGCGATAGCTTCTGCGAGGCCTTCCACGTTGTTAGCAGCGTTAACCTCTGCAACGAGGTGAGCCTTAGCCTCACCGTTCACATCCGGATTCTCCTCCAAGAGAGCCTTAGCCTCAGCCAATTTCTCAGCAAGAGCGAAGTCAGGATTGAAGGTGTAAACGTGTACATTGTCGAAGGATACCCAGTCAACAGTAGACTCAACAGCCTTGTAACCAAGGAGGATGGTATCTGCTGTTACATCAGAGATAACCATGAAGTGCTCAGGAGCACCGTTGTTGGTAGCAACGAATGTTACATCATCATTAAGGAAGAGGTAGGAGTTCGTTACGTCGCCCTTGTTGTTAGCCTTGCCCTGACATGTAGCAATAATGTCAGCAGTCAGCACATACTTACCTGCGGGCAGACCTTCAAGCTTGCGCTGAGCATAAGCTGTTCCGAAGGCGGTATTAGCGCCCCAGCACTCAATGAAGTTGGAGATAGATACATTACCGTTGGAGTAAGAAGCGCCCTGAGTCTGCCAGTGGTTATGACCCCAAGCATTCTTCTCAGCATAAGTATCCCAACCATTGAGACCATCGTTCATGTCACCGTTCTCGAAGTTGATTTCGTTGGCAGCAAGATATGCGTTGAATGCAGCAACGAGTTCTTCATCATCGGCAGCGGTAGCAACACGGTTGTCATAGTTAGCCTTAGCCTTCTCAAAGACAGCCAAGAAGTCGGCAGCACCGGATGCACCCTCAACATAGGTAGGACCATAGAGAGCCAAGTCGGCGGCCAGCTTAGCATAGTCTTCGATAGATTGCTTAGCAGCGGCAACAGCAGCATTTACGCGCTCAGCAGATGCATTGCTAGCAGCAACGTTCACATCAAGGATTGCGTTAGCCTCTTCGAGAGCCATACGGAGCTCAGCAGCAACGTTGCCGTTCTGAGGAGCTTCGGTGTCAACGGTTGCAGCATTAGCGATAGCAGCACGCAGAACAGCGAACGGATCCTGAACGTAACGTTTCAGCGTAACATTCTCGAACAACGACCAGCAGTTAGGATAGTATGCAGGCCAGTAGAGAGCAATCGTCAGGTTGCCGTCTTCACCTACATAGCCGTAAACCACATTGTGAGCGTTGCCCTCATCCAGGTATCTCTTACCGTCACCCATGTTGTCGGGATAACGATCCTTCGTTGTAGCAGCCCAGTCAACGATACGAACCTTGTTACCGTTGGCCTCGAAGCTTGTGGTTACCATGTTGTAGCCTTGGGCGGCAACATCGTAGCATCCATCACCATAGTGATACGGACGCTGGTAAGCCTCAATCGTTACAGCATAGAAGCCTGGCTCCAGACCGGTTACTGTCTGCCAGAAGCGTCCTGTTGTCTGCCAGCGCTCAGTAGCGTTGCCGTTGGAAGCAGTGCTACCGTTACGCTCAGACTGATCCCAGGTCCAGCCGTCAGTTCCGTTGATGAGCGTGTGGCTCTTCACGGCCTCGGTGCAATCGATGGTTGACCAAGTCTTCAAGCTATCCAGCATATCGGAATAGGTGTCAGCCATACCTGCAGCTTTCGCAGCAGCAAAAGTAGCAGCCTGTTCGCGTGCCGTTACGAATGCCTCATACTCGCTAACCGTCCAGAAGTCAAATACAACAGAAGTGGAAGCTTCACCCTCGATGATGAGGTTGTTGTTTTCGTCAAGCTGTACATATCCGTCCTTAGCGATGTTCTTAAGGATATAACCGCCCTCAACAGGAGTGGTGATGTAAGTACCGTTTTCTCTCTTATCACAATAGATATAATTAGGAGTATCGGAAGCCCAACCAATTATATCATTCTGATAAGCGTAGTCACGTAACGTAATCTGTCCGTTCTCGGATTCAACCTTTACAGGAACAGCATAATCGTTCAGCATAGCGCGGGTTCCCCAGTTGTTACCACGAGTGAGGAACTTACCAGTCTTCGGGTTGTAGAGGTAGTAAACGCCCGACTCAGGAGCTTGAGTGGTAGGTGTGTTACCCAGATAGAAGAGCTTGAACTCATCCATCACGAACCAGTCAAAAGGAACGAAGTCTTCCTTGCCTGCCGTGATAGTGATCTTACCGCCTGCGACGTGAGTAGTTATCGTATTCTGGTAACCGCCCTTGGCAAAAGCAACAACTGCATGACTCAGCTGGTCAGGTCCGTACATCATAACGGTGCCGTCGGCTGCAGTGTAAGCTGTTGGCCAGCCTTCCTCGGCAGCTTCCTTAGCCTCGTCAGAAACGAATGGAACATAAGCCTTCGTATCATTCAAAGCGAAGTAAGCATTCTTCTTCAAGTCACCGGCAACCATGTGGTTGGCATGATCGGCAGGACTACCCATACGATAGTAACCAAATACCTTCAGCTGATAGTAACCATCGGGAAGTCCAGTTATTGTCTGGCTTACGCTGACAGCTTCTTTGTTCCAGATTTCTGCACTGAAACTATTTGGCCATGTAGTATCGTTCTGGCCTGCAAGACCACCGAATCCCAAGATTCCTGTTGGAACCCATGCATTATGACGGAAGTCACCCACGTTACCTCTGTTGAAGTTACGTCCCTGAATCATGAAGGAAAGGTCGGCAGGATGTTCTGCAGAAGCGTCTTTCAGAGCCTCCTCAAGCATTTGCTCCTTGGTGAGGAATATCCACTTAGCAGCATCTGTCGTACCGTCTGCAAGATTAACGGCAACAGCATTGGAACCATCGTCTCCGAGATAGCCAGCAGAACCCTTAACGGTGTACGTGTTGTACTCATCGGTAGGCTCAATGGACCAAGTACCGGCCTGATCGGTAAAACCGTCGGTATCACGCAGAGAGAGGTTAGTGAACGTACCCAGTGTGTAAACGCCATTGTTAACGCTTACGTTGAAGTCGATACCGAAGTTATCGATGAAGGCTGCGCGTGTACCCCAATTCAGACCGCCGTTGATATACTTGCCGTTATTCTTGTTACGCATGAAGTAGGTGCCTGCTTTCAGCGTTGCCGTTGCCTTGTAAATAGCCTTCTCAATTGCCTCAACAGCGTTCAGGCAGTCTTCCTTGGTGGCAGCCTCGTTGGCAAGCACTTCCTTGGCAGCAGCAACAGCTGCAACTACATCATCAGACTGAGGAGTCGGAGCAAGCAGTGCAAATTCTCCGAAGGTGAAGAACTTAGAATTGCTGTTATTCTTTGACGGGTAGATGCGCAGATAACGATAAGCAGTACCACCCGTGCTAAGAGCCTTCGAAACGTAGCTGTTCACGTTTTGATCAGTAGGCAGACCGTCAGCCTCCTGTGTCAAGGTAGCAAAGTCGGTATACGTCGTTCCATCGTTGCTTCCAGAGAAGATGATTTCGGTTGGACGGTTGTTGTTATTCTGCGTACGACGTGAATAGCTGATAGCAAATTCAGTTGAAGCATTGCCCTCGCCCATATCAATGAAGAGGTAGTGAGGACCTTCAATGTCCGTCGACCACATCGAATGGAAGAAGCTCTGATAGTTGCCGTCAATGATGTTGCGGATAGGACCTTCACTAGGTTCCTGAGCATTTGTCCAAAGGTAGTAAGGAGCATTTGCATCGGTGGTTTGAAGGACATAAGGTGTTCCGTTCTCACCCTTTGCAATAGCTGCCTCAACAAGGGCTTTTGCATCTTTGAACTCAAACTGCCAGTAGCAGTACTCATTCAACGTTTCTTGAGAGGTTACGATGGTATTTTCCTCCTTAGCTGCCAGGTAACCTTCGAGAGTTGCACCCTTTTCACCTATACTCTTAGCATAGATGGTGTAGATGAGCTGACCGTTGCCTTTATCTACAGGAGAAATCACATAGTAGGTTGTTGCCTGCTTGGTGATGTCTACATAGAAACCAGAACCATTGTCCCAACCGATACATTTGTCAGGATAGAAGTTAGTGAAGAGTTTGTACATGCCATTGTCTTTCCTCAAATCGAGAGTTACAGGCATGTCTTTCTCACCACGCGACAGAGTTGTACCATAGTTGTTACCCTTCGTCATGTATGTGTTGGTAGCTACATTGAGGAAATATCCTGTGAAGCCGTCGCCGATCTCATCACCAGAGAAGGAAGGAGCTAGAGCTGTGTAGGTAAGAGCGTCCCAGTTAGCAGGACAAACTTCCCATGTGCCATTGTAGTCCTTCCAAACGCCCTGGATAGTGCCGGAAACCTTGCCGCCAACTTCCCACTCTTCGGGAACGTCGTAGCAGTAGATTTCAACGTCACGGTCACCAGCCTTAACGAAGATACCGTTGCGGTAGCCAGCCGATGTAACGTAGATGTCGGTGATTTCCTCATCGGTCAGCGTAACGATAACGTCAGAGCCCTTCTCCGTAGGAGTAACCTTGCAGAGTTCCTCAAGGCTCTCGTACTCAGGAACGACAACCTCGCCCGGAGTGGTGGTTACTTCGCCTGCCTTGAAGAGGTAAGGAGCTTTCTGTGTGCCCTTGTAGCAAGCAAAGCGCGGGCTGGAAGCGTTGTACTGAAGCTCGCGAACTTCTTCTGCGTCGATGTCGGTGATAACAGCAACATTATCCATGAAGATGATGTTCCATCTTGCACCGGTAGCATCCAACGACAGGGAGTTGCCGCTCTGCCAGTAGAAGTACATATCGCCTTCCTTGAACTTCCAGGCGCCATCCTCACCCTCAAGGGTCAGAACAACAGCACCTTCGGGAGCAACAACCTTGTAGTCGGTAACGACTGCCTCGGTTGCGCTGGAACCGAACGTCTTTCCTTCCTCAATGCCTGAGTAGAAGCAGTATTTGCCGTCGCCAAGAGGATAGGCCAACAGGTACTTTCCGCCTGCAACCAAGTCTTCCTTGCCTGCAATCATCGAGAAGACGTCAGATTCTTCTTCCTGAGAGAGAGCTGCAACTTCTTCTTCGGAGAGACCACGCTCCCAGAAGTTTATCTCAGACACGTAGGTGTCAACCCTTTCGCCACTCTCGTCGCAGAAGAGGTAGAAGCCCCACGGATCCAACTCCCAGATGCCAAGGCTTCCGGTGTGGCCTACGAGCTCTCCGTCAACATAAACGCACAAGTCGCCGTCGCGGTTGAGGATAGCGATGCGGTACCAAGTGTTATCCTTGATTTCACCGTTATAGCCCAAGCCGTTGACATTGATGCCAATCTGATGGTTGTGGAAGAACATCTCACCATCGTTGGTGTTGTTTACGTTGGTCTGATAGAGTGAATTGTAGGAATTAGCGTCGTCCACCTTAACATCCATCAGGATGGTATAGTCCTTAGAGGTGGTACCCTTTGTACGCTCTACTTTGAAGCCGGCATCCTTTGGCACGAAGGCTGCGCCGTCGCTGGCATTCTTGCCTGCGATAGCGGTGATGCCAACAGCCTCGATGTTGTCAACTTCCTCTACAGTCTTGTTCCCCATCTTGATGGGCAGCATAGCGAGGTTACCCTTGTCGGCCTTCAGCAGATTAGAAGCGTCGTCGAAGGTCCAACGTGCATCGGGAGCAGAGTCGCTTGAAGAGTCAGCTGCTTCATAGGTAAAGCCGAAGAAACTCAGCTTCGAGCCCGTGCAGAACACGTAATAGGTCTTACCGCCTTCAACGGGGAACATCAATGTTGAGTTGCCTGCTGTAGTAGAACGGAAAGAGCCGTCTTCGTAAGCTGCATAGTCCTGCTCGGCATTCGATACCTTTGCAGTTGCGGTTACGTTGGTGCCGTCGCCGTCAACGACGAACAGAGACTTGTTGCCCCCGACTTTCAAAGCAGCGGAAATGATTCCGTCGCTAGCGGGGTTGAACACAAAGTAGGTTCCAGCATTGGGAAGGTTGCCCTTTGCCTCACTGTAACCACCACCTGCGGAAGCGCCTTCTTCGTTGAAACCGCCGTCCTTAGGATTCTGGGTTCCGACAACATAGTACTGATAATCACCGAAGGAAGTTTTTCCCGTCTTCCAACCGTGATCAACGCCCAGTGTCAGAGTACAGTTAGCAACGCTCGTGACTACATAGCCGTCGCCGGCGGTTCCCACAGGGAAATCTTCGCCAACCGCAAATGTGCCTTGTGCATTGCCTGCAACAGCCAAGAAGGCTGCTGCCATCCACAAAAGAAATGTCTTCTTCATAGGCTTAAATTTAGTTGATTAATTGAGTGAATAAATAAAAAAAAATAATTTGTAATGAATTGATTGTTTCAGATTTAGAGTTTTTTTGATGGTTCTTTCTGGTAGTCTTTAGATTTATTTAGTGGTTAATAATAACTGTTTCTCATTCTCAAAAATGGGTATATTTAGCATGCAAATATACTGCTTTTTCGCGTGCGTGCAAGCGCAAACCTAAAAAAATTAAAAAAAATCTGTTTTTTTCTATAACGCCTCCTTTTGGGAAGGTTTTCCAGATAGCATAATTTGGGTTTTTCCAAAGCGAGAATAGGACGTATAATGCACGATATGGAAACAGCTCCCAAAGGGAGTCTGAGTGGCTCAAAATATGTAGAAAGAATAAAAATTTTTTCCTTCTTCATATCGCGCGCTGAAGAAGGAAAAAAAATTTTTGGAGAACACATAATTTGTGCTGCCCTTATCTTTTGTGAAAGGGCAGGATGAAGAGCCATTTTTCTTGCGTGAAATACTACTTTTCTCACAAAGGCAAAAGTTACAAGAAAAAATATGCCTTTTTTGCAAAAATCGCCCTTTTCATCGGGGATTTTCGGGTTTTTAAAAACAAAAGCTGCGACAATATTTACTCAAAAAATAGCAAAAAAAGTGTAAGAAAAGAGACATTGTTTGGCTAATTGAAAAATACGTACTATCTTAGCACCGTCAAAGAAAATTTAATATTTATGAAGGTACTCGAAAGACTCTTTGCCGAAAAACTTCTGCGCATCAAAGCCATCAAGCTTCAACCCGCCAATCCCTTCACCTGGGCTTCGGGATGGAAGTCGCCTTTCTATTGCGACAACCGCAAGACACTCTCTTATCCGCAGCTGCGCACTTTTGTAAAAGTGGAGCTGACACGCGTCATTGAGGAGAATTTCCACAACGTTGACGCTATTGCAGGCGTAGCTACCGGCGCCATCCCACAAGGCGCGCTGGTTGCCGACGCTCTAAGCCTCCCGTTCGTATACGTGCGTTCGAAACCTAAGGATCACGGGCTTGAAAACACCATCGAGGGTGACCTCCGTCCGGGAATGAAAGTGGTTGTCGTTGAGGACCTTGTGTCGACAGGCTCCAGCAGTCTGAAGGCAGTAGATGCTATACGCAACAACGGATGCGAAGTCATCGGAATGGTTGCTTCCTTCAGCTACGGCTTCGATGTAGCAAAGAAGGCTTTCAAAGACGCGAAAGTGGAACTGATTACCCTCACAAACTACGACGCAGTACTCGACGTTGCCCTGAAGACAGGCTATATCGATGAAAGCGAACTTCCCCTCCTGCAGGAATGGCGCAAGGATCCTGCACATTGGAACGGCTGAATCGTCTGACTCTACCTAACGACCTTATCAACTATGAATCAGTTTGAAAGCAACGTAAAACAAATCCCATACAGCCAGCAACGGGTGTACGACAAGCTCTCCGACTTATCAAATCTTGAGCAGTTCACAGAGCTACTGCAGCAAGAACAGGAGAAGGCAAAGATCAAGATTGAGGATCTTGCCTTCGACTCCGACAGCATAAGCTGCTCCGTATCGCCCGTCGGGAAACTGGAACTACGCATCGTCGAGCGCGAGGAGCCTAAGTGCGTCAAGTTTGAGGCAACAACTTCCCCTATCCCATTGACTCTTTGGATTCAGATTTTGCCTGTCACCGAGGAGACGTCAAAAATGAAGCTGACACTCCGCACCGAACTCAACATCTTCCTCAAAGGCATGCTCCAAAAACCCCTTAAGGAAGGCGTTGAGAAACTGGCAGAAATGCTGTCGCAGATACCTTATTGACGGGTTTATCGCACTAAGCGCTTAACGGCACGCCCTCCTTCTTTAATGATATAGATACCAGGCGTAAGATTTGCTTCTCCTCCCTCTCCTCTTGAGGAACGAACTATCTTGCGCCCAGTCAAATCGTAAGTTACAGAGGCTCCATCCTCAGAGCTAACGACTTGAATGCCCGTTATCGTTTCTCCGTTTGCCCTTGTGTTTTGGCAAGGATACCGCAAAAGGGAGAAATCCTGAAAGACAACCTCGCTAAATGCCGGAAGGTTTAACTCAACTCCCAAAGGGGTTTCTTTCTCTTCCAGCACAGGAAAAGTCAGTATTCCATCATTCAAAGCAGCACTGAATCCTCCTGCAACCAAACGGCACAGCCAAGCATTATCGCTCGCAAATGTGTTAACCTTCAGCGCATAAAGTCCTTCGGGAAGAAGAGGTGATTGTGTCAGAACAATTGGCTTATTCTCAAGAGGTAATCTGTACCAACCCGAAGCGGCAGCTAAGCCATACTTCTTATCTGCATCCACATAGACTCCGTTCTCTTGAGCACTAAGAAAACCACCCTCCCAAGAGGACTTTGCCGTTCCGTGCTCTAAAGCAAAGAAACGCTCCGAGTCAAACGTGTTTACGCTTTCGTTAGTGTGCAGGAAAGGAGCCTTGTAGTTTGTAAGATATAGAGTACTAACGTTTTCCACAGAGCCTTGAGGCGTTCCGAAGTCAAGACAGAAAACTCCTTCGGAAGGTACACGACGAGCGTTTTCGGAAACAACGGCGTCGTTTGCAGAGGAGGTCAAGTCCCTAGCGTTTCCTGATGATTCCTCAAAAGAATAGTATGCCCACAGGCCCCTTTCGGAGGTTTCCCAGATAGAGACACCTTCTAGAGGAGCCACGCATACTTCGCGCAAGGCATCCACTTTCATATTCTTTTTCCAGCAACGGAATTCATCTACCGTTATCCCGAATCCCTCCATCCTGACATCGCTCTTCCAAGCAGTAAAAGAAGTATTATAATTACCGGATAACTCTCCAAACAACTTACCGTCACGATAGAAGAGCACCTTTCCGTAATAGAAAACGAAAGCATAGTGGTGCCATCCTTCCGTTAGCACGAAATGAGCTGAAGACTTGTCGCTTTTTCCTCCAATCGTAACATTGACAGAACCATCGGACTGGGCATTAACGGAAAACTCCGTTTTATCTGATGTGCTGATAACGAAACCTTCTTCTGATTCCGCTTTCATCCACCAGTCGAGAGCTAATTGGTAAGAACGCGCCGTGCAAGGATTGGCAAACGAAAAGGAAGCACCGTCAGCCAAACACAAGCCGTTTCCCGAAGCAGCGTTACAAACATAAAGCTTCTTTTCGGAAGTTATCTGAAACGGAGAGTCCAAATGAACTTGTGAAACAGAATACACTCCTGCTACGTCAGGAACAAGCGAAGAAGAAGCATATTCTGACGTACCCGATACCAGATAATTGCTATGATCTCCCGCAACCATCCAAAGCAAATCAGAAGAACTCGTCTGACTGAGATTCTCAAGATAAACTTTTTGCCCCTTCTGAATCACAGAAGGGTTGAAATCAAAAAAATCGGATGCAACCTGCTGCTCAGACGAAGCAGAAGATATGGGTATCGCCTGTGAAGGATCGAACACGCAAGACCAAGTCACAACGCGCTTATCGTTTCCTATCGGGTAGACATCAGTCAGGTCATTTGGCTCGCGCTTCATACCAAGAAGGGTTCCCGAGGAAGCATCCTCATAGGCAGGTCTGACAAAAAATCCAGAACCTACGGCATCGCTCGGAGTTTCAACAGAGAAGAAAACCTTAAAAGGCGTTTGCGTGTCGACAGGATTCATGAGTGTTGTCACATCAAATAGCAAATCCTGTATTTCAGTAAGCAAGGAGTTGTCAAGCCCAACGATTGCTCCCGCATCTTTATTGGCAAAAGGTATTCTGCGAAAATGCTGAACAAACGCAGGTTTCTCCGCATTCAAATCTAAGCTATACCCCACGCTAAAAGCAAGTTCCGAGGAATGAGAATATTCCATCCGTGTGCGAACCGTACGTTTCGGCACATAGGCCTGAGCGGGCTTTTCAACAAGCAGTGCCACATCGAGGAATTGTCCTCCTGCTGTCTGATGGCAATGTGCGGCAATGACATTTGCCCCTTGCCTATTGATAGCAGCCAATGCTTCACTTCGGATTTCCACAATCTTGTAATCTGTCAGATAGCCCGTAGCCGAGAAGGCGAGCACTCCGTTGATGTAAATCTCGCAGTCTTCATCGTAGTAAACGCGCATTCGAAGGCTTGAGAGTTCGTTTTCACTCAGCGACAGCTCCACTTCCTTTCGAATCCAGATGTCGGATGAGCTCCAGCGCGTTCCATACTGCATGTTTGACAAACCGTTTGCACCAAAGCCAGTCTTGCCCGAAGACCATTTGCTATCGTTGAATCCCGTTTCCATCCAGTCGTCTGAAGGAGTTCCCGTTGTGTATTTCCACGTTTCGCCCGATTCATCGGCAGGAGAAAGAATGTAATCGACAGGAACCCCCTCCTTTTCTATCGCTAAACGATTTGCCTCACGTATGCGGTTGATATCGCTTTTTACCACTCTGTCGTACGTCATTAATCCGTTCACCTCTACCTCCACATCCGTGAGCTGGGTGTAGACAGCAGCAGAAAGTCCTTTTTTCGTCTTGAACTGAGCCAGACGATTAGCATAGTCCGTATAGGTAGCATCGTATTCATCTGCATTCTCTACCGAAGCATACCCCCAATGGTCCGAGGACCATAGATGATTTGGCAGAACGTACTGCACACCTCCGTATTCTCCGCAAGCCATTGCCTGCTTGGCGGTAGTTGTGGTGTAGGAAGGAGCGGGATAAGGATGTATATCCTTCATGTCACCATATCCATAATGGTTCCAGCCCGAAGCCTCGTTGATAAGGCGTGTCGAGTCAAGCTTGCGCACCAAATCAACGTATTTCTTTGTGTAATCGCGATTTGTCTGTCCCCCACCCTCGTTGAAGATAACCCACATTACGATACAGGGAGAGTTGAAATGAGTATTCACCATAGCCGTCAGCTCGCGCGAGAAGTAGTTGCCATTATCGGCAACACCCCCTTGTCCGCCGTAGTTCTCTCCAGGCATATCTTGCCAAACCATCAGCCCGAGCTTGTCGCACCAGTAATACCAACGTCTCGGCTCCACTTTGATATGCTTGCGCACCATGTTGAAGCCCATCTTCTTCATCGTGACGATATCGAACTTCAGAGCTTCGTCTGAAGGAGCCGTGTAGATGCCGTCGGGCCAAAATCCCTGATCCAAAGGACCCATCTGGAAGAGGAACTCATTGTTGAGCATAGTCCGGAAATACCCCGAGGCATCTTTCTCGATATGAATCTTGCGCATCCCGAAGTATGTCTCCACTTTGTCGTCGCCGAAGATTATTTCCATATCGTAGAGGAAAGGATGGTCTGGAGTCCACAGTTCTGGGTCATTAAGTTTCACGGTAAGCGTGCGACTCAGCGATGCTGAAGCCTCTTTCAGCAATTCACCGTTTCGGAGGATGCGCACGGTAAATTGCGACACGTCTGTGTTGTCTCCCGCAGTATTTACCGAAACGGCGACAGACGAATTGTCAACGTTCGGCGTAATATGGAAGCTCTCGATGTACGATTTCTCAACTGCTTCCAGCCAAACGGTCTGCCAGATGCCGCTGGTGCAAGTGTAGAAGATTCCGCCTGGATTGAGCACTTGTTTCCCGCGAGGCACGGCATCCTTGTCGGTAGGGTCAAACACGCGCAGGAGCAGCTCTCCTTCGGTTTTTTCACCGAGGGCCTCTGTGATGTCGAACGTAAACGGGTCGTAACCTCCTTCATGCGTACCGACTGATACTCCGTTTACAAAGGCCTCGCACTTCCAGTCAACAGCTTCGAAATGCAACAACACGCGTTTCCCCTTCCACTCTACAGGGATTTCAAATGAGCGCTTGTAGGCCATACTTTCGGTGTGTGAACCTATTCCCGAGAGGGGCGACTCGGCAGCAAAGGGCACCAGAATCTCGCGCCACGATGAGCCGAGCTGACTATCCATAGATTGCAGCGACTGCCACATCCACAAGCCGTTAAGGTTCTGCCACAAGGGGCGAACCATCTGAGGACGGGGATACTCGGGGTGTACATTCTCAGGGCTTACGTCGTTTGCCCAAGGGGTTGTCAGCCTCGCACGCGCCATTTCCCAAGCTTGGGAAGAAAAGGACACGAACGAGAACATTGCAAAAGCCATCAAAATGGCAAGATTCTGTTTTTTCATGATTTTCATTTGTTTGTGCTACAAAGATAGCGCGAGTTGAGTGGAGAACAAAATAAATCGCATTTATTTTTTATCCCGAGACGAAGCCTATCTAAAACGACAAGTTAAAGATAGCGCGAGTTGAGAGGAGAACAAAATAAATCGCATTTATTTTTTATCCCGAGACGATGCCTATCTAAAACAGCATGTTAAAGATAGCGCGAGTTGAGAGGAGAACAAAAATAAATCGCATTTATTTTTTATCCCGAGACGAAGCCTATCTAAAACGACAAGTTAAAGATAGCGCGAGTTGAGTGGAGAACAAAATAAATCTTTTGATTTCTCACGAAAAGGTTTTGAAAAAGCGGGGGAAAGATATGTTTTGAGCATCATAGAATATGGAGAAGGGAAAAAATTTTTTGGAGAACAAATACGGCGATATGAAGAAGGGAAAAAAATTTTTTCTTTCTTCATATTTCACGCTTCAAAAAAACAGCGGGAGAAGGAATAGCAATAGTTTCATAATGAAAAGTGTTTTGTGGTTTGTGTAGCAAAGTCTAATCCTTCGTAGTTATCTTCCAAGAGGAATCCAAAATATCGTTCTGTTTGTGTTTTCTGTTTCAAGGTTTGGCGATATTTCGCGCCCTTTTTTCAAAAAGTTTTGTGTTTCAATGCGAAGGGAGGGAGACTTACATCTCCCTCCCCTCCGGCTTGAAATCGCTATGCATCGATGTTTGCATAGGTAGCGTGTTCCTCAATGAACTCACGGCGCGGGCCTACATCCTCGCCCATAAGCATTGAGAAGACGTAGTCGGCGTCGGCAGCATTGTCGATAGTGACTTGCTTCAGCAGACGCGTCTCGGGATTCATTGTCGTCTCCCAAAGTTGATCGGCGTTCATCTCACCCAAACCTTTGTAGCGCTGCGTTGTGATGGCGTTTTCGCTTCCTCCTCCATACTGGTCGATGAACTGCAGACGCTGCTCGTCGGTGTAGCAATACTCCTTCACCTTGCCCTTTGAGCAGAGATAGAGAGGAGGCGTTGCAATGTAGAGATGTCCGCGCTCGATAAGCTCGGGCATGTAGCGATAGAAGAGCGTCATGATGAGGGTGTCGATGTGAGAACCATCGACGTCGGCATCCGTCATGATGATAACCTTATAATAACGCAGCTTGTCGTAGTTAGCCTCTTTGGAATTCTCGGGATTGAGCCCGAAGCGTACTCCCAGAGCCTGGATGATATTGTTTACCTCTTCGTGCTCGAAGGCTTTGTGCCACATCACGCGCTCTACGTTGAAGATTTTTCCGCGAATCGGAAGGATTGCCTGGAAGTGACGATCGCGTCCCTGCTTGGCAGAACCGCCGGCAGAATCACCCTCGACGATGAACATCTCGCAGTTGGCGGGATCCTTGTCGGAGCAGTCGGCGAGCTTGCCGGGAAGGCCGCCTCCGCTCATCGGATTCTTGCGCTGAACGCTCTCGCGTGCCTTGCGCGCAGCGATACGTGCGGCAGCAGCAAGCACCACCTTGTCGACAATCATCTTTGCCTCCTTAGGATGCTCCTCGAGGTACTCCGACAGCGTTTCCGACACAGCCGACTGCACGGCACCCATCACTTCGCTGTTGCCGAGCTTGGTTTTCGTCTGCCCTTCGAACTGAGGTTCTGCCACCTTGATGCTGATCACAGCGGTAAGTCCCTCGCGGAAGTCTTCGGGGGCTATCTCCACCTTTGCCTTCTCCACAGCCTTGCTATCCTCGGCGTACTTCTTGAGCGTTCGCGTGAGGGCAGCGCGGAAGCCGGCAAGATGTGTTCCTCCCTCTATGGTGTTGATATTGTTGACGTAGCTGTGAAGGTTCTCCGAGTAGGAAGTGTTGTACATAATGGCAATCTCGATGGGGATGCCCTGCTTCTCGGTGTTGAGATAGATAATATCGTCAAACAGATGGATGCGGCTGCTGTCGATATAGCGCACAAACTCTTTCAGTCCTTCGTCGGAGTGGAAAACTTCACGCTTGATTTCTCCGTTTTCATCCTTGCGGAGGTCGGTGAGCGTGATGGTGATGCCTGCGTTGAGGAAAGCCAGCTCACGCATACGCGTTGCAAGAGTGTCGTAGTTATACTCGTGAACGGTGAAGATGGTACGATCGGGCCAGAACTGCTGGCGTGTACCCGTCAGCTCCGTTTCTCCCACTACTTTCACATCGTAGAGAGGCTTGCCGCACGCATATTCCTGCTGATAGATCTTCCCGTTGCGGAACACCTGGGTTATCATCTTCGAGCTAAGTCCGTTTACACAGCTGACGCCCACGCCGTGCAAACCGCCCGACACCTTGTACGAACCCTTGTCGAATTTTCCTCCTGCATGGAGAACCGTCATAACAACTTCGAGGGCCGACTTGTGCTCCTTCTCGTGCATATCGACAGGGATACCGCGCCCGTTGTCTTGCACCGTGATGCTATTATCTTCGTTGATGAAGACCTCGATGTGGGAACAGAATCCCGCCAAAGCCTCATCGATAGAGTTGTCTACCACTTCGTACACCAGATGATGCAAGCCTTTGTTGCTAATATCTCCAATGTACATTGCAGGACGCTTGCGAACAGCTTCAAGCCCTTCGAGCACTTGAATGTTTTCCGCAGAGTAGCGTTCTGCTCCTTCTCTCACCAGTTCTTCGTTTTCGATCATATAGTTACTATTTGCGAGTTATCAATCAGTTATATTTTCAGCCGAAAATACTCGGCATTTATTCGAAGCAAAGGTACGACAAAAAAATGAATCTGCAAAATCTTTTTATTTAAAATGTACGCGCACGCGCGAGATTTTTTTCTCAATAAATAATCTCTTTTTGAGAAGCAAAAAATCATTTTTTTTCGTACTTTTGCAGACTGAAACAAAATCTGCTGCAAATGCCATACTTATAGACGTATGAAAGCCTTGCGGCAGCAAATAAAAAGCAATAAAAAGAGGAACAGATGCTGGAGCGCTGTCTTAACAAAGGAATGCTGGAAGCGGGTTGCGACGAAGCAGGAAGAGGCTGCCTTGCCGGGAGCGTCTATGCTGCTGCCGTCATCCTCCCCGACACATTCTCCAACGATTTGCTCAACGACAGCAAGCAACTCTCCGAGCGGCAGCGCTACGCCCTTCGGCCCATCATTGAGGAGCAGGCTCTGGCTTGGGCAATAGGAATCGTGACAGCGGAGGAGATAGACAAGATAAATATCCTCAACGCTTCCATCCTGGCTATGCATCGTGCCCTCGACAGACTGAAGGTGCACCCTGAGTTTATCGTGGTAGACGGCAACAAGTTCAAGCCCTACGGCTCCACTCCTTGGAAAACCGTTGTGAAAGGCGACGGAAAATACATGAACATTGCCGCCGCGAGCATCCTTGCCAAAACCTATCGCGATGACTACATGAACCAGCTGGATGCGGAGTTTCCGCAGTACGGATGGAAGAAAAACAAAGGCTACCCAGCCCCAGCGCATCGCGCAGCGATAAGAGAATACGGAGTCACACCCTATCATCGTATGTCGTACAACCTTCTCGGCAGCGGGCAGCTGGAGTTGGATTTCGGAAAGAGTGAAGAAAAAGAACAATTATAACTATACAATTTATCGGAATTATGAAAGCATTGTTAATGATCCTTGATGGTTGGGGAAACGGCAACCACGGAATTGGCGACGTAATCTGGAACACTCACACGCCTTACATGGACTATCTGCACGCTACGTATCCACACAGCGAGCTGCAGACCAGCGGCGAAAACGTCGGCTTGCCCGACGGGCAGATGGGCAACAGCGAAGTAGGGCATCTCAACATCGGTGCCGGGCGCATCGTCTATCAGGATTTGGTGAAGATCAACCGTGCCTGCGCCGACAACAGCATCAAGCAGAACAAGGAGATAGTTGCTGCATTCACCTATGCTAAGGAGACTGGGAAGAACGTTCATCTGATGGGACTTACCAGCGACGGTGGTGTTCACAGCTCATTGGAGCACCTTTTCAAATTGTGTGAGATTGCCGACGACTATAACATCGACAACACCTACGTTCATTGCCTGATGGACGGAAGAGACACCGATCCTAAGAGCGGAATCGGCTTTATCAAGCAACTGACCGACAAGGGCATCAAGGTAGCAAGCATCATCGGGCGTTTCTACACGATGGACCGCGACAAACGCTGGGAGCGCGTCAAAGTAGGCTATGACCAGCTCGTCAGCGGTACAGGCAAGCAGGCTTCTGATATGGTGAAAGCTATGCAAGAGAGCTACGACGAGGGCGTAACCGACGAATTCATCAAACCCATCGTCAACAGCAACTTCGACGGAACAATCAAAGAAGGAGACGTAGTGATTTTCTTCAACTACCGCAACGACAGGGCAAAGGAGATTACCATCGCTCTCACGCAGAAAGATATGCCCGAGGCAGGGATGCACACCATCCCCAATCTCTACTACTGCTGCATGACTCCTTACGACGCCAGCTTCACAGGGCTGCACATCCTCTTCGACAAGGAAAACGTTGCCGACACCCTTGGCGAATACCTCAGCTCAAAGGGCAAGCGCCAGCTGCACATTGCCGAAACAGAGAAATATGCCCACGTTACCTTCTTCTTTAATGGAGGAAGAGAGGCTCCCTTCGAGGGTGAAGACCGTATTCTCGTGCCCAGCCCGAAGGTTGCCACTTATGACCTGCAGCCCGAGATGAGCGCCTTCGGTGTTTGCACAAAGCTGGTAGACGCTATCCGCAGCGAGCAATACGACTTTATCGTTGTCAACTTCGCAAACGGCGATATGGTAGGACACACGGGCGTCTATCCAGCTATTGTGAAGGCTGTCACAGCTATCGACTCGTGCGTGCACAGCGTTGTGGAGGCAGCGCGCACCTCTGGGTATGAGACACTTATCATTGCCGATCACGGAAATGCCGACAACGCTATCAATCCTGACGGTACACCCAACACGGCTCATTCGCTCAACCCCGTGCCTTGCATCTACGTTACCGAGAAGCGCGGAGTAGAGATGAAAAACGGAGTGCTTGCCGATGTAGCTCCCACGATTCTGAAGATCATGGAGTTGCCTCAGCCTAAGGATATGACAGGAAAGGTGCTGTTCTGAATAGGAGATAATAACCATCAAAACCAAGAGGTATGAAAATTTGTCCCAAGTGCGGAGCCGAGCACTCCGATGATGAACGTTACTGTCATTCTTGCGGTTCTCCCCTGATTGACAAAGAGCCCGACGTTACGGAAGAAGCCCCCTCTTCTGAAGAAGAAGCAGCTCCTGCCGAAGAAGAGCCCTCCGAGCAGCCTTCCGAAAAAGAAGAGACGAAGGTTCAGGGCAACGAGGAAGAGAAGAAAGAAGAGCCGAAAAAGTCGCGTATGGACGACTTTGAGGCTCAGGCACGCGAAGTTGCCTCTCAGCTGGGCGACGCTGCTGCCAAAATAGGGCAGGCAGCAAAGGCTGGCTTTGAGGCAGCGAAAGAAAACTTCAACTCTTCGAAGGCTTCCGACAGCGCCAAGCAGGAATCAGCTTCGAGCGAAAGCAGTGAGTCGGCGCGAGGCAACTTCGATAGGGTTATTGATACGCCCAACACCACAGCCGACTTTGACGCCGAAGACATCCGAAACAATCGCGGAATGGCTATCGTTGCCTATCTGGGCATACTCTTTATCATCCCGCTCATCATGGCTAAAGACAGCAAGTTTGCACGTTTCCACACCAATCAGGGCCTCATCCTCTGCATTTGCAGCATTGCCAGCGGAGTCCTCACTCTGGTTCCCGGGCTCGGATGGATTTTCCGCATCCTCAACCTGTTTTTCTTCATCCTTGCCATCCTGGGCATCATGAACGCTGCCCAAGGGCAGGCAAAGGAGCTCCCTATCATCGGAGGATTCAGGATTCTCGATTGAGAGAGGAAAACAAACCATTTTTCGTAAAATTCTGCAGCGGAGGGCTTTTGAATGCTCTCCGCTGCTGTTTTCTTTGTCTTCCGAATCGGATGGTTTCTTTCCTTTTAAATATTACTTTTCCATACGGATTTCTTTGCCATATATTCTTTAGTCTATGTAAGTGATTCTTCTTTTCTTGCAATAGGCCGGAACTTCGCATAGTATCTCCTGAGGGTCTTCAGGAAGTAGCGTCTCAAACATCTCACAGAAATCCGCGAAATAAGGATTTTTCAAAGCGTTTTTACTAATTTTTCCTTGACGAATCATATCAAGGTATCTCATTGCCAAATCCTTACGATTACAGCAATAATACTGCAACATTATTTCACCCTCTTTATTCATAATGCTGTTCTCCATCAAGTAGGTTGTAAACTTGTCCGGAGAGTCTATTTGCTTGAAAATCCTGTTACTAACAGGCAGTATATCTTTCAGCGCTTTTTCCAGGACTTTTTTGTTTTTCTTCGATGTTGTAGAGAATCCCCAATCAAAAGGCTTCACTTTAGGCAAGAGATTACAGACGTTGTCAATCGTGACAGCTCCTCCAGGGATATACTCCTTTTTTGTTTTCTTTTTCAGCCAGTTGCTTACGCACGCAGTATTCATGTTCTCCACGATAAGGATAACGTCTAACCAGAAGTCCGTCGGGCTGTTAAAATGGCTTCTGGTGAAAGAAAGCGTTCCTAAAAACCTATTTGGCAGTGGCTTATAGTAATCACCCTTCCTCTTCAGGAAACCATCCTTTGTCAAAGCTTCGTCTATCTGAAGCTCGACTTGGTTCACTAGCTCTTTCTTTTCCACTGTGTTCATTTTGTCGGTTATAGTTCTGCCAAAAAGCTATCCTTAATCTCTTTTGAAAAGCGATAGGGGTAGTGTTCCAGAAGATGCACCAAATGTTTTTTCAGATGCTCTGCCGCTTTAGCGTTTTTTCTCCGCACTTCTTCCAGAAGAGGAGTCACTAATTCCTCTGACACCATAATTAAAGTCAGCATATCAAATTCAACTCCGGCAAAGCTGTTCGGATTGTCGCTGGGAAGAGTGGCTGCAACGTGATGATCTTCTATCAGACTATCGGCAAGCAGAGGAATTCCTTTTTGCGGATAGAGTTTCGAATAATAGGAAAGGAAATAAAAGTACTCCTTAGCCTCAGGGCTCTTTTCCAGATAATCATCATAGATTGCCGACGGATGTGATTTCATCAGAAGTTTCAATAGTACGCCTTGCTTCCAGTATTCGTCCTTCTTGTTGTGCTGTCGCTTGTAAATCTCCTCCAGTCTGTTCGCCATATCAGGAGAGTCGAGAAACTCTATTGTGCGTAAGGCAAGATCGCCTAAGTCGTTAGCATTCAACTCAATCTCCCGCAAGAGGAAGTCGATGACCTCTTTCTTTTCCTCGTCGACTATGTTGTTTATCTTCTTTGCAAGAGCTTCGACAAAGGCACGCCCTCCGTCTTTATACCCGGAGTACTCCTTCTGGAGGTTTTTTATTGTAGAAATAATTACTGAATCCGTCATAGAAATTTGATCTCTCTTGCTGCAAAGATACGGATTTTTCCTGAAAACAACAACATCTTTGCCCCTTCTGCAACGCTCCCAAAGGAGGGGAGAATATGAAGAAGGGAAAAATTTTTTTGAAGAAGGGAAAAAAAATTATTTAGAAAGAAAAAAATTTTATTTGTTGAACATAATTATTTTCCCGCAAAAACAATCTTTTCCTCCTTTTATAGGAAAGAATCAAAGAAAAAGAAGTATATTTGCAAGACAAAAAATTAAATCGGATTTTATAACATCTAAAATAACTTGACCATGAATATTGCCGTTGCAGGAACAGGCTATGTAGGATTGAGCATCGCCACGCTTTTGAGCCAGCATCACCACGTGACAGCCGTTGACGTGATACCCGAGAAGGTGGAGAAGATTAACAAGCGCATTTCACCCATACAGGACGAATATATCGAGAAATTTTTCGCCGAAAGGCAGCTCGACCTGACAGCTACGCTGGATGGCGCAGAAGCTTACCGCAATGCGGAACTCGTTGTCATCGCAGCTCCCACGAACTACGATCCGGTGCAGAACTTCTTCGATACGCATCACATCGAAGACGTTATCGATCTGGTGCTTAGCGTCAATCCAGAGGCAACAATGGTTATCAAGAGCACCATTCCCGTGGGGTATTGCCGAAGCCTGTATGTCAAGTACGCACGCAAGTTCCAGGCTGAGGGGAAAGACAAGACGCACAAGTTCCGTCTGCTCTTCTCTCCCGAGTTCCTGCGCGAGAGCAAAGCCCTCTACGACAACCTGCATCCGAGCCGCATCATCGTGGGCTACCCTATGATTAAGGATGAGAAGAGCGAGGAAAACGAGGCCATCAAAGCTATCACAGGCAACCATATGGAGGAATCGGCACGCAAGTTTGCCGCGCTGCTGCAGGAAGGAGCCGAAGAGGAGAACATCCCCACCCTCTTCATGGAACTGAAAGAGGCTGAGGCTGTGAAGCTTTTTGCCAACACATACCTCGCCCTTCGCGTCAGCTTCTTCAACGAGCTCGACACCTATGCCGAAGTGAAGGGGCTCGACTCTAAGTCCATCATCGAAGGCATCGGGCTTGACCCGCGCATCGGAAGGCACTACAATAATCCCTCCTTCGGATATGGCGGATACTGCCTTCCGAAAGACACCAAGCAGTTGCTTGCCAACTATCAGAATGTGCCTCAGAACATGATGACGGCAATAGTTGAGAGCAACAGAACAAGGAAGGACTTCATAGCCGACCAAGTGCTCACGAAGGCAGGCTACTACAGCTACTATTCGTCAAATCAATGGAATGCGAATCATGAGCGCGAAGTGACAATCGGAGTTTTCCGCCTGACGATGAAGTCTAATTCCGACAATTTCAGGCAGAGTGCCATTCAGGGAGTCATGAAACGCATCAAGGCGAAGGGAGCAAAAATCATTATCTACGAACCATCGCTTGAAAATGGAACGAGTTTCTTCGGCAGCGAAGTAGTCAACGACTTGGATATCTTCAAGAAAAGCAGCGATGCCATCATTGCCAATCGCTACGACTCGTGCCTGGATGACGTAGAGGAAAAAGTCTACACGAGAGATATCTTCAAACGCGACTGATAGTCACGCATCAATAACCCCTCAGCACCGAAAATGACAGCAGAACAACTCTCCCCGCAGCGTTTCACACTACGAAAAGCAGAAGCGCTCATCATCCCTCGCAAAGCTGAGAGCCACAAGGGGGATTACGGGCACGCGCTGCTGGCAGCAGGAAGCAGAGGAATGGCTGGCGCTGCTATTATGGCTTCCCGAGCATGCTTACGCTCGGGGGTAGGGCTCTTGTCTGTTGCTACTCCCGAATGCAATCGAGCCGTTCTGCAAACAGCTGTGCCCGAAGCAATGATACGCACCAGCGGAGAGCATTTCTGCTGCGAAAACATCACGCTCCCTAATAGCTGCTCTGCTTTGGCAGCAGGCCCGGGAATGGGAACGGAGGAGAAAATGAAGGATTTCCTCTTCTACCTTATTGATGTAGCAAGCAGGACAAACCTTCCCGTCGTTCTTGATGCTGATGCCTTGAATATCCTTTCTACTTCGGATAATTGGTGGAAGATACTGCCCCCGAAAACCATCCTCACCCCTCATACGGGAGAATTCAACAGGCTGCTTCGCCCTTTCTCCCTTACTTATACGAAATCGGAACGACTGAGCCAAGCACGGATGCTGGCGCAAAAAGCAAATGCCTGCGTTGTATTAAAAGGACATGAAACCGTTGTTGCCTCGCCCGAAGGACAAGTTTCCATCAACACTACTGGAAACCCGGGAATGGCAACGGGAGGAAGCGGAGACGTGCTCACAGGCATCGTTTTAGCATTGTGCGCTCAAGGCTACCAGACATATGAAGCAGCAAGGCTTGGGGTTTTTGCTCACGGATTGGCAGGAGACTTCGCAGCAGAAAAACTTGGGCAAACGTCCCTCATAGCAACAGACATCATAGCATTCCTTCCCGAAGCGTGGAAGAAAATCTGCCGCTTCTGACGTCAAAACATCGAAATCACCTTGCGTAGGGCAGAAAGGAGCACATCCACTTCGTGCTTCGTATTGTAGAATGAGAAAGAAGCCCGAACGGTTCCCGTAATCCCCAGTCGATCCATCAAAGGCTCAGCACAATGATGTCCCGTACGTACGGCAACTCCCAAACGATCGAGCAAGACTCCCACATCGCTGTGATGAATTTTCCCTAAGTTGAATGACACAAGCGAAGAGGGCTGCCCGTAAATCTTGATGTCGGGTATCTCCTGAAGCCCTTCCACAGCATATTTGACAAGAGATTCTTCGTAAGTTCTGATGTTGTCTAAACCCAGATTCTGCACATAGTCCAAAGCCTTCGCGGCAGCAATGTTTCCGATATAATTAGGAGTGCCTGCCTCAAACTTATAGGGCAATTCGTTGAAGGTTGTGCCACTAAATCTGACTCTACCAATCATTTCTCCTCCGCCCTGATAGGGAGGCATCTGCTCAAGCCAACGTTCCTTGCCGTACAAAACGCCTACTCCTGTGGGTCCATACACTTTATGAGCGCTGAAGGCAAAGAAGTCGCAATCCATCGCCTGCACGTCAACGAACTGATGTGGAGCACTTTGCGCCCCGTCTACGGCAACAGGCACCTCATGCTGATGGGCAATGCGGATGATCTCGTCGATAGGGTTTACGGTACCGAGCACATTACTTACGTGAGTGACGGAAACGATGCGCGTCTTCTCGTTAAAGAGGGTTTTGTAGGCATCCAAATCCAGCCGACCGTCATCTGTGATGGGGATGACGCGAAGAACAATCCCTCGTCTTTCGCTTAACAACTGCCAAGGGACGATATTGCTGTGATGCTCCATCTCGGAAACTATTACCTCATCCCCTTCGTGCATGAATCGCTCCCCAAAGGATGTTGCAAGCAGGTTTATGCTCTCCGTCGTGCCCTTTGTGAAAATGATTTCGCTGGAGGAGGAAGCGTTGAGGAAGCGTTTCACCGTCTGACGCGATGCCTCAAGCATTTCGGTCGATTCCTGCGAAAGGCGATGCAATCCTCTGTGTACGTTGGCGTTACTAGTAGTGTACGCTTGGGTGATAGCATCCAGCACGACGCGCGGCTTCTGCGTGGTAGCAGCATTGTCGAGATAAACGAGCGGGGTGTTGTAAACCTCGCGCGAAAGAATCGGAAAATCGGCTCTTATTTCTTTGATGTCGGGCAGTTCAGGAAGCATATATGAGGGCACTTTTTCGGAGTGGATTTTTGGAGAAGGAAAAAAATTTTTTGGAGAACAAATATCGCCGTATGAAGAAGGGAAAAATTTTTTTGGAGAAGGAAAAAATCTGTATGTGTTAACCAAAATCCGAGGGCAACAAGGAAACTCGCATAGAGCCCTGCTCTAACTTGTCTTGCAAATGCTGCAAGAGACGCAATGATTGAGTTCCCCGCGCAGTCGGCTCTCTGCCATCATGTGAAGTCTATCGCGCATAGAGGGTAGGGAAACCTTGTCGATGACTTCGGAGAGAAACGCCGTCAGAAGCAGGAGGCGCGCCTCGTGCCGACGTATTCCGCGCTGCTGCATGTAGAAGAGCGCATCTTCGTCAAGCTGCCCCACAGTGGCTCCGTGACTGCATTTCACGTCATCCATATCGATAATGAGCTGCGGTTGGGCAAACGCGCGCGATGCTCTGCTGAGGCAGATGCTTCGGCTTGTCTGCTGCGAATCTGCTCCCGATGCTCCGGGACAAACTTTGACAAGCCCTTCGAATCTTCCTACAGCCTCTTCGTCAAGTATTTGCTTAAACAGCTCTCTATCAGTACAATGCGCGGCTCGGTGCGTTACCTGAACGGCATTTCTGACTTCCTGTTTGCCCGAAGCGATAACGATGCCGAAAAGCTCACACTCGGCACCCTCTCCCGAAAAGTCGAGCTGCAGGGAGTTGTCGGACTTTCCGCCTGTCAGACAGAACGTGCCGACGCTGACTTTTCCCGCGTTGGATATACGGATGTCGTTTGAGCAAACGCTCTGAGAACCAAGCTCTTCGAAGGAGAGCAAACCAAGAGAGGCGCCCCTACCGACGTCGGCTTTGACGCTTCGGGTAGAATGAAAAGGAAGGTCTTCGGTACATCTGTCTTCAAACACCACATCAGCCTTACCCCCTTCGGCTACAGCAATGTGGAGCTCGAGCTGAGTGTCACAATCCTCCAGCCCTTTGAGCTGATTTGTAAGGAAGACGGGTTTAGGCAACGCCACTCCTGCCGGAACGTTCAGTTCCAGGACGTTAGGAGCTTCTCCGCGCATCAGCAGAGCCCCTCCTCCAAGTTCCTTCAGTATTCGGCTTGTTTCCACTTCTGCTTATTCCTTTAGCCAGTCGTATCCTTTCTCTTCCAGCTCCAGAGCCAGCTCTGGACCTGCTGTTTTGACGATGCGCCCGTTGTAGAGCACATGCACCACATCGGGTTTAATGTAGTCGAGAAGACGCTGGTAGTGCGTAATGACAATAACTGAATTGTCTGACGTGTGAAGTTTGTTTACCCCTTCGGCTACTACGCGCAAGGCATCGATGTCAAGCCCCGAATCCGTCTCGTCGAGAATGCTCAGCACGGGCTCGAGCATAGCCATTTGGAAAATCTCGTTCCTCTTCTTCTCGCCCCCGCTAAATCCTTCGTTCACAGAGCGGTTCGCCAGTTTACCGTCAAGTCCCACAAGTGCGCGCTTTTCGCGCATCAGCTTCAGGAACTCGTTGGCTGCCAAAGGAGCTAATCCCTTGTAGGCGCGATGCTCGTTTACGGCAGTGCGCATAAAGTTCACCATGCTAACTCCCGGAATTTCAACGGGATACTGAAACGAAAGGAAAATTCCCTCGTGGCTCCTATCTTCGGGAGGAAGGCTCAAGAGGTCCTTTCCCTGAAAAGTGATTTTTCCCTCAGTCACCGTGTAGTTGGGGTTTCCTACCAAAACATTGCTGAGAGTGCTTTTCCCCGAGCCGTTTGGGCCCATGATGGCGTGCACTTCTCCCTTGCCGACTTCCAGGTCGATTCCTTTCAGTATCTCGTTTCCCGCTACTGTGGCATGAAGGTTTTCTATCTTTAACATAGCTTTCTCGATTTTCTGTTTTTTCTCCTTTTCAATATCCTTAGCCGACTGAGCCCTCAAGAGAAACGCTTAGCAGTTTTTGAGCCTCTACTGCAAACTCCATAGGCAACTTGTTGAGGACTTCCTTCGCGTAGCCGTTGACAATGAGGCCTATAGCATCTTCTGTCTTTATGCCGCGCTGATTGCAATAGAAAAGCTGCTCCTCGCTAATCTTGGAAGTAGTGGCTTCGTGCTCCACCACAGCCGTTTCGTTGTGGATATCCATATAAGGAAAGGTGTGTGCGCCGCATTTGTCGCCCAGCAGGAGCGAATCGCACTGACTGTAGTTGCGTGCTCCTTCGGCTTTTTCGCCTACTTTCACCAATCCGCGATAGGCATTGGAGCTATGTCCTGCTGAGATGCCCTTTGAGATGATTGTGCTGCGGGTATTGCGCCCGAGATGAATCATCTTGGTGCCTGTATCTGCTTGCTGATAGTTGTTAGTGACAGCCACAGAATAGAATTCTCCCACAGAGTTGTCGCCCGAAAGCACACAGCTGGGATATTTCCAAGTGATAGCAGAACCCGTCTCCACCTGAGTCCAAGATATCTTGCTGCCCTCTCCCCGACAATGTCCGCGCTTGGTTACGAAGTTGAAAACGCCTCCTTGCCCCTTCTCATCGCCCGGATACCAGTTCTGCACTGTAGAATACTTCACTTCCGCTCTGTCGAGAACAACTATCTCCACAATAGCAGCATGCAGCTGGTTCTCATCGCGCATGGGAGCTGTACATCCCTCAAGATAAGAGACATAACTGTCATCGTCGGCAACAATGAGAGTCCTCTCGAACTGCCCCGTTCCTGCGGCGTTGATGCGGAAATAAGTGGAAAGTTCCATCGGGCAACGCACCCCTTTGGGAATATAGACAAACGAACCGTCGCTGAAAACGGCAGAGTTGAGTGCAGCAAAGAAGTTGTCGCGATAGCTTACGACAGAGCCCAGATACTTGCGCACCAGCTCGGGATGATTCCTGACAGCCTCACTTATCGAGCAAAAAATGATGCCTTTCTCAGCCAGACGCTCCTTGAAAGTAGTCTTCACCGAGACTGAATCCATCACGGCATCCACAGCCGTATTTCCGCTCAGCGCAAGGCGCTCCTCGAGGGGGATTCCCAACTTGTCGAAGGTCTTCATTACCTCCGGATCGATTTCTTCGAGCGTCTGCGGGCCTTTTGCTCGGCGCGTAGGATCGGCATAGTACGAAATCGACTGATAGTCAATCTCCGGAATGTCGAGATGAGCCCACTTGGGGCACGTCTGAGTGAGCCAATAGGCATATGCCTTCAGACGGAAGTCAAGAAGCCAGTCGGGCTCAGCCTTGCGAGAAGAAATCTGACGAATTACATCCTCGTTCAGCCCATGCTGAATGATATCCGTATCGACATCAGTAGTGAACCCGTACTTATATTTCTCTTCGGCGATTTGCTTGACAAATCCGTTCGACATTTCCTTTGAAGATATTGAATTTTTCTTTCTAAATAATTTTTTTTCGAGAAGGAATCTCGCGCTATTTGTTCTCGAAAAATTCGCTTATGACTTCAACGCTGTCGGCAGCTGAGTTTCCGCTCGGGAAGCCCTTCTCGTCCGACTTGTCTGCATTGTCGTTGCCGGCAGGCTCCGAGTCGGGATGCTCTTCTTTCCATTCCTTGATCTGCTGTTTCACCTCCTTGAGGATTACATCAGAAATGCTGTGAATGGGCCCGTAGAGCACCGACTCCTGCCTATTCTTCATCGTCACAAGATGCCCCTCGGTATCGAACGATTCAACTGCCGTAATGAGGATTCCGGCAAACAGCGCATACTTGAGAGCCCCGAAAATGGCGCCAAGAAAACGGTTGAACCCTCCTAACCCTACCGAAGAGAGCCATTTCGATACCAGCCAGGCAAGAAACGAGAGAATTGCCGGCACAAGGATAAGAATCAGGATGAAGGCAATTATCTGCGTCGTTTTCTCGGAGGTTCCCAGCAACGGGTCAAGCTTCTCGGCTACACGCAGATACCACATCTTGCCAAGATATATTCCTGCCACGAGCCCAAGAAGGCCTGCCACTTGTCTGATAAGCCCGTCTTTGATGCCGGCAACTACGCCTATCGCAAGGATAATGCCCAAAATGATATCTAACAGATTCATCAGCGAATAGTTATTTGTCAGTTCTACTTGTTTCCTTATCCAAAAGCAGCTGCCGACACGTTACAGCGTCTGCTTCACTTCTATCTGAGTGAAGGTCTCTATCAAGTCGCCGACTTTGATGTCGTTGCAGTTCACAAGGCTGATACCGCACTCAAAGTTCGTTCCAACCTCCTTCACATCGTCCTTGAAGCGCTTCAGGGCGTTGATTTCACCCGTGTAGATGACAATACCGTCGCGAATGAGACGTGCTTTATCAGAACGCTTCACTTTTCCTTCGCGAACCATAGCGCCAGCAACGTATCCTACCTTAGAAATATGGAATACTTCACGCACTTCAACCGTTGCGGTAACTTCCTCTTTCACAGTAGGAGCAAGCATGCCTTCCATAGCAGCCTTGACTTCCTCGATAGCATCATAGATGATGGAATAGAGGCGAATGTCAACACCCTCGGCGTCGGCAAGCTTCTTCGCGCCTTGCGAAGGACGCACCTGGAACCCGACGATGATTGCCTGCGAAGCAGCAGCCAACGAAACGTCAGACTCTGAGATTTGTCCCACAGCCTTATGGATAACATTCACTTGGATATGCTCCGTTGACAGTTTGATAAGCGAGTCAGACAACGCCTCAATGGAGCCGTCCACGTCGCCCTTAACGATAATGTTTAGCTGCTGGAAGTCGCCCAAAGCAATTCGGCGTCCTACCTCATCGAGAGTCAGCATCTTCTGCGTGCGAAGTCCCTGCTCGCGCTGGAGTTGCTCGCGTCTGTTGGCTATTTCGCGCGCTTCCTGGTCGGTATCAATCACGTGGAAAGTGTCTCCTGCCGTTGGAGCACCGTTAAGTCCCAAGATGAGAACCGGCTCTGAAGGACCTGCCTGCTTAATGCGCTGATTACGCTCGTTAAACATTGCTTTCACACGCCCGAAGTGCGTTCCGGCAAGCACAATGTCGCCGATATGGAGCGTACCGTTCGATACAAGGAGTGTTGCCACGTAGCCCCTACCCTTATCGAGCGTCGATTCAATGACAGTTCCTGTTGCCTTGCGATTGGGGTTTGCTTTCAGGTCGAGCATCTCTGCCTCCAGAAGCACCTTCTCCATCAGTTCGTGCACTCCGATGCCTTGTTTAGCGCTGATGTCTTGCGACTGATACTTTCCTCCCCAGTCTTCGACGAGAAGGTTCATTTCAGCCAGAGAGCGCTTTACTCTCTCAGGATCAGCGTGGGGTTTGTCAATCTTATTGATTGCAAACACCATCGGAACGTTTGCTGCCTGCGCGTGGCTGATAGCTTCGCGCGTCTGTGGCATCACGTCGTCGTCTGCAGCAACAATAATGATAGCAACGTCAGTAGCTTGAGCACCACGAGCACGCATTGCCGTAAATGCCTCATGTCCAGGAGTATCCAGGAAGGTGATTCGTCTGCCGTCCTCCAGTTTTACGTTGTATGCACCGATGTGCTGAGTGATTCCTCCTGCTTCTCCCGCAATTACATTGGATTTGCGGATATAGTCGAGCAGAGAAGTCTTTCCGTGATCGACGTGTCCCATTACCGTAACGATAGGAGCGCGAGGCTGAAGGTCTTCCTCCTTGTCTGCCTCCTCCGTGACAGCCTGAGCCACATCGGCGCTGACGTATTCGGTAGTGAAACCAAATTCGGAAGCTACCAGATTGATTGTCTCCGCATCGAGGCGCTGGTTTATCGAAACCATAATCCCCACGCTCATACAAGTACTGATAACTTGGGCAACGTTAATGTTCATCATGTTTGCCAGCTCGTTTGCCGTAACAAACTCGGTAAGCTTCAGAACCTTGCTTTCTGCCAACTCGGCGCTTTCGATCTGCTGCTGACGGGTAACGGCTTGCTCGCGTTTCTCCTTTCGGTACTTGGCAGAACTTGATTTCTGCTTATTTGTCAGTCGGGCAAGGGTGTCGCGAACCTGCTTTGAAACGTCTTCGTCGTTGATTTCGTTTTTGTCGAACAATCGACGTGCACGATCTCTGTCGTTTCCTTTGCCTCGCCTGTCTTTTCCGTTTCCGCGTTGCTCGGAACGGCTTTCGCCTTGCGAAGCCGAACCGATGCTTGCTCCTGCTTTGTTGATATCGACGCGTTCTGCTCCAATCCTGTTGCGCTTTTTCTTCTCGCCCGAGGCAGTAGAGCCGTGAATATCCTTCAGGATGCTCTCTTTGAGCTGCTTGCGCTGCTCTTGGCGCTCTTTCTCCTTCTCTTCACGCTCTTTTTTCTTCTCCTCCTTTGTCTTTTTCTTTGGACGGGTCGACTGATTGATAGCGCTGAGGTCCATTTTGCCAAGAACGGTGGGTTTCACTCTCAGCTCAGGATGATCGAATTCGAAGATTTCCTCTGCTTTCTTCTCTTCCGATTCAGCCTGCTCGTCTGAAACTTCTTCCGTATCTTCGGGGCTCGACGTCGTTTCCTGCTCGGGAGTCTCTTCTGGAGAAGTCTCCTGCTCGGCTGGAGAAACCATCTGCTCGGCTTCCTTCTCGGGAGCGGAAACTTCCGTTTCCGTTTCTGCAGCAGGAGTTGACACCTCTTCTGTTACCTGAGGTGCAACGGCTTCTTGCTGCTTCTCTTCCTTCGAAGGTTCCTCCTTCAGTGCAGCATCGGAAGGAGTCTCCTTAGCGGGAGTTTTGTCTGCCTTCCGGCGCCCGGTGAGCGCATCCAGATCTATCTTCCCTATAGGGGTGAAACGAGGCTTCGACTCCTCGGGGACTACCGTCTCGATGGTCTCCACTTTCTTCGGGGCAGCCTTCTTTTTCTCCTCTTCCTTACGTTCTTTGGATACCTGACGCTCTGCCTGGCGCTTCTCGGTCTGCTCTTTGAGCACCTTGTCGGAGCTGAATTCCTTCAGAAGGAGGGTATATTGCTCGTCTGTCAACTTGGCATTGATGTCGTCGTCGATGGGGCATCCTTTCTTCTCCAGAAAATCAACAGCGCGCTGCTTTCCGATATTTAAGTCTTTTACTACTTTTCCTAATCTTGCCATTTATTCAGATTGAATAGTGATGAAATGAAAATGAATAATGTAGAGTTATTCGTTCGTATCTTCAAACTCTGCGCTGAGGATGCTCAGTACGTTGTCGATAGTGTCTTCCTCAAGATCGGTTTTGCGTATAAGCTCGTTTCTCGAACAGCGGAGCACGCTCTTTGCTGTGTCGAGCCCGATAGCGAGAAACTCATCGATAATCCATTGATCGATGACGTCGGCAAACTCCTCCAGGTAAACGTCTTCCTCTTCTTCTTCGTTTATCTCGCGGAACACGTCGATGGTGTACTCTGTCAGCATGCTGGCAAGCTTGATGTTCGTGCCGCCCTTACCGATAGCGAGCGAAACCTGCTCGGGCTTGAGATAAACTTCTGCCTTGTGGTTCTCGGTGTCGAGAATCAGGGTGGTGACGTCTGCCGGACGGAGAGCGCGCTTGATAAAGATTTCGATATTAGAGGAATAGTTCACCACGTCGATGTTCTCGTTGCGCAGTTCGCGCACGATTCCGTGAATACGCGAGCCTTTCACTCCCACGCAGGCGCCTACAGGGTCGATACGGTCGTCGTAGCTCTCCACAGCGATTTTGGCTCTTTCGCCCGGGATGCGTGCAATGCGGCGAATGGTGATAAGTCCGTCGTTAATCTCGGGAACTTCCTGCTCGAGCAGTCGCTCCAGGAAGGTAGGAGCGGTGCGGCTGAGGATAATCTTGGGATTGTTGTTCTCGTTGTCAACGCGCAGTATGACGGCGCGCACGGTTTCTCCCTTGCGGAAGAAATCGCCCGGGATCTGCTCGGTTTTGGGGAGGAGCAGCTCGTTTCCCTCATCGTCGAGGAGAAGGAGTTCCTTCTTCCAAATCTGATAGACTTCGGCAGCGATGATGGTGCCGACTTTGTCTTTGTACTTGTTGTAGAGGCTGTCTTTCTCCAGTTCCAGAATCTTGGCAGCCAGCGTCTGGCGAAGCGTAAGAATAGCGCGGCGTCCGAAATCGGAGAACTTCACTTCCTCGCTCACTTCCTCACCTTCTTCGTAGTCCTCGTCAATCAGACGGGCATCACTCAGCTTAATCTGAGTGTTTTCATCTTCAAAGTCTTCGTCTGCCACCACCTCACGGTTGCGGTAAATCTCAAAGTCTCCCTTGTCGGGATTGACGATAACGTCGTAGTTTTCATCGGTGCCGTACATCTTGGCGATGACGCTGTGAAAACTCTCTTCCAACACGCTGATGAGCGTGGAACGGTCGATGTTCTTCGACTCCTTGAACTCTGTAAACATCTCCACCAGATTGGGGGTGTTCTTGTCTTTTGTTGTTGCCATTATATGTTATTTTTTTGATTGTTCTGTCAATAAAAAGCTGTGTTAGAACGTGATGAGGTATTTGCAGTACTTCACGTCGGAGTATGCCCACGTGTGTTCTACTTCCTGGATTGTGGGGCGCTTGGCGCCTTCGGGCTTCACCTTTTCGGGAACGGCTACGGTGAACTTCTCGTCGGTTGCCTCCTTCAGCACACCACGATACTTGCGTCCGTCGTTTGCCAGCACTTCCACTTCTTGCCCTATGTGGATGACATACTGCTGAACCACCTTGAAGGGCTGTCCCAGTCCTGCCGAGCCCACTTCCAGTTCGTAGTCCTCCTCGTCTCTGTTGAGACGCGATTCGATAAATTTGCTCAGCTCGACGCAATCCTCAATCCACACTCCGTCGGCGTGGTCAATCTCAACGGTAATCTGGTCGTCGGCATTCACAGCAATGTCCACGAGGAAATATTCCTTTCCCTCAAGCCACTCATTTACAATCTCTTGAACTTTTTCTTTTGCTATCATATTCAATAAAAAAGCTCCTTTTTTGAGGAGCCACACACGTTTAATCATCAAATTCGTCGGCAAAGGTACACCTTATTTATTTAAAATGCAAATTTTTTTGCAACTTTTTTATTTCCTTGCAAATATGCAGAACCGAGTTCTCGTTTTTTGCAAAAGGGCGAAGGAAAGATTTCCGATTTTTTTTCGCGAGAGGGAAGAGCCGAAAAAGATTCGCGCATTTTGCTCAAAGAAGATAAAATTTTGGAGAACAAATATCGCCGTATGAAGAAGGGAAAAATTTTTTTCGAGAAGGAAAAAAAACTTTATGAAGAAAGAAAAATTTGCCCTTTCCAAAACGCTCTCTCAGCGCGATTTTTCGGACTCTTCTGCTGACGATTTCTTGTGGCAAAAAAATACAGAATGTGAGCCTTTCCCTATGTTTTCACGATTGGCTCGCAAAACATTTTTATGCTTGCGCTCCAGCAAAATGAAAAATTATACAAGTTTATTTTGTTTTCCTCTCGGCTCGCCCTATCTTTAACTCGAAGTTTTAGATAGGGGTCGCCTCGGGAGAAAAAATAATCCGAGTTTATTTTGTTTTCCTCTCGGCTCGCCCTATCTTTGCCTGTTGAAAAGGAGAAACCGAAAAAGAAAAATCTTTGCACGAGTATGAGGAAAGCACGGAACGCAAACAAAAACTTCCTGACAGGAACGGCAACGCTGGCTATCGCAGTGATTGTCTTGGTGTTCGTCTTCGTCCTGCAAGCCGACGAACTGTCAAAGGACAAGGAAGCCATCAGGCAGCGAGACATGTATGAGTTTATCGTCACCGACGACTTCGGGGGCTCCGACATCTCTGTCTATCTGAACGATAGCCTCATCGCCCGACATTCGAAGGCTGGCGACACCATACGGTGCAGCAGACTTGCCGACGAGTCGTCGCTGCTCATCCTCGACAACACAAGCCAAAAAGTCACCATCCTTCCTGTGCCCATACAGAAAGGAACCTTTTACATCCAGAAACCCAAAAGCGAGGATTAAAACTCGTAGCCTACGGTAAACAGCAAGCCGTCAACGCCGTAGGCCGTCAACCCAAGATTGCACACATCGAACAGGCGGAACGTGAATCCATACTGAGGGCGCCACACGAAGTGCTCATAGTTTTTCCACTCCTCTTTTCCCGCAGACCATTTGGAGTAATCGTCGATGGTAAGTATCGTGTTGCGATAGCTGAAGGGGCAAAAACGCAGATTCAAGCCTACGTGCAAGTCTACTTTCACTAAAGGCATCAACTCGTACCGATATCCCAGCATCAGGGGAGACCATTGAATCCAAGGGCGCAGCACCGTATCGTCGAAAGTTCCCTCAGTCTCGTTGGTGCCTATCTTGTTGGTGCCCGTTTCGGTATAAACAGAATGCTTGAATCCTGCAATCAGTCCGGCTTCCATTCCTGCGTAGAAATCATTAGAAAGAGGAACGCGAAAGCCTCCGATGAAACTCACGCCTGGAGTCTGCGACGAAGAGCGGGTAACCAATTCGTCGAGCGCCTCCTTTAACGTTGAGTTCCAAGGAGATTCGTATCCGGCACGCACATAGTAGTGCATCTTGCTGAAGTCTAAGTCGAAAAACAGTTCCTCAAGCTGTGCGCGGGAAGGCAAAGCACACATGAGAAGCACTATAGAGAACAGGAAAAATCGCTTCATACTAAACAATCGTTTCGTAAATCATTACAAATTCGGTGCAAAGGAATACATAATTTGACAAAAAAACAAGACCAATTCGCCTGAGCCCTCACAAAATTCTCTTTTTTTTGCCCTGCAAACGTTTTTTTTCGTACCTTTGTAGCGAACATTGACCAAATCATACATTTTTAATAATACCATTCCTATGAGCGAAACTACTAAAAAACTGATGTCCAACTGGCGCTGGTGGCTCTGCTCGCTGCTGTTTGTCGCCACAACAATCAATTACCTCGACCGTCAAGTCCTCTCCCTCACGTACGAGGAGTTTATCAAGCCCGAATTCCATTGGACCGATGCCAACTACGGCACGATAACAAGCTTCTTCTCCATCTTCTATGCCCTCGCATGTCTGTTTGCCGGCAAGTTCGTTGACTGGATGGGGACGAAGAAGGGCTACCTTATCGCTATCGGCGTATGGTCTCTCGGTGCCTGCTTGCACGCTGCCTGCGGATGGGCAACAGCTCTGTTTGTCGACGGAGTTGCAAACGCTACAGCGCTGAAGGCTGTTGAGGCTGGGAGCAACGTTGCGCTTGCCATCTCAACAACATCCGTCTACTTGTTCCTCCTCTGCCGAGGCATCCTCGCGCTTGGTGAGTCGGGTAACTTCCCTGCTGCCATCAAGGTGACAGCCGAGTACTTCCCGAAAAAAGACCGCGCCTTTGCCACATCCATTTTCAACGCCGGAGCCAGCGTAGGTGCCCTCGCAGCGCCCCTTTGCATCCCTCCCCTCGCTCTTAAGTTCGGCTGGGAGATGGCTTTCATCATCATCGGCGGACTCGGATTCATCTGGATGTTCTTCTGGGCTTTCATGTACGACAAACCTGAATCATCCAAGCATGTCAACGCTGCCGAGCTGGAGTATATCCACCAAGACGACGCTGAAGAAGAGGCTGAGAAAGCAGCCATTGCCGCTGAGAAGGCTATTCCCTTCGGCAAGTGCTTCTCATATAAGCAGACGTGGGCTTTCATTGTTGGCAAGTTCTTTACCGATGGCGTCTGGTGGTTCTTCCTTTTCTGGGCTCCTTCGTACTTCAGCAATCAGTTCAACGCTCCAGCTACTTCGGGCTTAGGGCAGGCTCTTATCTTCACGCTCTATGCTATCGTGACTGTCATCAGCATCTTCGGCGGATATCTCCCAAAGATTTTCGTTGAGAAGAGAGGGATGCACCCCTATTCGGGACGTATGCTTGCAATGCTTATCTTCGCCTTCTTCCCGATAGCAGCCCTTTTCGCTCAGCCTCTTGGAGTACACTTCAATTCTCCCTGGTGGCCTGCCATCCTCATCGGACTTGCCGCTGCAGGACATCAGGCTTGGAGTGCCAACCTTTTCTCAACCATCGGTGACATGTTCCCCAAAAGCACCATTGCTACCGTCACGGGCATCGGAGCCTTTGCGGGCGGTGTGGGCTCTATGATTATCCAGAAGGTTGCAGGAAACCTCTTCACCTATGCAGAAAATGCTGGTTCCGCTTTCCAGTTCCTCGGATTCGAAGGAAAGCCCGCAGGATATTTCATCATGTTCTGCTTCTGCGGAATAGCCTATCTCGTTGCATGGCTGATAATGAAATCGCTGGTTCCCAGATACAAGAAAATTGAAATCTAACTATCAAGCGTTGATACATCGTGATTGAAAGATTTTTACGGTATGTCCGGTTTGAAACGACTTCATCCGAGACATCCGAGACAACACCAAGCACGCCGGGGCAAATGACCTTTGCCTCGGCGCTTAAAAATGAACTCCTGGAGATGGGCTTGGAAGACGTCTCCCTTGACGACAACGGCTATCTCTTTGCCACGCTTCCTTCGAATACCGAGCGTGACATTCCAACTATCGGCTTTATCGCGCATCTCGATACCAGCCCGGATATGAGCGGAAAGAATGTGAATCCGCGAATTGTCAAGAACTATCAAGGAGAAGACATCCCTTTGTGTGCTGAGGAAGACATCATCCTTTCGCCTTCTCAGTTTCCCGAATTGAAGGACCATATCGGTGAAGATTTGATTGTTACCGACGGGCATACCCTGCTCGGTGCCGACGACAAGGCAGGAATTGCCGAGATAGTCTCTGCAATTGAATATCTTCAGAAACATCCCGAAATCAAACACGGAAAAATCCGCATCGGTTTTAACCCCGACGAAGAAATAGGCCTGGGAGCACATAAGTTTGACGTGAAGCGTTTCGGCTGTGATTGGGCATACACGATGGACGGAAGTGAAGTGGGTGAGATTGAATATGAGAACTTCAATGCCGCTGCTGCAACTATCACTATTCAAGGGCGAAACGTTCATCCCGGCTATGCCAAAGGCAAGATGCTCAACGCCATCCGACTGGCAGCTGAAGTAGTTGCCGACTTTCCCATGCAGGAATCGCCCGAGCAGACCGAAGGCTATGAGGGGTTCTACCATCCGACAAGCATCAGCGGTACTGTAGATAAGGCGACAATCAGTTTCATCATCAGGGATCATGATCATGACACCTTTGAAAAACGAAAAGACTTTATTCAAACCGTCGTGAACAATCTGAATGAGAAATACGAAGAGATAGTTGCTTCAGCCGAGGTGCGCAACCAGTATGCCAATATGCGCGAGGTAATCGAGCCGATTATGTACGTTATCGACATAGCGTGCGAAGCTGTGCGCCGGGCAGGAGCAGAACCCAAAATCAAAGCTATCCGAGGGGGCACCGACGGAGCCCAGCTCTCCTTTATGGAACTCCCGTGCCCAAATATTTTTGCAGGAGGGCTGAACTTCCACAGTAGGTACGAATACGTTCCTGTTCAATCCATGCAGAAGGCTATGATGACTATCGTGCATATTGCCGAATTAGTAGCACAACAATAAGAAGATATGGGTCACACACCTCAGCTCATTACCGACTTAGCGCTAATCTTAGTGCTGGCAGGCATCATGTCGCTACTTTTCAAGAAGCTGAAGCAGCCTGTTGTCTTGGGATATATCGTTGCAGGCTTCCTGGCAAGCCCTTACATGCCCTACACCCCTTCGGTTTTGGACAGCAACGACATCAGTATTTGGGCAGACATAGGTGTTATCTTCCTCCTTTTCTCGCTTGGGCTCGAGTTCCGCATCAAAAAGCTGCTCATGTCGGGCAGCACTCCTATCATAGCTGTGACTACCAGCGTCACATGCATGATAACGATAGGAATCATCATCGGGCATCTCTTCGGGTGGTCTTTTATGGACGGACTTTATCTCGGAGGTATGATGTCTATGTCGTCTACCAGCATCATCATCAAGGCTTTCGATGACTTGGGGGTACGACAGCAAAAGTTCGCGGGACTTGTGTTCAGCGTGCTTATCATTGAAGATATCATCGCTATCGTGATGATGCTTCTCTTCGGAACGCTGGGAGAGGGGAAACAGGTAGAAGGAATGGAAATCCTGCTCAACATCGGGAAGCTTGTCTTCTTCATTGTGCTCTGGTTCGTTGTCGGAATTTATCTCATTCCCTTACTGCTGAAGAAGATTCGCCCGCTGCTTAACGAGGAGACGTTGCTTATCGTATCACTCAGCTTATGCTTCCTGATGGTAGTGCTGTCGACTGCCGTAGGATTTTCCTCTGCCTTCGGAGCCTTTGTGATGGGTTCTATCTTGGCAGAGACGCTCGAATCGGAGAAAATCGAGCATCTCACAGCTCCGGTAAAAGACTTGTTTGGAGCCATCTTCTTCGTTTCGGTAGGTATGATGATAAATCCTGCCTTGCTCCTCAAGTACTGGCTCCCGATTGTTGTCATCACGCTGGTGATGATTATTATCCGCTCTTCGGTTGACACGCTCGGATTCATTTTGGGAGGAACCCCCATCAAGACGGCTGTCAAGTGTGGATACAGCTTGGCTCAAGTGGGAGAGTTCTCTTTCATCATTGCCACGTTGGGCATCAGCCTGGGTGCCATCAGCGAGTTTATCTATCCGATAATTGTCTCCGTGTGTGTGCTCACAACGTTTACCACTCCCTACATGATAAAGGCTTCCGACAAAGTAGGAGACGCTTTGGAGGCAAGAATTCCCGAGAAATGGAAGGAACGGCTCAACCGCTACGACAGGGACACCAGCGTTCTGAACAACGAGAACAAGTGGAAGAAGATGCTCAAGGCGATGCTCTCGCCCATACTTATCTACGGCGTGCTTTGCATTGCCATCTTGATTGCTTCGTTCCAGCTCATGCAGCCTTTGCTTGAAAAGGCGATACCTTCTCCCTGGGATTCGGTTGTGGGACTTTCTGTCACGCTGCTTGTCTTGACACCCTTCCTGCGCCCTCTCCTCCTCAGGCATTGCTTCACTCATACGTTCTGGGAGCTTTGGGGCGACAAGCAAGTCAACCGTGCTCCGCTTCTTGCTATCGTCATCCTGCGCGCAGCTATGGTGGTAGCACTCATTGTAGTATGCGTAAAGCATTATTCTCATGTCTCCCTGTCGCTCTTAGTGGGAATTGTGGTGCTGACGCTTATCAGTCTGCTCTTCTCGAGGCGTATCAAGCAGCGCCAGCAGCAGCTGGAGGAAATATTCATTGGGAATCTCAACACGAAAGACAATCAATCCGAGACGCAGAAGCCTCAATATGCCGGAGAACTTCAGTCGCGCGACATTCACCTTACCGAAGTAGTGATACCCGCCTTCTCCTCCTGGTGCGGGAAGACGCTCAAGGAGCTCGACTGGGGAAGGCGCTACGAGATAAGCGTTGCCTCCATCTTGCGCGAGGGAAGGCGCATCAACATACCGGGAGCGAAGGAGCAGCTCTTCCCCAACGACAAGCTGCAAATCATTGGCACCGACGACAATATCTCGCATTTCGTTGAGGCGATGGCAAAGCGAAAAACGCAGATGGAGAGCCTCTCTCCCGTCTCTTCCGGAGAGATGCACTTGCATCAGATAGCTATCACGCACGATTCGCCTCTCGTAAACATGCGAGTGCTCGACAGCGGCATCCGAAACGAATTCCGCTGCCTCATCGTAGGAATCGACAGAGGCGAGGGCCCCTTGCTGAAACCCACTCCCGAGCTGGAGTTCCGTGAGGGAGACATCGTGTGGATTGTGGGAGAGCAGGAAAACATCCGAAATCTCGCAAAGCAAATCAGGCAGTAAGGAGCCCAAAGGGCCACCTCCGTTCTCTTCCCTGCCTCCCAAGGAACAATTCATCTTGAGCAAGGCTCGTCGGATTATGCCTTCTTCATAAAGAATTATTCCTTCTTCAAAATAATTTATTCCTTCTCGAAAAAGATTTTTTCTTTCTTCATATCGCGCGCTGGAGAAGGGAAAATGAATTGTCGAAAAGGGAAAAGGTTTTTTGAAGAAAGAGCGACATTCTTTGCCGAAAGAAAAAGGGCTTTTGCTGAAAGAAGAATGATTTTTGCTGAGAGGAATGCGCAAGAAAGAGAAAAGAAAGTGAGGGAAAGAGAAAGAAATTAGCGGAAAGGGAAAAGGAATGCGCGGGAAGGGGAAAGGAAACATAGAAAAGTAAAGCGAAAGGCTAAGAAAGGAGAAACAAAAGGGCAGAAAGGAGAACCCTTCGATTTCAAATCAGAAGGAGGCGAGCAAAAACTCGCCTCCTCCCTGCTTTCTTCATCTAAGTCTAGGTCGTTATTTTGTGAAAGCCATTCCAATACGTAATCCGTTGTAGTTGGCAAGCAGCGTATTCAGCATTTTCAGGGTGCTGTTGCTGCTGGCGGCGCACACTGCCTTCAGTATCTTCAGGAGTCCGTTCGACTGGAAGACGATGTTGATGGTTCCCGAGTCGGAAACGACATACGCCGTCGTCTTTATCATCCCGAAGGCGAGGGCGAGCTCCTTTGTGGAGGGCTCGTAGGTGTAGGTTCCCTTCAGGCTACGGCTTCCCACGGTGAAGATGCACGTCTGGTCTTCGGCAAACGATATGCCGCACGAACCCTGCTTGACGCCTATTTTGGCAAGATAGGTGTCAACCTTTGCTGCCACCTGGTTGGCAATAGCGTCGCTGCCGAGCGTAGCAAGCACGTTGTCGCTCTCGAAGACGAAGGCGCTGCCCTTGTAGTTCCACGAGCCGACAAGTGTTTCCTGCGAAACGGTGCTGAAGGAGTTGAGCACAGAACTGAGAATACCCGAGATGACGCCGTCGGCGCTTGCCGACTCGCCGTCGCCCGATTTCTCGGCGCCGGCAGCGGTGCCGCCCAGCGAGCCAAGCACTCCCTGCAGGATGTCTTGTGCCGACGCTGTGGAGGTAGGCGTTTCCTTCTCGGTCGTAGTGGCTGTCTTCGACGAGGATGCTCCTCCGAAGATAGACTTAAAGATGCTTCCCAGCGACTGTGCCGAAGCTGTCACAGGCATGAAGGCCAAAAATGCCACGAGGCATAGAGAAACAAATTTCTTCATTGTTCTACGGTTAATTAATTCTCTCGACTATTAGACTTATGTTATTAAAAAAGGTTTAATCACTCGGCAGCTTTCTCTTCCTCTTCCTCCTCTTCGGGCTTGAAGTCGGTGAAGCCGTTTCCGACGAGGATGTTGTACCACTGGATAAGTTTGCTGACGTGAGTCATGTACACTCTGTCACGATCGTAGTTAGGAAGGACTTCTGCGAAGAAAGCTGCCAGCTCGTCGTTGGATGCTTTCTTGGGATCGATGTCGCACTTGGCGCCTTCGTACTTCGCCTTCATCGTTTCCAGAATCTGCCACAGGGGCACTTCGTCGCTGTCGGTGTACATAGCAATGTCGCCCAGCGATACAACCTTATCTGTACCGTGCACAGGCATGCGCTTGTGCGTTTCGTCAATTGCTTCAACGATAAGCATCTTCTTTCCGCTTGAAAGCAGCTTGTAGAGTCCTGGTTTCCCAGAGATGGTCAAAATTTCTCTCAACATATTTCTATTCTTGTTAAAAAACTGTTCTACTTTTTCTTAGATACGTTTACGTTTCTCGTTCAGCGCAGCCTACCTCAGGCTCTGCAGCAATTCTAACACCTGCGGCGTAACGGCATCGTTCTCGGCATTGCGGATGACATAGTCGGCAAGCGCCAACTTGTTCTCGTCAAGCATCTGACTGTTCATCCTCCTGCGTATTTGCTCCTCGGGCACGTTGTCACGAGCCATCGCGCGCTGCAGACGTTCTTCAGCTGGAGTGTAGACAAGCACTACGGCATCCACGTCTTCCTTCATCCCTGCCTCGTAGAGGATGGCCGACTCAAGTCCGACAAAGGGCAAATGTGCTTTCTCCTCTGCCCATCGACGGAAATCGGCCCTCACCGAAGGGTGCACTATTGCGTTGACAGCCCTCACTCGACTCTCGTTGCCGAACATGAAGGAAGCGAGCATCTTGCGGTTGAGCATCCCGTTTTCGTCGTACACCCCTTCTCCGGCAAGAAGCGTCAGCTGCCTGCGTATTTCGGGCGACTGGTGCATAAGCCTCGAGGCTTCCTTGTCGCAGTCGTAGACGGGAATTCCCATCACGCGCAGCAGCTCGCTGACGCCCGATTTTCCGCTGCCTATTCCTCCCGTTATGCCCAGCTTGAATGCCATTTCCGTATGCTTTCTACATCCTGCGGTTTTCTTTCTTCATCTCGCGCACTTCTTTCTTCATATCGCCGTATTCCTTCTTCATACGCCCGTATGCTTTGGGAATAATTGCCTATTCCTCCTCCACCAGCGCGGGAGCCTGGCGTTGCTGCGGAGCAGGCTTCGGGGAGACATTTACTTCGAGCAGATAGTCCACTTCTGCCGGCTCAATCTTCACCGAGCGCACAGTCTTGGGCTGGCGCACCAGCTCGAGCTTGGCTTTTCCCGAACGTCCCTCGTCAAGTCCCACATAGTTGACAACGAGTTCGAAGTCGTCGGGAGTGAGCGTGCGGTACTGCTGCAGGCTTATCATGAACGACACTTCCGCTTTCGAAGGGAATGTGCGCAGCGAGTACTCGTAGGGTAGCATATATCCGTGAATGGGCAGCACAAACGAACTCTTCACGTAGGGCGACACCTGAATGCCGAGCGCTGCCTCCGAGGGCTTGAAGAGAACACCCCTCGAGGGCACCTCAAACTCAAGCCACACGTTGGTGGAGTCAGACAATCCCGTGAGGTTCAGAGGCACGCTGCGCACGCAGGTCAAGGTATCCAGCACTTCCGAGGGAGCATACACCAGCACCGAGTCGGGATAGAGCGTCGTGGAGTTGACAGCATGATCCTTGTCAGCCTCGATGGTGCCCGTGAAGACCACAGGAAGGCGTTTCCCCTCGTTTTTCACCACGTAGGCTACGAGTGTATCGGGGCTCACCGTCTCAATCTGGGCAGAAGACGAAAACTTCTGCTCCAGCAAGTCGGAGAGTGCCTGCCCTGTTATCATCACATGCCCGCCGGCGTTCAAGAAATCGCCGTAGCTGATGTCCATCTGCTTGAACGACTTGCGTACGGCATACTCCAATATCTTCTCCCCCTTGTCTTTCACCGTCACCGTCAGGTAATCGGGAAGGGGCTCCGTCACAATCATATCGGAGGGAACGTCGACAAGCCTCAGGCGGAACGAATATTCCTCCTGCTGCTGCTCGTCGAGGTTCATCAGATACCAGAAGAAGAACACCGCCAGAAAGAACAGCAGAAAAATCAAGAACTCCCTGCTGTTGTCGATATGCAGGAAGTTCTTGATGGCACTCCACGCACCATTGCCGGCAGGATTGTTCTTTCCGGAAGAATCCATAAAGGATCAGCTGGGCTACGCGGTTTTACTTTCTTCCCTGCTGGGGCATGTCGCTGGTGTCGGCAAAGACTGATGCCTTGTCGATGCGGATCTTAACTCCTGTGGCAATCTCCACTACGACAACTTCCTTGCCGTTCTCGGTCACCATATCCTTGATGACGCCGTAGACGCCTCCGCTGGTGACCACTTTCGAACCTACCTGCAATGCTCGGCGTGCTGCCTCAATCTGCTTCTGCTGTCTGCGCTGCGGAAGTATCATGAATACGTACATTACCACAAGCAGCAAAATCATCAGGAAGAGGGGGCTTGCAAAGAACGAGCCTGAGCCAGTTGCGGCAGGAGCGGCTTCTTGTAAGAGAATCATAATGATGTTTTTTTATTGGTTATTATTCCGTGAATTATTTCTGTGCGAAGATAAGGAACTTTTCTTAATCCTTCACTAACTTGTTCTCCTTTTTTAAATCTTTTACGGTAGCGTCGAGCACTCCGTTCACAAACGAGGCACTCTTGGGTGTGCTGTACGCTTTGGCTAACTCCACATATTCGTCGAACGATACCGACAGAGGGATGTTTGGGAAGGAGATGATTTCGGCAAGCGCCACAGTCATAATCACCCGGTCCATGAAAGCCACTCTTTCTTTGTCCCAATTGTGGCAATGGGCGTCAATCATCTGCTGGTATTCCTGCACGTTGGCGATAGCCTTGCGCAGCAGCTTGAGGGCAAATTCCTGATCCTCCTCGCTACGGTACTGGGGCTGCAGCTCCTGCTGGGCACCGTTTTCCTGCTCGAAGCGCTTGATGGTTTTCAGCACGAAGGTGTCGACGATTTCCCTGTCGTCGTTCCAGTAGAGGCTCATGCCCTCGAGCACGCCGTCAAGCTCCTCGTCGGCAGAGATGACGTGCTTGTAAAGCTTGCGCCACAGCTCACGGTCCTCTTCGTAAGTGGAAGAAGGCATCTCCATATATTCCTTATAGATATCGCTCTGCTCTACCTTCTCGAAAAGGCTGCGCACGTATCCTTCCTGATCGTCCCACGAAAGCTTGGCATGCTTGTTGTACTCTTCGAGCTGCTCGTTGGAAGCGAGCTGACGTATGAAGGCGTTCTCCACGAAGCGCATGTTGGGATGAAGGTCTTCTTCCGAAGGCTGCAGCCTGCAGCGGCGCATCTCAATGCGGTTTTCGGCATAGCGAGCCAGCGCTACCATAAGCAGCAGCATATTGTTGTAGAGATCGTGGGCTTTCGACAGGCTAAAAAGCAATTCTTTCTCTGCTGCCTCAGCATTGTTGTTCTGCCTGATGAAGTAGGCATAGAGAATCTGAACTATTTTCAGACGAATAAGTGTACGGTTTATCATAACGCTATATGAAACTTTGTAGGTGCAAAGGTAATGCTTTTTTTTGAATGCACCTCTATTCGTCTCACTTTTTTCTTCGCAAAGTTCCAGCTCGGTTGAAAAAGGCGAAAAGGCGCTGTCTCCCGACAGCTCCTCTCCTCGAGCTATTGCTTAACCTAAAATAGCTCTTGTACCAACTTTATCTATCCAGAAAAATCTGCAATAATCCGTTCTTAGTTTCCTCTCCGAAGGCTTTTGCTTCAGGGCTTTCCTTGTCGCACCAGCTCATACAGAACACCTTGAAGGAATCGTACTTGTCTATGGCTTCATCGAATGTCAGACGTTTCGGTTCCCATTCTTCTTCCCCTTCCGCCGAGGTCTTCGCTTTGTACACCGCTACCCCATAGCCAGGCATCTCCTTCATAATCTGCAGCAGTTTCTTCATGTCGTCATTATCGTGCCCCAGACGGGACAGGAATCCGTTCACCTGCCTGTTGAAGGCAGAGATAATGGCTTCTCGCATCTTCTCATCGGTGGTATACTGATATATTTGCGGAAGGCGGGATAGAATTTCCAGCGGCTCAAAGTCCTGAGGCTTCAGCTCCTTGAAGGAATCGAAAGGATCGGTCTCTCCTTTCCGTAGTTTTATCACTGTGCCGAAAGGATAGCTAACCTTCCCTGTATATTTGAGCGAAGGCCCGTAAACTGAGGCGTCGGCAGGTCCTTGAATGGAAATAATCTTGCCTAACAGCTTCTGCCCAGGCTTTTCCTTCCCCCATTCTATGCATACGACGGTGCGGTATTTGGGGTTGGGGAGATTGTTGCGTATGCAGACGAAATTGCTGTTCTCTTCCGTCGATATGGGCTCGCGCCCTTCGGCATAGTACATTTGCACGCGTTGCACTCCCTCTATGAGGAGTTTTGACTCGGTGTCCCACTCGGCAATTCGGCTATAGCCTCCCGAGGAGTGAGGGAGCTCGCTCGAGAACTCCTGCTGCACCGTCTTGAAGACATCCCTGCGGCTGAAGGGCAACTCGAAGGCTATGATTTCGGCTGTGCACAGCGAGTCGTTGCTGTCATGCAGCTGCTGAGTGACTTGATCCGTGATTTTCAGGTCTTTGGTTTTCAGTAGCAACTCTTTGGCTCCCTGCAGAGCAAACTTCTGTGCGAAAAGTGAGCTGGCAACAAGCGCCAGAATCGTGAATGCAATGGTTTTCTTCTTCATAATATGTAGGTTTTAGAGTTAAGTTCCTGTTCTGCCATTCTGCGGGCAACGTCTTCTACTATCAGCATCAGCATCTCTTTCTCCCTCTTCTCGGCATCCTGTGATGCGACGTCGGGAGTTACGTTTTCGATCTGGTATGCTGTCGATACCGTTGGGGATGTGCCGTTTACGTCGAAATGTCTTATCATGAACACCACTCCGACAGCCATTGCTGCTATGCCGCAGAGCTCTGTCAGGCGCATGCGTGTTGCCTTGCGTGCGGAGCCTTTCCTTCGGGCAGGAGCCTCTCCCGAAGCCAGCAGCCTGTCGTACTCTTCGGCTCCGGGCATCAGCTCTTCTATCATGCTGCGATAGAGAAGTTCTTCTGATTTGTCTTCGCGTTTCATTTTTCTTTGTTGTTTTTGATGTATTGTTTCAGTTTCTTCTTTGCCATACTGAGCATGCTTTGCACCGAAGGGTGCGGGATGCCTGTCTGGAGGGCTATCTGACGTGTTGTCTGCTCGTCCTCGTAGCGCAGACGCAGAATCTGCTGCTCTCGTTTCTGCAGCTTGCCGATTGCTGCGTCTATCTCCGTCTGACGTTCCTGCTGCAGCAGCGCCGCATCCGCTTCCTCTCCTTCTGAAGCAAGTTGGAGGGGTGTCTGCTCGTCGATGCTCAGTGTCTGCTCTCTTCTGCGATAGATGTCGACACACTCGTTCTTGGCTATCATCACGGCAAGGGCGTCGATGTTCCTTTCGGCACTCAGCATGCGGCAGCGCTGCCACAGTTTAGCCAGAGCCTCTTGTGTGGCATCTTCGGCATCATCGTCGTTGCCGAAGAAACGGCGTGCTACCGAGAGCATTCGGCGCCGCAGGCGGGGAACCAGTCGTGAGAATTCTTCTTGCGTCATACTCTATATACGTCGAAAGGGGCAAATTCTTAAGTCGGTCGAGACATTTTCTTCAGAAAAAAGGGTTTCCCTTGCTCGTCCGAGCGATATCAAAAAGCGCTTCGAGAAGATGTCTGGAGCATGCAAAAATATGAAGAAGGAATAAAAAATTTTCCCTTCTCGAAAAAAATTTTTCCCTTCTTCATATCGCGCGCTGAAGAAAGAAAAAATCGGGGAGGTAAAAAAAAGTGTTCATTTTTGTTGCTTTGTACAGATAAATCGTAAATTTGTGGCGGATTTAGTAAACAAAAGAATAAGGAGAGATTGATATGGATTACAAGAAAAAGGAAGAACCACACTTCGACCGTGAGCGAGACATCATCTTCACCCAAGCCGTGCGTGCGGGAAAGCGCATATACTACCTCGACGTGAAGCGAGGCAAGAACGACGACCTGTTCCTCTCCATCACCGAGAGCAAGAAAATTGCCGTCGAAGGCAGCGAGGGCGCACAGTTCAACTTCGAGAAGCACAAGATATTCCTTTATAAAGAGGACTTCAGCAAGTTCATCGACGCCCTGAGCAACGCCATCCGCTTCATTCACGAACAGGAGGGCACCGAGGACGAACTTCCTGCCGATGCTCCTCTTCCCGAAGAGACGGCAGCTCCTGCCGAAGAGCCCGAGAACGTCCCCGCCCCCGACGAAGACCTTACGCTGAAGGAAGAAATAGACTTGAATTTGGACTTCTGAGAAAAAAGTTCTCACAAAACTATCGCATTCTAAGAATATTGTGCTTTTATTGGTGATTCTTTCTAAAAAGGAAGAATTATTAGTGATTGTTCCCTATCAATACAAAAACACGAATGATATGAAAAAATCACTTTTCTAGATACTTTCATTCGGAAGAAAAAATAAATCATGATTTTATTTTGTTTTTCACTCATTTAGCCGTATCTTTAACCTGCGGTTTTAGATACTTTCACTCGGAAGAAAAAAAATAAATCGCTAATTTATTTTGTTTTTCACTCATTTAGCCGTATCTTTGCGCCCACTTTGCGAAAAGCATTGCACTATACAAGAAGGTGTGATGGCGAATTAAGCAAACAAACTTAATTTAGAGTAACACTTAAAAAAGACAAAAGAATGAAAACATTTCAGCTCTCAGGAACCTCTCGTCAAGAGGTAGGTAAGAAAAGTTCACGCGAACTGCGCAAGCAGAATCTCATTCCCTGCGTAATTTACGGACAGGAGAAAAACGACAAAGGCCTTCCCGTTGCCACTCACTTCACAGTGAAGAAGGACGACATCCGCAAGCTCGTCTACACTCCCGACATCTTTGTCGTTGACCTCACTATCGACGGCAAGCTTCACAACGCCATTCTTCAGGAGCTCCAGTTCCACCCCGTGAAGGATAACGTCCTCCACATCGACTTCCTCGAGATCAACGAGGCAAAGCCTATCGTTATGGCTGTTCCCGTTCAGCTCACAGGACTGGCTGCAGGTGTAAAGGCTGGTGGTAAGCTTGAGCAGATTTCGCGCCGCATAAAGGTGAAAGCCCTCTACAGTGACATTCCCGAGCGTCTCGTCATCGACGTTACCAACCTTGCCCTCGGCAAGAGCATCAAGGTTGCCGACCTCTCGTTCGAAGGACTTGAAATGGTTAGCCCTGCCGACAGCGTTGTTTGCGGTGTAATGACCACACGCAGCTCACGCGAGACTTCTGCCGCAGAAGGTGAAGAAGGCGAGGAAGCAGCTGCCGCAGAGTAATCATTAGGGATGAAGTACCTGATTGTTGGTTTGGGAAACCCGGGCGACGAGTACCAGGATACCCGACATAACATTGGTTACAGAATATTGGACGCCTTTGCAAAGGCGTCCAATATCGTTTTTGAAGACAGGCGATACGGCTTCGTGGCATACACGTCGGTAAAGAACTGCCAGCTCGTTCTGCTGAAGCCCACAACGTACATGAACCTCTCGGGAAACGCCGTGCGCTACTGGATGAACAAGGAGAAAATCGAACCAGAGAACCTGCTCATCGTCGTCGACGACCTGTCGCTTCCCCTCGGCACCCTTCGTCTGAAAGGGCAAGGAGGAGCCGGAGGACACAACGGGCTGAGGCATATCGAGCAGATTCTTTGCTCGCAGATGTACGCCCGCCTGCGTATGGGAATAGGAAACGATTTCCCACGCGGAGCACAATGCGACTTCGTCCTCAGCTCGTTCGGCCCCGACGACAACGCTATCATCGAGAGCCAGTTCCCCACAGCCATCGAGATGATAAAGTCGTTCTGCCTCTCAGGACTCAACTTCACGATGAATCATTACAACAAGCGCAAGCCTACCCTCCCTTCGGCAAACACGCCATCGGAGGAAAAGCCTGACGCAGAGAAATAACACCACAGCACTATGGAAGCACGCATCGACAAATGGCTCTGGGCCGTACGCCTCTATAAGACGCGCTCTATGGCAACAGACGCTTGCAAGAAGGGACAGATAACTATGAACGGCCTGCCCATGAAACCTTCCAAAAATATCAAGGAAGGCGACATCATCAACGTGCGCAAGCCGCCTGTCACCTACACTTTCAAGGTTCTCCAGGCTATCGAGAACCGCGTGGGAGCCAAGCTGGTGCCCGAGATGCTCGAGAACCTCACGCCCAAAGAGCAGTACGAGATTCTGGAGATGAACAAGATTAGCGGATTCATCAATCGTGCGCGAGGCACAGGGCGCCCCACGAAGAAAGACAGGCGCGAGCTCGACGACTTCCAGTCGGAGACTCCCTTCTTCTTCGATGAGCTGAGCCCCTTCGACGATGAAGATGAAGATGACGACTTGTAGTTTTTTTCCTCAAAGTTCCTCACATTTTTCTCCTATGAAAACACGCGCTTCCTTCTTCATATCGCTCCTTCTTCTGGCTTTCTCGGCGTGCCAACGTCTGCCAATGCCAGCCGAAGCTTTTTTCCAGCAAGACAGCATCGTGTCCGATTCGTTTGCTGCAGACTTCCCTGATTTTCCTTTTGTTGTGGTTACCACCCACGACACCGCAGCCTTTGCCTCTCTGCAGAAAGAGCAGGATGCCCTCCGCTCGTGGCGCTACGACATAGAGGGAATCTTCTGCTCTGCCGAGACGGGGAAACCGCTGTTTGCATCATTCACTACGCGCCAATACCGCGTGCATCATTTCTACGACAAGGATTTCGGAAATCTGTTTGGACGCATCCAAGCATGCCTCCCGCAGTACCAAGTACGCATCGTGCGTTCTGATAAGCAGAAGAACCATCTGCTCATCGAAGCCACCAACGACAGGACTCCTGCCTCGTACTATTCGTATGACGTTGATTCCAACTTTGTGAGCCTGCTTCACGCGCCTTCGCAAGCACGCCTCTACAAACGGTTGGCACGCACTTATCCTGTCACGTTTCCCGCGCGCGACGGCCAGGAGATTGATGCCTACCTCACGTTGCCTCATCACCAGACGCCTGAAGAGGCGCACCATCTTCCTACCGTTGTCTTGCGTCATTCTACCTCTACCCAGAGACATTACTGGGAATACTCCCCCGAAGCCCAGTTCTATGCTTCGCGAGGATGCGCCGTCTTGCAGATAAACGCAAGAGGCTCTTCAGGCTACGGGAAAGAGTTCCTTTCTGCATCTTCGCTGCGCGAAAAAGATATCGAAGACGGCATCGCGTGGATTCAAAGCAAAGGGATAGCAGCACCTCAGAAAACAGCCTTCCATAATCTGGACGAAACAAAAGCGGGAGACATAGCACAGCGAATTTCTCTGTGTGAGAAAACTCTTCAGTCTGTCAAGTAACGAAGAAAGTGCTTGCTATGAGAAGCTCCTTCCGCGCCATTCTTTTCCTTCTTACTGCGTTCTTCTGCGCAGCACTTTTGGCACAGACGCCGCTTTCTCAGCCTACCTTCAGCCACAGGCACGGGCTCTTCACCCAGCCTTTCTCACTCAGCATCAGCTGCGACAATCCCGACGCTGCCATCTACTATACCACCGACGGCTCCTGCCCTACTGCTAACTCCTCTTTATATAATAAGGAGCTTCACATCGGGCACACCACCGTCTTGCGCGCCATAGCACTGCTGGGCGACAGTTGCAGCGCTGTGACAACGGCTTCGTATCTTTTCATCGGCGACATCCTCTCGCAGAGCAACTCCCCCGAAGGATATCCCTCGCAATGGGGGCCTTACGCTACCATCAGCGGTACGGCACAGGCCGACTATGAGATGGATTCCGAAATCGTTTCCTCCCAACGGGAGAACATCATCAGGGGACTTCAGCAGCTACCTATCGTTTCGCTGGCAACAGACAAGAATCACTTCTTCAGCAAGGAGAAGGACGAAACTAAGGGAGGCATCTACATCTACACCGGTGCTCCTGCCGGAAACGGCTACGGACGAGGATGGGAACGCCCTGTCTCGTTCGAATTCTTCGGGGGAGAGGCACAACACGATTTGCAGGTCAACTGCGGTGTGAAGATTCACGGAGGACACAGCCGTGTGCCCGAGAAAAGTCCCAAGCACAGTCTTAGGCTTGTCTTCCGCGATGAGTTCGGTCCCGGCAAACTTCACTATCCCGTCTTCGGAGAAGAGGCTCCCCACAAGTTCAATGCCCTCATCTTGCGCACAGCTTTCTGCAACTCGTGGCATCACCAGGAAGGCCCCCAAAGGGCTATCGCACAGTACACCCGCGATGTGTGGGCACGCACGGTACAGCAACAGATGGGCTGGCAGAGCAGCAACGCGCAGTTTGCGCATGTGTTCCTCAACGGCCTCTACTGGGGTATGTACTGCATCTCGGAACGTATCGACGACGACTTCTGCGACGTACACTACTGGGGTGCAAAAGACGATTTCGATGTCATCAAGGTTGAGGAGTACGGCGCTAAGCATGTTGTCGTTGCAGGCAACGGAAACCTGGAGAAATGGAACGAGATGCTCACCCTTGTCGACAGCACCGCGTGGTATATCTCCAACGGCAAACACTACAACACTTCCAACCGCGTCTATCTGCGCATGCAGGGCCTCAACCCCCAGCAGCAGCCCGACAGCATACTTGAGCCTCTCTTCGATGCCGACAACTTCATCGACTACATGATTATCAACCAGTACGGTGGCAACACCGACTGGGACAAGCACAACTGGCTCGCCGTACGCAACAGGGCGAATCCCTACATGGGCTTCCAGTTCCTTTGCTGGGACAGCGAGCATATCCTCAAGAGCGTCGACGGCGATGTGCTGGGATACAACAACGCCGGATGCCCCACCGACATCTTCAACAAGCTCATCTCCAACCGGATGTTCCTGCACCGATACATCGACAGGGTTTATCGGCACTGCTTCAACGGAGGAGCACTCACCCCCGACAGCGCTTTGGCGACGTGGGAGTCGCTCTACTCACACATCGACGATGCCCTCTTCTGCGAGTCGGCACGATGGGGTGACTATCGGCGCGACGTGCACTCCTACAACAAGCCGCCCTACGAGCTCTACACCGTAGGCAATCAGTTCGCTACCGAGCGAAACCGCATGCTCACCGAGCAGTTCCCCCAGCGTACCGATGCGTTCATAGCCCAGCTGAGAGGCAGAAAATGGTATCCTACAACAGAAGCTCCCACCCTTGTGCTCAACCATTCGGAACTCCTCGGGAAGCCCACATCGTGCATCGACACCCTTTCGGTAGAGGATATGCTCACGCTGCATACCTCCGAAGGCTCCATTTATTACACCATCGACGGCTCCGAGCCTGCCACGTGGGCAAACTCTTCCGCAGGAAAGCCAACCGCTTCGGCTCAACTGTGGAACGGAGAGGATATCCTAAGCCAAATCCCTCAGAGCCCCTCCCCTGCCACTCATTTCACGTTGAAGGCCATCTGCCTCGCAGGCTCTGAGTGGAGCCCCACGCGCGAACATCACTTCGTGATAATGAACGACACGGGCAACACACGGCTCACAGCAGACGACAGACGGCAGGTAGAGAGCATCTACGACATGCAGGGACGCCTGCTCCCCTACACCGAGGCCTCACAACTTTCTCCCGGCATCTACATCATCCGAGGCAAGAAAGTACTTATCAGGTAGCCTCTTCCCCACAACAAAGGGAGAGTAGAGGGCACAAAAGAAAAGCACCCTGCTGTGGCAAGGTGCTGGCGCTTCATCGAGGACTTGAACCTAGGACCCCCTGATTAACAGTCAGGTGCTCTAACCAACTGAGCTAATGAAGCAGTAAGTTTTGTTTGCGCTTCATCGAGGACTTGAACCTAGGACCCCCTGATTAACAGTCAGGTGCTCTAACCAACTGAGCTAATGAAGCAATACTTCTTTTTCAAAAAGCGCAGCAAAGGTAATGCAACTCTCGCAATTCGCCAAGCATTCTGCCCGTTTTTTTTCAATCTTTTTGCCCTAAGCCCGAATTTCTCCCCTTCTGACGCCATATGCGGGCAAAAAACAGACAAGAACTAACCCCACTTCTCCAGTTAAACTCTGAGGAATTATTGTTAAACAATACTGTTTTATAGTTTAACTCTATCGGCGCGAAGTTTAACAAAAAATGCGTGTTTATCCATTCAGCAGGCTTCTTTGAGTAAAAAGAATTATTCTTTCTTCAAAAAGATTTTTCCTTTCTTCAGCGCGCGATATGTGTTCTCCAAAAATTTTTTTCCCTTCTTCATAATTCTTTTCTCTCCTAACATATCCGGCTCTTGAAAAGTCTTCCAAGTTTTTTCAATTCTGATTGGTTCCGCGCTGCGCAAAAGTGCAATCCAAACGTGACAATTAGATTTCAAAATACAGCCGTTTTGAACTCCGGAATTTCGCTTCCGGCAACGAAAAACGCCCCCTTTCGCCCCGAAAAACATGCAGATGGAGAGCAAAACAGCCTTCGCTTTGAGCAGCTAACTAGGCTTTCTAGAGAGGAAAAACATCGATATATGGAGTTCCAACGCGCCTTTTTCAGCCCTAAAAAGGCGTTTTTTGCACCCCTTTTTTGTCCTTTTTTAGAGAAAAACTGTCATAGTTGAAGAATAGCCGTTTACGCAAGGTGTTGTATTTAAGCTTTTTAGGTGAAAAATGAATGACTGAGCGTTACAGTTACAATTATTACAATTTATTTTTTGAGGGTGCCATTTTTTCCTTTTTCTATCTGTTATCTATATAACTATATATACATTAAATAATTAGATAGAAAATAGGCTATATAAGGAGAAAAAGGCACCCTTCATTTTTTTAATTGTAATTGTAACAACTGTAACGCTTGGCTATAATTACCTGCAAACCAAGGTTTTCCCTATAAGGCCTCTCTGTCCGTTCTGTCTTTCACGGAAACTCACGTGCCTTAAAGTCTCCTTTTTTGGGGGCTCCGAAATGCTTTTTGCAACGTGTTGG
>JAGCFO010000040.1 GCA_017650105.1 Bacteroidaceae bacterium | reverse complement strand
TCAACTTTTCCAGGAAAATGTCAACCTTTTCAGGAAAGGTGTCAACCAATTCAGGAAAATGACAACCAAGTCAGGAAAACAAGTGTCAACCACCTCAGGAAAAAGCAAAAAAACTGTCAACCAAAATCAGGAAAAGACAAGCCGTTTTCATAGCCTAGATAGTCGAGCGTTACAGTTGTTACAGTTACAGTTAGAAAAAAAAGAGGTGTGCAACTTCCTTCTATATACTATATTTATTATATATTTAATTAATATATAATTAGTTATATATAAAATAAAGGAAATTGAAGGAAATTGGCACCCTCAAAAAAACAACTGTAACAACTGTAACTGTAACTCCGTTCATCCAAAATTTCTCCTAAAAGGCTCAATTACAACGTTATACGACGTTGGCAAAATCTCTTCAGTTCCAGTTTTACCCTCAAAAAGGCCAAAAACGGCGGTAAAAAAAGCCTGTTTTGCCCTCAAAAACGGGGAAAAAACTCCTCTTTCGCTACACTTGCTCTTCGTTTCCGCATAGTTGAATCGTTCAGAATGTTCGCCATCGGAGGGCAAAGTGACGTTTTTTGTGCAGCAAATTATCGTTTCCGATGCCGAAAGTGATGTTTCCGAGTGCCAACTGACACGTTTAGCACAGCGAATTTGTCATGTTTTGCGAGAACAAATAAAAAACTTTATATATGCAGCATCGACTTCTTCCACAAGACGGCACAGGCCCACGACTCCATCTGCCGCTGGGCCGACGTGCACACCTTCGGATGCATCAAGGATCTGAACCTCCCCTCAACGAGGACACCCGTCTTGTGCTTGCCAACGCCAAGCAAATATACCACGCCATGCCTTAAGCGTTTCGCAAACTTCGCGTGAGATTACCTCCTAGTGGTTGTGAGGGAGAGAGTAGCAGCAGACGTCCCTCCTCACAGGCATAAAAGCGCTCACCTATAGGCTTGTACAACTGGACAAGGCCGTTGTCAAGCAGCACAATCAGCGGCAAAGCCTCATCAAACGCAGAGCGGGTGATGGAGGAAAGATTAAATATACGTGCACACGTATATTTAATCTGGGAACCTGACGGACACTATATTCCCATTACGCACTGTTACATATGCATTGTATGTTCTGGTTGAGGACCAATTGTAAGCGACCCTATATTCCTGGGAGGTTCCATTATCTCTTATTAAACTGCAAACGGCAAAATATTCTTTTATTGCATCTATTGATCTGCCAGGCTTCAGGATGTCTTTAATACTATTATAGTCTCCTGGATAGAATCCGTATTTCTTGACGTAATAGTCCCGATCTTTTTTCACTTCTTTCACTTGTGAACCGATTTCCTTTATCAGATCACTAAAATAATATTTACGAAAAGAGCCGTTTCTCCAAGTTTCCCCATATAGCTCGGCGGTTTCTTCCGCAAACAACTTACACACATCTTCATCACTCCTTATATCCACCCAATTCGCTAACCTTTCAGGACTACCTCCACCTATTTGCACATTTTCAGTTTTCAAAGAATGACATTCAAATTTTGATCCTTTGTCATACTCTATATAGGCGTAACTATCATTTTTCCGTTTCTTAATATATACGTTACTTCGGTGCAAATCAATCACAAAATAATCCTTTCCACCATTTTTACCATATACCCTTTTGTACCTATTTCCATTATTAAACATGATGGCAAGTGAATCCTCGGATGATTTTACATCGATAATCGTGTCTATTCGGCTTGCGTAGAAGTATTTTCCATTGAATTTCTGCATAAAGGGGAAAATACCTTTATCGGTATACGTATAAAGTCTGTCGCCAATAAGAAAGCCACTAACTGAACTACTGGGCGTATCCCATATGTCAGACTTTTTTACTCCAATTTCTCTAATTCCAATATATTCTCCATTTGCTTTTGTGTAAAGGATTCTATTTTGCCTAATCCATCCATTTGGATAAACGAATTGTAATAAGCCGTCCTTCACCAAAAGGACGACTCCACCATCAAACGTTATTCTCCTATCAGATGAGAGGCTCGATTCAAAATCTCCATTGTCGCGTTTTTTTACCCAGCAAGTCTTATCTTCGTCATCAATTTCCTTTGTGTAATTATAAATAGTGGCATCGTCTTTTTTCACTGTATTAACAAGAGTCCATCCATCATTCTCTGGGTTTGGACACAGTGGCTCGAATTTAGTAAATGGTGGAATAGGAATACTATCATTATTAGTTGTGAAGGCACCCTCGGCCTTGGCCTTTTCAAATATCCTTTGTAACTCAATAGGAATTGTGGTGCCACCCACTTGTGCCTGGGCAAAGAGAGTACATAGTATAAGTACTCCCATAATAATCATTCTTTTCATATTAATGTAGTTTAAAGGTTATAAAAAGAGAGTAATTAAATAGATTTTCGATATAAAGATAAGGGAAAAGAGGAAAATGGTGTTACCTTTATTTTGTCCATTTGCTTATCCAAATTGTCCATTTTGGATCGGATGGAGAAAATCCCGATGAAATGGGCTATTTTGGAAGATTAGGCAAAGCGGTATTGCCTAATCAACGCTGCAAATAAGGCTCTAAAGTATCACCCTAATTCTTGGAACTACAGAGGGAGTTTTACTCCGAAGGCGTGGGAGATTTTCTCCCAAGAATAAAAAAGATGAGCAGGAAACGCAATTAGTTGAAATCAAGGCTTTCGAGGAGATGGTGTTGCCACCATCGTTCTACGTTAGTTGCCTACATACTAGTTCCTGTAGTTGTTCAGGAAGGAGAGGTTGTCGAGGTCGCATTGGTCGGTGGCGCGAACCCATACAACTTTAGTGGAGTCGGAGAGTACGATTGAAAAGCGATAGATGCCGAGGAAGACAAATGAGGTGTCGACAAGGTCTTTCATGAAGACAATTCTCACATCGTTCTTTTCCAATGCGGTGAAATAAGCTTTTTTGTGTTCCTGCCGCATCTTCTCTTTCATAGCCTCGGCGTTTTCGCCTACATTTACCTTGAGTGTAAGGTACTCCGTGATGGTAGGCATTAGGCTGTCTGGATTGCCTTCGTTGTGATAATAGGGGTTTTGGTATTGTGGCGACCAAACGATGATGTGTTCTTCGTCTGGCACGAACTGATAGTGGCGGCTCTCTGTGGCGTTGATGCCGAATAGCGGAAGGAAGTCATCGTAGGAGGCGAAGACCTGTCCTTTCTTCAAGATGCGGTTGTTGTCGGCAGAAGGCTTATCGCCTGTTAAGTGTGGCAGAAAGAACCATAGCGCAAAAGCTGCGATGACAAGAAGGAGCCCTACCCAACCCAGGCCTCTCCCCCAGCCCCTTCCCAATAGGGAGGGGATTTCCTCGGTCGAGGAACCTTCTTGCGGGCGGGGAGTGAACCGCGCCCCTACATCGTGCTTGTTCGCAGGAGAGGGAACTTTAGAGAGAGCCTCCCCGGTAGCGGCGTCAAGCCCCACCCCCTGCTCTCCTCCATAGGGAAGGAGATTTGTTTGGTTGGCGCAGAAGGCTTCGAAGTCGTCATAGCCTATGAAGCGAGCCAGTTGGTCTAAGGTATAGCGGCGCGGGGTGACGCTCTCTGAGATATATCCCCATATGCGCTTCAGCGTGGTAGCGCTTATGCTGGCGCGTGTTTTGTCGTAGATGCTGTTAGAAAGATTTTTGAAGTCCCTGTTTGTCTCCAAAGTCTTTCCAATGGTGCGTTCTACGGCATCGCGCAGTTGCTCGATAGCTTCTATTTGACCCCTCATGATTGTTTGGTATGCATTTCTTGTGTGCAAATATAGTAATTTTTTTCCGTGAAGTGCAAAATATCTCACAAAAACCTCGGACACAATTGATAGAGGTTCTTTATTCTCGCTGTGAGAGATCGACTTTCAACGTCTTTTCCAACATATCACCCTACTTCCGCAAGCCGCGGGAGAAAAGAATATTGAAAATAACGAAATGACGATGAAGATGCCGAGAGTGGTGTTTACGAGTGCCAACTGACACGTTTTTTGTAACGAATTTGTCACAATCTTGACCACGAATACCACGAATGAACACGAATTTATGGCGTGAGGGGCTTTGCCCACGCCTGTATAATGGCACTACTCCGTGCGGACTACGGAGGTGATGTCTTTCAGTTTGCGCAAGTCGCTGCAGATAGTACGCACATCATCTACATCGTGTACATGCAGGCGTATCGTCCCTTCAAAAATTCCTTCGTGCGCCTCGATGACGATACGTTCCATATTCACATTGAGCTGCTGAGAAATGATGTTGGCTATTTTACTCATCACACCCACGGAGTCGATGCCTTTAAGCATGATTGTAGCCGTAAAGAAGACGGCTTTCTTCATGCTCCACGTTGCAGCAAGGATGCGATTGCCGAATCCTGCCTTCAACTTGGCTGCCGTAGGACAATTACGTTTGTGAATAGTAATCCGGTTGTCGGAATCAATATATCCCAGCACGTCATCTCCTGCAATTGGGTTGCAGCAAGGAGCCAAGTGATAGCGGGAGCCAACTAATTCTTCCGTAAGAAGAAGGGGCTTGCGTTTGTCGATAGTTGTTGTTGAAGAGGACTTTTCGTCTTCGGATGCCTTCGCAACAGTTTTCGGCTTACGCTTGAAGAGCCCGGCGAGTCCTGTTCCATTGCCGTTGCCACGAAGCACGTTCTTGTCGCTATCGCCCAATACCACTGTCTTCTGCCCTATTGCCTGGAATAGCTGCTCTTTGTTTTCAAAATTATGCAAGCGGCTAACTCTGTCGATGTCAACACTTGTAGCATTTAGCCCTTCCTTCTCCACAAAGGCATTAAAGAGCTGCTCTCCTTCCTTTTGTGCTGCACGCTGCTCACGCCTTATAGCTGCCTGTATCTTGCTTCTTGCCTTAGCTGTCGTAACTATATTAAGCCAATCGGGAGAGACATGCTGCGTACGAGAAGTCAGTATCTCCACTTGGTCTCCACTCTGCAGCTGATAGTTAATAGGAACCAGCTTGTGATTAACCTTTGCACCCATACAATGAGTGCCGAGCATAGTGTGGATGGAAAAAGCAAAGTCAAGAGCTGTACTATTCTGAGGCATTGTCTTGATTTCCCCCTTCGGAGTGAAGACAAAAATCTCAGAAGCATAGAGATTCAGTTTGATGGCATCAAGGAAATCCATCGCATCGGGCTGCGGATCATCAAGAATCTCCTTTATCGTACGGAGCCAATGATCAATATCGGCATCTTCCTCCTCTGGAACCGACAAAGCCTTGCCTCCCGACTGGAGATTTGCATTCTCAGCTGCTTTATACTTCCAATGCGCAGCTACTCCCTGCTCGGCAATGTCATCCATACGGTGACTCCGTATCTGAACCTCAACCCATTCTCCATGCTTGCTCATAAGTGTGACGTGCAGAGCCTGGTAGCCGTTTGTCTTCGGCTGGTTCACCCAATCGCGCGTTCGATCAGGGTGAACTTTATATAACTTCGACAAAGCCACGTAGATATCAAAACACTCGTTCACTTCTTTTTCAAACTCTTTGGGTTCGAAAATGATGCGCACTGCCATGATATCATATATTTCGTCGAAGGAAAGATGCTTCGTCTGCATCTTCTTCCATATAGAATAGGGAGACTTGATGCGCCCAATTAGCTTATATGAGTAGCCCATCTTGTCAAGCATCTCGCGAATAGGAGCCGTAAATTCCGCATAGAGAAGATCACGTTTGCTTTGAGAAACAGCCAGTCTTTCTTTTAATTTCTCATATTCCTCCGGATGCTCATATCTGAAACTTAGATCCTCCAATTCAGACTTTATCTTATTCAATCCGAGTCGATAGGCAATCGGTGCATAGATATAAAGCGTTTCTCCCGCAATTTTATACTGCTTGTTGACAGCCATACTGCTTAACGTGCGCATATTATGAAGACGGTCGGCTATCTTGATGAGGATTACTCGGATATCCTCGGACATAGTGAGCAGGAGCTTCTTGAAGTTCTCTGCTTGCGCCGATGCCTGATCCCCGAAAATGGCTCCAGCAATCTTTGTCAAGCCTTCAACAATCTGTGCAATCTTATCCCCGAAAAGATTTCGGATATCTTCAGTAGTGTAATCTGTATCCTCCACCACATCATGTAGGAGAGCGGCGCATATTGAAGTAGATCCAAGCCCGATTTCCTCACTCACAATGCGGGCAACAGCGATTGGATGCATGATATAAGGCTCACCTGAGCGACGTCTGACACCCTTGTGCGCTTGTTTGGCAAAGTTAAACGCACGAGTAATAATCTCCACTTTCTTGCGGTGCTTGGATGCAAGATAAGTGTCAAGCATTCCTTGGAAAGCGGCATTGATAATGTCGTCTTCCTGCTGCTCGGTCATTGTTTGAAAGTCGTCGCTCATGGTATCCTTATCGTCGTGTTCTATTTATATATCTTCAGAGTACGCCCTGCCTGTATTCTATCGCTACGCAAGCCATTCCATTTCTTTAGTTGAGAAACTGAAACGCGATACTTTCGTGCTATAGAACCCAGTGACTCTCCTTTTCTGATCTTATGAACAGTGTAGCGCCCGGAACTTCCCCCTCCGTTACGTTGTGCTGTGGGCTTGACTTGCAGCTCCAACGATTTCTGCGGGGGGAAGAATTCTTCCGATTTATAGCTGTAAACGGATGCCTCGTTGTCGAGGAAAACAGGGATTTTATCCATAGGAAGCTGCAGTGCATACGGCTCAAAAGAGGCAGGAATGATGTCCTCTTTATACTGTGGATTTAGCCCGCGCAACGTTTGCATATTAACGTCGCATACATCAGCAACCTGCTGGAGATGAACGTTCCGATGCAGCATGATAGTATCAGTAGCTATAGGAAGAGCACAATCCATCGGACAGATTCCGTGCTCTGCATAGTACGTCATGATGTAGTTAGCTGCGATAAAAGCAGGCACATAACCGCGTGTTTCCTTCGGGAGATACCAATAAATATCCCAGAAGTCTGTTTTCCCTCCAGAACGACGTATCGCCTTGTTGATGTTTCCAGGTCCACAGTTATAAGCAGCGATAGCCAAAGTCCAATCACCGAACATATCGTACAAGTCGCGCAAATGATGTGCTGCAGCCCATGTTTCCTTCAGAGGATCAAAACGGTCGTCAACTAACGAATTCTGTTTCAGCCCATACAGCTTTCCAGTAGCATACATAAACTGCCACATACCTGCTGCTTTGGCTCGAGAAACTGCCTTCGGATTCAATGCAGATTCAATGACGGGAAGATACTTGAGTTCGTTGGGCACATTGTAGTAATCCAGTGCCTGCTCTATCTCCGGCATATAGAGTTTCATCATTCCCAACATATAGGAGACAAGCGCCCTGTTGCGTGTGGCATATCTGTCAATGACGGCACGAACGGGTTGATTGTAAACCATTGGCACTATGGTGGGCAGATTTGAGAGGCGCTGCTTATACACTGAGTCCGACACCTGCGGATTTGCCTCGCTGCGCAGACATTCTTCATCAGCATACAGATACGAGCGCGCATGCCACTCGTTGAGCAGACTATCTATGTTAACTGTTTCGCTCTCAAGCAACATCAGCGAGTCATCTACAATCGTTTTCCAGGCATCGGAGTGCGATGAGTCGTTGCGTAGCTTGCGGAAGTCTTCAGCCGAGAAATATACGGTGTCAACCACAAAAACTGTGTCAACACGCGCTGTCGTTTTCTTTCGATCATTAACAGCTGATGCATTCAAAGCAACTACGAGAGAGAGAAGCAGTACGAGGATTTTCTTCATGATTAAAAGTTTATACTACATTGCAGGCCTATGCCTTGTGTATGATATGGGTTTGAAAAATCACTATGAATAGATGAGGGTTGGATATGGAATCCTAAGTCCTCCGAGATATCAAAATGTGAGAGCTCAGCGTCAACATACGCATCGATTATGGATATCAAGTATACCCCCATGAAGCAGAAGATGCTCAAATCGCGGTAGCGACGATATCTGTCCTTGCGATGCTTGAAGACATTTTTCAGATATTCCTTGTTTGCTTCCACATTATAAGTAGGCGGAAGCATATCGAGATAGCTAGCTGTCTTGTCATCGTCGTCCATGATGTCGAGATATGCTTGAGAATAGTCGCTGTACATCTGATTGTTCCAGTTCAGCGCATAAACGCACCCGAGGAAGCCTCCATACACGATAGGGAGCTTCCAATATTTGCGGTTGTATATCTGTCCTCCTCCGGGGAAGGCGATTGCCGACCATGTGGCTCTCGCGGGATCTGGGGTCCACACTTCACCCTTCTCTTTGGCAGGCACAACCTTTCCACCGATGATTGTCAGCGTGTCGTTTCCCGAAACTATCTGTCCCTGAAGGCTGTCGGGAACAACCCGAAGCGTGTCTTCCTTCACGTCGAAGAAAAGAGGAAGAGCCTCATAAAGGCTGTCGGCAACGAATTCCTCATCTTCGGAAATGTGTAGTGAGGAAATACTGTCGGCAACCTCTTCATCAGCAGGAAGAGCCAGGCTTAGAGTATCAGGGATGTCCTGTATCTGCGCGGAAGAAAGCGTCAGAGTGTCAGCCAACTCCTGCCGAAGCGGCTCCTGCGCCTGCATCAGCCCGCTCATAAGCAGCAAGGCTATGCCGACAACAACTCTTTTCACTATCTTCTTGGCGCAGCGCATCAGCTCTTTATCTTATCTAACAAGCGGATGATACGCTCCAGCTCTTTTTCATCGTCGAAGGGGATGGATATCTTACCCTTCCCTTCGGTGTTGCATGTGAGCTTGACGTCGGTCTTGAAAAATGCCGACAGATGTTTCTTCAGCATATCAAAGTCGCCCGAGGAACGTCTGCCGACCTTCTTCTTGTCCTTAGCAGAACTCTCGGCCTTCTGTTTTCCCTCCTTCACAAGCTCCTCTACCTTACGCACCGAGTAGCCGTTTGCCTGTATCTCGTGGAATAGCTTTATCTGCTCCACAGGGTTGTCAAGCGCCAGCAAGGCACGAGCATGTCCCATATCCAAATCCTTGTTTTTCAGCGCCATTTGAATTTCGGCAGGCAGCTTGAGCAAACGCAGATAGTTGGCTATCGTTGCCCTGTTCTTGCCCACACGCTCGCTCAGCTTGTCTTGAGTAAGCTCGTATTCCTCCAGAAGGTGCTGGTAGGCAAGGGCTATCTCCATCGAGTTGAGGTCCTCTCGCTGAATGTTCTCGATGAGAGCCATCTCCATCACGTTCTCATCGTCGGCGGTGCGGATGTAGGCAGGCATCGACGTGAGTCCTGCCAGCAGCGAGGCTCGATACCTTCGTTCGCCCGCGATGATCTGGTAGGAGTGGCTGCTGAGCTGGCGCAGAGTAATGGGCTGGATGATTCCGATAGCCTTGATTGACTCTGCCAGTTCCTGCAGTCCTGCCTCGTCGAACTCCCTTCGGGGCTGGTTGGGATTGGCTGAAATCTCGCTGATGGGTATTTCGCTGATGGACGAGGAGCCCTGCGTCTGCACCATATCGGTGGATATGAGTGCATCGAGCCCGCGTCCCAGTCCTGTATGTTTTTTCTGTACTGCCATTAATTCTTTACTGTTTTCTGAGTCCCTTTTAGGTGCTTCAATTTTGCTTAACTAAAAAAATTTTTTGGAGAACAAATATCGCGATATGCTTTCTAAATAATTTTTTTTCCCTTCTTCATATTTTCACCTGCTCCAGCGATGCTGTGGCGTCATTTTTGAGGACGGTTTCGCATCAGTATTTCCTGCGCCAGCGCCAGGTAGTTCTGTGCTCCTCGCGAGTCGGCGTCGTAGAGGATGACGGGAAGCCCGTGACTGGGAGCCTCGCTCAGACGCACGTTGCGCTGGATGACGGTGTTGAAAACAAGCTCCTGAAAATGTCGGCGCACTTCGTCGAGCACTTGGTTGCTGAGACGCAGACGGCTGTCGTACATCGTGAGAAGGAATCCCTCGATATCGAGTTTCGGGTTTAGTTTCTGCTTGATTAACTTGATGGTGTTCAGCAGTTTGCTTATCCCCTCAAGGGCGAAATACTCGCATTGCACGGGGATGATGACCGAGTCGGCAGCCGTGAGCGAGTTGACTGTGATGAGCCCCAGCGAGGGGGAGCAGTCGATGAGGATAAAGTCGTACTTCTCCTTGAAGGGGGCTATCATCTCCTTCATGATGTTCTCGCGATTGCTCAGGTTGAGCATCTCTATTTCCGCTCCCACAAGGTCGATGTGCGAGGAAATCAAGTCAAGTCCTTCAACTTCGGTGGCGCAGACGGCATCTTGCGCATCGCATTTGCCGATGAGGCATTCGTATATCGTATTGTCAACTTCGCGTATGTCAACGCCCAAGCCCGAGGAGGCGTTGGCCTGCGGGTCGGCGTCTATCAGCAGCACTTTCTTCTCCAGCGTAGCCAACGAAGCAGCCAGATTGATGGCTGTCGTCGTCTTTCCGACGCCTCCCTTCTGATTGGCTAAAGCAATAATCTTTCCCATAGTAAAAACACGCACTATTTTTTCAATCTGCGAAGATACTGAAATTATCGCCTACTTTCACCATATTTTCCGTAAAAGTTCCTTAAAATGTGGATAACTTATCCGATTTGGCCGAAATATGAAAAAGATTTCGTATCTTTGCACTTGGAGTGCATGACTACGGAGCCGCGATGGCCGAAAGCGAGGCAGCCCGTATCTTTGTCTCCTCCGTACACCAGATTTGCAAACGACATGAGGCCCTTAATACTAATTTCGAACGACGACGGATACCAGGCGAAAGGTATTCAGTTCCTTGCCCAGACACTTCGTCAGCTGGGCGACATCATTGTTGTAGCCCCTACGGAAGGGCGCTCGGGAATGGCGTGCGCTTGCACATTCCGGGAGCCTGTCTACCGGGCCCTCATCCACAGCGAAGAAGGGCTTGAGGTGTATTGCTGCTCGGGCACGCCCGTCGACTGCGTAAAACTGGCTATATCAAGCATCTGCCCGCGCACTCCCGACATCATTGTGGGGGGAATAAATCACGGAGACAATTCAGCAATCAATGCACACTACTCGGGAACGATGGGAGTGGTGATGGAGGGATGCATGAAGGGTATACCTTCTGTTGCCTTCTCTATCGATTCGCACGAAATGGAGCCTGACTTCAACCCAATGGCGCCTTATATCCTCAAAATCACGAAATACATTCTCGATAAGGGTCTGCCGAAAGGCTCTTGCCTGAATGTGAACTGCCCTGCGCTACCTTCTTTTAAAGGAATGAAGATGTGCCGTATGGCAGACGGGCTGTGGCTCAACGAATTTGAGCAGCGGAACCACCCACGCGGAGGGGACTATTTCTGGCTCACAGGGTTCTTCAATCTTGTGGAAGGGCAAGGCAACGAAGCCGACAAAGAGGCTATGAATGAAGGATTTGTGGCTGTCACTCCCATTCATATCGATATGACAGACTATGAACTGAAGGCTGTTTTGGAGAAGGAACTCCTCAGCTGACGACACCTCAAGAAAAACGCTATCGGCATGAAATACTACCTCATAGCAGGCGAAGCATCGGGCGACTTGCACGCTTCTAATCTGATGAAGGCACTCCTTCGGCACGATGCGGAAGCGGAGTTTCGTTTCTTCGGGGGCGACATGATGCGTGCTGTCGGAGGAATCCTCGTGAGGCACTACAAGGAATTGGCTTATATGGGCTTTGTGCAAGTAGCGCTACATGCCCGAACCATTCTGGAAAACATGTCGCTGTGCAAAAAAGACATCGTCAGCTGGAATCCTGACGTAGTAATCCTTGTGGATTATCCCGGATTCAACCTCAAAATAGCCAAACACATACATGCGAAGACAACGATTCCCGTCTTCTACTATATTCCCCCGAAAATCTGGGCTTGGAAAACTTGGCGCATCAAAGCTATCCGCAGAGACGTGAAGGAGATTTTCTCGATATTGCCTTTCGAGGTGCCGTTTTATGATTCTCACGGATACAAGATTCGCTACGTCGGCAATCCCTGCTTGGATGCTGTGGACGAATACCTTGCGAATAGTGTTTCGCGCGAAGAGTTCTTGGGCGCTAACGCCCTACAGGACAAGCCCATCCTTGCCCTTTTGGCAGGAAGCCGAAAACAGGAGATTCGCAGCAATCTTCCGCGCATGTTAGAGGCAGCTAAAGAGACTCAAGGATGTCAGATTGTGATAGCGGGTGCTCCTGGCATCGACGCCTCCTTTTATGATGAGTTTCTGCCTCCTTTGCCAAACGAAGGAAGTGTTTCACCCGATGTGCACATCGTTTTCAACCAGACGTATCCCCTTCTACAGCATGCCCGTGCGGCTTTAGTAACATCAGGCACAGCAACTCTCGAAACTGCTATCCTTCGCGTGCCACAAGTGGTTTGCTATCATATCAGCTGCGGAAAAATCGTGTCGTTCCTACGCAGAATCCTCCTGAAGGTACGCTTTATCTCCCTTGTAAATCTGATTGCCGATAAGGAAATAGTCACAGAGCTTGTGGCAGACAAGATGACAGTCGGAAACATCCGAAAAGAACTCTCTAAAATATGGTTTGACACCGAGGAGAGGAACATTATGCTTGCCGACTATGATTCTCTCCTTAAAACACTTGGAAATCCAGGCGTGTCAGAGAGGGCAGCGAAGCAAATCGTGGGACTTCTTCATGGATAGCTCCCCCTTCCCCACCTTCTACGATTTTCAGAATCCGCAGAGGTACAGGTAGATGACAGCCGAGGGAACAGCAAGCAGCAGGCTGTCAATCCTATCCAAAATACCTCCGTGCCCAGGCAAAATGTTTCCTGAGTCCTTAAGCCCAAGTTTTCGCTTCATAAGCGATTCGGTTAAATCGCCAAACGTGCCGAAAATCACTACCACCAAAGCGAACCCCATCCATTGGAAGATGCTCATGATAGGCCAAAAATGCCAGAGGAGAACAGATAGAAGAATTGTCAGAATAGCCCCTCCGATGGAACCTTCCCACGTTTTGCCGGGAGAAATGCGCGGAATCAGTTTATGCTTCCCCAAAAGCGAGCCCGCAAGGTAGGCTCCCGTATCGTTGCACCATACGAAGAAAAGCACAGCCAACGGGAGAATATAGAAAGGATGCTCTTGTTGGATAATTGGAAACGAGCCGAAAGCCAAAACTGACATCAGCGAAAGAGGAAGTACGACATATCCCTGACTCAGCATCGTAAGCGCAAGATTTCCAAAGGGATCCTCATTCTCAGCAAACAATTCCGAAACGAAAAGGAAAACGATGAAAACGAGATAAGGCACGAGCGTAAGGAAAAAGTCTGCACCCTTCAAATATGTCTGCACGAATACCGCCAAAGGCAACAGAACGCTGCCGCAAAGGACTACCACCTTATTTACTCTTCTCTTGCTGTTACTGCTTTGGATGAAGAGGAATTCATTTACTGCCAAGACTGTCAGAAGAAGCAAAAGCACTCCCAAACTCCAAGGCCTGAAAACGGTGCAGAACACCATTATGGCTACATAAGCAGCACCCGTCAGCGTACGTGTCAGAAAATTCTTCATGCCTCCCTTATGCCTGTCTGTCAAAAGAAATCGAACGTAGTTTGAGAATCTGCAGGACCTGAAGGTTTGCCGGAATCATCATCGGAAGAATCCTTCGAAGATTCTTCTTTGTCTTCCTTTCCGTATTCTTTCTTCTCCGCGCGAGATTCTTTCTTCATATCGCCGGATTTGTTCTCCATATCGCCGGATTCGTTCTTCTCCACATCAGGCTCCTTTTCGGCTGGCGAAGTTGAAGCGGGCTCGGAAAGCGAAAGTCTCTCCACGTCAAAAGCGGGAGCAGGAGTAAGCGTAACCGTCGCGTCAACAGCCAGCGATTCAGAAACTTTCTCTGGGGCTTTCTTCTTTGGGGCACGAGGGGTTTCCTTTTTCTCAGGCTCTTTCTCATCCAGAATCTCCTCGCTGCGAGAAGACCATTGGCGTTTCCCAAAGATGCGCTCTGCGTCTTCGGCAAATATCACTTCGCGCTCCATCAACAGCTGAGCCAGCTGAGCGTGCCCGTCTTTATGCTCAAGCAGCAGGCGCTTTGCACGCTCGTATTGCTCGGCAATCATTGCCAGCGCCTCCTTATCTATTTGTTCTGCAGTCTTTTCGCTATACGGTTTGTTGAAGCTGTATTCCTCATTGTTGTAGTAGCAGATGTTTGGCAGCTTGTCGCTCATTCCAGCATAGGCTATCATTCCGTAAGCCTGCTTCGTGACGCGCTCCAAATCGTTCATCGCTCCTGTGGAAATATGCCCCGTAAACAGTTCCTCAGCGGCTCGACCTCCCAGAAGGGCGCACATCTCGTCGAGCATCTGTTCACGAGTGTTAATCTGCCTCTCTTCAGGCAGATACCAGGCAGCTCCCAAAGCATTGCCGCGCGGAACAATCGTGACTTTTATGAGAGGATCAGCCCACTCGAGGAACCAGGAAAGTGTGGCGTGACCTGCCTCGTGAAGGGCTATCGTGTGCTTCTCCTCCTGAGTCAGCACCTTCGTCTTCTTTTCCAATCCTCCCACTATACGGTCCACAGCAGCAAGGAAATCGTCTTTGTCCACAGCATTCTTCCCGTGCCGGGCAGCTATCAGCGCAGCTTCGTTGCAGACGTTGGCGATATCAGCTCCGCTGAATCCGGGCGTCTGCCTTGCCAGCAAGTCAACATCAACGTTGGGATGCAGCTTGAGAGGGCGCAGATGGACGCCGAAGACTTCCTTTCGCTCGTTCAGGTCGGGCAAATCGACATGAATCTGCCTGTCGAAACGCCCCGCACGCAACAACGCCTTATCAAGGATGTCTATGCGGTTGGTAGCTGCCAATATGATGACTCCGCTATTCGTGCCGAAGCCGTCCATCTCCGTAAGCAGCTGGTTGAGAGTACTCTCGCGCTCATCGTTTCCTCCCATAGCGGGATTCTTCCCTCGCGCACGTCCTACGGCGTCAATCTCGTCGATGAAAATGATGCACGGCGCTTTTTCCTTTGCCTGCCGGAAAAGGTCTCTTACTCGGCTGGCACCCACGCCAACGAACATCTCCACGAAGTCTGAGCCCGACAGCGAGAAGAAAGGAACATTCGCCTCGCCTGCTACGGCTTTGGCAAGCAGCGTTTTACCCGTACCCGGAGGACCTACGAGGAGGGCGCCCTTGGGAATCTTTCCGCCGAGCTCGGTGTACTTGCCGGGATTTTTCAGAAACTCAACAATCTCCTCCACTTCCTGCTTGGCTTCGGCTTGTCCTGCGACATCCTTGAAAGTTATCCTGTCGGCTTTGTCTTTCTCAAAGAGCTGAGCCCTCGACTTGCCCACGCTGAAGACGCCTCCGCCTCCCCCGGTGCCTCCGCCTCCTCCGCTCATGCGGCGGATGAAGAAAATGTACATAGCAATAAGCAACAGAAGGGGCAGCACGTTCCACAGGAAATTAGAGAAAAACCTGTCGGCCTTCTGATATATCAGCTCTCCCGAGAAGTTTCCTTTCTCTTGCTGCTCGCTAATAAACTCATCGAAAGAGTCGCGTGAGGCCGATTCGGAGACAAGCATCACCGACTGATTAGCTTTCTCCGTCTTCTCGGCAATCGACTCCCCGAAGATGCAGGCAGCGCTGTCGGGGATAACCTTCATCTCTACCTTATTATTATCATAGGAGACTATTTTCTCGGCATATCCCTTCTCAATGTACTGCTTGAATTCCGAATAGCTTACCTTCTTAGTCAGCGCGCCGTTTCCTCCATAGAGATAGGCGATTAGCACTCCGCCAAAAAGAATCAGGTAAATCCAACTGAGGTTGAATCCAGGCTTCTTGCTGTTATTTTGTTTCTTACGTATTTCCAAAGCTGTATCGTAAATTAAGTTCTTGTTACACAATATTCGGTATCTCCGTCAACACGGCATCCGCCCACAAGGTTTCAAGATTGTAGAAATGCCGCTCCTCGGGAACAAAGATGTGTACCATCACGTCGACGTAGTCGATAGCAATCCACCGAGCGTTGCGCAGCCCTTCCACCGCTATCGGCTTCGTTTGCAAGTCGATACGCAGTCGGTCGCCCACCGAGCGGGCTATTGCCTCTACCTGCACGGGAGTGTTCCCCTGACAGATTACGAAACTTGAGCAGATTGCCCCGTCGATAGACGACAAATCCGCTACAACAATGTCGCTGCCTTTCTTGTCCTGAATGGCATCGACGATAACGTCTACGAGTTTTTGTACTTCTTTATTCATACGGATTCTTTACCGATACAAAGATAATAACAACTATTCAACTACTTCACATGAAAAGTTTATTTTTATGTTTTTTATGAAAAAAAGGCCCATTTTTTTGGTATGACGAAAAAAAGATGTATCTTTGCAGCGAATTTGAGATTGGGCTATGGTGTAATGGTAACACTGCAGATTCTGGTCCTGCCTTTCCTGGTTCGAGTCCGGGTAGCCCAGCTGAAAAAAGAGACTTGCTTGCAAGCCTCTTTTTTTGTTGAGTCAGATGCCTGATAGAGAAGGAAACTTTGCTTCCTCATACTGGAAAAATGAAGAAGATACAAGATTTCTCCCCTCTTTTCCACCCTTCTCAGACGTTCCTCTTGGGGCGATTTTTATTCCCGGATTTTTCGAGAAGGAATCTCGCGATATGAAGAAGGGAAAAATTTTTTTGGAGAAGGGAAAAAAATTTATTCCTTCTCCAAAATTTTTTATTCTCCTAGCATAATTTCGGCTGAAAAACTTTCCCGTGTTTTTCTTCTCTCAAGAAAAGGAAGAGTTCTGCCGATTTTAAAAGATAAAAAGGGAATCTTCCTTCGCCATTTGAGAAAGAAAAAAGGGGAAGCAGTTTTCACCGCTCCCCCTTTGTAAGAATCACTTTCTTATCAGCGAACAAATACCTTCTGAACACGTACCGAGCCATCGGCAAGGCGCATCTTGACGACGTTAACACCCTGAACAGGAGTTGCAAGACGCATACCGTTCAACGTGTAGTACTCTTTGGAGACTACTCCTTCAACGAGCATCTTTTCAACCGATTCGGCATCGGTTCCGTAGTAAATCAGCTGGAATGTGTCGAAGATAGCCCAGTCGCTGCTTATCGTAGTAGACTTACGAACGCCGATGCGCAGCTTTCCGGATTCGCCCACAGTTGTCTTCAAGGAGTTGTCGTAGTACCCATCCTTGAAGAACGAGTTAGCCGAAACCATCGTGTTGGGGATATAAAGCCCCGAAGCGCATTCCGACTGTCCTCCGTCGTGAGCATTCACATCGTTGCTAGGCTGAGAGCTGGGGTTGACGATAACAACTTCGTCCTCTCCAGCATCCGACTTCGCATACAGAACGGCAGCCTTGCGGGCATCATCGTCATCCGTGAAGAGCTTGTAGTCGTTTTCGGCAGTACCTGCACGATAGAAGCCCTTGCAACGAACTTCATAAACGCCTGCGGGAAGTCCCGACAGATCCTGATAAGTGTCAAACGACATTTGGTAACGCTCTGCGCATTCGTCCACATCACCTCCTGAGCCGAATCCGCTGCCGCTCCATCCTGAGTAGTCCATTCCGTCGAAGTTCGGATTGACAATCAAGCTTGTGAAGTCAATCGGGTTCGTGGGAGAAGCCTCCTTGTAGTTAGAGGGGAGTTTGAAGAGTCCTGCCACCTTGTTAATCTCATCGATAAGGGCCGAGAGCTCCTCTACGGTGTAGCTTTCATCCACATCGCTGAATTTAGAAGTAACTGCATCAAATGCATCGATAACCTCTTCTGACGGATTTTCGTACGTCTCGCTTGCAGCATACAGATTCTCTACCGCATTCATGTATTCCTCATAAAGGCTGACAGCCTCCTTAGCGGAAGAAATAGCCTTATTGACATCGATGAGAGCCGTCCAGAGAGCATCCTCATCCTCAGAAGCAATAGCATCTTCTGCATCCATAAGGATAGACATATACTCGGCTTCGGTGCCGTCAACAATCTGCTCGGCATTTGCATCCACGTAAGCCGAAAGCTCCTCAACAAGAGTAGGAAGCACGCCCATGATGGCGTCAGCATTCTTACCCATATAGGTAAGCTTGAAGTTTGCCCACAGAGCCCATTCGATAGTCTTGTTGTGAGAAGTCAAACCGATTCTCATCGTTCCGTCGGTTACCAAACCGTAAACCGTCTGTACATAGCGCCCAGCGAGGAAGGCATACGAAGCTCCGTCTACTGAGTTGGGCACAATGCCGTATCCGCTCACGTTGTAGTCGTAGGGCCAAGTGCCGCTTGCAGAGCCGTTAGCATCCAGATAGCAGTTCACTCTGTCTTCTGCCTGGTCTTCGGGGATAGCGTCAGCACAGATGTGCATGATAGGAGTAGAGAATACGCCCATATACAAATCTACAGGCACATCTTCCGTTCCGTCATAGTTTCCGTTGCCTGCGGGGCGGAAGAAAGCATTTGCGGTGATGCTGTAGAGTCCGTTGGGCACGTCAGTTACATCCTGATAGATATCCACAATGTTCTGATATGTCTCAACTACGGGGAAGGAGCTCAATCCGCCGACTTTGATTTCGTGTCCATTGTTGTTCCACCCTGTGTATCCGTTTGCGAAGCTTGCGTTAACGAGCATATCGGTGCAGTCGGAACCTTCTGAAAGTCCATACTTAATGGCGTCAGCAAGCATTTGCTCCAGCTTTGCCTTTTCGGCAACAATCTCTTCCGTGCTCATTGTGCAGTCGGTAATGATGTCGGTATAGTAGAGCACAAAGTAGTCGGTAAGGTCATCTACGGCATCTCCTGCCAAATCAGAATGTTCCTCAAGATACTCCTGGCAATACTCTGCGAAGTCAACGTACTCCTGATAAGCATTAATGTTTTCAATGAGGAGCTCAGCAGCAGCCTGAATCTCAGGAATGATAGCCTTGATGGCTTCCTTGCTGGAAGCAGTCTTAGCTTCGGCAAGTTTCTCGTTATACTCCTCTTCCAGAGAGCGAGTATAATACTCAGCATCGTCGAAGGATGGCAGCGAGGCAAGAATCTCATTGAGCCAATACTTATAAGAGTCAGCTGAATTGCCGTAGAACTCCAGGCTGAAGTTATCGAAGAGACTCCAGTCGTCCCCTATCAGCGAATCCTTGCGCACACCGATACGGAGGTATCCACTCTCCGTAACCTCGCACAAAATGTAGTTGTGATACTTGTCGAGTCTGTTGAAATGGTAGTCGCCAGCAGCCATCGAGTTGCTAACGTAGAGCCCGTCAGCGCATTGCACTTCATCAGCTCCACTCACGTTCGACTCCTCAGCACCCGAGGTAAGATGTACAACACCTACGCTCACTTCGGTGCTGTCGCCGTTTACGGCATAGAACTTTGTGTTGCGCGTGCCTAAGTCGTTCTTCACGTAGCTGCTGTAATCTGCGCTAGCCGTTCCTGCACGATAGTAGCCCTGAACTCCAACGCGATAGATGCCGGGATAAACACCGTTGATTTCCTGATAAGCATTGAAGTTCTTGTTATACATCTCGGCTCCGTCGGCTACAGTGCCTCCGCGCCCGAAAGCAGTACCGCTCCAGCCTGTCGTGCAGTCACCGTTCGAGAAGTCATGATTGACGATGAGATTCGACATATCGACAGGATTGCTTGGGCTTGCCTTGCCTGCCTCAGCTTCCATGATGGCTTTTTCAAGAGCTTCAGCAGCAGCGTTGAGTTCTTCGGAAGTGCTGTTCAATTTGTTATAGACAGCCTCAGCGGCAGCGGTGGAAACGCCTGCAGCCTTACCTTTTTCTATTACAGCAGCAAGAGCTACTGCTGCGTTGTAAGAGAGATACTTAGCCTGATAGGCATCGTAGTCGGCAACAGAGATGCAAGTCCAGTCGACATAGAGTTTACCCGAGCCTTCGGTGTTGTAGTCGGCACTGTTGGGATCGTCCCAAATGACTCCCGTGCCGGTTTGAGTGTTGTTCTGCGTGTTGAGGTAAGCCGTAGCGTGCCCTACAAAGCAGTTGGCAGTCAGTTCGTCCTTGTGGTTGAACGACGGGTTAACGTCAGCACCGAAGAAACGGAAGGTCTTGCCGTTTGTCACAATCTCCCAGAAGTAATTCTCCTGAGAGCCTCGATCAACGAAAATGTCACCGTTTTCATTGTCGATGAACATCAGTTTCCACGAATCCTTTGTTTTCGAATAGTCGTTGAGCAGGTAGGTTTTGCCGTCCCACTCGGAGCCTTCTTCCTCGGCCACATAAGGGGTGAAACACATCAAGAGGCCAGTCTCGCCTACCGAAGCGTGGGTTCCCCACTCGTTGCCTTCGGTAAGGAAGAGCTTGGAGTCAACGTTGTAGAAATACACCGTATCTCCCGGCGTCAGCGCGAGGTACTGGCTCTCGGTGATAACCGGTTTCTCCCACGTTGCCGCAAACATCAGCATGCCGACGAGCGACATTGCAAATAGCGTAAAGATTTTTTTCATGATAATTGGTTTTGGTTAAACATATTGATTTTTCATATTCTTCTTTTCTCGTTCCCTTTCATCCTTCCCCGTTTCTGAGGAGAGTTTTATTTTTTTCCTTCTCGAAAAGAAATTATGAAGAAGGGAAAAATTTTTTTTCTTTCTTCATATCGCCGTATGGAGAACAAATAATTTTCATTTCCTTTTTCCTGCCGAGAGGGTCGTTTGGCTGGGTGCGAATCAACTTCTCCTGTTGTTGAGGATGAGGATGTAGTAAATCAGCGTAGCAAGCGAGCTAAGCGCGGCAACAACGTATGTGTAAGCCGCTGAGCGTAAGGCGCTTTCAGCCATTTTGTGATTTGTCGGGCTGGTGATGCCTGCATGATCGAGCCAGGCTAAGGCGCGCTTGCTGGCGTTGATTTCAACAGGCAGGGTTACGAAGCTGAAAAGCGTTGTCAAAGCAAACAGCGCAATGCCTGCCTCAAGCACTACAGGGAACGTCTGAACCAGCAAGATGCCTGCCAGAAGCACCCACGAGACAATCTTCGACGAGAAGGAAACCACAGGCACCAGCGACGAACGGAGCTTCAGCGGAGCGTATCCCATAGCGTGCTGCAACACGTGCCCACACTCATGGGCAGCAACAGCAGCTGCCGCAACACTACAGTTCGAATAAACATCCTGACTCAGGTTCACCCGCTTGGCAGTGGGGTCGTAATGGTCTGTTAACGTGCCCGATATGCAGCTTACGTCAACGTCGTTCACTCCGTTGTCGTGCATCATCTTCAGAGCCACATCGCGCCCGGTCATCCCGTTTGCCAAAGGCACCTGAGAGTACTTCTTGAACCTGCTTTGCAACGAAGCCTGAACTATATAGCTCAGTATGGCAATCGCAATGAAAAGGATATAAACAATCATTTTCTTCTTTCCGTTAAGTTATTCATCCAAATAGCGTTCTATCGTCTGCTCCCTGTCGGGTCCTACCGATACGATGCGGATGGGCACCTCCAGTTCTTCCTCCAGGAAGGAGATGTAGTTGTTGAACTCCTCGGGGAACTCGTCTTCGCTCGTCATATGCGACAAATCGCACTTCCAGCCGGGGATTTCGCAGTAAATGGGCTTCACATTGCCTTCGACGCTGTAGGGGAAATCGTCAGTCTCTTTCCCGTCGATTTCGTAGGCAACACAGGCCTTAATTGTCTCAAACGTATCCAGAACGTCGCTCTTCATCATGATAAGGTCCGTAACGCCGTTAATCATGATGGCATAACGCAACGCAACCAAGTCGATCCATCCGCAACGGCGACGTCGTCCCGTAACGGCTCCGAATTCGTGCCCGATAGTCGTAAGTTTCTCTCCGTCTTCGTCAAACAGTTCCGTGGGGAAAGGCCCTCCTCCCACGCGTGTGCAATAGGCTTTCATGATGCCGTACACACGCCCAATTTTGTTGGGAGCCACACCGAGTCCCGAGCATGCGCCCGCGCAAACCGTATTAGAAGAGGTGACAAAAGGATAGGAACCGAAGTCTACATCGAGCATCGTGCCCTGAGCTCCTTCGCACAGCATCGATTTGCCCTCACGGAGCAGGGCGTTAATTTCGTGCTCGCTGTCGACAAACGGGAACTGGCGCAGATAGGCAACGCCCTCCATCCACACTTTTTCCGTCTCAGCAAGAGTAGTCATAGCTGCGTTGAAATCCTCATCCGTAAGCAATCCGCGCAGAATGCCTATGTGGCGCTGCTTTGCCTTCGCATACAGTTCATCAAAGTTGCGCTCCAAGTCTCCTACACGGATGCCGTTTCGGCTTGTCTTGTCTGTGTAGGTAGGACCGATTCCCTTTCCTGTCGTTCCAACCTTCGACGAGCCCTTTGACTTCTCATAGGCTGCATCGAGCAAGCGATGGGTGGGGAGAATGAGATGAGCCTTGCGGGAAATGTGCAAACGCTGCTTCAGAGGCACTCCGTTTGCTTCAAACTCCTCAGCCTCAGCCTTGAAAAGGGCAGGATCGAGAACGACACCATTTCCGATAATGTTTAGTTTATCTCCTTGGAATATGCCTGAAGGAATAGAGCGTAGCACATACTTATGCCCCTCAAATTCAAGGGTATGCCCCGCATTAGGTCCTCCCTGAAAACGGGCTACCACATCATACCTCGGAGTCAAGAAATCGACTACCTTTCCTTTTCCTTCATCGCCCCATTGGAGGCCGAGCAAAACATCAACTTTCATTGTTTTTTTGAATATTTCTTTTCTTTTCTGCGCAAAGCCGCATGACACTTGCCACAGAGTCCATATACACATAAATAAGATGGGTCAACGAAAAATCCTCGAACCCTTTTCGCTGAGATAAACTGCGTCAAAGCATCGAAATGCACATCCTGAACCAGCCCGCATTGCTTGCACACACGATGATAATGCGGCTCGATTCCATAAACTCGCTCATATACCGCATCAGAACCAAAATAGTGCCGTGCGAGGAGTTGGGCGTCAATCAGCATCACCATATTATTATAGAGAGTTGCCAGACTGACAGGAAAACGCCGTTCCATCAGCTCGCGATGAATCTTGTCGATGGTAAGATGTCCCTCTGTGCTATACACAACGTCAACGATTGCACTACGCTCTGGAGTAAGGCGCATGCCTCGTACATGAAGATAGCTCTCCAGCTTTTGGTGAACCTCTCTCAGCACGTCATCCAGATTCTTTTCGTCTATTGTCGGTATTGTCATACGCTTCTCTGCAGTATCGCAACAAAGGTACACTTTTTCTCTTTATCCGTCAAGAATTCATCCTATTTTTTTCAACCTCGACTTCGCATTCAGCGCCACTTCTGCCAGCAGAGGATTGTCGGAATGAATGGCAGCTTCTGCCTGATCCAGAAATTCCTCCTCGCTGCGGGGATTCAGCTCCGCTCCCGGCTTGCTGAGTAAATGACACATCAGACGAAAGCCGGTATAAGATACAAGGGTTTCCTCCGACGCCATCAACTGGAATGCTTTCTCGGAGCAATAGGGCAGATGACGGAAAAGATTCATGCAAGTGAAGTCTGCCATTTCTACGTCACGCATGTCCTCCATCCAGATGTCGCAGATTTCGGGGAAAAAGGTTTCCACAGGCTGTAGCATTCCTGCCAAGATGCGACATTCACGGATGTCTTCCTTCCACAAGGCTTGCGCCAAATCATGATTCTTCTCGTAGCGAGAAGCTATCTCCTTCAAACGCGGAAGTTCTACTCCGAAGATGAGTTTGTAGCGCAAACCCCTCTCACGCAAGCTTTGCGACAGAACTCCGTTCATGTACGAACGGAGTTCTGACTTTATCTTTTGAATTTCTTCCTGTTTGTTCTCCATCAGTTAACCAAAGGAAGAGTGGAATAATCGTTACTGTAACGAAGGTTTTGGGCAGCAAAGCTTTCCGAATAGTCAACCTTGACGTCTGTTATTTCCCCTGCTTCGTTATACACGGGAGTGTAAACAGGATTGATGAATCCCTTGTAAGGAGCCAAGTCGAGCGCTTTGTATCGAGCGAGAATTTCCTTGTGAAGTTCACCATCCACTTTCACTCCGTAAGTCTCCACAAGGTTGCGGGCTGCTTCAAAGTCGCCTTCCGATTTGATTCTCTGAATTTCAGCAAGCAGCTCGCCAAACAAGTTACGCAGCTTCTTGTAATCGTTTACCTTCACGAAGGTTTTCCCGTTTACCTTCGCCATTTCGACAATATTCTCTGCCTTTCCGTGCTCGTAAGCCCAGTGTGCTATGAGAGAACGGTTGCGCATGTGTGCCTCCTCAATGTCGTTACCCGGCTCAATACGCACGAGCTGCGTCATAAGTCCGTTCATCATGTACGTATAGTACTGCGCCTTGAACGCTTCCTTGTTGGGCAAGAGTCCGAGATCGACAATCTTTTTATCTCCCACGTAATACAATCCAAAAAGATCGGCACGAGCCTCCTCGATAGTGCTTCCGTATGCCTTCAGAGCATCTGGATCGACACCGGGAAGCAGTTTTCCAGAAGCGTGTCCGAGACATTCGTGCAAGTCGGTATGCAAATCGTCTGTCATAGAGTCATATTTGTCAAGCAATTCACGCTCCACATCGCTGTAGACAAACTCCTCGTTGAATCCGTTTCCGTGTGCTGCCTTCGCGTATGCTTCCGTAAGGTTGCCTATTGTTACAGACTTGCTTCCATGAGCCGCGCGCACCCAGTTGCTGTTGGGTAGGTTAATACCGATAGCCGTAGCAGGATATAAATCCCCCGCAAGGATGGCTGCCGTAATCACCTTTGCGCTGATTCCTTTGCACTTCTCCTTTTTAAAACGATTATCCACGGGCGAATGGTCCTCAAACCATTGGGCGTTGGAGCTGACGATTTCGGTTCGTTTCGTTGCCTCCAAATCCTTGAAGTTGACGATACTTTCCCAGCTGGCTTTCATTCCGAGAGGATCGCCGTAGCTTTCGGTAAAGCCATTCACGAAGTCAACTCTGCTGTCAAGATCTTTCACCCAAGCAATGCAATAGTCGTCAAACGACTTCAAGTCTCCGTCATTGTAGAATTGTATCAGCTTGTTGATAACTGTTTTCTGTGTTTCGTTCTCTGCCACTTGTGCTGCCTTCTCAAGCCAGAACACAATCTTCCGGATTGCTTCTCCATAGAGTCCGTCTGTCTTCCAAACCTTCTCGACAAGTTTTCCGTCCTCCTTCACAAGTCGGCTATTCATACCGTACATAACGGGTTCTGGATCGAGCGTATCCTTCATAGCGTTGTAGAAAGCTTCGGCTTCGGCTTGAGTAACGCCCTCTCCGTAATAGTTTCCTGCGGAAGTGAGGATTAGGTCCTCCCCGTCGGCTTGATTCACCTTCTTCGGCATTACAGTAGGGTCGAACATCACGGGACAAATCTCATCGAGGAACTCTTCCACCGTCTGCCCTTCGTAGGAAGCAGGGAAATGATCCGGCTCAGCCATTACGGCAGCGCGGAACCATTCTTCGGAGAAGCCTGGAAGGAACTTCAGCTCCCCGTAGTGATGATGGATGCCGTTTGAGAACCACACGCGCTTCAGATATACTTCCAGCGCCTTCATTTCATCCGTTTCGTGATCGAAAGCTTCGTTGGTGTAGATTTCCTCGAGAATGCTGCGGATACGAAGATTATACTTCCCATTCTGATCGTAGAAGATATCGCGCCCGCAGAGGGCTGCCTCCGAGAGATAGTAGACGAGTTTTTTCTGATCCAGCGAAAGCCCTTCCCAGCCCTTCACTTCGTAGCGAAGCATCTGCAGATCGGCAAACTTCTCATTCGAATACTCAAATTCCTTCGCAGCTTCCTTGCTGTCACACGAAGCTAACAACATCATTGCTATAGCCATACATCCGGTTGTCTTTTTCATATTACGTTGTTTTATCTTTATTTCCTTTCCAAACGCCCTAAAGGGGGAGCATGGATATCTCATTTTCGGTGTTTCCTTTTTCTCTCATCTACATTGTTTATACATGTCGGCCAGCAAAACTCTGTCCATACCCAGCTGCACGGCCTGATCCAAATCCTTCCGTGCGTCACGTTTCCTTTTAAGCTGAAGATAGACTTCGGCACGCGAAACATAAGCATAAGCATCCTTCGGTGCTATCCGAATAGCCTCTTCACAGTCGAGCAGAGACAAATCAAAGAGCCCTCTCTGCAACAATACGTCTGCTCTTGCCTGAAGGTACGTTGCGTTTTCGGGATGTTTACGGATTAGCTCTGACAGCTGCTCGGTAGCCTCCTTTAGACGATTTTGTTTCTGGTTGAGAAGGGCCAGCCCGAGTGCGGCATCCGCATTGTCTGAATCTGAATCCAGCAAGCGGGTATAGTCGGCGCGAGCCACATCGTAGGCTCGTTTCCTCACGGCAATGTAAGCGCGCAACAGGAGGGCTTCCTTATTGTTGATGTCTTTGTCGAGCACATTGCTGTAGTCGACATACGCGCGTTCCTCATCTCCCAGTTCCATATACGAAGCAGCTCTTCCCAGCAGTGCGGGAATATCCAGCGGCGTATAGTTGAGAGCCAGAGAGTAACTTTGTATCGACTCCTCCAGCTTGCCTTGCTGATGCTGGATGTGCCCCAGATGCGTCAGCAGCAGTGAGTTGCGCGCATTGCCGGGCTCTGTTTCCACAGCCTTCTTCAGACAATTCTCTGCCAGCGACAGGCTGTCACGCTCAATGCAGACATTGGCGCTGTCAATCCACTCTTCATAGCTCTGCGCCTTCGCCTCAGCGCAGCACAGCAGGACGACAACTGTCAGACACGATATGAAACGGTTTATTCTCATTGCTTTGCAAAGGTACCTCTTTCCTCCTTCACTTCAAAAACTATACACATTATTTTCAAAAATGAAACGGTTTTTTAAACTCTTCAGATGTCGGAATGACGTCATCTTTCAGCACGAAAGGGAAAGCATTCAAAAAAGCCGCAGGCAAAGGCTATTTCCGGCAGAAGAGCTTCGAGCCAGAAGGGTACTTTCTCCATACTGATTTTTTCCTTCTTCATATCGCGATATTTGTTCTCCAAAAAAATTTTTCCCTTCTTCATATCGCGCTATGAAGAAAGCATATTTCAGCTAAGAGACAGTTCCCCGTAAAAAGCTTTCTATCAACGAAAAAGGGTCAGGCTCTTTTTACGGAGCCTAACCCTGATCCACGAGGGGAAACTACCTATTAATTACTCAGCAGCCTTGTGCGAGAAGTAATATCCAACGCCCTCGACGAGTCCCTTGTAGGAAGTCTTGTAAGCAACGATGGTAAGCTCATCGCCCTCCTTGATACCGAGAGGACCGAACTCGCCCTTCTTGCCTCCCCAGCCGGTATAGACGCCGTAGATATATACGGAGCCCGTTTCGTCGGTAAGGTTGAAGTTTCCATACTGCTCCAGATCCCACTTCGTGTTCTCCTCAGTAGGCTGAGCCACTTTACCAGTCAGCATGTAGTAGGCATTCACGTCATCGGGAAGCTCGCGGAAGGCAGCTACCGTGATAGGAGCAACAGCATACTTCAGAGCCTCGAATGTGCCGCTAACGAGCTGAGGATTATCATTGTATGCGCCACGCTTACCAACAACGGTTACAACGTCGCCAACCTTTGCGCCTGCCTCGATGAAGCCTTCAGCGCGATACACAAGAGTCTTTCCAGAGTAGTCCTGAACATAGAAGCTCTTGCCCTGCTTATCGCTGGCATAGAGTTCGGTAATAATACCTGTGATGCGATACTGCGTGTCGCCCACTTCTGCTGCAAGGAATTCAGAGATGGGAACCTCAAGGATGGAACCTTTCTGGGTGAGAGAGGTTTGTGCGGTATAATCCTTCTTTCCATCAGTAGTCTTAAACTGGAGCGTAGTGGAACGGTCTCCACCTTCGTTCTTGGCAGCATTAAAGACAACCGTAGCAGCATTGCCGGAAGTCATCACCGATGCAACTGAAAGCCAAGTCTTTGTCTTATCGTCCAAAACAACGGAGATGCCGTTACCCTTGCAAGTGAGGTTTACCGTGAACTCTCCTCCTTCGATAGGAAGAACTGCCTCTTCGGGCTCTACGGATTCAACCTTGATGAGAGACTTTTCAACTTTCAGAAGAGTAGCGTCGACAAGTTCGATAGTAGTTCCGTACACGGTTTTCGGGCCTTCTACAGTTACCTCATCGCCTACTTCAACATTGAAGCCTGCCCAACCGTCCTTCGCATCCTTAGGATACTGTCCGGCAGCATTGAAAAGTCCGTAAATGTAGACCTCGCCTGTTCCGTCGTTGACATAGAAATTACCATACGAAGTATTGGCAATAGAAGTTACGGCACCCTTAATACGATACGTCTTGCTCTCAGGTCCAGCGATAACTTCGGCGCACGTTGACAACGGAGTCTCCGTCTTCTCTGTCATCTGAAGAACATTGATAAGCTGAGTCTTGCCTGCACATGTGAGGCTGACAGTAGCTTCTTGAGTATCGGAAGCCTTTGCAGCAGAGAAGGTAACGTCGGTGTTACCAGCACCGCCCGAAAGAGGGTTAACGGTTAGCCACTCGGGAACATCGGTTATCGTCCAATCGTCTGTGGCAGAAACAGTAATGATTTTTGAACCTCCGTCAGCGGGAAGAGCCACATAGGAAGAATTCACCTGAACTTCCTTCAACTGGGTAATTGCATCATCTTCGCAGCTGGTAGCAAAAACCAGCGCGAGGAGACTAATAAATAAATATCTAAGTTTCATATACTTTATTATAAGAAGAAGGATTAATTAAAAATGTACTTAAGACCCACTGAAGCATACCAGCACTGGCCAATAGCGTGATTGGGGACGAAGGTAGGATTCTTTCCGTCGATAGCAGCAGGAGTAGAGAAGGTAGCATAACCGTCCTTGTCAACACCTTCATACTTCAAGATACGGGCATCGGTACCGATGACAGGATTCAGCCACTTGCTTACACCCCAGCTGGAGTTGAAGAGGTTGAGCACATTCTTGATGTCGCAGCTGAGCTGGAGAATATTCGAGTTACCAGCAAAGTTAGCCTTGAAGTCGTGCTTGTAAGCAACGTCAAAGCGATGTACCCAAGGAGAATAAACGCTGTAACCTTCGGCATACTGCCCCTGATGCTTGCTCAGATAGCTGTCGCTGTGAACAAAGTTCATGAAACGCTCAGCATCGTTGGGAGAAACAAAGCGGAACTCATTGTTCTCAACCTGCTCGTCGGTAGGAACATAGATAGCGTCATAGTTGTAACCATCGCCGTTCATATCGTTTGCAAGCATGTAAGAATAGTTGTAACCGCCTCTCCAAGCCTCATAGATAAGGCTGTAGTGATTGCCGCTCTTATCGTGATGGGTAGCGCTTGCTACAACACGATCGGGAGTAACATACTGTGAGTTGTGCAGACGAATGTTGTTAGGACCTTCGAAAGTAGGAACATATGTGAATGCCGACTCTGCAGCAGAACCAGGCATACCGGTGATCTCCTTAGAAACAGTATGAGTGTAAGCAGCCATCAAGCTCAAGCTCTCGATAGGACGAGCGTTAACCTGTACGTTTGCGCTCCATCCGTAGCCCTTGCTGGTGTTCTCAAGGACAAATGCCTTAGTGTTTGTACGGAAGTCTGAAGGATAGAGAGGACGATTGTCTGCGCCATTCAAGCGAGCAAAACCGCCAACGGGTCTAACGCTCCAGTCGGAGATGCAAACAGCATTGATAGTCTTGTTGAAGATTCCTTCAGCCGTAAAGGTGAGGGGGAAGTCAACGGGAACCTCGTAGTCGAAAGCAAGAGAAGTCTTCCATACCTGAGGCATCTTAAACTTAGGATCAACAGCGGAAATAGAAGAAGGAGTGGTTCCGTCTGCAGGAGAGATTGTAGAAGGATAGCCCATTCCGAAGAGTTTCTGCTGAAGAGCATCGATAGTTGCCTTACCGCTAGCGTCAGTTACAAGACCTCCTGCGAACTGGCTCATATCAATATAACGGTTACCGCTGGCATCAGTCGTGTAAGCTCCTGTATAGTTGCTATATCCCTTCGTAGGAGCATTGGTCTTTCCGTCCCAAACCTTTGTCTTGGCGCTCAGCTGTGCCTGATACTGCACCATACCGCCGTTGGTAGGCATGTTGGTGAAGAATACGAGAGGCAGACGTCCTGAGAAAAGTCCAGTACCGCCACGTACGACAAAGCTCTTGTCACCTACGACATCCCAAGTATAACCGAGACGAGGAGAGATAGTCAGCTTTGAAGTAGGCCAAGTACCTGTGTCAATATGACGAACTTCTCCGTTCTGATCATAGTAGTCAAGGTTCAAGATTGCTGCATTCGTCATCAAGTCACTGTTGTCGAAGAAGAGTCCGTCGAAGCGGATGCCTGCTGTCAGCTTAAACTGTGAAGTAATGTCCCAATCATCCTGAGCATAAACGCCAGCCTTGTGGAACTGTACACGTGCTGCGGGCTTGCTTTCTCCATCATATCCGTAAGTTAAGCAAACAACCTCGGGAACGCTGGTAAACAGTTGCTCGGCAGTCATTCCGTCAGCCCAGTTGTAACGATAGTAACCCGTACCGTTACGCATGTACTGGTTGTCAGCCATCTGATACTCATAGCTTAAGCCGGCTGTGATTTTGTGGCTTCCCAAATTATACGTAATGTCATCGCGGATGTTGCCGATGGTGTTGTGAACGGCGTTGTTCCAGGTGAAGAGCTCGTAACCGAGAGCGATGTAGTTGTCGCCATCCTTCGTAATATCGATGAAGGGGAATTCGTCTGACGTGCTTCCGCGTACGTCGTCCAGCTTGGAGAACGTTGCGAGGAACTGATTCGAGAGGTTATCGCTCAAACGGCTGTTCAGATCGAATGACAAAGAATGAACGAGATTGTCCATTGAATACATCGAGTTGGCATACGACATAGAGTTCTGAGAAGTACGTGCGCTAACCATACGTGTTCCACCGTCCATCGAGGTAGCATTAGGAGCATTCCACAGTTTGTTGAGCGTGTAGTTGTAACGAACTGCGAGGTGGTTCTGATTGTTGATGTTCCAGTCCAAACGAACGAGGGCCTTCATGTTGCTCTCGTCAGCAGGGAAGTCGGTATAAGAACCTGTGTCGTAACCATACTTATTCTTCATATAGGAAGAAACTTCCTGAAGATCCGACAGCTTGGTACGTGAGATATAGTTGTTGGCATCCTTCACTCCGTTCTCCGAGCCTCTCCAACGGTTGGCAATAGTTGGAGTCTTGGTGTATTCGAAGTTACCGAAGATGAAAAGTTTGTTCTTGATGATAGGAGCACCAAGGGTAAAGCCATAGGTGGTCTGACGGTCGGTAGCACGTGCTCCGCTGATTTGTTCTCCCTCAATGGCATCTCCGCGCATATTCTCGTTACGATGATATACGTAAGCGGTTCCCTTCACGGTGTTGGTACCAGACTTGGTGATAGCATTTACACCTCCTCCGATGAAGTTGGTCTGACGTACATCAAACGGAGAGATAACAACTTGCAGTTCCTCGATGGCATCGATAGAAATCGGGCTGCCGCCTCCGGGGAGCTTATCGTTGAGACCGAAGTTGTTGTTGAAGTTTGCGCCGTCAACAGTGAAGTTGGCAGTACGTCCGTCCGAACCTGCAAAGCTCATCCCGTTTCCGCCGTAAGGAGAAAGGCGGGTTACGTCAGTGATATTACGGCTGACGGTAGGAAGCGAAGCAATCTGAGCATTGTTGATGTTAGTCACAGCGCCCGTCTTTGCCGTGTTGAACTTTGTAGCAGTAGCCGAAACCACCACCTCGTCCAGCATCTCAGACGATTCGCTCATCTTGTGGTTGAGGATGTAGGTCTCACCCAGAGAGAGTGTTACATCGTTGATGACGCCTGTCTGATAGCCCACGTACGAAATGGTAACCTTGTAAGGACCACCGGCGCGCATACCCTGAATAGAGTAACGTCCGTCAATGTTAGTAATAGCGCCATACTGGGTACCCGAAGGCATGTGGACTGCCAAGATTGTAGCACCTATTACGGCTTCATTCGAACTGTCAGTTACCTTACCAGCGAGAGCCGATGTGGTAATCTGGGCACTAGCAACTGCCGAGAAAAACATCAGGACAGCTGCCAAAAAGAAACGCAGGTTTTTTAACATAATTGATTGATTGATAAAACAGTTTTTATATTTGTAATAAAACTCTCCGTAATACGCCGCGAAGATACATCTTTTTTGTCACCAAAACGAAAAAAACGGCAATAAAAATAAAAAAAGTTTTACACCTCCGTCTCCCGATATTTATCGGCTATCTTTTACAAATTTCAAATGCCCTGAAGAAAGACCTTCCTCATGCAAATGCCGGCTTCTTACGGCAGGTAAGCAAGATGGCTCAGCACAAAAACCCTTCCCTAAAAACAAAGGAACTTCCTCTTAATATGAAGAAGGAAACGCGTGAGATGAAGAGAGAATATCGCGAGATGAAGAAAGAATACCGCGAGATGAAGAAGGAAAAAATTTTTTTCGAAAAGGAAAAACGAACGGATAGAAGGAAAAATATGAAGGGAAGGATTCTTATCGAATGAGAGCCGAGGAAAAGTGTCTCATCGGGAAATTCAATTTCTAAGCAACAGAAATCCACTCTCCTTAACACCAATGCGTCAATAGCCAAAGATCCAGTCGTTATTTCGACGCCAAAAAGATGAAAATCCCTTTCAAATTACACGAGAGGACTCGGCTGACTTTATTGCTTTCTATTACTGAAAATGAGAAAGGGAGCCCAAGTCTTACTAAACATGAGATAAACGGCAGTTTTCTGCCCCAAGCATAAAACGAGGAATGGAGCCCCATCTTACGACCTGGACTAAAAAGAAAAGGCCGGGAAAAAGTCATCAGACTGATTCCCGGCCCTCCAGAAAAAGCGGCGGCTACCTACTCTCCCACCTTGGCAGTACCATCGGCGCGGC
>JAGCFO010000039.1 GCA_017650105.1 Bacteroidaceae bacterium | reverse complement strand
CTCATCCACCACTCCGACCGCGGCGTGCAGTACTGCTGCGACATGTACGTGGAGGAACTGCAGAGGCACGACATACAGATATCGATGACGGAGGACTACAAGCCCACCGACAACGCCGTCGCAGAGCGCGTGAACGAGACCGTCAAGTATGAGAGCGTCTACCGACGGGAAAGGCGCTTCGAGAACTACGGGGAAGCCCTGGAAGCAGTACGGCGCTTCATCGGGTTCTACAACAGCAGGCGGCCCCACTACAGCATCGGACTGCAGACGCCCGACGACGTACACGGGCAGACCGGAGAGCAGAGAAAGATGTGGAAGAACAAAATTTATCCCGGCAATGAGCAGAGTTTGCAGATTAATCAATAACTTTGCCGCCGGCAAGTTTCCCTGTTGTCAACTTTTCCAGGAAAATGTCAACCTTTCCTGAAAAGGTTGACATTTTCACTAAAAAGACAAAACCACTACCCTGATTCAGAGGACTGCCTACAGGAGGAGTGAGGAGAAGGGGGTCGCGAAACGCGACTCCTTTTTGCCCTACACGTCTCGGGAAAATTCAAGCAAGCTTGATTCTCCGCTCACTGCTCCTTTCGGTTCCACTCCAAAGAAGTGCCGAAAAAACACAAGTGCCAACCGCATGTGGGGGGTATGGTTTGTTTCCTTGTTGCCTTATTTATTCACTTGTAAATCATTCAGTTGAAAAAATATTTCATTTTTTTTGAAAAAAAGTTGGCAAAACATTCGAGATGCGCAATAGGCGTGTTGTGTCTTTGTAGTGAAAATAATCGGATGGTGACCTTCGGTCTACCCCTGTCGAGTCGGGGAAAGCATCGCCCTGATTCAGGGCTCTGCCATAGCAGGTGGGGGCATGCAAACCGCGTACTCGATTCAGGTATCCGGAGTAAGGTATAGGACGCAAGTCGGGGAAAGGACGCTCTGATTCAGGGCCTCCTGGTGCTGAAACCTGTTGACAAGGACGACTCCGCAAAACGCGACGGTACCCAAGAGAGTCGATCGTCATCGCTGGCTAAAACGGGCTCTGCGCACCGATGCCCGCGAGGTATTTGGGAGAAGAAAAAGACCTTTCTCCGCAAGGCGAAAAACATCGGGAAAAAGTTCAAAACATCCCGAAAAAAGTGCCCGTGAAATTTGCGTGTTTTGGAAATAATGTTTATCTTTGTGACATAAAAAGATGGTGCGGCTAAACATGATGCGGGCTATAAAGCAAAGGACAATAAGGCACATAGGCTAAAACGTCGTCTTTGATTCAGGTTCTGAAAAATACTCAAAATCAGTTAGTCCCAGGAATAATAGTCATTGTTCAATTGAGTTTAGCGGAAACAGCACTGCAAACAAATTCGATTATTCGCAGCGGAAACAATTGATAATCTGAAAGATAAAAACTTTTATACTTCTAAATATGATGAAAACACACAACCTTCTACTACGAAGCCTGATAGCGCTGCTGGCACTGTTGGGCAGCATGACAGTCTCGGCCTGGGACTTCTATTCTGAGAACGAGCAGGGACAGACCATCTATTACAATGTCACGGATGCTACAGCGCTCGTGAGCATCAACCTCGGGCAATGATGGATGAAATGAGTTTTCCTGAGAGCTTTGAACCTTTTGTTTCACAATTATTAGTTTGATAGAATCACACCATGTTTGCAAAAGAGACTTATGTGAGCCGGCGCCGTGCGCTAAAGAAAGCCGTTAGGAGCGGGGTGCTGCTCTTCTTGGGCAACGATCAGGCGCCCATGAACTATGAGGACAACACCTACCCGTTCAGGCAGGACTCCACGTTTCTCTACTTCTTCGGCATCGACCACGAGGGGCTGACGGCCGTCATCGACATCGACGAGGGGAGGGAGATAGTGTTCGGCAACGACCCTACCATCGATGACATCGTGTGGATGGGAACACAGCCCTCCCTTGCCAGCAAGGCGGAGCGTGTGGGCGTGGGCGAGACTCTGCCAGCCGACAAAGTGGGCGACGTGCTGCGCGAGGCGCTGAGCAAAGGGCGCACGGTGCATTTCCTGCCTCCCTATCGGGGCGAGCACCGCGTGAAGCTGCAGGCCTGGCTGGGGCTCCCTCCCGGGGCGCAGGACGCCGCTGCCAGCACGGCGATGGTGCGCGCCGTCGTGAACCAGCGCATCTACAAGAGCGACGAGGAGGTGGCCGAGATCGACAGGGCGGTGGACATCAGCGTGGACATGCACTGTGCGATGATGCGTATGGTGCGCCCGGGGGTGCACGAGGCGGAAGTGCGCGCGGCAGTCACGGCCATTGCGCAGCAGGGAGGGGGCGACAACGCCTTCCCGGTGATAGCGACGACGCACGGGCAGACGCTGCACAATCACGGGTACATACACACGGCGCACGAGGGCGACATGTTTCTGCTCGACGCTGGCGCCGAGGTGGGCAGCCACTACTGCGGCGACCTGTCGTCGACATGCCCCGTGGGCAACGATTTCAGCGAGCAGCAGCGCATCATCTTCGACCTGTGCCTGCAGGCACACCGCGCAGCTGTGGACGCTATAGCGCTGGGAGTTCCCTTCCGCAATGTGCACGTGAAGGCGTGTACCACCATCGCCGAGGGAATGAGGGCGCTGGGGCTGATGAAGGGCGACGTGGACGAGGCGGTGAGGGTTGGTGCTCACGCGCTGTTCTTCCCATGCGGCGTGGGGCACATGATGGGCCTCGACGTGCACGATATGGAGAACCTGGGCGAAGTGTGGGTGGGCTACGACGGCGAGCCCAAGAGCACCGTGTTCGGGTATAAGTCGCTGCGCCTGGCAAGACCGCTGGAGCCCGGATTTGTGTTCACCATCGAGCCAGGCATCTACTTCATCCCCGAGCTGATAGACCGTTGGAGGGCTGAGCACCGATTCGAGGAGTTCCTCTGCTTCGACGAGATTGACAAATGGCGCCACTTCGGCGGCCTGCGCAACGAGGAGGACTACCTGGTGACGCCCGACGGCAAGCGGCGACTGGGCACGAAGTACAAGCCTATGAGCGCAGACGAGGTACGCGCCGCTCGCGGCTGACAGAAGAGTTCTCGCTGCGCAGCTGACGTAAAACAGGAATAGAAAGGAGAAAGAGGAGGGGGCTTATCCTCCCGCTGACGGGCGATTACTCCCCGAACGAGCGCATCACCTCCCTGAACTTGCGTGCTATCTCGGCATTGCAGAGATTGCCGATGCTACCCTCATGGGTGTGGCTGACGGAACGCGTGGGCTGGTAGGTGTGGTTCTGTACCTGCATGCCGATGGTCTTGTAGGCCTCGCGGAAGGGCACGCCCTGCAGCACTAGACGGTTGACGTCCTCGACGGTGAAGAGGTAATCGTACTTAGAGGAGGAGAGAATGTCGCGGTTGACGCGTATGTGCTGGAGCATGAAGTCGCACATGTGGAGGCACTCGTCGAGCTCGCCGAAGGCGGGGAAGAGCACATCCTTGAGCAGCTGGAAGTCGCGCTGATAGCCCAGCGGCAGGTTGCTCGTCATGAGGGCTATCTGCTCCGGCAGGCTCTGCAGGCGGTTGCACTTGGCGCGCATGATTTCGAACACGTCGGGGTTCTTCTTGTGGGGCATGATGCTGCTGCCCGTGGTGAGTTCGTCGGGGAAGGATACGAAGCCGAAATTCTGGCACATGAAGAGGCATACATCCATCGCGAAGCGTCCCAGTGTGGCGCTGACGGCGCTGATGGCGGCAGCTATGGCACGTTCGGTCTTCCCGCGGCTCATCTGCGCAGCTACGACGTTGTAGTGCATGTCGGCGAACTGGAGCAGCTGAGTGGTGAGCGTGCGGTTGAGGGGAAACGACGAGCCGTAGCCGGCAGCACTGCCCAGGGGGTTCTGGTTGGCGATGTCGTAGGCGGCAGCCAGCAGGCGCAGATCGTCGACGAGCGTCTCGGCATAGGCTCCGAACCACAGGCCGAAACTACTAGGCATAGCAATCTGCAGATGGGTGTATCCGGGCATCAGCACATCCTTATGCTCGTCGCTGAGGGCTTGCAGGCGGCTGAAGAGGGTGCCCACGCTGCGGGCAGTCTCCTTAAGCTTGTCGCGGAAGAAGAGCTTGAGGTCGACGAGCACCTGATCGTTGCGTGAGCGTCCTGAGTGTATCTTCTTGCCCACGTCGCCCAGGCGCTGCGTGAGGAGCTGCTCCACTTCGGAGTGGACGTCCTCGACGCCATCCTCGATGGTGAACTCTCCGCGCAGGATGGCGGAGTGGATGTCCTCGAGGGCCTCGAGCAACACTTTCAGCTCGTTGGACGTAAGCAGGCCTATGCTCTCAAGCATGCGTATGTGAGCCATTGAGCCCTCTACATCGTAGCGTGCCAGCTGAAGGTCGAGGTCGCGGTCGTTGCCAACGGTGAAGTTCTCTATCAGTGCGTCGGGCTCGTAGCCCTTGTCCCAAAGTTTCATGATGATGCGTGTGTGTTACGGTTAAGGGGTTTCTTGTTATTTGTCGCCCAAAAGTACGGCTTCCATCTTCAAAAAGCAACAGGAAGGGGTAAAAAATCAGTTTCCGAAGGGCAAAATCTGCAGATTGTCGAGCAGGCTGACGTAGAGTTCCGTTGCCTGGCTTATCTCCGACAGGCAGATGAACTCGTCGGCAGTGTGGGAGCGCGCGGAGTCGCCCGGCCCTATCTTGAGAGTGGGGAACTGAGGGAGTACCGTCTGGTTGCTGGTGGTGGGGGAGCCGAAGGGCGTGAGGCCCAGCTGCAGCCCTCGCTGCACCACAGGGTGGGTAAGAGGGATGCTGGAGCTGTTGTGACGGAGCGAGCGCGGGGTGACGTCGCTCGTGACGTGCTGGCGTATGACGTCGACAATCTGCTGATTGGTGTACATGCCGTTGGGGCGCACGTCGACGACGAAGCGGCAGGTGTCGGGCACCACGTTGTGCTGCGTGCCGCACTCCATCATGGTGACGCTCATCTTGACGGTGCCGAGAAACTCCGACACGCGCTCGAACTGGTAGGTGCGGAACCACTCGGTGTCGTCGAGGGCGATGTAGAGGGCGTTCACACCCTCGTTGCGTGCCGCATGCCCGCTGATGCCGTGTGCTGTGCAGTCGAGCACGAGGAGACCCCTCTCGGCAACAGCCATCTGCATGCCGGTGGGCTCGCCTATGATGCCGAGGTGGATGTGGCCTATGTCGTCAAGGATGCTCTCCACGCCTCCTGCGCCGCACACCTCCTCCTCAGCCGTAGCGGAGTAGACGAGGCGATAGGGCTGGGGGCGGCTTGTGAGCTGCATGTAGGCAGCAAGGAGGGCAATGACGGAACCCCCGTCGTCGTTGCTGCCGAGCCCGTAGAGCCTGTCGCCCTCGAGCTGGGGAGTGAAAGGATCGCGGCGGTAGCCTGCTGCGGGGCGCACAGTGTCGATGTGGGCGTTGAGCAGAAGGGTGGGGCGTGAGTCGTCGGCATCGGAAGATGAGGTCCACACGTTGTTTCCCTTGCGGTGGACGCTGAGCCCGTTGCCCTCCATCCACCGCTGGAGCACATCGGCAACGGCTGTTTCCTCGCGGCTGAACGAGGGGATGGATATCATTTTCTTGAGTAGCTCAATCATAGGCGTGGAAAAATAGAGTGTGTGTCATCCGACAATGGTGGTGCCTCCTTCGAGGTGCCGCGCGTGGGTAATCACTACGCGCTTCACTCCGCTGTCGATGGCGCAGAAGGCGTTGGTAATCTTGGGTATCATGCCCCCCGAGATGGTGCCCTCGGCGACAAGGCGCTGGAAGTCATCCCTGTAGAGGCGTGCAATGACGCTGCTGTCGTCGTCGGCATCGAGCAGCACGCCCTGCTTCTCGAAGCAAAAGGTGAGCGTGACGTCGAACATCTGCGCGAGGGCTTTGGCAGCCTCTGCCGCTATGGTGTCGGCGTTGGTGTTGAGCAGGCTCCCCTTGCCGTCGTGCGTGAGGGGCGCCAGCACGGGCACCACACTGCTCTCAATCAGCTGCGCGAGGATGGAGGCATCGGTGCGCTTCACGTCGCCCACGAAGCCGTAGTCGACGTCGACGACTGGGCGCCTGTCGCTGAGCATATATCCCAGGTCGGCGCCCGTGAGCCCCAGGGCGTTGACGCCTAGGGCCTGCAGGCGGGCAACGATGTTCTTGTTGACGAGCCCTCCGTATACCATCGTCACCACCCTCAGCATGTTGGCGTCGGTGACGCGCCGTCCTTGCACCATCACGCTCTCGATACCCATCTCTGCCGCTACCTGTGTGGCAGCCCTTCCCCCTCCGTGCACCAGCACCTTGTTTCCCGGGAGTTGGGCAAAGGAGCGCAGCAAGTCGCTGAGCGAGGCTTCGTCTTCTACAACGGCGCCTCCTACCTTTATGATATTCAACGGTTTCATCGTGCGGCTCAGAGGGATTGTAACATACGTTTGATGACTACCTGTGCCGATATCTCCCTGTTTGCCGCTTCGGGGATGACGAGGGAGGTAGGAGCCTCAATAACGTCGTCGGTGACAATCATGCCCCTCCTGACAGGCAGGCAGTGCATGAACTTGCCGTTGTCGGTGACTGCCATATGGGCAGCGTCGATGGTCCACGACATATCTTTGTTGATGACCTTTCCGTAGTCGTCGCACGTCACTCCCGGGCAGCTCCAGTTCTTGGCATAGACGAAGTCGGCGCCCTCGAGAGCTTTCATCTGGTTGTATTCAACCTTCGCGTTGCCTATGAAGCGAGGGTCGAGCTCGTAGCCTTCGGGGTGTGTGATGACGAGGTCGACGTCGGCAGCATTCATCCACTGGGCAAACGAGTTGGGTACAGCCTGCGGCAGCGCCTTTGGGTGAGGAGCCCACGTGAGGACAACCTTCGGGCGGGCTTTTGTCTTGTGCTCCTCGATGGTGATGAGGTCGGCAAAAGCCTGCAAGGGGTGAACGGTAGCCGTCTCCATAGCGAAGACGGGGCGCCCGCTGTAGTGAATGAACTGATTAAGAACAGTTTCGCTGTAGTCGTAATCCCTGTCGGTGAGCCCGGCAAACGAGCGTATGCCGATGATGTCGCAGTAGCTGCCCATCACGGGAATGGCTTCGAGCAGATGCTCGCTCTTGTCGCCGTCCATAATCACCCCGCGCTCTGTCTCAAGCTTCCAGGCGCCGGCGTTCACGTCGAGCACTATCACGTTCATTCCCAGGTTTATAGCTGCCTTTTGCGTGCTGAGGCGCGTGCGCAGCGAGTTGTTGAAGAAAATCATCAGCAGCGTCTTGTTCTTGCCAAGAGTGCTGTGTGCAAAACGATCTTTCTTTGTCTCTGCTGCCTCTTGCAGCGCTGCCTTCAGGGGGCCGATATCTTGTACGTTGATGAAAGTATGCATAGTGTTTCGAAAAGTGTGCGTAAAGGTAGTGAAATTATGGAGAAGGAAAAAATTTTTTTGGAGAACAAATCTCGCGAGATGAAGAAGGGAAAAATTTTTTTGGAGAACAAATAATTCTTGCCCTACAGAATGTCCTTCAGCGCTTGGATGAAGACGTCGGCTTCTGCCTTCGTCAGGCAGAGAGGAGCCAGGAGGCGAATCATATTTGTCCCAGCCACACCTGTGAAGATGTGCTTGTCGAAGAGGAGCTTACGGCGCAGCGGGGCAACATCCTCGTTGAACTCGATGCCTATCATGAGCCCCCTGCCGCGCACTTCCTTTATGCGCGGGGAGGAGGGGATGTGCTGCACGAGATAGTCGCCCGTAACGAGTGCGTTGTCGATGAGGTGTTCGTCTTCCATCACGTCGAGCACGGCGATAGCTGCCGACATAGCCAGGTAGTTGCCTCCGAACGTGGTGCCGAGCATGCCCTTCACGGCTTTCAGATGGGGGGCGATAAGGATTCCTCCACAGGGGAACCCGTTGGCGATGCCCTTTCCCATCGTGATGATGTCGGGGCGCACGCCGCTCCACTGGTGCGCAAAGAACTTTCCTGTCCTTCCGTAGCCGCTCTGTACCTCATCGAGGATGAGCAGAGCGCCGTACTCCCTGCACAGCTCGCTCAGCTTCAGCATGAAAGCATCGGAGGGAATGTGGATGCCTCCGCAGCCCTGAATCCCCTCGATGATGACGCCTGCCACATCGCCTTGAGCCAATGCAGCTTCCACACCTTCGGCATCGTTGAGGGTGCAGAAGGTTACCTTGTGGTTGGCGTTGAAGGGGGAGATTATCTTGGGGTTGTCGGTGACTGCTACGGCTCCGCTCGTCCTTCCGTGAAAGCTGCGGCTGAAGGCTATGATGCGCTCCTTTCCCGTGTGGAACGAGGCAAGCTTCATAGCATTCTCGTTCGACTCGGCGCCCGAGTTATCGAGAAACAGGCTGTAGTCCTCGTATCCGCATGCCTTCCCGAGCCTGTGCGCCAGCTCCTGCTGCAGAGGGTTGACGACGCTGTTGGAGTAGAATCCTATCTTGCCGAGCTGTTTGCTGAGGGCTTCAATGTAGTGCGGGTGGGAATGCCCTATGGAGATGACTGCATGCCCCCCGTAGAGGTCGAGGTACTCGGTTCCCTTATCGTCCCACACGCGGCATCCTTGTGCGCGAACAGGCGTAACATCGAAGAGGGAGTAAACGTCGAAGAGTTCCATTTGTCTGTAGTGTCTCTTGGTTTCTGAATGGTGTTTTGTTGTTTGCCAACGATGTCGTAAGCGCTGCTTTGTCAGAAGGCGCTTGCCTTCAGGCGCAGCCCTGTGTGCTCGTCGAGCCCGAACATGAGGTTCATGTTCTGCACTGCTTGCCCGCTGGCGCCCTTCAGCAGGTTGTCTATCACGGAGCAGACGACAAGTTTGTCGCCGTGCTTCTCGAGCGAGAGCAGGCATTTGTTGGTGTTGACTACCTGCTTGAGGTCTACGCTGCGCTTGGCAACGAAGGTGAAGGCGGCAGGGGAGTAAAAGTCGGTATAGAGCTCTGTGGCTTCGGTGTCACTGAGGGGGCAGAAGGTGTGCACGGAAGCGAAGATGCCGCGTGCAAAATCGCCGCGCATCGGCACGAAGTTGAGGTTCGGCAGCGAGGGCGTGCCCTGCAGCAGAGACAGGTTGCGGGTGACTTCGATGAGGTGTTGATGCTCAAACACCTTGTATGCCGAGAGATTATCCGTCCTCCAACTGAAATGCGTTGTCGCACCGGGCTTGACGCCAGCTCCCGTTGAGCCTGTGATAGCGTTGATGTTCACCTCCTCCGTCAGCAGCTTGTGAGCGGCAAGCGGAAGCAGGGCAAGCTGAATTGCTGTAGCGAAACATCCCGGGTTTGCCACGAGGTTGGCAGACGCTATCTTTTCCCTTTGCCATTCGGGAAGGCCGTAGACATAGCCCTCCGACTCGTCGCGGAAGTCCTGTGCCAAGTCGATAACCTTCAGCGATGTGGGGCGCTCGTTCTCCTTCCAGAAAGCGCTGCTTGCCCCGTGTCCCGAGCAGAGGAAGAGCACGTCGATGCTTTTCAGGTCGTATTGCGAGGCAAACGTCAGCTCTGTTTCTCCGTACAGCCCGCTGTGAATGTCTGCTATAGGCAGCCCAGCCTGGCTGCTGCTGTGCACGAAGGCAATCTCCGCTGCAGGATGGTTGATGAGCAGGCGCAGCAGCTCGCCTGCCGTGTAGCCTGCTCCTCCGATGACTCCTATTCTAATCTTGTCCATTCGGCGTGTGTTGTCGGGTATGTCAGAGTTCGTTTTCCAGCTTCTCACCTTCCTCCTTGTGGTTGGCGTAGTAGACGCGCAGAGGGGTGGAGGTGACTTTGATAAATCCTTTGGCTTCCTCGCTGGTCCATCCTTTCTGCATCTCTCCGTATTCGCCAAACTTGGTCTTCACAAGGTCGTTTTCGGATTCCACTCCCACAGCGAAGTAAGAGTAGGGACGGAGTTCCATGATTACGGTACCTGTGACGTTGCGCTGACTGCTCTCGAGCATAGCCTCGATGTCGCGCATCACGGGCTCCAGATACTGGCTCTCGTGGAGGAACATCCCGTACCAGTTGGCTACTTGGTCTTTCCAGTACTGCTGCCACTTGCTGAGGGTGAATTTCTCGAGGAACTTGTGTGCTGCGATGATGAGCATCGGTGCTGCTGCCTCGAATCCCACGCGCCCCTTTATTCCTATTATGGTGTCGCCCACGTGCATGTCGCGCCCTATGCCGTAGGGAGCTGCGATGCTTTCCACATACTGGATGGCTTTCACTCCGTCGGTAAACGTCTTGCCGTTGACGCCCGTGAGCTCTCCGTTGGTGAACTGCAGTCGAATCTGCTCCGTGCCTTGCTTCTCAATTTGCTTCAGATAGGCTTGCTCGGGCAGCCCCTGCGCTGAGTCGAGAATCTCTCCTCCGCAGATGCTGGTACCCCATAGGCCTACGTTGTACGAGTATTTCAGTTTCTTGAAGTCGGCAGGGAATCCGTGCTCGTTCAGATAGTCAATCTCAAACTGGCGCGTGAGAGCCATATCGCGTGTGAGGGTGATAATCTCTATTCCTGGGGCCATCACCAGGAACGTCATGTCGAAGCGAACCTGATCGTTTCCGGCTCCTGTCGAGCCGTGTGCGATAGCATCGGCGCCTATCTCCTTAGCGTAGCGGGCGATAGCCATTGCCTGGAAGATGCGCTCCGAGGAGACGCTGATAGGATAGGTTCCTCCGCGCAATACGTTGCCGAACACCATGTATCGGATGCTCTTAGCGTAGTATTCGCGTGTGACGTCGAGTGTCACGTAACCTTTGGCGCCCAACTTGTAGGCGTTCTCCTCGTTGGTTTTCAGTTGCTCTGCCGAGAATCCGCCCGTGTCGGCGCAAGCGGCATACACGTCGTATCCTTTTTCCTGTGCGAGGTACATCACGGTGAATGAAGTGTCGAGTCCTCCGCTGAAGGCAACTACTACTTTTTTCTTCTCTTGAGTCATGATTATATGCTTTTTTTGTTTGTCGGATGAATGAATGTTGTGCTTCTATCAGTTCTTGCCGAAGAGGCGTTTCAGGAAGGATTTCTTCTCCTCCTTTTTCTTCTGCCCTCGGGGGTCGAACATCATGCCTGTACAGAGACACATGCAGCGATGGTTGCGTGTGAGTACGTCGTAGTTGCAGCACCCCTCGCATCCCTTCCAGAATTCGTCGTCTTTCGTAAGGTCGCCCAGCGTCACGGGGATGTATCCCAAGCGCAGGTTCATCTTCATCACGGCGGGGGATGTGGTGATGCTGAAAATCTTAGCATAGGGGAAGCGCTCGCGTGCCAGCTCAAAGGTCTTCTCCTTGATGCGCGAAGCAAGTCCCTGCTTGCGGTAGTCGGGGTCGACGATCAATCCCGATGTGGCAACATAGTCGCCGTGATCCCAGCATTCGATGTAGCTGAAGCCTACCAGCTTGTCTCCGTCGAGAGCTACGACGGCTTTTCCGCCAGTCATTTTATTCGATATGTACTCTGGAGTACGTTTGGCAATGCCTGTTCCACGTTGCTGCGCCGACTCGTAAATCAGCCGGCAGATATGTTCTGCATATTTCACGTGCGATTCGTCGGCATATACAACCTCAATTTCTTTTGATTCCATAACAAATGGTGTATAGGTTTTTGTTTTTAGTGCGGCAAAATTACATATAATTCGGATATTGACCTAATAATTCGCATATTTTTTGCAAAAATTGAGTGGTTTTTTGTTTTTAGACGTATATAGTTGCAGAAAATGACGGGTTTTGAAGGGAAAAACGACGTCAGTTTCTTCGTTTCGCAAGGGAGGAGGCGTCGCACGATGTCGTTGTCTGCCGAGAAACTTGTGCCGGAGAGGATTAACAGCGTATGAAAGGGAAAAGAACAAGCCGACATTTTTTTCTCGGAAAAAATGAGGAAATTCCTTTGTTCTTCGCTTTGATTTTTGTATCTTTGTCGCTAATTATTAAAATAGGAGATTTTTGGACAAACCAAGCATTTCAACAACTATCAAATATTGCAAAATGGAATTACTTAGCGAAATTATTGCGCGTGCAAAGGCAGATAAGCAGCGCATCGTTCTCCCCGAAGGTACGGAAGAGCGCACCCTGAAGGCTGCCGACCGTATTCTTGCCGACGGAGTGGCTGACCTTATCATCATCGGCAACCCAACTGAGATTCTGTCGCTTGCCGAGAAGTGGGGACTCTCCCACATAGGGCAGGCAACCATCGTCGACCCACAGAACCATCCGAAAAAGGAGGCCTATGCGCAGCTGCTCTTCGAGCTGCGCCAGAAGAAGGGCATGACCCTTGAGCAGGCTCAGCAGCTGGTGCTCGACCCTCTCTATCTGGGCTGCCTCATCATTAAGGCAGGCGATGCCGACGGACAGCTGGCGGGTGCCCGCAACACTACGGGCAACGTACTGCGCCCTGCGCTGCAGATTATCAAGACGGCTCCCGGCATCACATGCGTGAGCGGGGCCTTCATCATGCTCACACAGACTCCTCAGTATGGAGAGAACGGCATCCTCGTGTGCGGCGACTGCGCCGTAACCCCCGTGCCCGATGCTGCCCAGCTGAGCCAGATTGCTGTGTGCACAGCCGACACCGCACGCGCCGTAGCAGGTTTCGAAGACCCCCGCGTTGCCCTCCTCAGCTTCTCCACCAAAGGCTCTGCCAAGCACGAATTGGTTGACAAGGTGACAGAGGCCCTCTCCCTTGCCCGTGAGCTGCGTCCCGAGCTGAAAATCGACGGCGAGCTGCAAGCCGATGCAGCCCTCGTGCCCAGCGTGGGCGAGAGCAAGGCTCCAGGCAGCGCTATTGCCGGACACGCCAACGTGCTGGTGTTCCCTAACCTGGAAGTAGGCAACATAGCCTATAAACTGGTGCAGCGCCTGGGCAACGCCGAAGCCCTCGGTCCTATCCTTCAGGGAATCGCACGTCCTGTGAATGACTTGAGCCGCGGATGCTCCGTCGACGACGTCTACAAGATGGTTGCTATCACGGCAAACCAGGCAATTGCCGCAAAGAAAGCATAGCACTCTGCCGGCTGAACAAGGAACGTGAAAATTTGCTTGCTTCAAAAAAAATTATTCTTTCTAAATAAAAATTTTTCCCTTCTTCATATCGCGATATTTGTTCTCCAAAATCAAGGAAGAAGAAAACATACATAGATAACCATTTACCACATGAAAATATTAGTCTTAAACTGCGGAAGTTCGTCCATCAAGTATAAACTGTTCGATATGACTCAGAAGAGCGTCCTAGCTCAAGGCGGCATCGAGAAAATCGGCATGCCAGACTCGTTCCTCAAGATTACTCTGCCCGACGGCACCAAGAAAATCATCGAGCGCGAGATTCCCGAGCACACGGCAGGCGTGAAGTTCGTCTTCGACATCCTCACGGGCAGCGAGTACGGCGCCCTTCGCTCTCTTGACGAGCTGGATGCCGTAGGCCACCGTATGGTGCACGGGGAGAGCGTTTCAAGGAATCGGTGTTGCTCAACAAGGAGGTGCTGGAGGCTTTTGCTGCCTGCAACGACTTGGCTCCCCTGCACAATCCTGCCAACCTGAAGGGTATTGAGGCTGTGAGCGAGCTGCTTCCCGACGTTCCTCAGGTAGGAGTCTTCGATACCGCTTTCCATCAGACGATGCCCGACTACGCCTATATGTATGCCCTTCCCTATGAGCTCTACGAGCGCTACGGAATACGCCGCTACGGCTTTCACGGCACCAGTCACCGCTACGTTTCGCAGCGCGTGTGCGACTACCTCGGCGTGTCGCCCAAAGGAAAGCGCATCATCACTTGCCACATCGGCAACGGCGCAAGTATGGCAGCTATCGTCGACGGCAAGTGCATCGACACCACGATGGGACTTACTCCATTGGAGGGACTCATGATGGGCACCCGCAGCGGAGACATCGACGGAGGAGCCGTTACGTTCATTATGGAAAAGGAGGGATTCACTCCGGCAGAGGTTTCGAACTTCCTCAATAAGAAGTGCGGATTGGGAGGCATCAGCGGACGTTCGAGCGACATGCGTGAGGTGCTTGCCGGAAATCGGGAGGGACACCCCCGCAGCGTGCTGGCAATCAACATGTACTGCTATCGAATCCGCAAGTACATCGGAGCCTATGCTGCTGCGATGGGAGGAGTGGACATCATTCTCTTCACAGGAGGAGTGGGCGAGAATCAGTACGAGATTCGCGGAGGCTCGCTCGAGGGGCTTGAGTTCCTCGGCGTCAAGCTCGACAAGGAGAAGAACCTTGTCACGCGCAGCGAGGAGGCTGTCATCTCCGCTCCTGACTCGCCCGTTACCGTTTGCGTCATCCCGACGGATGAAGAGATGATGATTGCAAGCGATACACTTGCCCTCGTGCAGGGATAAACGATAGAAGAGGTGTCCCTGAACGAGGGTTACGCCTCTTCCACTTCGCTTGCCAGACCCTCGCTCCGGCTTGCTTTTGTTTCACAGAAATTAAACTTCAAGTAACACACTTTTCAGAATATGAATTCTATTTATTCGCAGCTCCAGAGCCTCGATGAGGTGCATCTCAATCTGGGGGGAGGAACGGGCCCCTTGCTCTCCGTTGTGTTGGCGCTTATCATGTTTGGCGTTGCCCTAGGCATACGTGTCGACATGCTGAAGCGCGTTTTCACCCATCCTAAGTCGGTGCTTACGGGCATCGCGCTCCAGTGGATCGGGCTGCCGCTCGTAACGTTCCTTCTCATCGTGTTGCTGCGCTCGTTCCTGCCGCCTATGGTAGCGCTGGGAATGATTCTCGTGGCAAGCTGCCCGGGAGGTAACATCTCGAATTTCATCAGTTCGCATGCGAAGGGAAACGTGGAACTGTCTGTGAGCATGACAGCGCTGTCGACCGTGTTTGCCCCGCTCATCACGCCCCTCAACTTCCTGCTGTGGGGCAATCTCTATCTGCGCTTTGCCAGACTCACGGGCTCGCTCACCATTCCCCAACTGGTAATCCCCTTCTGGGATATCTTCGTGACGGTGTTTGTCATCCTGGGCATCCCTATCGTGCTGGGTATCCTCTGCGCCCATTTCTTCCCGAAGTTTACGCAGAAGATTCAGAAGGGATTCTCGGTGTTCTCCATCGTAGTGTTCATCGCTATGGTGCTGGGCATGTTCATCCCTAACTGGCAACTCTTTGTCAGCTACATCATCTTCATCTTCCTCTTGGTTCTTATCCACAATGCCTGCGCTTTCGGTACGGGCTTCGGAGGAGCGTCGCTCATGCGCCTGCCTCGCGCCGACAGGCGTTCGATAACCATCGAGGTAGGCATCCAGAATTCGGGGCTTGGGCTGACGCTGCTTCTTAATCCCTCCATTTTCGACCCAGCCGTGTGGAACTCGGGTGCCGTGCACTACGGAGGAATGCTGTTTGTGACAGCCTGGTGGGGCATTTGGCACATTATTTCGGGTTTGACGCTTGCCTCGCTCATGCGTCCCAAACCCATGAAGGCTTAACCCTCAGCTTTTTCCTCTTAATAAACGATTGCTATGCGACGACACATTTACGACGATGATATCTGGTACAGTTTCGGGCTTTGCTACGTGAAGCTGGCGACGCGCCTCTGCTATCGTCGCTTTCATGTGAGCGGATGGCAGCGCGTGCCGAAAGAGGGCAGCGTCATCTTGGTGTCAAACCACACCAACGCTCTCATGGACCCCCTCGTGATGTTGCTTGCCGAAGGGAGAAAAGTCGTCTTCATGGCTCGCGCCGACATATTCCGCAAGCCGTTCATCCGAAAAGTCCTCACATGGCTTCGCATCCTCCCCATCTATCGCATCCGCGACGGATATGGAGCCGTGCGAGACAACGACAAGGCAATAGCTGAGGCTGTCGAGGTGCTTAAGAATCACACCCCCCTCTGCCTCTATCCCGAAGGGACGCATCGCACCAAGCACTCGCTGCTCCGTCTCGGCAAAGGATTGTTTCATATAGCGCTCGATGCCCACGACGCAGGTGCGCAGCCCGTTTATATCGTTCCCGTTGGCATTGAGTATAGCAACTATTTCCGTTTCCGTGCAGACGTGGAGATGCAGGTAGGCGAGCCTATCAACGTCAGTCAGTTTGCGGAGGATTTCAGTCGCGCTACAGAAGAGACCTCCCCGACGAAATATGAAGAAAGCATATCGCGCGCTGAAGAAGGGAAAAATTCTTCTGGAGAAGGAATCTCGGCTGATGCAAAAGGGAAATCGCAGTCAGACGATGCAAACAGGGCGAGGCTGATGAATGCCTTGCGCGATAAGCTCACCACTTCGCTCCAGGGGCTTTTCTCGTGGGTTCCTGACGATGACGACTACGAGGCGCTGTGGGAACTTGCCCAGCTGCGCACGGCTCGTTTCCATCCTCTCTCGTTGCGCGAGGCAACGGTTCTCAACCAGCGCGAGATAAAGCAGCTCCTGAACGAGCGCGAGAAGGCTCCCGAAGCTATGCACACGCTCTTCCAGAAGTCACTCTCTTTCAAGGACGAACGTGAGGCAAAGCACATCTCGGTGGGTTCTACTTCTTGGAATCACCCGTTGTGGCGCGTGATAATCCGTGCCCTTGGGTTGCTTGTGACGCTTCCTCTTATGGTGACGTGTGCTGCCATCAGCCTGCCCGTATGGCTCGTTGCCACTCTGCTTGTGCGCCGTGCGAAAGATCCTGCCTGGAGCAATACGTGGCGCTTTGCCGCATGCCTCCCGCTCATGCCTCTTATCGTAGTGGGGGTTGCTATTGCTGCCTTCAGCCATCTGGCGTGGGGATGGGCTTTGGCCCTCACGTTGCTTTCCGTGCTGAGCATTCCTGTCGTCTATGACTGGATGGAGCAGCTGCGACGTCTCGTCTCCGATTGGCGCTGGCTCCGCAGTCCCTCGCTTCGCGCAAAACTGGCATCTCTTCTCCAATAAAGAACGATGCAACGCTGCTCGCATACAAATAACCGCCTCGCACTTGTCGTTTTTGATTACATATTGAAATTGTCAACAGGCCTTATGAAAAACACTCACCCATATTTCTATCTTACCTACTCTCCCTATTTCAGGAAAACAAGTAAAAACCTTTTGTCAGCACTGTCTGCGATGGTATTGGCAGCTATGCTTATGTCATCCTGTTCTTCTCAATCCGAAGGCTGGAAACTTGTGTGGGCAGAAGAGTTTAATGGGGACACCATTGACGAACAATCCTGGAGCCGCATTGGGCGAGGATTGTCTGACTGGGACGATATGATGTCGCAAAGGCCTGACCTTGCTTACATTGACAACGGGCAGCTGGTGCTTCTCGGCAAGGTGAACGAAGATACGTTAACCGACACGACACCCTTCGTTACAGGAGGCGTGTGGAGCCATCATAAGAAGTCGTTCCGCCTTGCCCGCTTTGAGGTGCGCGCTAAGTTCAACAGCGTTCAAGGCTTTTGGCCTGCGCTTTGGCTGATGCCCGATATAAGTCTGCCCCAGTCCGAATATGCTGAGATTGACATTATGGAACACGTCAATTTCGAGACGGTAGCACATCAGACGGTCCATTCTCATTATACGCTCCACATCAACGATCCCGAGAAAGGAGCCCATTCAGCTTCTGCTGAAATCAAACCCGACGACTGGAACACGTATGCTGCCGAGGTTCATGCCGACAGCATCTGTTTCTTTGTCAACGACAAGAAGACATTCACCTATCCCCGTGTTTCTGAAAAGGAGTACCAGTTCCCTTGGCCCGACTATCCTTTCTATATTATCCTCTCCAATCAGCTTGGCGGAAAATGGGTAGGCGCTGTGAGCGAACCGTCCCAGCTTCCTTCCGAACTTCGCATCGATTGGGTAAGAGTGTATCAGAAGCAGGAAAAGTAAGTCCCATGAAAACAACAAGTCCCGCCTCTAGTGAGAGAAAGGAACTTGTAGTATAGTAGAATCACTTTTTCCGATTAGGCGGAAGCCAAGCACTTTTGGTTCTGCTATGATTGTGGTGTTATTGGTTGAGTATGATGCTCACTATAGCTGTAACGTCGCTTACGTTTATTTCTCCGTCACCGTTCACGTCGGCTGCCTTGTGGTTGAGAGAGTTTGGAACGGTGTTGTCGTTGCCCAGGATGACGCTAACAAGGCCTGTGACGTCGCTCACGTTGATCTCTCCATCGTTGTTTAAGTTTCCCGGTTCAGGGGGAGCAAGTGTGAATAAGCCAGGACTGTCATAGAGATAGTAGTCTACTATGGCAAAAACATTGTCGTTGGCCATCCCAGCGTCGTATTTCGTTCCCCTTCCGCCCACGAGGCTGGTGCAGCCGCTGAAAATATGGTTATAATACTCGAGAGAAGTCATCAAATCAAACCAATCATCGGCATAGATAGTAGTCAGGGAACTGCAATAAGAGAATATGCCTTCTATTGTAGTTACTTTTGAGACGTCCCAGTCGCGCAGGTCAAGGGTGATGGTCCTTGAGCAGTAATAGAACATATAGCTCATGTCGGTAACGTTTCCTGTGTCCCACCCGCGCAAATTGATATGGCGTGCACCGCAGGCGTTGAACATGCCGTACATGTCAGTAACGTTGCGGGTATCGAGAGAACTAAGGTCAAGGTTTGTTATCTTGCTTAAGCCTTGGGCAAACATCATGCCCATATTTGTCACCTCGCTGGTGTTGAGGTTCTCAAGGTTGCGGAAGGCCTCAAGGTTTCGCATCCCGAGGAACCAGCTATAGGTGGAAGTTGGCCTTGCATCGGCAAACGAGGAGTCAAATGTCACTGTGGTGATAGTCTGAGCGGCATAAGACCAGCCAGACTCGGCTTGTCCAGAAGGAAGAAAGGTGGTTGTGCCGCCTGTGCGCGTATTCTTTTGTTTGTCGTAGTAGAAGGTAAGGGTAGTTCCGTCGTTGGAAATGAAAGCGTAGGGGATCTTGTCGGTAAGGTAGCCGGGGGTTCCTGCCGCATCAACGCGGGCGTAGGTTCCGTCTGTGTGGCTGGAGTTGTATGATGTTCCGTTTCCTCCTTTGAGGAGAGAGCAGTCTTTGAACATATCTGTTGTGGTGGCTGTGCTGCCTATCTGCCAGTTGCTGCCCGAGAAGATTGTTTTCAGATTCGAGCATCCCTCAAACATGTAGTTCATTGTGGTAACGACAGAAGTGTTCCATTTGCTGCCTATCTTAACCTCAGACAGGTTTTCGCAGTGATAGAACATTTTTTCCATCTTTGTCACCTTTGCCGTGTTGAAGCCTTCCAGATTGATTTCGGTGAGTGCTTTACAGTAGTTGAACATGCCGTTCATGTTTGTAACTTTGCTGGTGTTCCAGTCTTTTACTTCCAGAGCCTTGAGTTTTTGGCAGTAGCTAAACAAGTTACTCATGTTTGTAACGTTGCTGGTATCCCAGTATCTGACAACGAGAAGCGACAGATTATAGCAGCTGGCAAACATGCAGTACATGTTTGTAACGCTGCTGGTGTCCCAGTTCATCACGTTGAGGGAAGGAAGCATAGCGCAACTGTAAAACATGTACGACATGTTTTCTACTTTCCCGGTGTCCCAATCGTTCAGGTTGAGAGTGGTGAGTTGATTACAGTTATAAAAGATGGAGCCCATATCTATAACGTTGCTCGTGTCCCAAGTGCTCAGGTTGAGGGATTTGAGTCTTGTGCAATTATGGAACGTACGATACATGTATTTTACCTGGCTAGTGTTGAGGTACTGCATGTTGTTGATAACAGTAAGATTCCTCATGTCTTCAAACCATCCAGTCAAGGTGGTCGGCCTTGCGTCGACAAACGAGGAGTTGAACGTCACGGTGGTGACAGATGAATTACTCCCATCCGTATACCAGTCAGGATTCTTTCCAATTTCATTCAGGTCATATACCACACCCGTGCGCATGTCGCGCTGCGTGTCGTAGTAGAAGGTGAGCGAGCCTTCCGAGGCGATGTATTCGGCGTAGGCCTGTCTGTCTTGAGCCGACAGACGGGCAGAGCTCAATGCCACGAGGGCGAGAAGAAGGACGGTGCGATGAAGTGCTTTTTTCATAGGTGGTTGTATAGCTTTAATGTTTTTCTTTCATGGTGATGTGAATACAAAAAGTGCTTTCACGTGCGTATTCCTTATCGGATTTCCTTCGCAAAGGAACGCGTTTTCCCCTTAATAGCCAAATATCTCACACTTTTTTTCACTATCGGTTTGAATTCTGCCTCTCTCAAGCAACGGCTTTGCCTTTCGTCTCGTTGCCACAAAGCCGGAATCCCTTTCACGCAAAAAACAATGCCGAAGAAGGCTCAAAATGCGTGTCATCCTAATAAATGGGTGAATATGCTTTGTCTTTTTTGTTGCACCAACGTGTTGTGCAAGCTTTCCCAACGTGTTGTGCAAGGTGTCCCAACGTGTTGGGTAAGGTGTCCCAACGTGTTGCAACAACAAAACGAGAGTGGAAGAAGAGCGTTTCGGCTCTGCCGCAGCATAGTTTCCTTCGCTTCTGTCCCTTTTTTGCTGACGCCCTTTGTGCGGAGATTATCCTTTGTGTGGGGTAGTGACTTGACGCCACATCCTTATCGGCAGTAACCTACGCGAGGAGTTGCCCCCTGATGAAGACGTAGGAGATGCGTATGTCGTCGTCAAACACGATGATGTCGGCATCCTTTCCAGGTGTGAGGGTTCCCTTCTTGTCGTCGATGCCGAGAATGCGCGCGGGGGTGTCGGCAGCCATCCGCATCACTTCGGGCAGGGGGATGCCGGCTTGCAGCATAGTGCGGATGAGGACGTCGGCTGTGGCGATGCTGCCTGCAAGGGCGCTGCCGTCGGCCATCTTGCAGACGCCGTCCTCCACAACGGTGCGCGCATCGAAGACTGGCGTGGTGCCTTCGCAGGCTGCGGCACACATAGCGTCGGTGACGAGGGCTGTGCGCGAGGCTCCTTTCAGTTTATGCACAAGCCGCAGCAGAGCGGGGGGCACGTGGATGCCGTCGGCAATGACTTCTACCGTGATGCCGTCGGTAAGGTAAACGCCCTCTACGGTGCCTTCATGCTTGTAGATGCCTTCTTTATGGACGGTTGTCATAGCATTGTAGAAGTGGGTGGCGTGCGTAAACCCTGCTTCGTAGGCTGCGCGCACTTGGGCATAGTCGGCACAGGTGTGGGCGAGGGCTACGACGGTGCCCTGCAGACGAGCGTAGCGTGCAAACTCAAGGGCGCCAGGCAGTTCGGGGGCTGCGCTCCAGCGGCGTATAGAGCGTGTGCGGCACAGGAGAGCCTGGTACTCGTCGGGCTGGGGAAGGGTGATGTAAGTAGGGTCTTGTGCCCCTTTCATGAGAGGATTGATGTAGTTGCCCTCAAGGTGGAGCCCCAGCAGCTGAGCTCCCTTTCCTTGCGAGAGCCTGCTGTCGACGATGGTGATGCAAGAGTCGATGACTTCAGGAGGAGAGACGGCAAGCGTGGCAAGCATGCTGGTGGTTCCGTGCCGAGCGTGTGCAAGGCGGATAGCATCGAATGCCTGAGGCGTCGCTTCCATAAAGTCGTGCCCGGCAGCTCCGTGAACGTGCATGTCAATGCATCCTGGAGCGACGTAAGCTCCGTTGACGTCATACTCACGTTGGCACTCCACGACGGTAGCTTGGCTGACATCGGTGCCAATCTCGACTATGGTGCCGTCTATCCAGGTGATAAATCCGTTAGGGATGATGCCTTTTGGGGTAACGATACGTGCTCCGGTGATGCGTTGGGTGATGTTCATGGTAGAGAGGGTTAGTTTGTTATGAAGTCAACGTACTGTGCGCTCTGAATCCATGCGCAGGAAGATAGCAAGCATGATGGTGAATCCCCAGAGGGAGCTGCCTCCGTAGCTGAAGAAGGGCAGGGGGATGCCTATGACGGGTGTGAGCCCAAGCACCATACCGATGTTGATAAGCAAGTGGAGGGTGAAGATGCACACTATGGAGTAGCCGTAGACTCGCGCAAACCGGTTGCTTCCCTGCCGCTCGGCAAGCCTGAGCAAGCGTAGGATGAATGCTCCGAAGAGGATGAGCACGAAGGCAGAACCCACAAATCCCTTTTCCTCGCCGATGGTGCAGAAAATGAAGTCGGTAGCCTGCTCGGGCACGTAGTCGAGCTTGGTCTGAGTACCCTTGAGGAAGCCTTTCCCAAACACTCCTCCCGAGCCGATGGCAATCTTCGACTGGTTGACGTTGTAGCCCACTCCCTTGTCGTCGACATCAAGTCCCAGCGTCACACGGATGCGAGCCTGCTGATAGTCTTCGAGCACGTTGTTGAACACATAGTCGCAGGAGTAGTGGAACCCTACGGAGGCAAGGGCGAAGATGCCGATAAGAATGTACGGCGCACGGCGCTCAAGGGAATAGACGATAAGCAGATAGAGGAAGATGAGCACACAAACGGCAATCTGCACAATGCAGATGTTGAAGGGCACGAAGTAGCGCGAGGCAAGGTAAGCGGCAAGTGTGGTGCCCAGGGAAGTTAGCAACACGATGAGGGCACGCTTGTTGTCGTGGGCATAGATGCGCAGCATGAGTGCCGTGATAACAGGGATGATGAGCAACACCGCAAACCTGCCGGTATCGACAGGCATGGTGGCAAACGATTGGTCTCCAAGGCTGATGCCGAGAATGAAGTATACTACGGCGCAAACTCCTACAAGCAGCAGCGAGCCTGTCATGCCCTCGCGGTAGAGTACCAGGAAAAAGGCAAGATAGACAAGTGCCGAGCCTGTTTCGCTCTGCGCTATAATGAGCAACATGGGCAGGATGATGATGGCAAGTGCTTTGATGAAGTCGGAGCGCTTGCTTATGGAGAAGTTATAGGTGCTGATAAGCTTGCCTAATGCCAATGCTGTGGCAAACTTGGCGAACTCGGCAGGCTGCACCTTGACAGGGCCGAATACCAGCCAAGAGTGGCTGCCCTTGGTATCGGGAGCAATGAAGATGGTGACTATGAGCAGGGCTATGAATGCCGCATACACAGGATAGGCGAGGAGCTCGTAGTATTTCTTCTCAATGTTGAGCAACACTATGCCTATGACTAGAGCGAAGCCAATCCAGATAAGCTGCTTGCCTGAGCGTGTGGCAAAGCTGAAGAAATCGTGATTTGTGAAGTCGTAGCTGGCACCGCAGATGCTGAACCATCCGCAGATGATGAGGATGGCGTAGAGGATGATTGTAACCCAGTCGACAGACTTACCTATATTTGCATTGCGTGTTGCCATATCTGCGTATCGGGGAGAGTGTTAACGTTCGGTATCACCATAATGAATGACGCGGTTCTCAAAATCGCTGGCTTTCTTTTCGCTGGCTTCGCACAGGCTGCCGTTGATGTATTGCTCCATCATGAGCGCACCGATAGGAACTCCGTAGACAGCTCCATAGCCTCCGTTTTCGACGAATACGCATATCGCGATTTTCGGGTCATCCTTTGGCGCGAATCCCATGAAGACAGAATGGTCTTTACCGCGATTCTGTGCCGTACCAGTCTTTCCGCAAACCTCGAAGAAGGGGGAGTTAGCGCTGCGGCAGGTACCCATCAGAACGGCGTTGCGCATACCCTGCACCACTATGTCATAGTAGCGTCGCTCCACAGTGGTGTAGTGGCGCGTGTGGTATAGGCTGTCGAGCTCCACTCCTTGTATCTCGCGCACTACGTGCGGAGCAATGTAGTAGCCACGATTGGCAATGGTGGCACCAAGATTAGCAATCTGCATGGGTGTGAGGGTGACTTCTCCCTGTCCGATAGCGATACTGATGATGGTTTGACCTTTCCAAGAGCCTTTGTACACCTTATCGTAGTAAGCCGCATTCGGAATAAACCCACGTTGCTCTCCAGGTAAGTCAATACCAAGCTTGTAGCCAAAACCCATGTCAACCATGTGATCTTTCCAAACCGTCATGGCTTGCTGAACATTAGAAAATTTGGAGGAGCCCATCATGCGATATAGTCCCCAGCAGAAGAAACCATTGCAAGATGTGGCGATGGCAGGAACTACAGTCCAACTGGTTGTGCCGTCGTGACAACCCACATGGAGGCTTCCGAGCACGAAACCATGGGTGCAAGGTAGTAGAGTCTCAGGAGTGATGATTCCTTCTTGCAGATAAGTGAGCGCTTGGGATGTTTTGAATGTAGAACCAGGAGGGTAGGTTCCTTGAATGGCACGATTGAGGAGAGGCTTACGTTTGTCTTGGCTTAGCTTCTGATGATTGGCTCCGCGCTGCCTGCCGATTAGTTCGTGAGGGTCGAACGTAGGAGATGATACCATACAGAGTACTTCGCCTGTGGAAGGCTCAATGGCAACGATGCTACCTATTTTGTTTGTCATCAGACGCTCTCCCAGTGCTTGAAGTTCCATGTCGATGCTTAGCGTCAGGTTTTTGCCAGGTACGGCAGCCACATCGTAGGCTCCATCCATGTAGTTACCTTGTATTCGACCGTGAGCATCACGAAGAAGCACCTCAACGCCTTTTTGGCCTCGCAGCTCTTTCTCATAGAAGCTTTCAACGCCTTGCTTCCCTATGTAGTCGCCCCTACTGTAGTAGTCGTCGTTAGCCATGTCTTTCTTGGAGACTTCGCCCATGTCGCCGAGTAGATGTCCTGCATTTGGGTAGTTATATTGACGGATGGTACGCAAACGAGTGGAGAAACCTTTGAACTTGTAGAGTTGCTCAATAAGCTGCGCGCAGTCAGTTGCCGTGAGTTGGCTGAGAAATACTTGTTCGGTATAGCGTGAGTATCCGGGATTGAGAGTGCGGTTCTTGATGTCAGCCATGCGCTTGTCGAACTGCTCTTTGGTGATGTTGAGTGCTTGGCAGAAAGCAAGTGTGTCGAGATCGCTAACTTCTCGCATGCAAACGAGAACATCGTAGGCTGGTTGGTTGAAGACAAGCAAACGCCCTTCTCGATCGTAGATGACGCCTCGAGAGGGGTAAATGGTCTTATTTAGGAAAGCATTGTTGTCACCCTGTTCCTTATATTCCTTGCTGAGAATCTGGAGCGAGAAGAGGCGGACGATGAAAACAGCAATGATGGCTATGACGATGCCACCAATAACGAACCTGCGATTGTCATATCTGAATTCATCGTTCATTATCTGTTGTGTCTGACAAGTTCGACAATCATAATCAGAAGGACAGTAAGTAGCGTGCTGGCGCCGATATGGAGCAACAAGAGTCCCATGTGTGAGAAGGAGAAGAACTCCAGAAGGAACACCATCGTGTGGTGTATGAGGGTGCAAGCCAGCACGTAGTAGAAGAATACGCTGCTCCCCATTGCGCGCATGCCTGGCTCGTAGATTTCTTTTTCTTCACGGATGAAAAACATTCGCAGCACAGAGGGGCGGATAAAGGCTGTGAGAGTGCATGCAGCAGCATGAACGCCAAAGGTGTTGCTGAAAATGTCAATAGCCAGTCCAAGGAAGAAAGCCCACAGCATCAGCTGGCTACGCGACATATTATGATCGAGAGTTAATATAAAGTAGATGTAGAGGAAGGGAGTCGCAACCCCGAACCAGTGGATGCGATTGAGGAAGAGGACCTGTAGAAGGAAGAGGCCCACGAACCATAATAATCGGTAGAGAAACTTAACCATAATGCATCCTAGTTACTTTGTTTCTTCAATTGAATCGAGAAGGTTTTGTCGTTCCTCGGTATCGGGATTGTTGATGACAAAGACGTAGCGGAGATGTGCAAACTCAGTACTAAGCTTTACATCAATAAGGTTTGACAGGTTGTCAGAAAGAGGGTCGAAACGGCTGATGGTGCCAACGAGGAGGCCTTCGGGGAAGAAGGAAGAGTGTCCGCTTGTGATGATGGAATCGCCAATGCTTACTTTCGCATAGCGGGGTACGTCGCGAAGCTGTGCCACGCGGCTGTCGCCTCCTTCCCATTTGAGATAGCCAAAAGCTTCGCCTGGCTGCACTTTGCAGCTTATGCTGCTCATGCTATTAAGAATGGGAATGACAAGCGTGTAGTGTCGTGAACTCTTGTAAGTGATGCCTACAATACCATTACTGCTGATGACGCCCATGTTGGGAGCAATTCCGTCGTCAGTACCTTTGTTGATTGTAATGTAATTGTTGGTGCGGTTGATGCTGTTGTCAACGACAGTGGCTGGCGTCACTTGCATACCGTATGCAACCGTTACTTCTTCAGTGAGCATGGAGCGTTGTGCGCTGTCAAGCATTTGCTCCATTCTGTATACCTTCTCTTCAAGACGGGCGTTCTGCTCGGCAAGGGCACGATTGTCGGAGCGTAGGCTGAAAAATGACTGAACGTATTGTTCTGCCTCAAACAGTTTGCCCGATACTGTATTGGCTGAAGTCAGCCAGATACTGCCCTGATACTCGTTGCGTGAGAACAACAACACAAGGCTGATGCCTTCCAGAAGGAGAAACAACAGCCAATGTTTTTGCTTGTAGAGAAAGTCGATAAGGCTACGCATTCTCTACGGGACGTTTTATCGCATCAAGAATGAGAATCTGTCGACATTCTTCAAGGCTACGCCCGTTCCTCGTGCTACACAGTGAAGAGGATCGTCGGCAATATGGAAAGGAATGTTGATCTTGTTAGCAAGACGCCTGTCCAATCCGCGTAGCAAGGCTCCTCCGCCTGAGAGGTAAATGCCGTTGTGCACAATATCGGCATAGATTTCGGGAGGTGTATTCTCCAAAGCGTTCAGTACAGCTGTCTCTATTTTGGAAACCGATTTGTCAAGACAGTGTGCAATCTCCTGATAGCAAACAGGCACCTTCATCGGAAGGGCTGTAATACGGTTAGGACCGTCAACGACATACTCTTCGGGAGCGTTCTCCTCAAGGTCGGTAACGGCAGAACCTACGTGTATCTTAATACGCTCAGCCATACGTTCACTGACCTTCACGTTATGCTGGCGGCTCATGTATTCCTGAATATCAGCAGTGAATTCATCGCCTGCAACCTTGATGCTCTTGTTGGAGACGATACCTCCAAGCGAGATGACGGCAATCTCTGTTGTTCCACCACCTATGTCAACAATCATGTTTCCTTCGGGTGCTTCTACATCCAGTCCGATGCCGACGGCTGCTGCCATAGGTTCGAAGATAAGGAAGATGTCGCGTCCTCCTGAGTGCTCTGCAGAGTCACGAACAGCACGAAGTTCCACTTCCGTAGAACCCGAAGGAACGCCGATAACCATGCGGAGGGAGGGAGAGAAGAGCTTGTTCTTGGGATTTACCATCTTGATAAGTCCGCGCATCATCTGCTCGCAAGCGAAGAAGTCGGCGATGACTCCGTCGCGCAAGGGGCGTACGGTGCGAATATTCTCGTGTACTTTCTCGTGCATGAGTTTTGCGCGTTCTCCGACGGCAATCATCTTGTCGGTTTTCCTGTCGATGGCAACAACTGAGGGCTCGTCGACAACGATATTTCCGTTATGGATGATGATGGTGTTGGCAGTGCCAAGGTCCATCGCAATTTCTTGGGTGAATGAGAAAAGTCCCATTGTCTAAGGTGGTTTTTGAAATGTTAATGTTTGAAATGTCTGATTCCTGTCGTTACCATCGCTACGTCGTGTGCGTTGCAATAGTCGATGGACTCCTGATCACGAATGGAGCCTCCGGGCTGGATAACGGCTGTTATACCGGCTTCGTGGGCAATCTGTACGCAGTCGCCGAAGGGGAAGAAGGCATCGCTTGCCATCACGGCATCGTTGAGGTCCATGTTGAACGAGCGAGCTTTCTCGATAGCCTGTTTCAAGGCATCGACACGTGATGTCTGTCCCACGCCGCTTCCGAGCAGTTGGCGTCCTTTTGCGAGGACTATGGAGTTGCTCTTGCTGTTTTTCACAATCTTGTTTGCGAAAAGCATGTCAGCGATTTGCTCCTCGGTGGGGGTGGCGTTAGTGACGGCTTTCAGGTCTTCGGGTGTCTCCGTTGCCAGGTCTCTCTCTTGAGCGAGGGTTCCGTTGAGCACCGTCCTGAATTGCCAGCGTGGACGTTCGCAATCCTTGCGCACGAGGATGATACGATTCTTTTTCTGTCCCAGAATGTCGAGTGCATCAACGTCGTAGTCGGGAGCAATGATTACCTCAAAGAAAATCTTGTTAACTTCCTCTGCCGTAGCACGGTCGATGGGCTGATTTGTTACCAACACTCCGCCAAAGGCAGATACGGGGTCACCTGCAAGAGCATCTTTCCAGGCATCTATCAGCTGGGGGCGCGAAGCGAGGCCACAAGCGTTGTTGTGCTTGATAACAGCAAAGGTGGTTTCGTCGAACTCGTCAATGAGGTCAATGGCTGCGTTGATATCGAGAAGGTTGTTGTAGCTGATTTCTTTCCCGTGAAGTTGGTCGAACATTTGCTCAAAATCTCCGAAGAAGACTCCCGTCTGATGTGGATTTTCTCCGTAGCGAAGGTGCTTCGAGCCTTGTGTGGCTGCGCGAAGGCAGGAGTGCTCGTCGCCGTCGAACCAATTGAAAATGGCTGAATCGTAATAGGAAGAAACGGCAAAGGCCTCTTTTGCAAACCAACGTCTCTCTTCGAGGGTGGTGACAGCGCCTTTCTGAGAAAGGATGTCAGCCAGCGGCTGATACTGCTCTTTGCTTGCTACGATGACGACGTCGTTGTAGTTCTTGGCAGCTGCTCTGATGAGAGAGATGCCCCCGATGTCGATTTTTTCGATGATATCTTCGTCTGATGCGCCTGAGGCAACCGTTTGCTCAAAGGGATAAAGATCCACCATCACCAAATCGATCTCGGGAATTTCGTAGCTGAACATCTGTGCCTGATCCGACTCGTTGTCGCGACGTCCGAGGATTCCTCCGAAAACTTTTGGATGGAGAGTCTTTACGCGTCCTCCCAGAATGGAGGGATAGCCCGTAAGGTCTTCCACTTTCTTGCAGGGCAGGCCTAGCGATTCAATAAAATCGTGCGTGCCGCCTGTAGAGAGCAGTTCAACACCCTCCTGATGCAGGTTGTTAACTATCTCTTCCAACCCGTCTTTGTGGAAGACGGAGATGAGCGCTGTCTTTATTCTTTTGCTGTCTGACATGATGTTTTTTCTGATGGGTTACAAAGTTAGTGCAAGATGAGGGGAAAGCAAAAACAAATGCGGATTTTTTTCAAAAAAATATTTGTGCGCTTCCTTCACCTAAGCAAGTCGGCTTGTTATCTCTTCGATGGAGAGCAGGCTCTGCTCGCCCGTTTCCATATCTTTCAGCGTCAGTTTTCCTGTCGTCATCTCTGTTTCGCCCACGATTACGACGTAGGGTATGCGGTGCTCGTTGGCAAACGACATCTGTTTCTTCATTTTCGCAGAGTTGGGATAGAGCTCGGTTGCGATTCCTGCTCGGCGCAGTTGGGCAACGAGCGGGAGACAGTAGGATGATTCGGCGGAACCGAAGTTGACAAACAGCACCTTTGTCCCTGCCGTCGTGTCGGAAGGGTAGAGGTTGAGCTGATTCAGCACGTCGTAGATTCTGTCTGCTCCGAAGGAGATGCCTACTCCGCTCACGCCCGGCATACCGAAGATGCCAGTCAGATTGTCGTAGCGCCCGCCTCCCGAGATGCTTCCTATTTCCACGTCAAGGGCTTTCACTTCGAAGATGGCTCCTGTGTAGTAGTTGAGCCCTCGTGCTAACGTAAGGTCGAACTCGACGGCGTTGGCAAGTCCAAGTCTCTCTACCGAGTTGAGAATGAATTCCGTTTCCTCGATGCCTTTTTCGCCCACTTCGCTTCCCGACAGGAAGGTTCGGATGGTAGCAAGCTTCTCGCTGTTGTCTCCGCTGCAGAGGATGATGGGCTGAAGCTTGGCGACAGCCTCCTCGGGCAGACCTTTTTCTCTCAGCTCGGCGTTCACTCCGTCTATTCCTATCTTGTCAAGTTTGTCGATGGCGACTGTTATCTCCACAATCTTGTCGGCTTGTCCTATCACTTCGGCTATTCCGCTAAGTATCTTGCGGTTGTTTATCTTGATGCAGACGCGGATGCCGAACTTGCTGAAGACGGTGTCGAGCAACTGCACGAGGTCTGTTTCGCACAGCAGCGAGTCGGTGCCGACAATGTCGGCGTCGCATTGATAAAACTCGCGGTAGCGCCCTTTCTGAGGACGGTCGGCGCGCCAAACGGGTTGCATCTGAAAGCGCTTGAAGGGGAATGTCAGCTCATCGCTATGCATTACGACGAAACGTGCGAAGGGCACCGTAAGGTCGTATCGCAGGCCTTTCTCGCAGAGCTGCGCAGCAAGGCGGTTGAGGCGTGCAGGTTCCATCTCGTCTGTGGCGCCTTCTCCCTGCTGAGGCAAATCGGCTCCGTGAAGGAAATTTCCCGAATTCAGCACCTTGAAGAGCAGCTTGTCGCCCTCTTCCCCGTATTTTCCCAACAGCGTTGAGAGATTCTCCATCGAGGGGGTCTCAATGGGCTGGAATCCATACATATAGAAAGCGCTGCGAATGGTGTCGAAAATGTAGTTTCGCTTTGCCATTTCGGCGGGGGAGAAGTCGCGTGTCCCCTTTGGTATGCTCGGTTTGTTTGCCATATTTCTGAAAATTTCGTGCAAAGGTACGAAAAAAGCGTGAATATAAGTGTTAAAGTTTTCTTTTTCGTAGAAAAAGATGTAAAGCGTGTCTTTTCCCTTCGGAAAAGGGTATTTAGGACATACTCGAGAAGCATCGCAAGAAGCTTTTCAGAGAGGAGTGGCGGATGTTTTGTGGAAAAAGATTTTTCGACAACAAAAAAAGAATTATGAAGAAGGGAAAAATTTTTTTTCTTTCTTCATAATTCCTTTTTCTTTCTTCATATCGCGCGATTCTTTCTTCATATCGAGATATTCCTTTTACATATCGCGCGATACTTTCTTCTCCGCAAAGAGTCGCTTTTTCTTGGTGTGTATTGCCGCTTACGTCAGCGTTTTTCCCTTGCGATAAGGGATGTTTCCGTTGCCCTCGGTGCTTTCATCCTCAGTCTTTAAAGAGGAGCGTTTCTTCTCTTCCTCAGCATCGTTTTCCGAAAGGAGTGAGCCCTACTCAAAAGCTGTTCTTCAAAGAGGTTGACTTGCTGATTATCAGTTTGCCAACTCGGAGATGAACTTGATGCGCACGAGTCGGATTTCCTCTTCGGAGTATTCGTCGCCCAGCTCTTCTATTGCCTCGTCGAGCGAGTCGGTTTCCGACTCCTTGAAGTACTCGTAGATATCCTCGATGTGCTCTTCGTCTATCACCTCATCGAGGAAGTAGTCGATGTTGAGCTTCGTTCCGCTGTAGACGATGGATTCCACTTCGCTGAGCAGCTCGTCGAACTCCATACCCTTCGACATAGCAAGGTCGTCGAGGGCTACTCTCCTGTCGATGCTCTGGATGATGCTCACCTTGTTTTTCGACTGGTTGGGAACGGTGCGCACTCTGAGGTCCTCGGGGCGTTCAATCTCGTTCTCCTCCACGTGGCGCTTGATGAGGTCGATAAACTCCTGTCCGTAGCGCTTGGCCTTACCTTCGCCTACGCCAACGACGTTCTTGAGTTCTTCCATCGTGATGGGGTAGGTGGTTGCCATAGCCTCCAGCGACGGGTCTTGGAAGATGACGTAGGGCGGTAGCGAGAGTCTCTTCGAGAGTTTCTTTCGCAGGTCTTTGAGCATGCTGTAAAGGGCTGGGTCTACTGCGGCAGCGCCTCCGTGCATGAGCGCCTCGTCGGGTTCTTCTTCGAAGTCGTTGTCTTCCACTATTGTGAACGAAGTGGGGTGCTCGATGAAATCTTTTCCCGCTGGGGTGACTTTCAGGAGTCCGTAATTCTCAACGTCTTTAATAAGGTATCCGGCAATGAGTGCCTGGCGGATGACGGCATTCCAGGTTTTCGCTTCGTCGGGTGTGCCTACGCCGAACGTTTCGAGGCTGTCGTGCCCGTGTGCGAGAATTTCGTTCGACTCTTTTCCTATGATTACGTCGACGATGTAGTCTGCCTTGAAGTTTTCCTTTATGGCAATGATGGTTTCGAGCACGGTGCTGAGCTCTTCTTTTGCTTCGACGCGCTTCTTCGGGTTGAGGCAGTTGTCGCAGTTTCCGCAGTTGTCGTTGGGATAGTCTTCGCCGAAATAGTGGAGAAGCATCTTACGGCGGCATACGCTCGACTCGCAGTAGGCTGTTGTCTCCTGCAGCAGCTGGCGCCCAATGTCTTGCTCGGCGATAGGTTTCCCCTCGAGGAACTTCTCAAGTTTCAACAGGTCCTTGTTGCTGTAGAAAGCGATGCATTGTCCCTCGCCTCCGTCGCGCCCTGCGCGCCCCGTTTCTTGGTAGTATCCTTCGAGGCTCTTGGGGATATCGTAGTGGATGACATAGCGCACGTCGGGCTTGTCAATACCCATTCCGAAGGCTATTGTGGCAACGATAACGTCGATTTTCTCCATCAGGAAATCGTCTTGTGTCTGTGAACGTACAGGACCTTCCATCCCGGCGTGATAGGCTGCTGCGGGTATGTCGTTAGCCTTCAGTATCTCGGCAAGTTCTTCCACTTTCTTGCGCGAAAGGCAGTAGATGATGCCCGACTTACCTCCGTTTGCCTTGATGAAGCGTATGATGTCTTTGTCAACGTTCTTTGTCTTGGGACGAACTTCGTAGTAGAGGTTCGGGCGGTTGAACGACGACTTGAAGTCCTTAGCTTTGGTGATGCCGAGATTCTTCTTGATGTCGTCTCGCACCTTGTTGGTAGCCGTTGCCGTGAGGGCGATGATAGGAGCGCGCCCTATCTCGTCTATGATGGGGCGTATCTTGCGGTACTCTGGGCGGAAGTCGTGTCCCCATTCGCTGATGCAGTGTGCTTCGTCGATAGCGTAGAACGAAATCTTCACCGTGCGGAGGAAATCCACATTTTCCTCTTTGGTGAGCGACTCGGGTGCTACGTAGAGAAGTTTTGTCTTTCCGCTTATGATGTCTTCCTTTACCTGTGTGATAGCTGCCTTGTTGAGCGAGGAGTTGATGAAGTGTGCAACGCCGTCCTCTTCGCTGTAGTTACGGATGGCGTCTACCTGGTTCTTCATCAGCGCGATGAGAGGGCTGATGACGATGGCTACTCCTTCCATCAGCAGGCTGGGGAGCTGGTAGCACAGGCTTTTCCCTCCTCCGGTAGGCATCAGGACGAACGTATCGTTGCCTCTGATGACGTTTTGTATGATGGCTTCCTGATCTCCCTTGAAGGTGTCGAAACCGAAGTAGGTTTTCAGCATCTTTGTCAGCGTGTCGTGATCCATTTCCAGAGGTTTTGCTTTCTCGGGTTCGGACGTGCTTTTCTTCTTTGATGCAGAAGCTTTAGTTGCCTTCTTTGGCTCGGCTTCTTCGGCTTCGGGCTCTGGCTGAGGGGCAGCTTGTTTTTCCTTCTTCAGCGCGTCGGATTCTTTCTCCAGCGTGTCGGATTCCTTCTTCAGCGCGTCGGATTCCTTCTCGATAGTTTTCTTTTCCTTCTTGGGCGTTTTCTTTTCTTTCGTAGGCGCTTCCTCTTCCTTCACGAGAACCTCTTTTTTCTTCGCGGGGGCTTTGGACTTGGTCGTAGCTTTAGCTTTCGAACTCTTCTGGGAATCCGACTTTGCGGTAGCGGTTTCTTCTTTCTTGCTCTGTGCATCAGATTCCGCCTTTGGGGCGGCTTTCTTCTTAGTCTGTGCTTTCTCCTTGAGCTCTGGAGCCGTTTCGCTGTCTTTTTTCTTGCGGGTTAGTTTGTTATCTTTTTCTTCTGCCATAGTATGTATGGTCACTTTATGATGTGTGAGTGAGGATTTGGATAAAGTGACCTAACAAAGTTAATGCAGAAAGATTGATAAATGCAAATCTTTTTAAAGAAAAAAACGCCCGAAGGCGCTTTTTTTTATTAAAAGTATTTTTTTCGGCATAAAAACCGCTGTTTTATCGCTCAAGCTCACCCGTTGCGCAATCTTGAGAGGGTTGTTCCTGACAGCTGTTCCTCGGCGTATTCCTTCGTGATGGTGATTTTCTTCTTACGTCCCGAAGGAGTCTCAAACATTGCGTCCGTCATGATGCTTTCGACGATGGAGCGCAATCCGCGTGCGCCTAGCTTGAACTCGATGGCTTTGTCTACCACGAAATCGTAGACATCGGGGCTGAAGGTGAGCTCGATGCCGTCCATCTCGAAGAGCTTGATGTATTGCTTGACGATCGCGTTTTTCGGCTCCGTGAGGATTTGGCGCAACGCCTCGCGCGAGAGAGTCTCCAGATGGGTGAGAACTGGCAGGCGCCCTATGATTTCGGGAATGAGCCCGAAGGCTTTCAAGTCTTGCGGGGCAATGTACTGCATCATGTTCTCCTTATCTATATGATATGTTTTCTCCACGTTTCCGTAGCCAACGACGTGCGTGTTGAGGCGCTGCGCTATCTTTCTCTCTATGCCGTCGAAGGCTCCTCCGCAGATGAAGAGGATATCCTTTGTGTTGACGGGTATCATTTTCTGCTCGGGATGTTTGCGCCCTCCCTGAGGGGGGACAAGCACAACGCTTCCTTCGAGCAGCTTCAGCAGTCCCTGTTGAACACCTTCTCCGCTTACGTCGCGCGTGATGGAGGGGTTGTCGCCCTTGCGTGCAATCTTGTCAATCTCGTCGATGAAGACGATGCCGCGCTCTGCTGCTTTGACGTCGTAGTCTGATGCCTGCAGCAGGCGGGTGAGAATGCTCTCGATGTCTTCGCCTACATAGCCCGCTTCGGTAAGAACGGTAGCGTCGACGATAGTGAAGGGAACATCCAGCATTTTTGCAATAGTGCGGGCGAGCAAAGTCTTACCCGTACCCGTTGCTCCTACCATGATGATGTTGCTCTTCTCTATCTCCACATCGTCTCCTCGGTCGTCTTGCGCGAGACGCTTGTAGTGATTGTAGACTGATACGGCAAGGATTCGCTTTGCGGCGTCTTGCCCTATGACATACTGGTCGAGGAAGGCTTTTATCTCCTTTGGCTTGGGAGGTTTCTTGTTTCCCGAGGCGCCGGAGTTCTCCTTTGAGCGCTGGCTTGCAGCCATTTGGTCGACGATTTCCTTTGCCTGAGCTACACACTCGTTGCAAATGAATCCGTGGATTCCCTGAATCAGGTAGATTCCGTTTTCTCCTTCTTGGCGCCCGCAGAAGTCGCAGAGGTTCTTTTTGGGAGGCATCGTGATAGGTTCGTTATTTTGAGCGGGTGAGAACTTCGTCAATCATGCCGTAGTCTTTGGCTTCCTGGGCTGTCATCCAGTAGTCTCTGTCGCTATCTGCCCATACTTTCTCGAAATCGGTGTGGGAGTGGTCGGCTATGATGGTGTAGAGTTCTTTTTTCAGTTTCTGTATCTCACGGGCGGTAATCTCGATGTCGCTTGCCTGCCCTTGTGCACCTCCCATCGGCTGATGTATCATCACTCGGCTGTGAGTGAGGGCTGAGCGTTTGCCTTCCTTGCCTGCTACCAGCAGAACGGCAGCCATTGAGGCAGCCATACCTGTGCAGATAGTTGCTACATCGCTGCTGATGAACTGCATCGTGTCGTAGATGCCCAATCCTGCATACACGCTTCCGCCGGGACTGTTGATGTAAATGCTGATGTCCTTGCCGCTGTCAACGGAGTCGAGGTAGAGCAACTGTGCCTGGAGGGTGTTTGCCGTGTAGTCGTCGATTTGTGTGCCGAGGAAGATGATGCGGTCCATCATCAGTCGGCTGAAGACATCCATCTGGGTGACGTTGAGCTGACGCTCCTCGAGGATGTAGGGGTTGAGGTACTGGTTCTGTGCGCTGATGACGTCGTCGAGCACCATACTGTTGATGTTCAAATGCTTTGTGGCAAATTTCTTAAAGTCGTCTTTCATTGTCGGTGTTTTTGGGTAAGTTAATGAGTCTATGAGAATGGAACGTCAAGGGGCCTAGAGGGACTCCTTGACGTACTCCTTTTCCTATTGTATATTATTTCTTCTCCTCGAAAAGCTTGTTGAAGTCTTCCGTGCTGACGGTTTTCTTCTTCAGCTTGACGGTTTTCTTGAGTGCGGCGATGAGCTTGCTCTCGATAGCGCGGTCGGCAAGGTTCTGTACCGATTCTTTCTTGCCGAGCATATCTTTGGCATAGTTAGCAAGCAGCTCGTCGGGAATGTTGGTCATGCCGTACTGGGCAAACTGTGCGCGGACGGCTTCCTTTGCCTGAGCCTCGATGTCCTTCTGCTCGATTTTGATGTCGGCATTGCGGATGAGCTCCTCGTAGATGAGGTGCCACTGGAGTTCTTCAAGAGTCTTGGGGAACTCTTCTTCCATCTTGGCGGTGTCTTTGTCTTCGCGGTTTTCGAGGAGGATGCGCTTGAGCAGGTCTTCGGCGAAGGGGAGCTTGCCTACGCGGTCCATCATATACTTGCGGAAGTCGATGAGGAAGCGATAGTCGCTCTCGGGAGCCAGCTGGGCTGCGATGTCGGCCTTAACCTTTGCCTTGAATTCCTCCTCGCTCTTCACGGTGCCTTCGCCGTACACTTGGTCGAAGAGCTCCTGGTTCAGCTCGCCCGGCACGAAGCGGGTGATGTCGGTAATCTGGAGGCTGAAGTCTCCGTTTACCTCCTTAGCCTGCTCCTTTGTGATGCCCAGCAGGGTTGTCAGCTCGGTTTCGTTTCCGTCGTATGCCTTGCGGGGGTTGAGGGTGACGATGTCGCCCTTCTTGGTGTCCTCAAAGAGCGTCTTGCTTGCCTCGTCGTGCATGTAGCGCGGCAGGATGGTGGCGTTCTCGTGACGGATGCCTCCCTCTTTGGTGCTGCCTGTCTCGTCGAGCTCGCTGATGATACCCTTCACCATATCACCGTCCTTGTATTCCTCCACGCTGTCGTAGCGCCCGTTGCGCTGGGTGTAGGAGTCGATCTGGTTGTTAACCATCTCGTCGGTAACCTTGATGGTGTAGTAGGGGACAACGTCTGCGTCCGACAGGGTGGCGTCGAACTTGGGTGCGATAGCCAGGTCGTACTCGAAGCTCATCTCCTCGTCGCGCTCGATGTGGATACCCTTCTGCTGCTCTTCGTTGGGGAGCGGTTCGCCGAGAACCTCTATCTTGTTCTCTTTGATGTAGTTGTAGATGGCTTCCTGCAGCATCTTGTTGATTTCGTCAATCTTGATGGAGAGCCCGTACTGCTTCTGAATGAGGCTCATGGGAACCATTCCGGGGCGGAAGCCGGGAAGGTTGGCTTTCTTGCGGAATGTCTTAAGTGACTGATTCACTTTTTCTTCGTAGTCGGCGGGAGCCAACGTGACGGTAAGCTTAGCGCTCACGTCGTTGAGGTTTTGTAGTTTAATGTCCATTCTTTTATGATGTTTTTTGTTTCCTTATTTCGTTTAGGGCTGCAAAGATAGTGCTTTTTTCGTATAAACACAACCTTCTGCTCCTATTTTATTTATCGTGCCCTCCACTTTGTCGTTTCCGTTCATGCGGATGGATGGTTCGGGAGGTGTGTCTCGGAGTTATTTTGCTTGCGTGAAATATGAAGAAGGGAAAATTTTTTTTGGAGAACAAATATCGCGATATGAAGAAGGAAAAATTTTTTTTTGGTAATACATATTTTCGGCTCCTTTCTCGCGCCGACGGGAAACGTTGTCTCCCTTGAGCCGGGAAGAGAGAATCAATGCGAGAAGATGCCTTCCGTGTTGAGCTGCTTGAATACTCTGTCGCCTTTCCGCACTATGCGTATCGCGCTGTTGATGAAGTAAATGATTTCCTCTTCGTCGTCTGTGGCAGGCAAGTCGCGCTGCACGATGGTGTCGACGTATCCGTTGAAGTTGAATCGGCAGAGTCCTCCCTTCTCGCTCGTGATGCCCGTGAGGGTTTTATCCATCGTGATGCCGAACGAAGTGATGCTGGAGGGCGTTGTGGAAGGCCCGAAGGAGTGGTTCTTGGTGCCGAAGAGCTGCATGTTCTCGGTGTCGAACACATAGCTGTTGTTGGCTGGGACGATGTAGTAGCGGTGTTTGTCCTTCGAGCTGTTGACATGATTGCTCACCCACGACGACGATTCGTAGTTGACGCACGTAATCATGAGCCCGTAGGTGGGCGAATACCTGAACCAGTTGCCCCAGATGCTGTCGTTCTGAGGCTCGTTTCGTTGGATGTTTTCGAAGATGTAGAAGGCTGTGGTGTCGTTGTCGCTGACAAATGTGCGCCAGCCTGTGGGCTCGTCGTCGGTTCTCCTCAGCGCAATGGTGTCAGGCTCCGACAGCGTCTGCATAGGAATCCATCCGAGGGAGTATCTCTCAAACGATGTGTATCCCTGTGGCGCGAATCCTTCGGCTGTGTACATACCGTAGTCCATTATGCTCCAGCAGCTCATCGCAAAGTCGTTGATGTCGTTGACGTTGTAGAAGTCAGGCAGTCCCAGGATGTGGCTCATCTCGTGCACGAAGGTGCCTACGCCGGCAACAACGTTCACGTCTACAGTCAGTTCTGCCGAGCAGGCAAAGCGGCTCAGCTTGATGCCGTCAAGCTCAAGAGGTGTGTCGAGCGTCCACGATTTTGCCCATATGCTGTTGGGCCCTCCGAACTGAGCCTCGTCGAAGCCGGCATAAACGATGTAGATGAAATCGACATATCCGTCATCGTCGCTGTCGTAGCGAGAGAAGTCGATTTCTCCTTTTTCGTGTATTTTCAGGCAGGCTTCCTTCATCATTTTGCGCACGTTGACGTCTCCTCCGGCACCCTTGCGCCCGTTTCCTCCGTAGTAGGCGAGCGTAGTGTCGAGCTGCACGGGTCCGAACACGTCGAACGAGGGGCAGAATTTGCCGTACGACTGGTCTTTGAAGTAGTCTCGGGCGCTTCCTGGGATGGTACACTTGAGCCGCAGGGTGTCGTCGTAGGCTTTGCTGTATTCGGCAAAGGATATCTCCTCGCTGTAATGCTCTGCATTGAAGCGCCGGGTGAGAAGATTGCGTATGGAGTCGTCAGGAATGGTGAAGGGAAGGTCTGAGAAGGAAACCAGCAGCACTGCTCCTCGCACCTCGCCCTCTGTGGGGAAGTCCTTCATGCGGTAGGCTGGGGCGTTGGCTTTTACCTTGTTGGCTTGCTTCTGTTGGTAGAAGACGTCCCAAGTAGTAGGGGAAAGGGAACCGTCTTCGTCTTCTTGCATCAGCTCTCCCTTCTCGGTGAGGAAGGCATGACTGAATTCGTCTCCCACGAGGCGTACCTTCACGACGGTTCCGTCAGGCAGCTGCTTGTGGAAAAGCCCGCGACGTGCTGGTGCTGCGCAGATGATGATAGCGCACGAGAGCAGCAGCAGGAGTATGGGGAGACGCTTCATAAATGTTTTAGTCTGGCGTGGTTAGGATTATTCTTCGGTTCCTTCTGATGCAGCCTGCTCGTCATTCACGCCCGCATCTTGCAGTTTTTCCTTTTCCTCATCGGCAGGCTTCTCCGTGAAAGATGTTTTCTCCTCCTCAAACGATTCTTTCTTCTCCTCGCAGGATTCTTTCTTCTCCTCGCAGGATTCTTTCTTCTCCTCGCGGGATTCTTTCTTCTCCTCGAGCGGTTCCTTCTTCTCAGCCGAAGATGTTGCTTTCTCAGCTTCCTCCTGCCGTTTGACAAATTCGGGAGGAGCAACCATAAAGTCTTTTTTGCGCAGTATGAAGTTGCTACCCAGATATTTAGCTCTCACGATATCGTTGGCAGCCAGTTCTTCGGGCGTTCCTTGGAAAAGAATTCGACCCTCAAACAGAAGGTATGCTCTGTCGGTAATCGACAGCGTTTCCTGCACGTTATGGTCTGTGATGAGGATGCCGATGTTCTTGTATTTCAAGCTCCACACGATGTGCTGAATGTCTTCCACAGCAATGGGGTCGACTCCTGCGAAGGGTTCGTCAAGCATGATGAAGCGAGGATCGATAGCGAGACATCGTGCTATCTCGGTACGGCGCCGTTCTCCTCCCGAGAGCTGGTCTCCCTTGTTCTTGCGCACTTTCTGAAGGTGGAACTCGGCGATGAGGCTTTCCAACTTCTCTTTTTGCTGCTCTCGGTTGATGTCTTTCCTCATCTCCAGCACGGAGATGATGTTGTCCTCGACAGTCATTTTGCGGAAGACGCTAGCTTCTTGCGGCAGATAGCCGATTCCCTTCGCAGCACGCTTGTAGACGGGAAATCCGGTGATTTCCTCATCGTCGATGAAGATTTTTCCCCCGTTTGTCGGAATCAGTCCTGTTGTCATGTAGAACGATGTTGTCTTTCCCGCTCCGTTAGGCCCCAGCAGTCCCACGATTTCCCCTTGCCGTACGTTGATAGACACGTTGTTGACAACGGTACGCTTACCGTAGCGTTTGATTAACCCTTCGGTGCGAAGCATCATTTTGTAGCTTTCTCCCTGTTGCTCTGTCATAGTGATGGTGCAAAAAACATAAGAAGACTGTCGGCACAATGCCGTATTGTCGCAATTTTGCCTCAAAGGTACGTTTTTTTTCGCTGAAAATCAAATATGATAGCATTTTTTAGTACTTTTGCCCTATGATAAGCCGCGCGTTGCAGACTTTAGGCCGTTATCTGTTGCTTATGAGGCAGACGTTTGTGCGCCCTCAGCGGAGCAGACTTTTCCTGAAGCAGATGTTTCAGAATATGTATTCGCTGGGAGTGAGCAGCATTCCGCTCGTGCTCATAATCTCCCTGTTTATCGGCGCCCTGCTGGTGCTGCAGATAAAGCTGAACATCGATTTCCCTTGGCTGCCTCGCTTCGCTATCGGATATGCTACGCGCGAGGTGCTGCTGCTGGAATTCTCTACCACCATCGTCTGCGTGATTCTGGCAGGCAAGGTGGGCTCGCACATTGCGTCGGAGATTGGCACTATGCGCGTGACGCAGCAGATTGATGCCCTCGACGTGATGGGGGTGAACTCTGCTAACTATGTCATTCTGCCCAAGATAGCGGGTTTTGTGTTGTTTATCCCCGTCATCGACATCCTGAGCGTGGCTGCCGGCTTGATTGGAGCCTTCGGGATATGTGTGATAATGGACATCATGCCCGTTGAGACGTTGGCGTTTGGCTTGCGGCACGACTTCAACGAGTGGTATGTTTGGTCGGGGTTCATTAAATCGTATGTGTTTGCGCTGATTATCAGCAGCGTCTCCTCGTATTGCGGATACAACGTGCGGGGAGGGTCTGTCGAAGTGGGTAAGGCAAGCACCGATGCTGTGGTGTGGAGCAGCATCATCATATTGTTCTCCGATTTGCTATTGACGAACCTTCTACTGGGATAAGATTGTGATACAGGCGAAACATATTTTCAAGACGTTCGACGACGGGCAGGAAGCGCTGTCAGACATCACTGCCGACTTTCACGACGGAATAGCAAACCTGATAATCGGGCGGAGCGGGGCAGGGAAGACTGTGTTGCTGAAATGTCTTGTGGGTTTGCTCGAGCCGGATAAGGGGCAAGTGCTGTATGACGGGCGCGACTTCTTCTCTCTCGGGAAGAAAGAGAAGAGTCTGCTTCGGCAGGAGATAGGGATGCTCTTTCAGGGTTCAGCCTTGTTTGACTCAATGAACGTGATTGACAATGTGATGTTCCCACTTGCGATGTTCTCGGACGAAACGCAGCATGTTCAGCGGATGCGAGCTGAAGAGTGCTTGGAGCGAGTGGGAATGCGGGATGCCTGCTCAAAAATGCCTTCCGAACTGAGCGGAGGAATGCAGAAACGTGTGGCGATAGCCCGCGCTATCGTGCTGAATCCCCGCTATCTTTTCTGCGATGAGCCCAACTCGGGACTTGACCCGGTGTCGTCGCTCATCATCGACGAATTGATTCTTTCCATCACCCATGAGCTGGGGATGACAACGATTGTCAACACGCACGACATGAATTCCGTCTTCGGAATAGGAGAGAACATCCTCTTCATCCATGAGGGGCACGCCTCGTGGAGCGGGACGAAAGAGGGACTTCGGAACTCCGACAACAAGCACCTGCAGGATTTCATCATGCCTGCTTTCCGTATGGCAAACACACACGGGTAGGCAAGTAGGTCTGCCAGCATCTTTGAGGCAGCTTCACTCTCCTGCACGAGATGAGAAAATCGCTTGACGGCAGGAAACAAACAAATAAAAAACGACAGGAAACAAACAAATAAAAAAGGTACGCGCATACACGCGTACCTTTTATTAAATTGTCTCTATAGGAACAATTTCCTATTAGAAGAACATGTAGCGGTTGTCAACGACTTTAGCTTTGCTGAACAGTTCGTTGATAAGACGTCCAGTCGACAGCGAGCGGGTAGCAGTAGCAATTGCAGTCTTCTGCTCCTGTTCTGCGTCGAAAGTCTGTGCACCCTGATTCTTCTCAACAACTTGGATGAAGTAGATACCTCCGTTGCCCTTAACGGGACCTGCGAATTCTCCTACCTCCATGTTGGCAGCTTTGCCGCTCAGGACGGGTTCGCTGGCGGGCACGAGGCTAACGAATACGGGCGATGAGAAAGTGACGCGTGCGAGGGTGTCGCTCTTGGCGTTCTCCAGAGCAGCAGCGTCGGCAAGCGAGTTCACATTCTTCACGTTAGCCATGATGGTTTCGGCTTTCTTGTCGTTGAGTGCCTCGTAGCGCAGCATGTCCTTCACTTCGTCAACGGGACGATAGCCCATCGGATGAACCTTGTCGAGGCTCATAGCGAGCAGATGATCGTTCTGTCCTGCCTCGAAAATCTGTGAAACGTCTCCAACCTTCGATGAGAAGGCCCAGCGGAGAGCTTCGCGTGTGTTCTCGATGCCAGCGATGTTGTGAGCGCTGTTCTGCAGGTTGTTGAGCGGCAGAAGTCTGAAGCCGGCCTCTTCGGCGTTAGCCTCAAATTCCTCGCTTGTTTGGTTTGAAGCGACAAACTGGCTCAGCTTGTTGTAGGCATTGTTGTAGGTCTCCTTGCTGAAGTAAGCGGGACGCTTGATCATAGCCACCTGATACTTCTCAACGGGGTTCTTCGTTGCGGTAACGTTCACGATGAGGGTTGCTCCGCTGAACTCCAGTTTTTTCAGCTCGCCGGCCTTCATACCGTTGAGCGTGTTGATATAAGTAGCGTTCTCGCCCGTGATAGCTCCACCCTCATAGCTTGCGGAGTTCACCCACTGGGGCTCAGCCTGCTGTCCGTAGCGCTGTGCGAGCTCTGCGAAGTCGGCACCGTGCACGAGTGCGTCGTAGATGCTGTCGGCCAGTTCGGCTGTGCGTGCGGCCTCTTCTTCAGCAACCTGAATCTGACGATACTGGATAGAGTCGGGGCCTACGGTCTTGGCCAACAGGCGGAAGGTGTTGTAGGAGTCGTCCTCCTCGTTATAGTAAACGGGCTCTACGGCGTCGATGGCAGCCGTAGCGATGCGCTCGGCGATGTCGGCGGGCAGGCCGGCAGCGGTGCGGGGCACTTCGCTGAAGGTCTCGGTCGATTCAGAAAGGCGAATCACCGATGCCATATTTTCGGGTGTTGCCTCAGCCAGCTCCTGTGCTCTCTCGGCCATCTCTGCCTGAAGGGCAGCGCGGTCCTCGTCGCTGGGAACGACTGCGATGTCGATGTACTGAAGGTCGCGAGTCTCGGCATACTGGCGATAGCTCTCCTTGCGGCTGTTGTAGAGGGCCTTGATGTCAGCGTCGGAAACGGTGACGGTGGAGTCGGCGATGCTTGTGAAGGGAATCACGGCATAGGCCAGCTTGCAGTAGTTGTTGCGTCCGTCGTATGCGCTCTGTGCGCTCACGGGGTTGCTCATCTGTGCGTTGGTGACGAGAGCCTCATATTTGTTCAGAAGCAGTTCCTGGGTCAGGTTCTTCTCAATGAACTTCCAGTAGTTGTACACGCTCTGATAGTAGTCTACATACTGTGCGGGCATCGTGTTGAGATCCATCTCCTTGTATTCGTTGAGGAAGTTGTAGAGGAGGTCCTTGTCAAACTTGCCCTGCTGGTTGACGAACATCGACTGGGTGAGCAGTTGGTTGGTGCCTTCGGTGAGGGCGGCCTCGATCTCGGCGGGAGTTACGGTAACGCCCATCTTGCCCACTTCTTCGTTGATGAGCTTCTTGGTTACGATCTGGTTCCACACCTCGTCCTTGATCTGGTTCATCTGGGCGTCGGTGAGTGACTGTGTGCCGCGTGCGAATTTCACCACGTCGGTGTATTCGTCGAGTGCCTCCTGATATTCTTGTACGGAGACTTTGTCGCCATTGATTTCACCTATGAAGCGCTGGTTCTGGGTAGGGCGGATAGCCTTGATTCCGTCACCGACGATGAAGGCGAGAAGGGCGATGCCGATGACGACAAGCAGCAACCACCCGTGCTTTCTAATCTTTCCTAATGTTGCCATTTGTAACAGTTATTTAGTTTATTGTTTATCCGTAAAAAAGTGCTATCTTCAGACGTGCTGAATATTTTAGCGTGCAAAAGTACACAAAAAAACACATACTTCATCATAATTGGCAAAAAAAATCAAAAATTGAGCTTTTTTCTCCTTTTTTATATGTGTGGAAGTTGGCAAAATGGGAGTCGTAAGGCAAAAATCTCCTCTTTACGAACGTTCCCTTTTTCATCCCGCGTGTTTCCTTCTTCATCCCGCGTGTTTCCTTCTTCATCCCGCGCGCTTCCTTCTTCATCTCGCGCGTTTCCTTCTTCATCTCGCGCGCTTCTTTCTTCATCTCGCGCGTTTCCTTCTTCACAGAACTGCAAAGTCTCTCCGTTTTGCGAAGATCTTTTGCCGCTCAATCGTCAGGATGGGGTAGGATAGTGGGTTGTCTGCCTCGATGCGCGTGAAAAAATCGCTCGAAGGGTGCTTTTTTCCTCCTTTTCTGTTGCATCTGTAGGAGAATCGGCTTACCTTTGCTGAACCGAATCATTAAAGAACGAATGCTATGAGAAATCTGAGTGACTGTATACGTAAACTGCTCCTCGCGGTGCTCTTGGCTTGCATCGCTGTGCCGTCCTTTGCGCAGGAGCTGAGTGTGATGAGTTTCAATGTCCGCAATAGCGGAGCCAAAGACGGCGTGAACGACTGGGAGCACCGCAAGAAGGCATCTCTGACGTTGCTGAAGGTGGAGAAGCCCGACTTGCTGGGCCTCCAGGAAGCGTTGCCCGATCAGATGGCCTTCTTCAACAAGCACACGCGCCGCACCTTCGGGCACGTGGGCGTGGGACGTGACGACGGCAAGAGCGAGGGCGAGTGTATGGCCATATACTACCGTAAGCGAGCCTTCAAGCTTCTTGATAGCGGCACTTTCTGGCTCAGCGAGACTCCTGAAGAGCCTACGCTGGGGTGGGATGCCGCCTGCAAGCGCACGGTGACCTGGGTGCGCCTCAGGCATAAGAAGTCGGGCAAGGAAATCTTCTACTTCAACACCCATCTCGACCACGTGGGCGTCACAGCACGGCAGGAGTCCATCAAGCTCATCTGTCAGCGCATCAGCCAGATAGTGCCAGCAGGCACACCCGTTGTGCTCAGCGGCGATATGAACAGCCATTCGTCAGAGCCCTTCTTCGCCCCCCTGAAGGAGGCAGGCCTGCTCTCGTCGCGCGACATTGCCCCCGTCACCGACAACCGCTCCACCTACAACGCCTTTAAGGATGAGAACGTGCCCGCGCACATGATAGACCACATCTACATCCGCGACTGCAAGGCGCTCAGCTTCAGCGTGCTGCGTGACAAGACGTACGGAGTGCCCTTCATATCAGACCATTATCCAGTAGTCCTCCAATTCAGCATCTCAGCAAAATAATCCTTCTTAAATATGAAGAAATACGCCTTTTCCCTCCTCTTACTATTAACCGCGTGGATACCCGCGTGGTGCTGCACCTCCATCATGGTGGGGCGCCTTGCAAGCACCGACGGCTCAGTCATCACCTCTCACACCTGCGACGGGCGCTATCGCACGTGGGCTTTCATAGAGCCCGCTGCTGACTATACTCGTGGGGCGCTGCACGATGTGCTGCGCGGTACTATGCACACCTCGTTCCGCGAGGATACGACAGGCGTGCGCCTGATGGGACAAATCCCTGAGGCACAGCACACATTCGCCTATCTCAATACCGCCTATCCCTGCCTCAACGAGCGCCAATTGGCTATCGGCGAGACAACCTTCGGAGGTCCCGACACACTGATGAATGAGAATGGGATGTTTACCATCGAGGAGCTGGAGCGCGTGGCACTGCAGCGCTGCGACAATGCGCGCGACGCCATCCGGCTCATCGGACAGCTGGTGAAGAAGTACGGCTACGGCGACAGCGGCGAGTGCATCACCATTGCCGACAAGAACGAAGTGTGGCAGATGGAGATTCTGGGCGAAGGGCCAGATGCCATTGGAGGCGTGTGGGCTGCCCAGCGCGTGCCCGACGACCATGTGGCTGTGTCGGCAAATATCCCCCGCATAGGTAAGATGGATCGCAAGAACAAAGACTTCTTTATGGCCTCCGACAATGTAGAAAAGGTGGCTCTGAAGTACGGACTCTGGGACGGCAAGGGCGAGTTCGTCTTTTGGCGCGTCTTCAACTGCGACTATGCCAAAGGACGCAACTTCCACGACAGGGAGTACTTCATCCTCAACGCGCTAGCACCCTCCCTCGGCCTCACTTACGATATGGACGAGCTGCCCTTCTCGGTGAAACCCGACACGCTGGTCGACGTACACCGCGTGATGGAGCTGTTTCGCAGCACCTTTGAGGGGACCTTCATGGATATGTGTCAGAACGTGAACGTGGTAGTCAACCGACGCGACAAAGACGGCACCACAAGAGCCGATACCATCGTCAGCCCCATCGCCAACCCCTGGCTGGGCGGAAACATGCAGCGCACACTCAATTTTCTGAACCCTAACACGATTGAGTTCCGCCGTACGGTGGCTGTGGCGTGGTGCTCCTATTCCCACGTCACACAGCTGCGCAACTGGCTGCCTGACGAGGTGGGCGGCGTGTGCTGGCTCTCGCTCGACAATCCAGGAGAGAGCCCTCGCATCCCTGTCTTCTGCGGCACCACCAGGTTGCCTGAGGCGTACGACCGTTGCGGACAGAACAGCTATGAGCCCGACTGTGCGCTGTGGACGTTCCGCCGCGCTAACAAGTTGGCTACCGTCGCTTGGCAGCAGACGAAGGGCACCGTGTTCGGTGAGGTCCTTGCAGTCGAGAAAGTGGTATCCGACCGCCTGCCATCCCTCGAGACGCGTGTGAAGGACGCCCTGGCCTTGGGCGAAGAGGGCAACGCGCGTGCTTTAGCCATGATTAACGCCTTCACCACAGATGTATATCGCGATGCCGCCAGCCGTTGGCAAGGGCTGGAGGCAAGGTTCTGGCGGCAGTTCGGTATGGGTTTCTAAACTTTCATCAGGTTTGTAAACTCTTGTCAGGTTTGTAAGCTTTTATCAGGTTTGTTGGAGCCCAAGCTCCAGGCGCACTTTGCAGCGCAATGCAGCAATTTTGCCAAACTTGACTGAATTGTGCCGATCGGGGTGCTAAATCCCTCTGATGGGACATCTCCCCCTCGGGCACTTCCCCTCCTTTATCCCACGAAGGAGAAAGAACGCAAACAAACGATAGGGCAGCAAGGGCATAGACTGCGCTGACTCATCCTGGAACAGAACTTAAGCGCAAAAGTCTTTTCTTACGGGAATTTGTCATACAGGCTTTGGGGGGGTGGGTAGATTTATGTACGATGTCACGTTTTTTGCTTATTGCATATGAAAAAACTTTTCTTCATCTTTTTAGGACTGTGGTTGCTGGCAGGAGGAGCGTTGGCGCAGAGCGCGGGCTCCACTGTAGCGCTGAAGATGCCGTGCAGACTACTCAGCGGCATCAGCGAGCGGGACTACTCGCTGTATCTGCCTCCCAGCTATTACACCGACAATCAACGACGCTACCCCGTGCTGTACCTGCTTCACGGAGGCGGTGACGCCCATACGGCGTGGGAGCAGCGCAACCACCTGTCGCAGGTGATGAACAGCCTGGTGCAGAGCGGCGTAGCGGAGGAGATGATAGTGGTGTGCCCGGAAGCGAACCTGCAGAACATGATGTATTTCAACGCCATGCCCGATCTGGCTGAAGGGGCGCCCGACTGGAGGTACGAGGACTACTTCTTCAACGAAATGATTCCGTTCATCGAGCGGAGCTATCGCACGCGCACCGACAGGGGAGGACGTGCCGTTGCGGGCTTCTCAATGGGAGGAGGAGCGGCAACGGTGTACGGAGTGCATCATCCCGAGATGTTCTGTATGGTGTACGACATCAGCGGCTACTTGCGCCGACAGCCGCTCGAGTTTCTGAGGTTCGACCCCTCGGCAGAGTGGAGGCAGCAGCTGATAGAAAGGAATAATCCCGTGGAGCGCATACGGCAAGGCTCCGACGAGGAGGTGGCAGCTTGGCGCCAGGTGGATTGGAAGATTGCCGTAGGCGATCATGACTTCACGCTGGAGGCGAATATGGACCTTGTGAGGGTGATGCGTGAGAGGGACATCCCCTACGCGTTCTATTCAAACGACGGGGCCCACAACGACGAGTGGGTAAACGGCCAGCTGGGCGACGTGCTGCAGCGCGCCAGCACACACTTCCGCCGGCAGTAGATGGACGGCGGAGCGAAGCATCAAGGTGCACAGCGCACAGCGTCTTTCGGATAGGAAGAGTGTTAATAGTGCATCACAAGCTTGCCGCCCTTCTTGAGCTCCGAGACGGATATCTGGAAATGGCGCAGACGCTTCCCGTTCCATGTGACGCTCTTCAGCGGCTGGTTGACATCCTTGCGTCCCTGAGTGCTGATGACGACGTCGTTGCCGTTGAGATGAAGCGTCACTTTGTCGAAGAGGGGTGAGAAAACCTCATACTGTGCCTCGCCCACCACTAAGGGATAGAGTCCCATGCTGGCAAACACATACCACGCGCTCATAGCTCCGTCGTCCTCATCCATCTCGGGTGCATAGCCGCGAGGAGCGTTCACGAAGGCGCATCCCTCCCAGGGAACGGGATAGGCATCGTTTCCCCCGTAGCGGTGGGTAACCACCTCGGTTGCCAGCGGACGCACGGTGAGGCCTGTCTGCGCAGGCATGCCCAGTCGCCCGAAGAGGAAGGGTACGTGGATGTCGGGCTCGTTGCCCTGATTGTAAAGCTGCTGCTCGAAGAATGTCAGCAACTCGTGTGCCAGCTCTTTCTTGCCCACAAGGGCTGTCATGCGGTTGAGATACATGGGTGCTCCCCATCGATACTGCCAACGGGTGCCCTGATAGAGTCCGTTTCCGCGCATCTTGACAAATGAGCTGTCGATGGTCTGAAACTCCTGAGGCCAGATGCTGTCGAAGATTTCCTCCCCGCGGCGTGCCCATCGCGCAGCATCGTCCTTGATGCCCAGTTCCTGTGCCAGCTGCCCCAGCGCCCAGAAGTCGCCTGCAGCCTCAAGACACTGGTCGGGGCTCTTCAGCGAGAGTCCTTCAACCTCCTTCGTCATCCCGGGATAGGCTTCGCGTAGGTTGGGGATAGAGACACCCTGCCGGTAAGCATCGAGAAGAGTGGCGACAGCATGCTCGGTGCGCACGGTAGGCACACACTCGAAGGCTGTGCTCCAGTCTTTCTTCCCCGTCATATAGAGGGTCGCGAGCGACTGCATAATGTCGGCCGAGCGCTGTGCGTCGAGCAGCGTTATCAGGGGGAACTTGGTGCGATAGGTGTCCCACAACGACCAAGAGCTGTAGTAGGTAAAGTCGCGTGCCTCGTGCACACTGCCGTCGGTGCCCAGATAGTGGCGCATAGTGCTGTCGGTAACCTGGAAGGGGCTGTGGAAGGTGCGGTAGAGCGAGGTGTAGAAGAGTGTGCGCTCATCGGCAGAGCCTCCCTCCACCTCAACGGCAGAGAGCAGCTGGCGCCAAGCTTCACGGGCCTGTACGACTTTCTCGTCGAAGGTCGTGCGCCAGACGTCGGACTCGGGGAGGGCATCCAGCTCCTGTGCCAATCCCGTAGAAACCACGATGCGTATTTCGACTGTATTGTCGGTGAGCGCGGGGAACGACAGTTTCTTCATGCCGTCGGCTTGCTCTTCCAAGGCGAAAGGCGCCGAAGAGAAGAGCCGGTAATGGAGATGATAGCTTCCCCGCCCACAGGTGTTGGCACAATCGATGTACCCTTGCCCTACGCAGTCGTCCGTCTGACGGAATGAAGCGCTGTGTACTCGATCGAAGGCAGAGGAGGGGTTGAGCAGCAGAACGGCGCTTGCAGGTGAGGGGAACGTGAAACGCTCGATTGCCATACGTCGGTCGGCAGTAGCGGCAAACGACACACCGTTTGTAAGCTGCACACCATAGTAGCCGGGAGAGGCCTGCTCGGTTGATTTCAGCAGCTGCACATCGTTACCTGTCGCATCGGGCATCAGCGACACGTTGCCTCCACAGCCGCTGCCGCCCACGCCAGAGAGGCGGTTGATGCTGAAGCCCGAGATGCGGGCAACCTCATAGTCGTAGCCGGGATGCTGACGCGGCTTGCTGTCGGGCGACACTTGTATCTGACTGTAGGGCATGCATGCCCCGGGAGCCATCTGCCCATAGTCGTTAGCGGTGCCGATGAAGAGGTTGACGTGCTGCAGCACATCCTCCTTATTCGCTTCCTGCACGGAAGAACCAGACAGATATCGGATAACCTTGTAGGCTCTTACTTCAGCGCCAGAGCGGGGATTGAGAAGCCGGAAGGAGACGGTGTGCGAGCCCTCGGGGAGGTCGTAGTTCCAGTAGAGGCAGTCGGCCGTGCGCTGAAGGAAGTCGGCAGGGAGGTTGACAACTCGGTCGGTCTTTCCGTCGACGCTGACTTCCAACTCTGCGGAGTAGTCTTTGTCGGGACAACTCAGCTGGCCATAGACAGCGATTCCCTTTCCCTCGAAGGAGAGCGTCAGGGGTTCAGCCTGTGTGGTGTCGGAGAGGAGGACATTTTCGGTAAGCAGCACGGGGTGCATGTCGGGGAAGCCCTGCTCCCACTGAACGGCACGAGGTTTCTGCGCCTTGATGCGTACGGCGTCTTCGCTCACACGTCCCCCGTTGCGGATAATCTGCTGGAGGGCAAGCTCGTAAGTCATGCTGTAGGCGCTGTTGAGCGAGATGTCAGTGTAGGCAAAGGGGCGATTTTCCACTTCGCGCACGTTGGGCATCCACTCCTCGGGGATGTGGCTGTAGCCAAGCATCGTAGCGAGCACGCCTCCTGCCGTCGAGGGGTTGCAGTCGGAGTCTTGCCCGCAGCGGGTGGATATCTCAAGCGTACGCCCGAAGTCGCCCTGACCGAAGAGCAAGCCTATTGCTACGTAGGCGGAGTTCATAGTGGCGTCGATGTTGCCCGGTGCAAGCACCAGCTCGGGACAGCCCACATCGTCGCTCCAACGCTCGTTGTAGAGCTGCCAGGCACGCTTCCAGTCGGTAGGGTCTTCCTTGTACCATCTGATGACGTCGCTCAGGCAACTGTGGAACTTAGTGTTGCGGGGAATTGTCTTCAGCGCTTTTGTGACGATGGCTTCCACATCGTTCTCGACGAAGGCAAGCGCATACATCGCTCCCACGAAGACGCCTCCGTACCAGCCGTCACCATAGTTCATGATGTGCCCAATGCGGTTGCTGAGAGCCGATGCAGCGTTGGGCATAGCGGGCGACATGAGTCCTGCGTAGTCGGCCTCGATCTGATAGTCGATGCAGTCGGCATGAGGATTGTTGCGCCAATGCCCCGAGGCGGGAGGAAGGATGCCGTGCTGGATGTTGTATCGCGCAGCTTGGTTGGCGTGCCAGAGGGGATAGGGGGCATAAGCGTAGGCGTGTGCAACGGAGTCGACGGGCGCATCAAGTCCCAGACGGGACAGGACGTTGACGAAGGTTAGGTCCATATAGATGTCGTCGTAGAGCCCGGGAGAACGGTCGAAGAAATGCTGCAGGTGATGCTCGGGATAGACAATGGGTGTCTCGTCGGGAATCATCACGCCGCGATAGCAGAACTCGGTAGGACCTCCGTAGGCACAGCCTATCGTCTGTCCTGCCCAACCTCCTTTAATCTTATCCATCAGCTCGCTCTTGCTGAGCTTCACCGTACGCGTGTGGAGAACAAAACAGAGTGCGAGAAGAAGGAATATCGCGCTAAGAAGAAGGAAAAAGAATTTTTTCTTTTTCATTTTCACTTAGAAAACTCTACTACCAACAATTTGCCAGCAGGGACGACTGTGGCGTCGGAGACGGATGCGGGAGCACCTGTGAGGACATCTGTGGCGGAGGAACCGAGACGAGGGGTGATTTCGTCGTAGTAGCTCCAGGGAACATGCTTGTCCTCGTTGCTGTTGTTGAGGTAAACAAAGACGGCTTTCTCTATCGTCTTGCCCTCCTCAGCAGGGAGGTAGCGGAAGTAGGCATAGGTATTGTCGCGAGTGAGGAAATGGAGAGTTTTGCCCTTTTGAACCACTTGGGCACTCTTGCGCCATTGCCACAGACGGCTGTTGAAACGATAGAGGTCCTCCTGCTCGGGTGTGCGTCCTTCAGCTGTGAAGAGGTTGACCTCGTCGCCTTCCCAGCCTCCGCTGAACTCACGGCGCCAGGCGCTGTCGCCTCTGTCGTCGGAATTGAGGAACATCAACTCGTCGCCGTAATAGGTCTGCGGAATGCCGCGCAGCGTAGCCAGCAGCACGGTTATCATCTTCATCCTATCGACATTCCCGCGAACGATGCTGCCCAGACGTTCGGTGTCGTGATTGGCAGCGAAGATGAGCATGTGCGAGAGATCGTGATAGGCGAAATCGTGCGAGAGGGCATCGTAGATGCGTGTGAGCCCCTCGCCCCATCCAGGACGCTCCTCAGGAAGGCCACGAACGATAGCATCGCGAAGAGGAAAGTCCATGATGGAAGGCAGATGGCTGTCGAAGCCGTCAGCGTTCGGGTTCCCCCCCTGCCAATAGGCGAGCTGCGGCACGCTGAGAGTCCAGCACTCTCCCACGATGTTGAGTCGGGGATATTCGTCGGTGATAGCCTTACAGAGCATCGAAGCGGGAACCTTCTCGTTGTAGGGGTAGGTGTCGATGCGTATGCCGTCGAGCCCGCTCCACTCAACCCACCACACAGCTACCTGCTGGAAGTAGCGGAGCACGAAGGGGTTGTCGAGATTCATGTCGGGCATCGAGTTGGCGAACCATCCGCTCTCCTGATAGAAGAGATCTTTTTTGGAGGCATTGACATCCATATTGGGCGAGAAGCAGAAGTTGCTCTTCGTGTAGTGCGGGAACTGGTGTATCCAGTCGTTGAAGGGGAGATCACGCATCCACCAATGACGGGCACCGCAGTGATTGGGCACGAAGTCCATCACAACCTTGATGCCTTTGTCGTGACACTCTTTCACGTAAGTCTTGAAGAGACTGTTGGTGCCGTATCGGGGATCGATGTGAACGTAGTCGGAAGCAGCATATCCGTGAAAGGATGCATGACGCTCGTTGTCGAAGGTGAGGGGCGTGCACCAGATAGCCGTAACACCCAGCGTGTCGAGATAGTCGAGATGGTTGATGATACCCTGAAGATCGCCTCCGTGACGCCCGAAGGAGTCGGAGCGGTTGCTCTTCTCTTCGGCAAGGGAGGTGTTGTCATTCGAGGTGTCACCGTTGGCAAAACGATCGGGCATGATGAGATAAATCATATCAGCCGTCGTGAACCCCTGACGGTAGGCAGACCCCTCAGCACGAGCATAGATGCTGTAAGGCTGACGGACAACCTCTTTTCCTTCTTTCGAGAAGACAAGTTCGACAGTGCCGGGCTTGGCCTTAGGTGCTATCTCCACATCGATGAAGAGGTAGTTAGGGCTGTCAGCGGTATGTACCGCTTTCACTTTTACTTGGCGATTTCCCTCAATGCGAACATCGCAGGCGCCGATGCTGTCGGCGTGTGCCATAATCTGCAAAGGGGTATTCATCCCGGTCCACCAGCAAAGGGGTTCCAAGTACACACCGTCTGCTACGGTTCCGTAGGCAGGCAAGTCAGAAGGGATAGCATAGTCGCCTGAGGAAACGAATGAGTCTGTTGCTCTTTCGCTGCTGCTGGCAGGAGAGTTGCTCTTCTCGCAGCTGGATAGAGTGCACAATGCAGCCCCGAAGAGGCAAAGGAAATGGAGAGTGAGAATGTTGTGTTTCATATCAGATAGTTTTTTCAATATCCCAAACGAAGGCGCGGAGCCCGAGTTTCTCTGTCTGTAAGTCGAGGGCATGAAGGGTGTCGAGAATAGTGTCAACCTTCTCGTCGTCGACAATGGTGATGATGGCGCTGCACATCGAGGGCCACGCGTGGCTGCCGTAGTGCGGCTCACCGCTCTTGCTGCCCCGTCCCTGCACTTGAGGGAACATGCTGAAGCCGCGACAGCCGTTTTGGTCGAGAAGCGCCAGCATGCGCTCCTTGTATGCTTGGTCGTAAACAATAAATATCGCTTTCATCTCTGTAAAGTCGGCTATGGTGTTTTTGATGCGTTAATTAATGCGGATTTTTACATATCATCTGTCGGCACGTCGGCGAAGCGTCAATCACTTTTTTGCCTTTTTGATGTGCTTGTCTTTGTTCTGCTGCCAATAGGCATCCAGCTCCAGTTGGCGAGCATGCCTTTTGCGGTTTCTCTTGATTTGTCCTCCGGCGAATGTGCTGTAAACGACGGGCACCAGAATGAGCGTGAGGATGGTGGAGAGGGTCAATCCGCCGATGACGCTGACGCCCAGCGGACGCCACAGTTCCGAGCCCTCGCCCCTTCCGATAGCCATCGGCACCATACCCAGGATGGTGGTGAGCGTCGTCATCAGCACAGGGCGCAGACGGCTCCTGCCCGCAGTGACGACAGCCTTCAGCACTCCCTGCCCACGTTCGCGGCAGAGGCGTATGTAGTCGATGAGTACGATACCGTTCTTCACCACTATACCCAGCAGCAACACGATGCCGAGGGCGCTCATCAGGTTGAGGGTGGTGTGTGTCAGCCACAGGGCGATGAGCACGCCGCTCACTCCGAAGGGTACGCTCAGCATGATGATGAACGGGTCGGAGAAGCTCTCAAACTGCGCCGCCATCACGATGTAAACGAGCATGAGGATGAGCAAACCCAGCATAAGCATGTCGGAGAAGGAGTCCTGTTGCTCCTCCACGTCGCCGGCGATACCTACGGAGATGCCAAGCGGTATGTCGTTTTCGGCAATGATGCGTTGACCTGCTTCCACCACTTTGCTCATGGGAGTTCCACTCTCAACTATAGCGGTAACTGTATTGATGCGCTGGCGGTCTTTGCGCTCGATAGTGGGAGGGGTGAAACGCTCAACGACAGCACCCACATCCTTCACTCTGACGGTGTTGCCAGACGTTCCATAAAGGAGAATATTCTCGATATCCTGAGTGGAGGTCCTGAACTCGGGAGCAAAACGTACCTTGATGTCATATTCCTCACCGTCCTCACGATAATACGAAGCGGTGGAACCATTGATGCGGTTGCGCAAATAGGTGGCAGCCGTTGCCACATTGAGCCCGTGACGGGCTAACTTCTCGCGGTCGAACTCTACATGATACTCGGGCTGATACTCATCGCGGCTGATTCGTACCTCAGCTACTCCGGGCTCTTTCTTCAGCTCCGTGCGCAGCATCTTGGCAACGTTGTCGGTCTCGGTGAAATCCCATCCGTAGATTTCGAATGCCACAGTAGATTGTCCTCCCATACCCGAACTACCTCCGGCACCCACAGTGAAGCGCTCTATTTCGGGGCGATTGCCCAAATCGGTACGTATGATGCTTGCTACATCAAAAGCAGTCATCTTACGCTCGCTGGGGTTCTTGAGGCGCACATTGTAGGAGATGATGTGGGTGCCGTTGCTCTGCATCGAGGCAAAGGTGTTGTCTTCAGATGCTTGCCCTACGGTATAGTTGATTACGCGGCATTCGGCACCGAAATCTTTGCGCCACTTCTCTGCCAATTCCTCTGCTACCACTTGGCTCCGTTCGGTGCGTGTGCCGATGGGCATCCACACTTTGATAGAAAGGCGACTATCGTCACTTGATGGGAAGAACTCCGTTCCAATGGACTTGATGGTAAACAGGCTAAGGGCAAAGACTGCCACACACGTCCAGATGATGACAGGACGATGTCGTACACACCAATTCAGTTTGCCCTGATACCAAGCATCGAATCGGTCGAGAAAACGCTCAATGGGACCATACAGCTTATCCATTATCTTTGTGCGTTTCTTCTTCAGCTTCAGCATCTGCGAGCAGAGCATAGGAGTGAAGGAGAGGGCGCTGGTGGTAGAGACAGTGAGAATAATGCACATCATCCAACCGAGTTGCTTGAACATCATACCAGCCATACCCTTCACCATCGTAAGCGGTAGGAATACTGCTAACATTGTGAGGGTGGAGGCGATAACGGAGATAGCAACTTCGTTCGTAGCATGAATGGCTGCCTGTTTGGGATCGGCTCCTCGCTCGATGTGCGTAGTGGTATTCTCCAGCACCACTATTGCATCATCCACCACAAGTCCAATCGCTATAGATAGGCACGAGAGCGAGATGATGTTGAGCGAGCCGTCGCTCAGCAACAAGTAGATAAACGAGGCGATAAGCGAGAGCGGAATAGTGATAGCAACAACAAATGTCGCTCTCCAACGTCCTAAGAAGAAAAGCACTACGAGCACCACGAAGAGAAGAGCGAAAAATACCGTTTCCTCAAGGCTCCCGATGGAATTCATAATACTTTCGGAAGTATCGTTAATCATTCCGATGCGTATGTCGCTGGGGAGATTACGCTGCAACTCAGGAAGCATCTTCTTCACCTTGTTACAAATCTCAACAGAGTTGGCACCCGACTGTTTCTGAACAATAATGGTAGCGCCTCGTACACCATTAGTGAACGACATCTGCCCGCGCTCCTGAAGGGTGTCGACAACCTCAGCTACATCACGGAGATAGATGTCACTTCCTCCGAGAGAAGCCACAACAATGTTTTCCATCTCCCGAGGATCGTTGAACTCACCTTCCACACGAAGGGGGTAGGTCTCGTTGCCCACGTCGAAGGAACCTCCAGGAATGTTGCGGTTTTCTTGCGTGATAATGTTGGAGATAGCCTCCACCGTCAAGTTGTATGCTTCCAACTTGACAGGATCGCAATAGACGTAAATCTCGCGCTCGGGTGCTCCTCCTATGCTGACACTACCCACTCCGGCAATACGGGCAAGCGGGTTGGCAACGTTTTCGTCCAAAATTTTATAGAGGCCGTTAACGCTCTGATCTGCCTGCACTGAGAGAATCATCACAGGCATCATGTCGGCATCGAACTTGAAGATGATAGGATCAGAAGCCCCGTCGGGTAGTGCGCGTTTCACCATATCGAGTTTGTCGCGCACATCGTTGGTAAGGTCGTCGATGTCGAATCCGTACTCAAACTGAAGAGTGATTATGGATATGTTTTCAGACGAACGGCTCGTGATGTGTTTAAGGTTGCCGACGGTGTTGAGCGTGTTTTCCAGCGGGCGTGTAACATTCTGCTCGATGTCTTCGGCAGATGCGCCGCTATACGATGTCATCACCATAATGTTGGTGGTGTCGACATCGGGAAACAGGTTCACAGGCAGCTTGGTGAGTGAGAAGATACCAAGCACCACGATTGCTGTAAATATCAGCGAGGTCATAATCGGCCTTTTGACCGAACCTTCATATAGACTCATCTGGATTTACTATTTGACAATTAACACATTCTGATTCTTACTCTATAACCTGCACATCTGCGCCATCCACCAGTTTGCTCTGCCCGGCAATAACGATGCTTGCACCATCTGGCACACCGCTGAGAAGCTCGTAGCTTTCATCAAGACGCTGCCCGAGTTCTACTTTCATATAGCTTACAGTTCCGTCGGCATTATAGATATAGATAAAGCGCTCTCCACTTCCAGGCTGCTTCACGATAGCTTGATCGGGAACCACAACGTGCTGCTCCGTTCCGAAGTTTAATGTAGCACGCGCAAACATTCCCGGGCGCACAGCCTCATCGGTATTAGGAAGACTAAGCTCTACGGGGAAAGTATGCGTGGATGCATTGATAGTGGGATAGACAAGCGTAACAGATGCCTCGTACTCTTTGTCGGGAAGGGCATCAAGACGAATCACGGCTTTGTCTCCTTTCTGCACGCGGCTGAAATATTGTTCACTCACATTGATGAGCAACTTCACAGGTCGAATCTGCTGAATCGTCAGCACGGGATTTCCCGAATAAAGGTCTCCGCTGTCATAGTTACGGGCCGTGACGATACCCGTGATAGGACTCAGAAGTTGAGTGTTCTCCTTCAAATTTGAATAGCTGGTTTCGTTGACGTCAAGTGACATCTTGGCGTTATCATACTCTGCCTTGCTTACTCCACCAATCTTATACAGTTTTTCGATGCGTTCGAAGTCGGTCTTCTGATTGGCTATCTGCAACTCCAGCTGTCGAAGGGAAGAAGCATCCATCTGCACCAGACGCTGCCCCCTGACGACATGATCGCCTACTTCCACATAGATTTTGTTGATGCGCCCGGGAGTTTGAGGAGCGATGTTGTTCTTTACTTCTGCCTCTACGGTACATGTGTAGTCACGCACCTGATCGACAGCTTTCTGATGGACGGTAGCCAAACGAACTTTTGGTTTGGCATTCTGTTGGGCAGCGGCGTCCTGCGCCTTCTGCTCATTTGTACAAGCGGCAAGCAGCACTACGGCAACTGCAGCCAAAACTAAGCAAGAATGTTTCTTCATTTTATTCTGTTTTTTCATTTTTCGGTGATGTAATCTCTTCCGAGCAGCTTGTCTAAGTCTGCTTTCGCTGTCAGCCAGTCATAGACGGACTGACTATAGGTGAGCTCGCTTTGTGTGAGGGCAACCTCGGCGCTATTCAGTTCGAGCACTGTTCCTCGCCCAACATCATAGAGCGTTTGAGCAATGTCGCGCCCTTTCTGTGCCTGGATAATGGCTTCCTTGTTAGAGCTGACTTGCTCAGCGCAAGCTGTCATGTTTTTGAGATATGTATTTTTCTGCATTTCGAGCTGACGTTCTGCATAGTCGCGATTCATCTGCAGCTGATTCATCTGCACGCGTGTCTTCTTGACAGTGCTGAAATTGCTATATTTAAAGAGAGGAATGCTTACGCTGAGTGCAACATTGGCGTAGGGATTCCAGTTGTAGCTCTGAAAATCGAAATTGTCAGCCATACATGTGTACATATAGTTAAACTGCAGTGCTACGTTCGGCAAGAAACTCTGATTTTGGATGTCAAGCGTGTTTTTCAACAAGCGACTGTTCAGGTCCAACTGGAGCAGAGAGCTGTTGTTGCGCAGCGAGAGGCTGTCGGAGCCTATCATCGTAGCGTACATCCCTTCCTCATAGTCCTTCAGATTGCCTTCAACCTCAATGTCGACATCTGCCGTAACTCCCATCAGCACCTTCAGCTGCAATTTGCTCAGGTCCACAGCGTTGCGGGCACTGATGACGGAGGGTTGAAGATTGCGCATCTGCACTTCAGCGCTAATCTTGTCGTACTCGCTAACGCGTCCCTCGTCATATTTGGCAGACACGATGCGATAGTTCTCCTCGCTCTGGGCAAGCGCTTTCTGCAACACTTCGTAGCTGTCTTGTGCCAACATCAGTTGATAGAATGCCTTTGTCACTTGACAAACCAAATCCTGCTTAGAGGCGCGTGCAGACTCCACAGCCAACTCTACGTCGGTGCGGGTGAGGTTCATGCTCTTGTAGAGAGCTGGCGCAAAAACAGGAAGGCTGATGCTCAGTCCGCCTGAGTACATATTGTTAACACCCACCTTGAACTGCATGTTGTTCATTACCATCGTTTGCTTCTCGATGGTTCGCTGATACGAGCCGGAGAGGTTTGCTTCAGGCAGCAGCCCTAACGTTGTCTCCAGTTTGGTCATCTCCTTGAGCCGTATGTCTTCCTCTGCAATCCGTATGGTGGGATTCTCATCGAGAGCTATCTCTATAGCACGATCGAGCGTCAGACGTAGCGTACCTGAATAGGCAGGCACAACATCCGTCTGAGCCATCATCCTTGCGGAAGCTATGAGGCAGAACAGCCCAACAGCCAACATCACGTTTCCTTTTTTCATCATATTTGTAGTTATCTTATTGTTTCTTTTTCAAACTCTCGCGATACTGTTTCACGGCTTCGTCGGCATCCTTCAAACCTTGTTCTGTGGCTATCCCGCGCAACTGAACGTAGAAAATCGACTGATAGACCTCCTCTATTCTGTATCGCGTTACGATGCCGCTCACTATTACCGAAAACAGCTGGAAAGGACTCCAGCGGCAGTAAATCTCGTAGTCGACGTCGTCTCTGAGCGCCCCTTTGGCTACGCCTTCGTGGAACCAAGCCACAAGGCTCTTCATGTATTCCTCTTTTTCCTGTTCAACCAGTTCTTTGATTTCGGGATAGCGCTGCATGTCTTCCTTGAACTGCACCCCTACGGGCTCGCCGAATTCGCAGAAAACCTTCCGATAATAGTGGAGCAACTGCACCATGAAGTTGTCGGAAACCGACATAGCTTCCTCTCTCACTTTCGATGCTTTCTTACCTTGATGCCTGAGCACCTCGATGAGCAGCGCACGCTTGTCGGCGAAGAACTCATAGAGTGTCTTCTTCGACACAGACAGTTCGGAGGCTAAGTCGTTCATTTTCATCTGACGTATGCCTCGGCTGAAAAAAAGACGGGTGCTCACGTTCAGAATCCGCTCACGCAGCTCTTCTTTCTCGGCCTTTCTGTTTTCTCTGCTCATTTTTCCGATTTGCGTTCTGCCCCGAAGGCAGATTGTGCGATTGAAAATCGCCGTTTTTTAAAACGACTGCAAAATTACAGGGAAACTTTTTAATAGCAAAAAGTTTCCCTTTGTTTGTTGCGCCCGACGCGCATATTTAAGATATGTTTACAGTTCGCGTGCGAGGGTGCTTTCTCAATTACGCACTCAGAGGCTTTTACCATCAGTTTTCCTCAGCCTTTTCTGCAATATGTGTAAGGCAAAATCTGATATGCTTTGTCCAAAAAATTTTTTCCCTTCTTCATCTCGCGCGTTTCCTTCTCCAAAAATTTTTTTTCCTTCTCGAAAAATTTTTTTCCCTTCTTCATAATTCGTTTTCCTCTCTACATACGTCTTTGTTGACAAAGCTTGCTTATCTTTGTGCTGAATGCTTTTCTCAAAGAGTTATTTCCGTTTTGTCGTTAACGGAGAATCAGTTTGAGGCAACGCTTCTTTTGGAGCAAACAGGGAATCTCCGCGAAAGCAAAGTGCCCCTCCTTTGTGGGTAGGGGCACTTCCTCTATTATTCTGAAACTAAATGCATTGTCTGCCTTCTGCAAGCCTCTCGCTAGCGTAACTTTCTTCTCTGTAGAAGAACTCTCCTCCGAACGGGTTCAATCTTCCCCCAGCAGTTGCTCGAAGAAATCGTTCAGTTCTTCGTCGAGTCCTTGCAGAAGGGTGTCGTTGACAAGCAGTGTGTCGTCGTCGACAAGAAGAAGCTCGCACACCACCTCGCGTTCGTCGTCGACCAGCACGAAAGAGTAGGGTTTCCACACGTTGAGCTGCTGAAGCGCACCTTCGGCATCCACCCGCGCGAGGGATTGGCGTAGATGCCGCGCGGCATCGTCGTAGAAAGCGTCGGCATCATCCTCATCCGCGTCGGACGATTCGTCGGCCCACTCAACTATAGTCGTGTGGCACAGCAGGTTGTCGTCATCGTCGTAGACATTCAGCTCGCCCGTTTCGCGCAAAGGCTGCAGATGAAAGTCGGTGAGGGCTGGCTCGGACTGTGAGGAAGAAAACTTGTCTGCCAAGTTTTGGAAAAGGCTGTCGAGAATCGACTCTGATTGAAGACTGAGTTTCATGGTTCCAGAAGATTTAGTTTCGTTATTTCAGCTTTTCGTTCGGTAAGTATTTGCTCGTATTTGCGGATGCGCTGGTAGTCGGTGAGCATATCGTCGTCGGCACCAGTGTAATCTAAGCCCATCGTACCCCAAGCCTTGATTTGCGCACTGTCGAGAGACGTTGTGTCGGTAACGTAGCTCTTTGCTTCGCGCAGCATGTTGAAAGCCTGATCGAGGCTGTCCTGCATCTCGTAGTAGAGCGCTTGGTTGTAGCACGAGATGAGTCGGCGCCGCGCTTTCCTGCTTTTTCCGTATTTCTGCCAATATGAATAGGCGGTATCCCAGTCGCCCTCCTTGACGCTGATGGTAGCCTCGCGCAAGTTGTAATTGGTGCTCCAGTAGAAGGAGCGCTCACGCAAATCCCAGTAGGGCAAAAAGTACTTCACGCTGGCTTCTCCTATCAGCGGCAGGGCTTCGTGGACGGCTTCTGGTATTTTCTCTCTCCTCTCCACCATCTTGCTCCAAGATTCCTCTAGTTTGAGGGAGTAGAAGGGATCTTTGCGTGTGGGCGCATAGATGTGGGCAAAGAGGAAGTATTCGTCTGACTCAAGGTTGAACCACGTGACAGGGCCTGCGTAATTGTAGTTGCGAAAGGTGGAGATGCCTCCGAATTCGCACGTCATGATGATGTCGACTCCCAGCATGTTGCAGTATTCCTGCACTTCCTGCTGGGTGAGGAAGTGCGCTACCGTGTTGCCTTTGGGGAAGATGCAGCTGTCGAGCACTATCACTTCGGAGAAGAGCTCAGAGTCGGCAAGTGCCTGTGCGACGTATTCCATAATGCTGTCGCCTTCGGCAAGCCACACCTCGATGTTGGGGTTTATCACATAGATGTTTGCCGAGTCGACATTGTTGAGAACGGCGATGCGGGTAGCGTCGGGCGGGAGCAGGTAGCGCGGAGGGGCATACTGCTCGATGGAGACGTATTTCACGCCAATGCAGCCCCCCGTCAGCAGCAGTGCTGCCGAAACGATAATGGTTTTCAGGATGGCATTTTTTCTCATCGTCTTGCTCTTTTCAGTTGTTTATTGCCCGATGCTGTATAGTTTGCTTTTCGTTTCTCAATATGCTTTGAGCATACGGCAATATGTAGAAAGCATAAATTTTTTTCCCTTCTTCATCTCGCGCGTTTCTTTCTTCATATTGGGATATTCCTTCTTCATATTGCCGGATGGTTTCTTCAAACTGCTGCGTCAGACTCCTCTTCCGTGACAGTTCTTGAACTTCTTGCCCGAACCGCAAGGACAGGGATCGTTTCTTCCTACCGTTACTTCCTTTCGGATAGGCTGGCGCACTTGTCGCTCGCGGGTATCCTGCGCTGCGGCATTCTGCTGGTTGCGATCCACCAGACGCTCCTCGGCGCTGCTCTTGCTCTCCTGGTATTGCTGACGTCGCTGCGCGCGATTCATCGGGGGAGCCTCGCGAACCTGCTCAGGATCGCGCATCGGAATCTGCCCGCGCATCAGGATGCTGACTGTCTGGTTGTTAATCTTGTCGACCATAGCGTCGAAGAGGTTCACCGACTCGAGCTTGAATATCAACAGCGGGTCTTTCTGCTCGTACGAGGCGTTCTGCACCGAATGGCGCAGTTCGTCCAGCTCACGCAGGTTCACCTTCCAGGCTTCGTCGATGACATGAAGCATGATGGCCTTCTCGAACGACTTCACAACCTCTTTACCGTCGCTTTCGGCAGCAGCCTTCAGGTTCACGGGAATCTGATAGAGTCGCTTTCCGTCGGTGATGGGAATGAGGATGTTTTCGTAACGGTCGCCCTGCTCCTCATACACTTTCTGGATGACAGGATTGGCTATCTGTGCCAACATGTCTGTCTTGCGCTTGAAGTGCTCCATTCCTGCGTTGAAGGCCTGCTGAACCAGTTCCTGCTTGTCTTTCTCACGATAATCTGCTTCGGAGAAAGGAGTCTCCATCGCCAGCGTGCGGAAGATCTTCATCTTCAGGTCTTCGTAGTCGGCTGAGTTCTCGATGGCTTCGGCGCAACGGTCCCAAATCATGTTAGTGATATCCATACCCAGGCGCTCTCCCACAAGGGCGTGACGGCGCTTGGTGTAAACCACCTGGCGCTGCTTGTTCATCACGTCGTCGTACTCGAGCAGACGCTTTCGGATGCCGAAGTTGTTCTCCTCGACTTTCTTCTGTGCATTTTCGATAGACTTGTTTATCATGCTGTGCTCCAGCATCTCGCCCTCCTTGAATCCCATGCGGTCCATCACGCTTGCAATCTTGTCGCTTGCAAACAGACGCATAAGGTTATCTTCGAGTGAAACGTAGAACACAGAAGAACCCGGGTCACCCTGTCGTCCTGAACGTCCGCGCAACTGACGATCTACGCGCCGGCTCTCGTGACGCTCGGTGCCGATGATTGCAAGACCTCCGGCAGCACGTACTTCGGGAGTCAACTTGATGTCGGTACCACGTCCTGCCATATTCGTGGCGATAGTTACAGCACCCAGCAGACGCTCCTCGAGCTGACTCGTGCCGTCGGGCTTCGTCACCATAACCTTGCCGAGAGTGCTCTTACCAGCCTGGGCAACAATCTCAGCCTCGCGTTGGTGCAACTTGGCGTTGAGGACGTTGTGGTCTATCTTGCGCATAGTGAGCATACGGCTCAGCATTTCGCTGATTTCCACCGATGTGGTACCTACCAGCACGGGACGCCCTTCTTCGCGCATCTTCACAATCTCGTCGATAACGGCTTTGTACTTCTCGCGCTTAGTCTTATAGACTCGGTCGTTCATATCGTTGCGGATAACGGGCTTGTTAGTGGGAATAACCACTACATCCAGCTTGTAGATATCCCAGAATTCGCCTGCCTCCGTTTCTGCAGTACCCGTCATACCAGCCAGCTTGTGGTACATGCGGAAGTAGTTCTGAAGCGTGATAGTTGCGAAAGTCTGCGTGGCAGCTTCAACCTTCACACGCTCTTTTGCCTCAATGGCCTGATGCAGACCATCGCTGTAGCGGCGCCCTTCCATGATACGTCCTGTCTGCTCGTCAACAATCTTGACGTGCCCTTCCTCGTCGACGATGTACTCCACATCCTTTTCGAACATGGTGTAGGCCTTCAGCAGCTGGTTGATGGTGTGGATGCGCTCACTTTTAACTGCGTAGTCGGTAAGCAGTTTGTCTTTTTGCTCAAGGCGCTCCTCCTCGGTAAGTTCCGTATGCGTTTCCAGCTCGGAGAGCTGTGCGGCAATGTCGGGAAGCACAAAGAAGGTACTGTCGGACATATTGCCCGTGATAAGGTCGGTACCCTTATCCGTCATGTCAACGGAATTGAGCTTTTCGTCAATCACGAAGTAAAGAGGGTCAGTTGCCTCAGGCATACGACGGTTGTTCTGCTCTATGTAGATAGCTTCCGTCTTGAGCAGACCTGTCTTGATTCCCGGCTCGCTCAAGTATTTGATGAGTGCGTTGTTCTTGGGCAGAGCCTTGAAGGCGCGGAAGAGTGCCAGGAAACCTGCCTCCACCTCTTCGGGCTTGTCGCTGGGGATAAGCTTCTTTGCCTCTACTAGATACTGTGTGGCAAGTTTCTTCTGTGCTTCAACCAGACGCTCCACATAGGGACGGAGCTCCTCAAACATCTGGTCCTCGCTCTTCGGAACAGGTCCGCTAATAATAAGAGGAGTACGCGCGTCATCGATAAGCACAGAGTCAACCTCGTCGACAATAGCATAGTTGTGTGAGCGCTGAACAAGATCTTCGGGCGAGGAAGCCATGTTGTCGCGCAGATAGTCGAAACCGAATTCGTTGTTCGTTCCGAAGGTGATGTCAGCAAGATAAGCCTGGCGCCGAGCCTCGCTGTTGGGCTGGTGCTTATCGATGCAGTCTACCGACAGCCCGTGGAAGATGTAAAGAGGTCCCATCCATTCGGAGTCGCGCTTGGCAAGGTAGTCGTTTACCGTAACGACGTGTACTCCGTTGCCTGTGAGTGCATTGAGGAATACGGGGAGGGTGGCAACCAAAGTCTTACCTTCACCCGTAGCCATTTCGGCAATCTTACCCTTGTGGAGCACTACTCCGCCGAAGAGCTGCACGTCGTAATGAATCATGTTCCAGACGGTTTCGTTGCCTCCTGCCTGCCAATGATTGACGTAGATAGCCTTGTCTCCTTCGACACGGACAAAATCCTTCGTGGCAGCCATATTTCGGTCAAAGTCAGTTGCTGTGACGACGACTTCCTCGTTCTCAGCAAAACGGCGAGCCGTCTCTTTCACAATAGAAAACGCTTCGGGCAAAGCCTCATCCATCGCTTTCTCATAAATTTCCAGAACTTCCTTCTCCTTTTTATCGATTTGGTCAAAAAGGGCCTCGCGATCCTCCAGCTCCGTCTCTTCCACTTTGGCGCGGAGGGCGGCAATCTCTGCCCTTTCCTGCTCGGCAGAAGCAAGAATGCGCGCTTTCAGCTCCTTGGTGCGGGCACGAAGGTCGTCGTTGGAGAGTTTTTCTATCTCCACATACGCAGCCTTTACCTTCTCAACCCAAGGCTGAATCTCTCGCATATCGCGAGTACTCTTGTTGCCAAACAGTTTACTAATGATGTCGTTAAATCCCATTATAATTGCAAAATTTGTTATTTATTCAGTCCAAAATGAATGAGACGCTTCCCTATAAAAAGGCCACATCCACTCATTATCGTGCAAAAATAGCACTTTTTTCTCACTCAGCCATTCTTTTTTCACTTTTTCACACAAAATAATCGTCTATTGTGAAAAAAGCACTATCTTTGTTCACGCAAAAAACATGCCTACCGCAATGAAACGACATTTTTTCACACAAAGCATTCTTGCTACCATCATTCTGACAATTATGCTGTCATGCAACGGAGGTTCCTTCTCGGGTGAAAAGCCCATCAGCACAGCGCAGCTTCCTGACAAAGCAAAGGTTTTTCTCGAAACACACTATAGTGGAGTGCGCATCAAAGAGGTCATTCTTCAGCATCGTGCCAGCCTTATCGAATATGAAGTAGACCTCAAGGGCGGCACCGACTTGCATTTCGACCGAAACGGTAACTGCACTGAAGTGAATTGCACCAAAGGCTCCGTGCCTGAGGCGATAATTCCCGAAGCCATCTTGCAGCAGGTAAAGCAGAGATATCCGAATCCTGTCATCATCAAATACGAGCATGAAGACAGACTCTACGAAGTGCGGCTTGAGGACAATACAGAGCTTACCTTCAACCGAGCTATGCGTCTCATCAACATTGACAAATGACGCATTAACTCCTCTGCCTCATGTCAGACAAATGACAGCATCGGTGTGCCAAACTGGCATACAAATGCAGTCTCCGAAAAAAACTATTTTTGATTATGTCGTATGCCTTCCTTAATAAGAAAGAGGAGGCACCGCACAAGCATTAGGAATACTTATGTTGAGAAGCGTTGCCACAGTAGGAGCTACGGACTCAATGGCAGCAGGCGCGCTGTGCACTCCTGGTGTGATTCCCTTGCCGAAGAAAAGAATCGGCACAGGAACTAAAGAACGGCAGTAGTAAGCCTGTTCTCCCCAGCGAGTGTCGATGAGAGACCATCCTGGGGCAATCTCCAGAATGATGTCTCCCGAGCGCTCGTTGTGATAGGCATTTCGCATCGCGTTGTCGCTCTTGTTCCCCATCAAGTCCATTGAGCCGTAAACATGCTTGATTCCTTTCACCTGTGTGAGGAACTCTACGCAGCGCTCCTGTACGTCGGACATCTTGATTTGGAAACGTTCCAAAGAAGAATGATTCAGATAAATCTGATTCAGATAAGAAGCATCCACATACTCACTTTTTCCGTAGATGGCGCTCAGATACATATTGAGCAGCACATTGTATCGCTCCATTCGCACCTCTCCCGTTGGCAGATGATAGTCTCCCACCGAAGGCTGGTGCACGTCGGAATATCCTGTAGAAGCAACGAAAAACAACGCATTGCCTGCTCCCACGCGAGTCTCGACAGCTTGGATTAAGTCTGCTATCGTACGGTCGAGACGGCAGTAAATGTCCTGCAGCTCTATGGGAGCCTCACTTTCGGAGCGATGATCGTAGTTTCCCGCATAGTAGCCCACGCACAGCAGGTCTGGGGTATTGTCGCGCCCGAAAGATGAAGAAGCAAGGCACACCTTCGCCATATCCGTAATCTGCTCGTTGACAAGCCCCGAAGTTTTGAAAAGCTTTGCGTCTCGCGTAGAGAAAGAGTACCCGAACGACTGCGGCTTGCCCTCCGAGAGGGGATAGACATAAGAGCTGATGGGAAAGTAAGGTGTCCACTTGTCTGCTGCGAAAGTCGTCATACGCATTCTCTCGCGCATGTAGGATGTGTTCAGCCAGCGCGGCATCTCTCCGTAGAAGGAAGAAGAAGCCCAGCGCCCGTCCATATCGTTCATCCATATCACGGCGTCGGCAGCATGCCCTCCTGCCAACACAGCCATATCTCTGTCGGGTGCAACGGAAAACACGAGGCTTTGCCCACGAGAGGCAATTTTCAGTTCATCGGCTATAGTGGTAACCAGCAGATTAGCCGGTGAGGAGCCGTCGAACGTATTCACTCCCGAGCAATCGCTGTCGTCGACGCAAGAGCGCACCTTCAGAGAGTTTCTCTCCATGAAACGGTTTCCAATGATGCCGTGATAGGCTGGCTCGGTGCCGCTATAGAGGGTTGCCGTTGCCGACGAACGGTCTGGGGATACGAAGTTATAGGTTCCGTTGGTATACACCAGCCCTTCGTCGAGCAGTTTTCTGAATCCTCCGTTTCCGAAGAGCGACTTGTATTTCTCCATATAGTCGGAGCGTAGCTGGTCGACCATTATGCCCACAACGATTTTCGGCTGTGCCTGAACGGTGAGGTTTCCTCCTATTAATATATATAGGGCTAAAGCGCCGCAAGTGAGAAGGGTAGGGAAGCGTTTCATGCTGTTATTTCTTTTTTTTCCTGCTCATACGTTCGTAGATAAGGCTGCGCAGCACAAGATGATGCAGCGTGCGCAGCAGAAGGGCTCCCACAAACACCCAGAGGGCGGCGGGAACCGATTGTTTCGTCACAATCACAGCTATCACCACAGCAGCAATGAGTGCCAGTTCTATCCAGCAAATCTTATGGATGGGCTTGTGCTTGATGGAACGGATGACTATGATGGGCAGCAGAATCAACGCTATAGGGTTGAAGAGGAACACAAGCATGTTGGTTCCTACTGCCGGATGGGCCGAGAAGAAGAACAGGAATGAGATGATGATGCCGGCGATGCCCTGAATGCCGTAGAGGAAGACGTCGTACCACCATTGAACCCTGTCGGTAAGCAGCTCGAGGGTACCTATGATGGCTGTGAGCAGCAGCACCAATATCATCATCTGCATAGGCGTCAGCGGGAAACGGGAAGACTTCCGCATCGGCGTCTCGGGCAATATCTCCGTATAGGCCTTTACCCAAGGCTGGATGGTTTCGCCTCGCTGAAGGGAGTCCTGCGAAAGGCTGTCGGGCATGAAAGTGCGCGCAGAGCGAGCCCAATGCCGCATCACGTATTCGGGGGCAAACTCCAACTGTTCGTTGCCCACACGACGGTCCACCTCATATCCCAGCAGCAGGTCTATCCCGAACGAAGCCCAGGGGTATGACGAGTTGAACTCGTGCATCACCTCTCGCAGCGTGAGGCTATCGTCGGCAGGAGGGATGATTCGCCCGTCGATGCTCTGCAGAGCGATGTCGCGCGCCATCGTACTGCAGTTCTTATAGAGGAAATTGTAGCGATAGACGCGATTTGCAGGGCGGCAGTTTTCGGTGATGAGTGCCCAGAATCGGGCAACCTCAGAGGGGCTCATGTTGAGCACTTGCATCTCGATGGATGACCCGCGCTCCATGTATTCCTGCTCAAACGACGGAAATTCCTCTGCGCCAAGCAGATAGTCGGTCTTTCCCATGCAGAAACGCCAGATGAAATGCGGCGCGCCGAAGCTGAAGAGCCCGTAGTTGAACACGATGTCGATGTTCGACAAAGGATCTTCGTAGCGCAGGGCTGTATGCCCGTACTGCTGCCACACTTCTGCCGCAGGGCTGCACGTGAGCAGGCTCACACGCGGAAAACCTTCGCGCGGAAGGCTGTCGGGCAACACGAAGAGTGAACGATCGCTCATAGCCCACAGCGAGTCGGCACTCACGCCCTTTCCCTTCGTGCTGTCGGGAAGGAGAGACTCTTCCGAAGGCAACGAATCGGCCTTCAGAGTGTCGGGGGCAACAACGGCGGAGTCGGCAGATGCCGCTAACGAGTCCTTCTGGGCAGCACTTTGCCTCGTTGCCGACAACGGCAGGCAGGCGCCGAGTAACAGGAAAAATAAAAGCCTTCTCATGCAGATTATGAAATTTTGCGCAAATGTAGGAAAATGTATTGACATTTCGAAAAAAGACTATCCACTTTTTTCTTTCTCACCCTTTTGTCGTCTTTTGCTCCTCCATCAGAAGCTATCCAGAACGCCCCCTCGGGCAGCCTGGATTTTGCTTTGGGAAACGCTCATTTTGGAGAACAAATACGGCGATATGAAGAAGGGAAAAATTTTTTTGGAGAACAAATAATTTTTTCTGGAGAACGAAAAAAATCGTGTGGACAAACAGCCAATCCCGTACGGCAAAATATCCCTCTTTTTTGACGCTTCTTCCGCATCCGACGGACAGAAAAGGAGCGGAAATTAAAAAGTTTTCAATCTCTTTATAGGTTTTTTAAACATCTTCTTTTGCTCAATTCAGCAAAAAGTATCATCTTTGCAAAAATTTTCGCGTTTGTACAAACGAAGGAAACAGGTTTCAGACAACTAATGAGAAAGAAAATCAGCCTTTTGACGCTCTTCACGCTCATGACGCTGCTTCCTGCAGCAGCTGAGAACGGCATCAACTCGCCCTACACCCGCTTCGGATTCGGGCAGCTGGCGTCGTATGAGCTGGGAGTGAACAAAGCGATGGGCGGGGCAGGAATAGCCCTGCGCAACGCTAACCAGATAAACCTGCTGAACCCGGCAAGCTACTCGTCGGTCGACACCCTTACGTTCATCATGGATATCGGCGCCAGCCTGCAGAACACCAACTTCGCTGAAAACGGCGTGAAGAAAAACGCCCGCAACGCATCGTTCGACTATCTGGCTTTCCAATACCGGCTCCACAAGGGACTGGGTATGACACTTGCTTTTATGCCTTACTCCAACGTGGGATACAGCTACAGCCAGAGCGAAAAAGTCTATTTCGACGATAACCCCCTTTACCAGGATGACGAAGCCGTCACCATTACTAATAAGTATAAAGGAGAAGGCGGATTGCATAGCGCTATCGTCGGACTCGGCTGGATGCCCTTCAAGTGGTTGTCGATGGGTGCCAACGCAAGCTACATCTATGGCAGCTTCGACCATTACATCTATAATCAGTACAGCGAGAACACCATAAACACCCGCACCAAGCAGTACACCACCGAACTGTCGGGAGTGAACTTCGACTTCGGAGGGCAACTACAGTTCGGCAAAGGCAAGCACAAGGTGACGCTGGGAGCCACCTACTCGCTGGGGACGAAGTTCAAGGACGATGCATACGTTGTCGACTACGTCGTGAACAGCAGCACCAGCGCCCTCTCGTCCGACACAGCCCTCTGCAAACCCTTCGCTGTGCCCTCGAGCCTGGGAGCCGGATTGGCATACAACTACGACGGAAGGCTGACGGTGACTGCCGACTTCGGCTTGAGCCAATACGGCTCGGTATACTTCTTCAACGAGCCCGGCATCGACCGTTATCACGCCTCGCTCGGAGTGGAATACATCCCCGAACTCATCACCCGCAAGCCCTTACGCCGCTGGCGCTACCGCGCAGGAATCTATGCCAACACGCCGAGCTACACCATCAACGGCTTGAAGGGTCCCAACGAATACGGAGCAAGCATCGGAGTGGGCATACCCGTGATAAACGGATGGAACAACCGCACGACTGTGAACATCTCAGGGCAGTTCATCCACCTGAGACCCAATGCTCCAGGCATGATTACCGAAAACTATATGAGGCTGAACATCAGCGTATCGTTCATCGAAAACTGGTTCACCAAGTGGAAGGTAAACTAAGCAGGAAACAAAAAGTAATACACGATATTTAAACCCAACCCGCAAAAAAAGGTCAAAAAGACAAAAGAGAGTTTGAAAAAGAATTTTAACTAACAATAAGACCCTACAAAGATGAAAAGAAATCTCATGATGATCAGCCTGATGGCTCTTATCGCTTCCGCAGCATTTGCACAGAAAGGCGTTGAAGACGGTTCCCGCTTCGGACACGGTCAGGACAGCATCAATGCCCTCAACAACATCAGCATCTACTCGGAGTATGTGAAGACAAACAACTTCCAGGAGGCTTACGAACCTTGGAAGAAGGTGTTTGAAGAGGCTCCTGTTGCTCAAGTAGCCACTTACACCAAAGGTGTTGTTATATTGAAGAACCTTATCTCCAAGACAAAGGAGTATGAGCCCCGCAAGGCTTATGCAGACGAGCTGATGGCCGTCTACGATCAGGAAATCAAGTATCTGCCCCAGCTCGACCTGCTGGTAAAGACTCAGCTGAAGGACTATCGCGTTCTCGGGCAGAAGGCTCACGACTACCTGACCTACTATCCCAAGATGGATCCCAAGGAAGCACGCAAGATGTTGCTCGAGTCGCTTGAGAAAGGCGGAATCGACAGCGAGTATTACCTGCTGGGAGACCTTATGAAGACTTCATCCTCCATCTTCAAGGCTGACGAGAGTTTCCGCGAGGACTTCATCCAGGACTATCTGTCTGCCTCCGACCTGATTGCCCAGATATACAGCAAGACTATCGACACCGAATTCCCCGACGAGGAGAAGGCAGCCGAAATGGTGAATGCCGTAACGAAGACGAAGGATAACGTAGATGCCTACTTCATCAACAGCGGCGCTGCCGACTGTGACCAGCTGCAGGCTATCTATGCTCCCAAGGTAGAGGAGAACAAAGACGATATCGAGTATCTGACGAAAGTCATCGCCGTGATGTCTCTGCTCAACTGCACCGAGAGCGACGTGTACTACACTGCTTCTGAGTATGCACATCATCTCAATCCTACCGCAGGTAGTGCCGCAGGTTGCGCTTACAGCTACTTCAAGCGTGGCGACGTAGCCAAGTCACTTGACTTCTTCAACCAGGCAATCGAACTCGAGAGCGACAACGCCAAGAAGGCCGACTACAACTACAAGGCTGCCGTCATCGCCAACAGCGACAAGCGCCTGAGCCTCGCCAAGACCTACTGCCAGCGTGCTATCAGCCTCAACGGACGTAAGGGCGCATTCTACATCCTGCTTGCCAACATCTACGCAGCAGCACCTAACTGGAGCGACAAACCCGAGCTCAATGCCTGCAAATACTACGTAGTCCTCGACAAGCTGGCTCGCGCAAAGAGTGTAGACGAGAGTGTGGCTGCCGACGCCAACCGTCTCATCGGACTCTACAGCGGACATACGCCCGACGTTGCACAGCTCTTCTTCCTGGGATACAAGCAAGGCGACAACGTGCACGTAGGTGGTCTCATCGATGAGAACACAACCATCCGCTAAACGTTGAGTCTTAACAGAACATACAGTCTTCATTGCATAGCAGTCACGGTAAGCGTGATTGCTATGCTCTTTTGTTCCTGTAGCCGCGACAAGAAGCAGTACACCGATGCTATCCACAATCGAGACTCCGTGCCCGGAATGATAACCTACAACGTGAATACGGCTATCTCCGACTCGGGGGTAGTGCGCTACAGGATTGTAACTGAAGAGTGGGAAATCTTTGACCAACTCGATCCTCCCCAGTGGAAATTCGAGCACGGCATCTACCTTGAGCGCTTCAGCGACAGCCTTCACATCGACGCTACGGTAAAAGCCGATACGGCATACTATTTTGAGAGGACTAAACTATGGGAACTGCGCCACAACGTGCACATCGAGAACCTGCAGGGAGAAATCTTCGACACTGAGCTGCTCTTCTGGAACCAGAACACCGAGCGCGTTTGGTCTGATCTGTTCATCCGCATCCAGCAGAAAGACCGTATCATCACAGGAATAGGCTTCGAGAGCAACCAGCAGTTTACCAACTACATCATCCGTCGCACGCAGGGAACATTCCCCATTGAAGACCTCAACAAGGAGCCTGAGATAAACGAAATCCCTGCCGACTCCAACATCGTGGTTCCTGATGAAACGAGCGGAGCGCCTATCGCGGCACCCGAGCCGGCTGACATCCCTGTTAATAAGAAGAACGAATGATTCCTTTTGCTTAACTCATAATTATTTTTCCCTTCTCGAAAAAATTTTTTCCCTTCTTCATATCGCGATATTTGTTCTCCAAAAATCTTTTTTCTTAACTCATAATTAATTCCCCTCAAGCCTACCCATCAGATATGTCCGTCTCCCTTCAAATAGTGGTAATCCTACTCGTGCTTCTTCTCTCTGCCTATTTCTCAGGGATGGAGATAGCCTTCGTGTCGAGCAGCAAGCTGCGCTACGAGATGGACAAGGCCGACAGGAGTCTTTCTTCGCGCATACTGGGCATCTTCTATCGGCATCCCAGCAACTTTATCTCCACCATGCTTGTGGGCAACAATATTGTGCTGGTGATGTACAGCATCCTGATGGCAAAGCTGCTCGATCCCGTGTGGCAGACGGTGCCCCTCTTCCAGTCGGAGTTTGCTATGCTCCTTCTCGACACCCTCGTCTCCACGTTCTTCGTCATCATCTTCGGAGAGTTCCTGCCCAAGACTATCTTCCGTTACAACCCCAACGGTAGCCTCCGCACCCTCTCGGCCCTCTCCTGGTTCTTCTATATCCTGCTCTATCCTATCTCCATTTTCAGCTCGTGGTGCGCAAGGTTCATCCTGCGCATCTTCGGAGTGAAAATCGGAAAGGAGATCACCAAGCATGCCTTCTCGAAAACCGACCTTGACGACTTGATTGAGAGCAGCATAGCTTCGGCTGATGAGCCTGCCTCAACCGAAGTGCAGATTTTCCAGAATGCACTCGATTTCTCCAATCTGCGAGTGCGCGACTGCATGATTCCCCGCAACGAGATTGCCGCTATTGACAAAGAGAGCACCACCGAGGAGCTGATACATAAATTCGTTGAAACCGGCTACTCGAAGGTTGTCGTCTTTGAAGACTCCATCGACAACATCATCGGTTACATCCACTCCTCCGAGCTGTTCCGCATCGAGCAGGAAGACTTCCCCCAGCAGGCAGTCGCCAACCTTCAGCTGCGCAAGATGCCCATCGTGCCCGAGACAGCCAGCGCGCAGAAGCTGATGAAAACCCTCATGCAGCAGAAACTGTCGCTCGCTGTCGTTGTGGACGAATTTGGAGGCACAGCCGGCATCGTTGCCCTCGAAGACATTATGGAAGAGCTTACGGGCGACATCGAGGACGAGCACGACACCACATCCTACGTGGCAAAAGCTATAGGCAAGAACAGCTACATTCTCTCTGCCCGCCTCGAGATAGAGAAAGTGGAAGACATGTTCGATATCGGGCTCCCCACAAGCGACGACTACTACACCGTCGGGGGGCTTATCCTCAATACTTGTCACAGCATCCCTACAGTCGGGCAGACCATTAACGTGCCGCCCAACTTCCAGTTCCGCATCCTCAAGGCAGTCAGCAACAAGATAACTCTTGTGCGCTTAGACGTGCGTTGAATCCTCTCCCGCAAGCCGATAGGCTCTTTTCTGTGACGCTATCTTGAGCCGGAACTGCGCTTGAGACATTATCTCAAGAATACTATCTTTCAGAAGAAAAATAAGTGGTTTAATTTTGTTATTCACTTCTTTATTCGTATATTTGCATAGCAGAAACAATAAAGACGAATAAATATGAAATTGAAAAGTATTCTGGTTGCCCTTTTGGTGTTTCCTCTTGTCTGCTGTTCCGCTCCAGAGGCAGAGCCTGTAGATTATGTGAATCCATACATTGGCAGCATCAGCCACTTGTTGGTTCCTTGTTTTCCTACCATTCAGTTACCCAACAGCCTGATGCGAATCTATCCCACACGCGGGGAGTACACCCATGAGTTGTTGGACGGTTTGCCAATGGTGGTTACCAACCACCGTGAGCGCAGCGCTTTCCGTCTGAGTGTTACGCAGGGAAGTGAATTGCGGCCCATCATCAGCACCAATTGGGATCAGGAGAAGATAACTCCCTATGATTACCGCGTGCAGATTGCCGACAACAGCATCGACGTTCATCTGGCAGTCAGTCACCAGAGTGCCATCTATGAGATTTCGTTCCAAGATACCTCCAAGCCTGCTACTATTCTGCTCTATACTGATAATGGGCGTATGCAGACAGAAGGAAAGGATGTGTCTGCCAGTCAGGGCTTGAGCAGAAACATGAAGATTTACTTTGCGGGCGAATTCGACATTCAGCCGGAGCAAGCAGGCATTCTCAGCGACGGGCACATCTCAGACATGAACGAAGCCGTAGGGCGCCGTGTTTCTGCTGCTATCCGTTTCCCCGCAGGCACAAAGAAAGTATGCTTCCGTTACGGTATCTCCCTCATCAGCGCTGAGCAGGCTCAGAAGAACCTTTCGCGCGAGCAGGGGGAGGGCTTCAACCTTGCGAAAGTAGCTGAGGATGGACGTAAGGAATGGAACGAAACGCTCAGTAACATCATGGTGAAGGGTGGAACGGAAGATGAGAAGACGGTTCTCTATACCTCTTATTATCGTACCTTCGAGCGTCCCGTCTGCCTGAGTGAAGATGGGCGCTATTTCTCAGCTTTCGACGGTAAGGTGCATGATGACAATGGGCAGCCTTTCTATACCGACGATTGGATTTGGGACACCTATCGCGCAGCTCATCCTCTGCGTGCACTTATTCAGCCCGAGAAACAGGAAAACATTATCGAAAGCTATCTTCGTATGGCAGAGCAGATGGGTACCAAGTGGATGCCAACTTTTCCGGAAATGACGGGCGACACGCGTCGCATGAACTCCAATCACGGCGTTTCGATGGTAGCCGATGCTCTCTATAAGGGTTTGAAGGTGGATGCCAAGCGTGCCTTTGAATACTGCCGGAAGGGTATTGAGGAAAAGACTTTGGCTCCCTGGAGCGGGGGACCTGCCGGATACATCGATGAATTCTATAAGGAAAACGGCTATATTCCCGCTTTGCGAGAAGGTGAGGAAGAGACCGATCCTAATGTGTCAGACTTCGAGAAGCGCCAGCCTATTGCCGTTACGCTGGGAACGTCGTACGACGAGTGGTGCCTCTCGCGTATAGCCGAGTTCATGGGTGATAAGGAACTGCAGCAGAAATACCTGAAGTTGTCCTATAACTACCGCAATGTCTGGAACCCCGAAACCAAGTTCTTCCATCCGAAAGATAAGGATGGTAATTTCCTGGAGAATTTCGATTATCGCTTCGGAGGCGGTATCGGTGCCCGTGATGCCTATGACGAGAATAATGGATGGACCTACCGCTGGGATGTTCAGCATAACTTTGCCGATCTTGCGCGTTTGATGGGAGGACGTGAGGAACTGGTGCGCAATCTGGATCAGACGTTCACGGAGAGCATGGGGCGCGGCAAGCGTGAGTTCTACACTCAGCTTCCTGACCAGACGGGCAACATAGGCCAGTTCACTATGGCGAATGAGCCTTCGCTGCACATACCCTACATTTATAATTACGCAGGAGCTCCTTGGAAGACTCAGAAGCGCATTCGACAATGTCTGAAGACTTGGTTTCGAAACGACTTGATGGGTATTCCAGGCGATGAGGACGGGGGAGGTTTGACTTCTTTCGTCGTATTCTCCAGCCTTGGTTTTTATCCTGTTACCCCCGGGTTCCCTGTTTACAACATCGGAAGCCCTTTGTTCTCCGATGTCAAACTGAAAGTCGGCAACGGAAAGATTTTCCACATCATTGCTCAGGATTGTAGCGAGGAGAACAAATACATTCAGAGTGCAACTCTCAACGGCAAACCGCTTGATTGTCCGTGGATTAGTCACGAGGATGTTAAGAATGGGGCTACGCTTGTTCTGAAAATGGGAAATCGCCCCAATAAGGAGTGGGGTGCTGCCGTAGGGAACGAACCTCCTTCGGCTCCGGAGATGTAGTCTTTTTTATACGGCTACGACAGAGGAAAACCAAATATCCGCAGAGACTCTCTGCGGATATTTGGTATATCGGAAATGATGATATAGGGTGCCAAAATTATAAGGTTGGCTCCTCTCGGTTTTTTCCCTTCTCCAAAAAAATTTTTTCTTTCTTCATCTCGCGCGCTGGAGAAGGAAAAAAATTTTTTCGAGAAGGAAAAAACTGCCCGTTAGTTTGGTTGTCTGTTTTCCAGGAAATCAAAGATATTAATGGTTCCGGCGTCGCTTTTAATGCCTAGTGCTGGAACACATTCTACCATTCTTGTCACACCACTTGACTTGTCTACATAGAAATACACGAAGGTACCCGTATAACTGCGGAACATCACCTTGTACTCAGATTCGGTTTCATCTCCCATCTCTACATACATGATGGAAGGATTGTTTTCTGCTATACCCCAGTCGTAAGTGCTATGACAATATTTTTTTACTCCTTCGTATGCCATTTCTGCCGAAATGTGAGTTGACTGATTCGGATTCGCTTTGTTTCTACTGCAAGAGCATAGAAGCAAACCGATTAGAAGAAATGAAAAAACGATGTGTTTCATCACTCAATTGTGTTAAGCTGATTACATCAAGTGACGCGTTGGACGAAAAGATGGAATTTCCTTGAATGGATATGCTGAGTGGAGTCGTATGAAGATGTAACAAGGAATTAGTGTGAGGCGATGAATATGAGTGCGCTAGTGATTCACGAGGGTGGGCTGGGCAGATTCTTACCGCTTTTTCCTACCGAACTCCTTTTTGGCTTTCTCGTGTTCCTTTCTGACTTTTTCGTACTCTTTCTTTGCCTTTTCGTATTGCTTCTGGAACTCAGGCTCTGCCATCACACGTGCGAAAGTAATGCTGCCGGCAATGCGTCCCATATCGACGTCGCTTTGATAGTGGAAGCCCACGATGACTCGGCTCTGCCCCAACTCGTAGGCAATCTTCATAATCTGCTCGGTGTGTTCGGGTTCAAGGGTGACAAGTGTCAGTCCCACTAACCAGGAGGCGTGGGTATGCCCCGAGGGGTAGCTCGTAAAATCGGTGGGATTCTCATGGTCAGGTACCGCAGAAGGCTCCTTGTACTGCTGGTAGGGGCGTACGCGTTGGAAATAGAGTTTGGCGCTAGCGCCTGCCTGTTGCTCGGTGAGATGAAGGCGAGAGAAGAGGCGGAACAGCTCGGGATGGGTTTCTGGTGTCAACTCGATGTCAGTAGCCTCGCTATAGCGCTTCATGAAGTAGGTAGCGTTGATGTGTGCGTCTTCCACAGCTTGTTTGCCACGTTCGCTGTCACGCACGGAAAGACCCCATTGGAACTGTGCCCAGTCGTTGAAGAATAGAGGGTCGACGAGCGTAGGAGGTGCGGGTATCACGTTTTCGAGGTGAGGAGCCTCTTCGCGGGTATAGAAGGGTTTGAACTTCTCTTTCGTAACATCTCCCTCAGCGAGGGCTATGGCTGCGCTCATCACGACGGCCATCGTCATGAATAGTCTTTTCATCATGTTGTCTGCTCTATGGGTGCAAGCGATTCTTGCAGATTAATTGGGTTAAAAAGATGATTTGGATTGTGCGTGGGGTTTTACCACTTGGGCACGATGTAGGGTCCAATGGGGTCTTCAAGGGTGTGGCGGAAGTAGAGTGAGGCGATACCGGGACTGATGATGCGTATGTCAATGGTGGGGGGTACTTCTCCCTCAACGATTTGCATTACGTGGTCGTCTTTACCTTGTCCCCAGGGGTTTCGCATAGCAAAGAGGGCGTTGGGCTCAATCTCGGTGTTAGGCATGAGCAGCGAATGGCCGTGGGCGGTGATGGTTTCGTGCGAGCCTATCTTAATGCCCTGCTTATTAAAACCACCATTGACAATGAGCCCGTGCTTGAGGCATGTGGTGACAACGAGTGCAAGCTCCTGTGCGCTGCACTTGCCTGGGCTGATGGCTACGCTGCGTCCGTCACCTGTGAACATAGGTGTCATACCTTCGGCTCCGAAGCCTCCAAGCCCGGTGTTGGGCTTATAGACGTAGAGCCATTTGGCGATGGCCTTCTCGAGGAGTGTGGCCCAAGTAACGACGCCATTCTTGCCCGTCATCTGAACGACGCTGCTATTATTGTCGCAGAGCACGTAGTTGTTGACGCCCACTTCGATGCGTTTGCCGTCGGGGTCGAACATCTTGATGATGTAGTTGTAATTGTCGACCTTGGTGATGAGGCTCATGATGAAGTCGGGGTAGAGGTATGCGATGTCAGCGAGAGTGGAGACAGTGTTGCAGTCACCGATGGAGTGCTGGTTACAGTCAGCGGGCATAGGTTTTTCGAAGGGGTAGAGGACGACGCGTTTGCGCACCCAGCGTGTGAATCCCTCAACTTTAGCGGGGTAGGTGTCGGGGTTGCGGAGCCACTCCTTCTGCTCGTCGGTGGCCTTCTCGCAGTTGAGGAAGTGGGTGCCCATGTTGGAGCGCGACGAATAGGAGTTGCTATCCAGATACTTGAGCTGGCTGTTGAGTTGTCCGTTGCAGAAGGTACGCACGGGGAAGAGTGCCGACTGTGGCCATGTGCCTACAAACTCGTAGAGTTGCTCGTCGGGAGTGTTCTCGAACAGTAGGCAGGATATTTTGCTTAGGGGTACGACCTGCCGCGAGCCGTCGTTGAGTTCGATGATAAGGGTGTTGTACTCTTCGTCAGTCTGTGCCACGAGGGGAAGGGCGGTGATGAACAGCAGCAGTAGCGGGAGGATGCGTCTCATTTCTCTTAGGATGATAGTGGTGTTGTAGATAATCATGTTGTAAGTGCGGGCACAACGCGTTATGCGCCTTGCAGTGCAAAAGTAATGCAATATCTGAAAAAAAACGCAATTGAATTGTTTTTTTTTGCCGATTCCGTTATTTTTGCCTTGTTTTATCGGATAACGACTATGAAAGACTATTTGCGAAAACTAATGTGCCTGTTAACAAGCATAGCTTGTCTGTCGGTTTCGGCAGTTGACTATAATCCTACGGTTGATTTCATCTATGCCGGCAAATGCTATCAGGAACTTGACGGCGCCTACTACGGGACGTCGTTTCAGGAGACCTCGCTCTCATGGCCAACGAAGAGCGGAGTGTGCGTGGTGTTCGGGCTCCATATGCCAGCTGGGCACGTGCGCGCCGATATGGTGTTGATGCCCAAGAACGGCAAGACGTTCAAGGTGCATGCGCGCCTCGTTGACCCTCAAGACGGTACCGTGCTGCAGACGGGCGAGGCATCGTTCGTTAACACGTCGATGCGCCGTGACACCGTGGAGGTACTGCCTGATGTGGTGGTGCCCGAAGACAAGTGGTACCGTCTGGAGCTGACCGGCGAGGGTGCTGCAAGCGGCATATCTCAGTTCTACGGTTTGCGGTTCCAGCGCGAGGGAAATCTGCCAGTTGTAGACTCGGAGATATTTATGGCTCCGTCAGTACACCTTTTCGGCTACCGCTCGACCGACAAGTCGACTCCCACAAGCGACGCCTTCGACTGGGTGTATCTGGAAGTGATGTATCCCTCCATCTACGAGGTGCTGAGTACGTATGTGATGTCTATAGGCTCCGACGGGCAGTACGGCGGTATACAGTCGATAGCGAAAGCGGGTGGATATAACCGCCAGGTGCTCTTCAGCATATGGGATCACGGCGATACCGACAGTGATCCTAACCTGCCCGACTACTTACGCTCGGGCGAACTGGACAAGGGTCCCGATGTCTACACCACGCGTTTCGGCGGTGAGGGAACGGGCATTAGCGCTCGCTATCCCGATGGAAACTGGTGGAATCCCGATCACTGGATGCAGTTTTTGGTGTATGCGCGCCCTGAGGCAGTCGACGTAACACTCGATGATGGGACGATGGTGACCTATCAAAACACGCTGCAGACAATGTGGTACAAGCAAGATGATGAGACGGAATGGCGATATATAGCCACGCTGCGGCAGAGCGGCATCAATCATCTGTACGACAGCTTTTATTCGTTCATTGAGAACTTCTATCACGTGGGAGGCGAGATTTTCCGCCGTGCATACTTCCGCAATCCCACCATGCGCTCATCGGTAGGCGGTAAGTGGTATCCGATGAACAAGGTGGACTTCGGTCACACGCAAGGCTCGGGAGGACGCAGTTCGCGTACCGACTACGGGCATGGGGCTACGGCTATGTACGACAATTGCTACTATATGCAGACAGGAGGTTACGTGGCGCCTTGTGACAGCTCTAACACGTTGCCGCTGGTGACGGAGACTCCGTGGGTAGACACTATCGACATGGACGCTTTGCGCAAAAGGGTGGAGGAATCGTACCGCACAAGCATGATGACGGAGATGGAGTCGATGTGTCAAAAGAACAGTGTGGAGCACCTCAAGAACGTTGCACAGCACTTCCTCTCCAATGCCAACCACTTCGGCAGCTATAGTAGTGCAGACCTGGCACCGCTAGAGGCAATGTTCCACTCTGAGGAGCCACTGGGAGTGTCCGAGTGGAGAACTGCTCTCATGCGACTTGCGCAGAACAGCACTCCTCTGAAGTACGGCATCATTGCTAAGACCATCCATCTGAACTCATTCCACTCATACGTGCTGCAAGATGCCACGAGCGGCAAATATTTGGTGGTAGACGACGGCAAAGTGAAGACGGTGAGCGAGGAGAAACTGAACGTGTGTGACCTGAACCACAACTGGTATATCATGCACGATGACGGCAGCAGTGAATTCAAGATATACAATCCCGGAGCCAAGAAGTACCTGACTGTGTCGTTGACGTTGGCAGACGATGCAAAAGTGGTGCGTGTGTCGGCAAGCAACGAGGGCTTCCTTATCCGCAGCGGAGCATACAAGCAGGGTCCATTCATCATCTGCGACAACTATGCTATGACACCCGATGAAAGTGTGATACGCAACATACTGAACCCCTCGCTGGGTATCATTTCGCCTACCGTCAACAACCTTGATGAGTTCCCTCACAGCGAGACTGTGTATGATCTCTCAGGACGTCGTGTTGAACTGCCCTCAAAAGGCTTCTATATCAAAGACAGAAAGAAGTATGTGATACGCTGATACATTAGATAAGAATAGAGAATAGTTTCCGCCTCTAACATTTCCATCCATTTTTTCAACTAAAAAAGCAGCACTCCGATGAGGTGCTGCTTTTCTTATGTGATATGAAGGGTAAGCTACTTCACGTACATCTTTGAAACGGTGCCGTCGGCATTGTGCAAGATAACGATGGAGCCTACGGGGAGGGGACCTGTGAGGGGCCGTCCGAGCATGTCAAAATAGATGGGTTGCGCGTCGCTTGTAGGGAATGATACCGACGATAGTCCATCGCCATAGGTACGGCAGAGAGCGTCGTTAAGAGCAGCGATGGCAGCAGCATCCATCTTGACAGTGCTCCTGTCGGCTGTAACGAGTCCGTCGTTTTGCATTTCCACATCCACGAGGCGTGCATAAACAGCAGCTGCTAGTGCAGTGTTGACACGTGAGACGGTGGTGCCTTTAGCGAGTGTCTGCAGTTTGTTGACAAGGGTGGTGTATTGCTCGATGTCGTCCGAAGCGTAGCTACCGCACTTGCCCAGTACGAATGGGTATGATGCATCGCAGAAGGTAATGGAAGGGTTTTTACCCGTGTTATGGAGATCTAGCATATCTCCCAACCCTTGATGGTGGTTGCCACCGGAAGCAGCGTCGACAAGGCGCGTGGTATCAAGGTCACGTGTGAAGTCAACGTAGGCTGATGTAGAATGCTGCCCCACAGCTTCGTCAAAGAGAGTCCAGATAACGACGGAGGGATGGTTGTATAGGGTGTTCACAATAGAGCGCCACTCGTTCTTGTAACGGCTAGCAGAAGTGGAGGGCAGGGTGCCGTCGGTATCGGAGTACCAGTCATAGGGTTCCCAGATCTCTGTCTCCTTAGCGATAGCCGGCATGTCCTGCCAGACGAGCATACCCAGACGATCGCAGTGATAATACCATCTTTCAGGTTCTACCTTTTGGTGCTTGCGTATAGTGTTGAAGCCGAGCGTGCGAGCGAGTTGGATGTCATAGGCGAGGGCTTCATCGGAAGGTGCTGTATAGATGCCGTCGGGCCAGTAGCCTTCGTCGAGCACACCATAGAGGAATATGTCATGATTGTTAAGCTGGAAATGCCAGCGTCCGTCTTCGGCTTGCTTCCTGCTGATCTTGCGCATCGCGGCATAGGAGCGGACATCATCGGTGACGGTTCCGCTGGAGATGAGCTGTACTTCAACATCATAAAGGAACGGATCAGCAGGGCTCCACAGACGGGCATTAGCCACAGGGAGCACAATGTCGTCAGTCGTTGCTGGAGCTCTCTTTTCGGCTATGATAGCAGAGCCTGCTTTCAGCACAACTTTTACTTCGTCGGAAGCGGAGGTGCCAACGGTGGAGACTTTCAGAGAGAGGGTGCCAGAGTCAATATCGGGTGTTGTCCGAATGTCGGATATGTAGGTGTTGGCAACGGGTTCCATCCAAACTGTCTGCCAGATGCCGCTGACGGAGGAGAATCCTTGTTCATCGTTTCCTCCGGGAGTGGAACGCTGAAGACCAACAACCTGGGAGTCGCCGTTGGTGGGGTCGCTCACACGTACAACCAGCACGTTGGGAGTGCCGTCGTGTTTGAGATAGTTGGTAACATCGATGGACAGTCCTGTATATCCGCCTATGTTGTTACGCTTGATGATGCTACCATTGAGCCAGATGTAGGAGAGGTTATCGATGGCTCCGAAGTGGAGTAAAATGTTTTTCCCGCTCCATTCCTTTGGAGTGGTGAACTCCTTACGATACCAAAGGTAATAGTTGTTGTCAAGCCAGGTGCCTACTCCTGAGAGAGAGGCTTCAATGGGGAAAGGCACGAGAATCTGTCCGTCGAATTTGGCGGGTGTGGATGTTACCTTCGAGATGGAGTACTCCCACAATCCATTAAGGTTTTGCCACTGGGAACGCTGCAGAAGTGGACGGGGATAGGCAGGGAGCACGCTTGATGTGTCGACTTCGGCGCCCCACGATGTGAGTAGAGAGGAGTCGGCGGGAGCCCACGTGCTGGTTTCATTGGGCGTGACGTGTCTGTCCATAAGAACTTTCATCCAGTAACCTCCGATGACACTGCGTGCACGGAAACCTGTCATATCACCCGAGGTAGTCCAGTGCCAGTCGCAAATGGGCACGCGTGAGCGAGTTTCGTTGACGTATTTATACATAGGCTCCATCAGGCGTATGAAGGTATCGTTATCGTCAGCCATCGCGGCAGCCCACAGCACCCAGTCACTCTTGGTGTACGACTGACGATTATCGAGAGGAATTCCATATTTATTCTGCTTACCTAAATAGAAGCGAATCTCGCGCTGCATAGCTCGGTTAGGAAAGAGATGGGTGTCCCAAAGTTTATCCCACACCATATTGTATTTCAGACTCCAGGTGTTCTCTCTGTCGAAAGCCAGTCGGTAATGGTCACCGTCGCGCGCATCCATTTCCCACTGTCGCGCCATAGCGACAGCTTTCGCCATATATTCATTGGCCATAGCGATGTAGGTGGGACTGTCGGTCTCCTCTCCTCTCACGCGAGCTATCTTTGAGAAGGCAACAACTCCCATGATGGCTTTGATAGAGAGGTTGGCGTTATGAGCCCAGTGTCCTGCAAAGTCGTCGGTGCAGAGCTGGTTAGCAGGATCTTGTCCGTTTTGCACCAAATAGTCGGCCCAACGTTTGGCAATATTCCAGTATTTGCGCATCCATGTGGTGAAACCCTCTTGTTCAACGATGTATGCGGTAAGTATAAGTATGTTTCCACTCTCCTCGAGAGGCATATCGCCCCCGTACACTTGTCCGTTGGCGTGAGGATAGGTTCCCAGGTCGTGTGCGGCAAAGTCTTTATTCCACTTTCCCGAGCGTGTGTAGTCGTAGATGGAGGTAATCATACCTTTTTCCAAGTCAGGATTGTAGCAGAGGAAGAGAGGGGCGGAGGGATAGGTAAGGTCCACTGTGTTGACGCAACCGTTTGAGTTATTTTCCTTCGAAAAGAAGAGGAGGTTACCGTCCTTATCCTCGAAGAGCTTGTGCGCAGCTATTACCTGTCGGTAGGAGGCGCTGAGCAGTTCGGCATAGTGAATGTTGGCAGATTGCAGGGCATCGTCGTAGATGATTTTGTCTTGTTTGCGGCAACGTTCCATAATGCTGTCGTATCCGTCGCGCAGTTCCTCGAAGGCTTGGAATATAGTTTTGCCGTTGCGTGCCCAATAGCCTTTGTAGTTCTGTCTCATGTACTGGATGTCGAACACTTCGTCATAGCCAATCATCATGTAAGTGGAACCTTGTGTAAGGGTTCCGAAGTCGTGCTTCCAAGCAAGCACGGGCATATCGGCAAAGCAAGTGCTGCTGACGGATGACTCACTCTCGGGGAAGTTTCCTGATTGGGCAAACGTATTCTCCATCACGTACTGTGAAGCCATCCCTACTTCTCCGTTGACGGAAGGGAGGTATAGGTATCCCCAGTCGATGCAAATGAGGTCGCCAGAACGCCCGAGAACGGGTTGTGCCTTGCTGCCCGATTTCAGGTAGCGAATGCCGTTTTCTTCGACAACAGTGGAAACGGTGGGCTGCATCTCTTCGTTTACAGTAAGCTGAGGTGTTGTCTCAAAGAGTAGACATACTTCGTGAGAATTGCCGTCGGTAGAGCGTACGCGTGCTGAGATGTAGTTGATGGGAGTGGAGAGCAAATCGAGGTCGTCGATAATCATGGGGGCTGTGAACACTACGTCGAGATCCACAGGCCCGCATTGGAAGGTGTAGTATGTGTTTGTGGCAAGCACGTCGATGCTTTTCTGGGTGGCGGGAATTATTTCTCCGTTTTTCACAAGGTTGTTCTTGTATAGTCCGAAGTCAACGTATGCACCTCCGCTGGTGTTGTGGCAGTGAGCAGCGAGGATGTTCTCTCCTTCATGGAGTAGGGCACGCTGTGTGGCGCTGAGGTGAAGCCGCTCACCCTGTAGCCAAGTCTCGCCTGTAGAAATAACTCGGGTGCCGTTGATGTACATCTCGAAGACATCGTCGTGTGAGAATACAATCCAGAGGTCTTCTTCCAAGTCGTCTGTTGTGAGAGAAACGGTACGGCGGATGTAGATGTCGCTGTTTGTGTCAGTCCATTTTGTCTTCACGTTGGGGTATTCGTTGGCAGTACCCCACGCTGCAGTTTCGATAGCCCAGCTGCTGTCGTCGAAAGAAGGGTTCGTCCATCCGTTAGCAAGCTTGTAGCTGACGCGTGCCGTCCAGGCAGTCTCGTTGGTCATAGGGGCGAGGGATGTCAGAAGGGCTTCTGTCTCAGTGCCCATCCAGCGGTAGGTGGTGCCGTCTACCCGCAGCAGTCCTCCCATTGCTTTTTCAGCATTCGTCCAGTGCTTGGTTGTTCCGTCGGTGAGCTTGTCATAAGGAGACCATATGGAAAAATACGGGTCGTTGACTACGAGGGGCACTGAAGGTAGCCTGAGGTCGGTTGGCTGGTAAGGAGTGAAAAATGCATCATCCTGAGCAATGATGGAAGTGCTGTACAAAGCGATTGCCGCCAAGACGAGGGAACGGAGAACTTTCATGAATAACTGAGTTTATGTTTTTGGTTTGCAAAAGTAGGGATAATCTTTGGATTTCACAAGTCAATTATAAAAAGAATATCGGGGCTTTTGGAGCCTCGATATTCTCATATGTAGAAGGAATAAAGTTTTTTTACTTCTTCATATACTTCTTTCCGTCGCGGATATAGATGGTGCCTTCAGCTGGAGTTGTTACTTCCACGCCCATGAGGTTATAGATCTTTCCGTTCTGAACGGGTTTATCATTGATGACATCCTTGATGCCTGTTCCGTCGCCGAAGTACTTGATGCGGAAGTTGTCGACAACAACCCAGTCTGCATCAGATTCGTAGTCCTTACCTACACCGAGGAACAATTCGCCGGAGGCGTCAACGGTGCAGTTAACGGCATTCTTGTAAAGTCCACACTGGAAGAAGTTGGTAGCTTCGTAAACCCACTTGGGATAGTCGTGAGGATATTCTGCAGAGCCGAGCTCGCCCATACCGGGAGCTTTGTCTGCTTCGTCGGTGATGTTCATCATCTCCACTTCACCCTCGTTAGCATACAGCAGAGCGGCACGCAGAGCCTCTCCTCCTTCAGCCAAGATGGCTGCCTGTCCCTCATGATTGCTTTCACGATAGTAACCCTGACAGGATACTTCGTAGTTGCCCAACGGGAGATCAGTAACGAGTTGGTTCATTTCGAAGTAAGGAGTGCTGTAGCATTCATATACGAAATCGGGATAGTTGCTGCCGCGTCCCCAGATGCTTCCTGCGCCGAAGTACCAACCGGATTCTTCGAGGTTCTCACGCTGACTGAAGTTTGGCATTCCGATGAGGAACGATGCGTCAGCCGGGTTAGAAGGAGTAGCGTCTGCGAGGTGTTCGTAACGGTCTTCGCGGGTGACGAGGATCCACTGATTGCGTGGGTCGGCAAGGTCGGGCATATCTGTGTCCACACGGCAATAGGTGCCGGGACGATAGCCCAAGCTGATTGTAAGATCTTCGGCACGTACGATATTGTATACTCCGTTGCCTACTTCAACGAACATCCAGTCGTTGCCTCCGGTGTCCATATAGCCTCCGTAGTTCAGATACTGGCTGTCGCCTCCGTTATTGAGGAAGGTGTTGAGGCGGAATCCGGCAACGTTACCCTCTTCGAGCTGAATCTCGATGCCTGGGATGCCGAGGGCAGCGTGTGCGCCCCAGTCGTCACCTCCGCAGAGATAGCGCTTTTCGCCCACATTATAGAAATAGTACTTCTGACCCAGCTCAGGCTCGTGTCCTGCCCAATAGTTCTCTTCGCGCTCGGCAGCGTTAACCCTGCGGGCAATCTGAAGAGTGTTGAGGGCTTGAGCATATTCGTCGGTGGTGGTAGCGTTGTCATAGATAGCCTGAGTGCTGGTAATAGCTTTAGCAAGATCTGAGCCTGCGGCTGCTTCTTGCTGGCAGAGGGCTACGGTGGCAACAAAGTTCTTCATGTTGTTCTGAGCAGCCTTAACAACAGTGAACTTTTCGTTGAGGTTGTTGAAAGCAGTGCCGATGACAGCAGCATCGGTGCTGTTAAGGGCGTCATTGGCCTGAGCCAGAGCTTGCTCGAGGAATCCAGGCTTGAGGCCCTCGAAGTCGTCCACCTCGGTGATAAGGTCACCCAGGTCGGCAAGCAATTCATCGATGTCAACGTATGCGCCGTAGTAGGTGAGCTTGAAGTTGTCGAATACAGTCCAGTCGTCACCCACACCACTGTCTTTGCCTACACCTATCTTGAGTGTTCCGCCTGCTACAGTAACGAAGATTTCCTCGTTCCAATAGAAATCGAGGAAGAAAGAGTTAGATGCATTCGGAAGAGCGCTACCTCCATCTCCAGGAAGGAAGTATCCGCCTTCTACCTCAACAGGGAAGACACCTTCGATAGGCTCGGTAACGCCGTTTTCGCAGATCGACATGAGCGGATGCTTAACGGAGTTAGCGAAATAATAGGCTCGGATTTCCTCAGTGCCTTCAACGTGCTTGCTTCCAACGCCTCCCGTGCTACCATCGCGATAGTATCCCTGCAGTGTAAGGCCGTATCTACCATCGGGCAAGCCGGTGATGGTCTGAGCAAATTCACCTACAGAACCATTCCAGCTTTCAAAAGCGCGGTTTGCAGGATAGCCTTGATTATATGCGTTGTGCGAAAGGGTGCTCTTCCAGCTGGCGTTGCGCTCGTTCTGATTAGCAAAGTCCCAGTCGTCGATGAGCCAAGTGGCATCCATAGGATTGTCTTCGCTGGCGTTTGCCAAAGCTGCCAGACGTTCCTCTTTGGAAACGAGCTGCCACGATACGTTGGGGCAGCTGGGATCGTAGGAGAGAGTAGTAGTCATTTCATCATCTCCGAGGTCAACACCCAACAGCACGGCACCGTCGATGGCTTCGATAGTGTACATGTTAGAAGCATCGTAACCATCAGGAGGCAGAGCAACGAAAGACCAAGCGGAAACTTCACGTTCGGTGTCTAAGTAGCCCTGATCAAGATTGGCATTGATACTGTGGTTGTGTCCGAAGCGGGGGTCAAGTTGGAAGCCGCCCTCTATGGGAATCACCTTAATGTCGAAGCCGTGTAAGCCTACCTGTGCGCGAGTGGTCCAGTCGTCCTGAATCTTGCGGTTGTTCTGGAGCCACAAACCCGATTCAACATTGTAGAGGTAATAGGTTCCTCCTGTTTCTGGAAGAACGGTACCCTTCCAAGGAGAATCCATCATCTGGGCGCTTGCACTCAAGGCAACTACTCCCAGACATAAAAGAAGTAAATTTTTTCTCATAAGCGGTTTTTTATAAGTGAGTGAATAAATTGTTTTCTTGTGGCAAAAATAGGTGATTTTTCTTGAATAGCAAAAAATCTCCTTTTTTATTTTATGAATAGGTGCTCTCTGTTTCTTTTCTGAATTTGCTTTCTTTTAGATGTGGATTACCTTTTCGCTATACTCTCCGTCGCTGTTTGTGAGTCGGATGATATACATTCCCTGCGGCGTGTCGGCAAGGGAAACACGTATGCTTCCTTCAGAGTTTCCAGATTTCATTACTTGCCCGTGCAAGCTTACGACTTGCCACCTGAATGGCTTTCCTGAGAGGCTCTCAACGGTGAAGGAGTCGCGAATACGCTTCGGGCTTATGATATATGTGTCGGCTTTAATCGGAGAGATTCCCGACGACTCGTCTCCGCTGATTACGGGGGAGATGATGTTGTCGGTGCTGATGTGAAGCTCCCCGTCAGAAACAGTTGCGGTGCTGATGTACATCAGGCGAGGGTAGATGTTGTCCTCCCTGTTGTGGGCATCAAACACACAGTAGAGAGTGCTGTCGGGACTATAGAAGAACGAGGCGTGAGCGGTGCCGGTTAGTCCGAGTCCTTCGGGCTTTTGCCAGATGGGGTTGTAGCCATATTTGCGCAAGCCGCGCGTGAGGGTTGTGGAATAGAGATATCCGATGCCGCAGTTGAGGCTCGACTCTTCGTTTCCAGTATAAGTGAAGAAATATCTGTCGTCTTTTTTCAGCACGAAGGGTGCGCAGTTGACGGAGCCCTTTTCCCTTTCCCATATTTGGGAAGGAGAAGAGACGGTGCGCAGAGGTTTAGCTGCCGTGAGACCGTCTTCCTCAAGATTGCAGGTCCAGACGGAGCTGATGCCGTTTTGGATGCGCACGAAGTAGAGGTACATCAGCCCGTCGTCATCTGTGAAGCGGGTGACGTCGGAGCAAGCTTCGTTGGCTATTACGGGATGGAGCAGGTAGCCGTCCTGCTCAACGAAAGGGCCCGTAGGGGTGGAGCCTGTGGCAGCGTAGATGTGGTTGTCGGCTGTGTAATAGAGGATAAACTGGCTGCCCGTCTTGTGTATCTCGGGCGAGCGGAAGTTGCCCGATGCCTTGCTTCCGATGGTGTCGATTGCCAGCCCGCAGAAAGTCCAGTTTGCAAGGTCTGTCGAGCGGTACACCTCGATGCCTGTCTCGTCGTGAGTGCCGTAGGCATAGTAGGTTCCCTCATCGTTGAGGATGAAAGGGTCGCCCAGCGGCACAGGATTGCCTACAGCCCGTTCCCCCTCAACGTTGTGCTTGAACACAGGCGCGTTGGCCGAAACCGAAGGGCGCATGTTGCGCACGGTAGGCCAACCGCCTCGGTCCCAGGAGATTGGGTCCATAAACACTTTTCTCCCTCCGTCGGGGTCGCTTGCCTCATAGCCGTGATAGATGATGAAGAATGTGCCGTTATCGTCCTCCATAAACTCGGCGTTATGTCCCGGGCCTATCACCTTCGTGCTGCCTACCAGGAGCTGCGAGAAGCCGTCGTTGAGGGCTTTCTTTCCCGTTCGGTCCACATAGGGCCCCAGGATGTTTTTCGAGCGCGCCATCAGCAGGTTGTATGTGCTCTTTGCCCCTTCGCAGCACGAGCCTGCGGAGCCTATGAGGTAGAAGTAGTCGTCGTGCTTGATGATGTATGTGGCTTCGGTTCTGCCGCTTGAAATCTTCACCTTCTCGGCTCCCTCCTTAATGCTGAGTCCGTCGTCGCTCAGCTCGATGGCGTAGATGCCGCGGAAACTGCCCCAGAAGAGGTATTTCTTCCCCTCATCCTCGATATAGAAGGGGTCGATGCTGTTCTGCACGCCGATGCCTTTGCTGGTAAACAGGGAGTCAACGTCGGTGAAAGGCCCTTCGGGGTAGTCCGACGTGGCTACTCCGATGCCGCATTCCCATTCTCCTCCCCACTTCGACTTGCTGTAGTAGAGCACGTATTTGCCGTTGATGTAGTTGATGTCGGGAGCCCAAAGGTTGCCGTCGATTTTCTTGGGGCGCGTGCTGTTTGTGAAGGCGGTACCCACGAAGTCCCAATGCACCAGGTCGGGCGAGCGGTAGATGGGGGTGTTATAGATGTCCTCGGTGGCATAGAGGTAGAACATGCCGTCGCGAGCGCGTATGACCGTAGGGTCGGGGAGACTTCGCCCGATGATGGGGTTGCTATACGTGGCAGGATTGTCGTCGGCCCAGAGGGTGGCAACGCTGCATACGAGGAGAAGCAGAAGCGTGAGATGCTGTTTCATGTAGTGTTAGAGTTTTTTGTATTGCTGTTGCAAATGTACGGCAAAAAATCTGAATTACCACAAAGCGAGGCTAAAAAAACCTTAATTTAATAAGGTAAGGGCATTATCAGAGCAAATAAGAGGATTTTATTGCCTTTCAACTCCCGTTGCGCTAAGGTTGGAGAGAGGAATTCGGGCGTATTGTCGCAGAGCCGAAAGAGTGGGGAGAACGAGCCGAAATTATTCCTTCTCCAAAAAAATTTTTTCTTTCTTCATATCGCCGTATGAAGAAGGGAAAAATTTTTTTTCTTTGAGCATATTTCATCTTGCTCAAAGCAGCGATTTTTCCCGATGAAAAGGGGCAAAATGAGCCAAATGCCCCACTCGAGAGAGAGTGGCAAAACGCGCATTTCCCTATTCGCCATTTCCGCCCGAAAAAAGGCACATATCCGCACTTTTCTCCTCCTCCCGGGGAGATTCTGCAAGAGGATGAGGCTGACTCTGCCAAAAGGGCTTTCATCGCGGGTTTTCCGAAAAAGGGAATTAAAATTTAAAAGGAGGAAAGAAAAGTTTGGAGTTGAAAAAAAGATTATTTAACTTTGCCCGTAAATTATCATCCGACAGCAAAAACAATCGTGAACGACAACCAAACCATATCAGTATGAAAAAATCACATCTTGCCGCCCTTGCGGTTATCCTTTCGCTGACTGCCTGCGCGCAGAAAGCCGACTTCTTCAAACCCTATCAGGCTACCGATCTGCGACTTCCCTCGGTGCCTCTTGTGGTGAGCGACCCCTATTTTTCCATCTGGTCTCCTTACGATCAGCTTACCGACGGCACTACCCGTCATTGGACCGATGATGAGAAATCCATCGAAGGACTTCTGCGTGTCGACGGCACCACCTACCGCTGGATGGGTGCCGAGCGCCAGGTGATGGAATCAATTGTTCCGATGGCCGACGAGGAGGCCTGGAGAGGACAGTTTACCCGCGAGACACCCAAGGGCAACTGGATAGCTCCCGAATTTGACGACAGCCAGTGGCAGACACGCCAGGCTGCCTTCGGCTCGCCCGACCTCTCATTTGTGCGCACCCGCTGGAGCGACACCAACAGCGACATCTATGTGCGCCGAACGATTGAGCTTACTGCCGATGACCTGAAGGGCGACATCTGGCTCGTCTTCAGTCACGACGACACGTTTGCCATCTGGTTCAACGGTGAGAACATCTACGACACAGGCAACGTGGAGATCTGGCGCGAGGGCGTCAAGCTGCAGCTTACCGAGGCACAGAAGCGTTCCCTTCATGTGGGTAAGAACGTTATTGCCGCTCATTGCCACAACACGACGGGAGGAGCTTACCTCGACTTCGGCCTCTTCCGCAACATCGGACTCGATACCCGCGCTATCCAGACAGCCTCGCAGAAAAGCGTCGATGTGCTGGCAACCTCATCCTATTATACTTTCGCTTGCGGCCCTGTGGAACTCGATGTCGTCTTCACGGCACCGATGCTCATCGACGACTACGACCTCCTCTCCAGCCCAGCCAACTACATCAGCTATCAGGTACGCAGCACCGACGGAAAAGAGCACAATACTCAGCTGCTCATCAGCACTACCCCGCAGCTCGCCCTCAACAAGATGGCTCAGCCGACTGTGAGCGAGACGGTAAGCAAGGGCAGCGTGAAGTATGTGAAGGCAGGCACCATCGAGCAGCCCATTCTTGCCAAGACGGGCGACGGAATCTGCATCGACTGGGGCTACCTCTATATTCCCGACTATAACGGCAGCGTATGCCTGGGGACAGAGCAGGATGTGAAGCAAGCGTTCCTCTCATCAGGCAGCCTGCCCGAATCGCAGGAGAAGGTGATGAGCCGTATGCCCTCACAGATGCCCGCTTTGGCATACCTCCACGATTTCGGCAGCGTCAGCAAAGCCTCGTCGCACATGCTTATAGGCTACGATGAGATTTGGGACATCCAGTATATGTACAAAAACTACAAAGCCTACTGGGCTCACGACGGAAACGTAAGCATTTTCGACATGATGGAGCGCCTTGAGCGTGAGTATGCTTCCATAATGGAACGCTGTCAGGCCCTTGACCGACAAATCTACGACGACGGACTTGCATCAGGCGGCGTGCAGTATGCCGAGATACTGAGCGGCTCGTATCGCCACGTGATAGCTGCCCACAAACTCTTCAAGGACGACGAAGGCAACCTCCTCTTCTTCTCGAAGGAGAACAACTCCAACGGCTGCGTCAACACGGTTGACCTCACCTATCCCGAAGCTCCGCTGTTCCTCTGCTACAATCCCGAGCTGCAGAAGGCAATGATGACATCCATCTTCGACTACAGCCTCAGCGGGCGCTGGACCAAACCCTTTGCCGCACACGACCTGGGCACCTATCCCAAGGCAAACGGGCAGGTATACGGGGGCGACATGCCTCTGGAGGAAGCTGGCAACATGCTCACGCTTGCTGCTATGCTGTGCATGCTTGACGGCAACACGCAGTACGTCGACAAATACTGGGAAATCATCACCACTTGGGCAAACTACCTTGTCGAAAACGGGCAGGATCCTGCCAACCAGCTCTGCACCGACGACTTTGCCGGGCATTGGGCTCACAACACCAACCTCTCGGTGAAAGCTATCATGGGCGTAACAGGATATGCCATCATGGCTCAGATGAAGGGACTCGACAAGGTTGCTGAAGAGTATATGGGAATAGCCAAGAAGATGGGCGCCATCTGGGAAAACAACGCACGTGAAGGCGATCATTACCGTCTGGCTTTCGACAGAAGCGACACCTGGAGTCAGAAGTACAACATGATTTGGGATAAGCTGTGGGATACCGGCATCTTCCCGAACGACGCTATGGAACGTGAGGTGAAATACTACCTCACCAAGCAGAACAAGTACGGACTTCCTCTCGACTGCCGCAAAGACTACACCAAGAGCGACTGGATAATGTGGACGGCAGGAATGGCATCCGACATGAGCCAGTTCGGCAAGTTTGTGGCTCCTCTCTATACCTACATCAACGAGACTCCTTCACGCGTGCCCATCAGCGACTGGAGCGACACTAAGACAGCACGCATGGTAGGCTTCAAGGCCCGCAGCGTTATCGGAGGATATTGGATGCGCGTCTTGGTTGACAAGCTCGTACCGCAGGCAGAGTCAGCAAAGAAATCCAAGAAATGAATAAGGAACATCTAACTAAATAATCAATCTCATGAAAATGACAAAAAGAATCGTACACTCGCTGCTGGTAAGTCTGGCATGTGGCGTGGGATTGCTTTCCCTTGCGGGATGCGACGGAGCCACAACGGCGGAAGACTACGTGGGTGTGCAGGAGACGGAGCCTTATGACCCGTCGAAACCCGTCACGATTACGAGCTTTACTCCTTCATCAGGCGGCGTGGGGCAGCAGCTTGTCATCCACGGAAGCAACTTCGGAAACGACAAGAGTCTGCTTCATTTGACAATCGGAGGTAAAGACGCCGTAATCGCAAGTGTGAAAAACGACGTGTTTTACTGCTATGTGCCTTCGGGCGCTTTCACAGGAGAGATTGTCCTCACCATCGGTGACAGCCTCCGTTCACAAACGGTGCAGGCAAAGGACAAGTTCGAGTATCAGCGTAAGATGGTAGTCGGAAAGCTTTGTGGGTACAAGAACGAACGTAATGATCAAGGTTGGGCCGACGGCTCGTTCGAGACATGCTCAGGCTTCCGCAACGACGGCGTGATGCAGTTCTCGCCCTACAACCACAACCAGCTTTTTGTCCTCTATGACAAGGAGCCCCGTTTGGGTGAGAATCAGCACGGTATCCAACTTATCGACTTGGAAAAGCATGAGGTGAAGACCATCATCAACATCAGCATGTTCAATAGCGAGCGTATGCGTACCATCGACTTCGCTGTCGATCCTTACGCCTACTCCGACTATGGCGAAATGATGCAGACGGGTGAGGATGAGGATGGCAATCCTACTTATTTTGCTACCGAATCCTGGCTGGCAACGGCTGTTCCCGAGCAGCTCCGCTGGCGCGAGCACCTTATCGTATCCGTTGACTGCTGGAACAGCGAGTTCCGAGCTCCTGCCATCTGGATTGTCGACAGAGACAAGTCTACGGCAGAATTCAACAACAACTCTCCTCACAAGCTGATAGGCGCTTACAATCAGTGCAACGGTGCTTACCTGCATCCCAATGGCGAGCTTTATTTCAACAGCTACACTCAGGGTGAAATCCTCCGACTTGATATGGATCAGTACTGGGCAACTTTGCCTGACAAGGAGGCAAATGCCGCCTGGGAGCCCAATGCGTTGGAGAATCCTGCCTTCGAGCGTCTCTTCAAGGTGCAGGACAACGCTTATGAGTGCCAGATTGACATTCATCCTTCGGGAGATTATGCTTACATAGTTGTCATCAACAGAGAGTACATCCTTCGCACCGACTATAACTACAACACCCATCGCTTCTCCACACCGTACGTCATTGCAGGACAGCTCGGCGCTGCAGGATTCGAAGACGGCGTGGGGCAGAGTGCAAAGGTGTCGCGCCCCTATCAGGGAACGTTTGTCAAGAACGACAGCTACGAGGCTGCCGGATATGGCGATGTGTATGATTTCTACTTCTGCGACAGTAGGAACAACGCCATCCGCTATCTGACACCCGAAGGCATCATCTCAACCTATGCGGGAGGAAGTGCTGCAACACATGCTGACGGACAAACCAACGGCTCCGAAAACGGAGAACTGCGTGATGTGGCACGTTTCGACCGTCCCACAGGACTTGTCAACGACGTGCATCGCGATAAGATCTCGGGCGAGAATACGTTGATCTTCTACATCCTCGATACCAACAACTGCATGATCCGTACCATTACGATGGAGGAGAACGACGAGGAAGAGGAACAGGAGGAAGAACCGGGAACAGATAGCGAAGAGTAACCCTTAACAGATTTAGCGTATGAAAAGATATTTTATTTTACTGATTGCGCTGTTAGCTCTCTCTGCTACCACTTTTGCGCAAAATGAAATAGAAGTTTCAGGTACTGTCTCCGATGAGACAGGCGAACCTCTGTTGGGTGCCAACGTCGTTGTGAAAGATGTGGCGGGACTTGGTGTCATCACCGACATCAATGGCGCCTATAAGATAAAGATGAAAGAGTATCAGACTCTGATCTTCACCTATATCGGCTACCAGCCACAGGAAATCTTAGTGAAGGGCGATACCAAAGTTATCAACGTTGTGCTGAAGGAAGAGAAATTCTCGGCAGTCGACGAAGTCGTCATCACCGGTATGGGTGCCCAGAAGAAGATATCCGTGACAGGTGCTGTGACGAACGTGCAAATGGAGGACCTCAAGCATTACAACACCTCCAACATCTCCAACACCCTTGCCGGTAATGTTCCGGGCATCATCGCATACCAGAAATCGGGACAGCCCGGAAAGAATACCAGCGAATTCTGGATTCGCGGTATCTCCACCTTCGGTGCCAGCAGTAAGGCTTACATCCTTGTCGACGGTTTCGAACGCGAGAATATCGATGATATCAACATCGAAGATATCGAGACCTTCTCCGTGCTCAAGGATGCTTCCGCTACCGCCATCTACGGTTCGAAAGGTGCAAATGGTGTAATCCTTATTACTACCAAGCACGGTAAGTCGGGTAAAGTCACTTTCAACGGCAAGTTGGAGACTTCGTACAACACGCGTACTATCACTCCTGAGTTCGTGGATGGCTTCAGCTATGCTAACTACATCAACGAGGCGCGCATCACCCGCAACCTCGGCACTCTCTACCAGCCCGTTGAGCTTGACATTATCCGTAACGGACTCGATCCTGACATCTACCCCAATGTAAACTGGCAGAATCTTCTGCTCAAGGACGGGGCAGGCAGCTATCGTGCTAACCTCAACGTGAGCGGTGGTGGAGAGACGGCTCGTTACTATGCCTCTATTGCTTACAACGAGGACGAAGGTATGTATCGCACCGATCAGACTCTTCGCGACAAGTACGACACCAACGCCAACTACAAGCGTTACAACTACCGTATGAATGTCGACATGAACATTACCAAGACTTCCCTGTTGAAGCTGGGTGTCAGCGGTGACCTCACCAAACGCAATAGCCCGGGTATCGGCGACGATCGTGTATGGGGGCAGCTTTTCGGTTACAACTCCCTCTATTCACCCGTCCTCTACAGCAACGGCTACGCACCCTTCAAGTTTACGGGCATCGTCATCGAGTATGAAGATGTGCAGCAGTTTATAGGTGACCGTGCCAACTATATCAATCCTTGGGTTTCGTCCACGCAGACGGGTTACAACACCGAGTGGAACAACAATCTACAGACGAACGTTACTTTGGAACAGGATTTGGGATTCATCACTCCCGGCTTGAATTTCACGGGACGCTTCGGATACGATACATATAACTACAACGGAATCTCACATCTGCGCATGCCTGCCCTCTACACGGCACGTCAGCGCAACACCGAGACGGGCGAGGTAGACTACGACAAGGTTATCAGCGCTACCGACATGTGGCAGTCGTCTGCCAATAGCGGCTCGCGTCGCGAGTTCCTCGACCTCTTGCTCCATTGGGACCGTACCTTCGCACAGAAGCATACCTTCGAGGCAAACGTGAAGTTTACGCAAGACGAGAACATCACCACGCAGAACCTCGGTACCGACATCAAGAACTCCATCAGCCGTAAGAACAAAGGCTTGGCTGCACAGGTGAAATACAATTTCCTCGGGCGTTACTTCCTCGATTATAACTTTGGTTATACGGGTTCCGAGAACTTCGCCGACGGTCACCGCTGGGGCTTCTTCCCATCCTATTCTGCTGCATGGAACGTGGGCGACGAGCCTTTCATCCGCGACAATATCGACTGGGTTGATATGTTCAAGATTCGTGCATCGCACGGAAAGGTCGGCTCCGATACGACTGGGAGCGACCGTTTCCCATACCTCTATACGATTACCGATGGAGGCAGTGGCTACCAGTTCAGCCTCGACGATGTCAACTACCGGTATAGCGGCACATACTACTCTCAGGTAGCCTCTATGGGCGTCACTTGGGAAGTGGCAGAGAAAAACGACATAGGTGTCGACATGTCACTCTTCAACAATCGCTTCTCTTTCACCGTCGACTACTTCAACGAGCATCGTACGGGTATCTATATGAGTCGTAACTTCCTGCCTACCATCGTGGGTTTGGAAAGTACTCCGAAGGCAAACGTAGGCTCTGTATTCTCGCAGGGCTTCGACGGGAACTTCAAGTATGAGCAGCAGATAGGGCAGGTAAACCTCACCATGCGCGGCAACATGACTTATAGCAAGAACCGCGTAGGAGACTACGACGAGGAAAACAGCGTTTATCCCTACCAGAACCTGCGTGGATATCGCGTCAATCAGGTACGAGGACTCATCGCCCTCGGGCTCTTCGAGAACTACGACGATATCCGCAACAGCCCCAAGCAGCAGTTCGGCATCTATCAGCCAGGCGACATCAAGTATAAGGATGTCAACGGCGATGGCGTCATCAACGACGGCGACGTCTGCGCTATCGGTGCTACCAGCACGCCGAACCTTATCTATGGTCTTGGACTTTCGGTTCAGTGGAAGAACTTCGACTTCAACCTCCACTTCCAGGGTGCAGGTAAGAGCACCTTCCTCACCTATGGAAAATGCGTCTATGCCTTCAGCGAAGGCCAGTGGGGTAATATCTTCAAGGGGATGCTCGACAACCGCTGGGTTGACTCCGACACAGCAGCTCAGCTGGGCATTCCTGCCAACGAGGATGTCAATGCCTCCTATCCGCGCCTCTATTACGGCAACAGCAGCAACAACTATCGCGCTTCCACCTTCTGGCTGCGCGACGGACGTTACCTGCGTCTGAAGAATCTCGACTGCGGTTACACCGTGCCGAAGAGTGTCGTGAACAAGATGCACATGAACAGCCTCCGCTTCTACTTGTCGGGCACCAACCTGCTGCTCCTCTCCAAGAGGTTCAGCACGTGGGATCCTGAGTCGCTCCAGCCGCGAGGCGAGGATTATCCTATTACAAAGGCTGTTACCGTAGGCCTCCAACTTAACCTCTAATAATGCATACGACTATGAAAAAGAAAACATCATACGTTTTTATATTTTCCGCAGTCTTAGCCGGTTCTCTCATGACATCGTGCTTAGACCTTGACTCTGACAAATACTTTGTTGACAGAAAGACGGAAGAGTTTGTTTTCACCGACAGGTCTCAGGCTGAGCAGTGGCTTGCCCATGCTTACTCCTTCCTCACGGGATGCAACTTTGAGGTTTGTTCCAAGGGCGGCACCGGAGGCACCGGAGGCGACTGGAATCCGTTCTGCTTTGCCGACGATATCTACTACGGCGACCGCGACAATGCCTATGGCGACAACAAGGATGCCGACTATGCTTCCTACAACTCGTTCCGCGAGGGTAACTACAACGAGGAGGTGGGCTACAACGCTTGGATCAAGTGCTACAAGGGCATCTATCAGGCTTCTATCTTCATACACAAGATAGGGCAGCTTGTCGGACACGACGATATGTCGGAAGAGGCTGTCACCGATATGCGTGGGCAGGCACGTTTCGTTCGCGCCTACTACTACTGGCTCCTCCTCCGCAAGTTCGGCCCTGTGCCCATCATGCCCGATGAGGGTGCCGACTACACTGAGAGCTACGACAACCTGGCTGTTCCCCGCAGCACCTATGAGGAGGTGGCACAGTACATCTCCGACGAGATGATAAAGGCAGCCGAGGAGATACAGTATTACAAGCGCGATGCTAACAATATAGGTCGTCCCACCAAGGGCAGCTGCCTTGCAACACGCGCCATCGCTTTCACCTATGCCGCCAGTCCTCTTGCCAACGGGCAGCTTGCCAACGGGCAGCACCCAGAGGGCGTCACCGACGATGCCGCACGCTCCCTCAAGAACTTCGACGGCACACCCCTCCTGGGGCTCACCTACGATGAGTCGAAGTGGGCACGTGCTGCTGCTGCCTGTCGCGACGTCATGGAGCTGGGCGTTTACGATTTGTATCATGTGCAGGCTACGTCATCCGCCAGCGATGGCTATCCTGCTACCGTTCCTCCCTACGACGACGGCAACTTCTCCACCAAGGATTGGCCCGAGGGATATGCCAACATCGACCCCATGCAATCCTATCGTCAGCTCTTCGACGGCGACGTCACACCTCCTGAGAATCCCGAGCTCATCTTCTCGCGTGTTTCCAATATGGCCATCGGCGACAACGACAACGGCATCGGTGCTCTTGTGCTGCATGAGATGCCTACCCTTCGCGGAGGATGGAACACTCACGGCATGACTCAGAAGATGGTCGACACTTATTATATGAAAGACGGTACCGACGTCGACGGCATGTATCGCGAATGGGCTCCCGAGAAGGGTAACGACCGTCCCCGCGCTACAGGTTGGACCACTCGCACCGAGGTACGTCAGGGCAAGTATCCCGAGTTGGCTGTTCGCCAGAGTCCTACCGACGGTATCGACGTGTCGCTGCAGTATGTGGGACGTGAGCCTCGTTTCTACGCCAGCGTTGCCTACAGCGGCGCCGTGTGGGAAGGTCTTGGCAACAACACCACCACCTCCCAGCGCTGGTATCAGTGCTTCTATTATCGCGGCAGCGGCAACGGCTACGTCAATAACTTCAACTACCCCCGCACGGGCATCGGCATCAAGAAGTGGTACCATCCCTACGACTATAGCGAGTCCACCTCCAACGGCTATGCTCACTTCCGCGCTAAGTTCGAGACTGCTATCCGCTATGCCGACATCCTGCTCATGTATGCCGAGTCGCTGAATGAGCTGACAGGAAGCTATCAGATAGCATCGTGGGACGGCAGCAAGACCTACACCGTGTCGCGCGACATACAGCAGATCAAGCGCGGCACCAATCCCGTGCGCATCCGCGCGGGCTTGCCCGATTTCTCCGACGAAGTCTATGCGAGTGCCGACATGCTGCGTGCCAAGATCAAGCGTGAGCGCATGATCGAGCTCATGGGCGAGGGCAAGCGCTACTTCGACCTCCGCCGCTGGATGGATGCTCCCATCGAGGAGAACACTCTCATCTACGGCTTGAATGTGTTCCAGACGAAGGCCTTCAAGGACGACTTCATGCAGGTTATCCCCACCTTTAACCTCTCGTCTATCTTCTCCGACAAGATGTACTTCTGGCCTATCTCTCACACCGAGCTGAAGCGCAACAAGAACCTCGTGCAGAACCCGGGCTGGACATACAATGACTAATGTTAACCGAAAAAAGTTGATACGTATGAAAAAACATATATTGAAATCATTGTCTATCGTGTTCGTTCTCGCGTTGGCATTCACCTACGTCAGCTGCAACGATGAATGGACAGAGGAATTGTATGAGCATTACATCAGTTTTCGGGCTCCTCTTGACGACAACGGTGTCACAGCAGTCTATGTCCCCTACAGCCGCCATGCCGACGACGGCTCCTACCTCTATGGCGAAGGGCTCTCCAACTATCTGCTTCCCACCATCGTCAGCGGCTCCACCACCAACGCCAAAGACATCGAGGTGCACGTCACCCATTCCGACACGCTGCGCGACCTCAACTACCAGCGTTTCCAGAATCGTCAGGAGCTCTACTATGTCGATATGAGCGACTATGCCAAGTATCCCGCTACCACCACCATCAAGGCGGGCGAGGATGTGAGCCTGCTCGATATCCGCTTCGACTTCAAGGGCATCGATATGTCGAAGAAGTGGGTGCTCCCCATCGAGGTGGAGAAGTCCGACTCCTACGGCTACAAACCCCATCCCCGCAAGCACTACTCGAAGGCTATGCTTCGCATCTATCCCTACAACAACTACTCGGGCAACTATGCCGCTACCACCCTCAAGCTGGCTAACGGCTACGACACCTCCGAGGCCATCGGTATGGAGACGTCGCGCGCCTATGTAGTGGATGAGAACACCGTGTTCTTCTATGCCGGCAACATCGACGAGACCCGCACCGACCGTGCCCTCTATAAGGTGTTTGCGCGCTTCAGCGAGGGCGATCAGGGCGCCGTTGAGCTGTGGGCCGAGAATCCCGACATGCAGTTCTGGACCGACGGCAAGTCTTCGTTCCGCATCTACGACCGCGTCGATGAGGTGCAGCCCTATCTGGTTCACCACTACATCATCCTCAACAACATCAGCTACACCTTCGTCGACTACACGTCGGTGGTAGGAGTCGAGCTGCCCTACACGGCAGAGGGCTCGATGACACTGGAGCGTAAGATCAACACTCAGATACCTAACGAAGATCAGGCCATCGAGTGGTAGTCGTCAGTCTCCATGCGTGAAAACCGATCCTGAGGCACCTTGTGCTCATGCCTGGGTGCCTCAGGATTCTTAGGCTTAAATTATCTTTCCTATTTTGCTTAACAGAGCATCTAATAAACCATATTTTTTTTTGACTATTTCATCATTCCCAAGTATGCGTCATTTCCGTTTCCTCTCCCTTCTCCTCCTTCTCCCCGTGCTGATGGTGGCAAAGGAGACAACTACTCCCGTCGACTACGTCAACACCCTTGTCGGCTCCGCTTCGAAGGTAGCCCTCTCCACAGGCAACACTTATCCCGCCGTAGCCCTCCCCTGGGGCATGAACTTCTGGACACCTCAGACCGGCAAAATGGGCGACGGCTGGGCCTACGTCTATTGGCACGACAAGATTCGCGGCATCAAGCAGACCCATCAGCCCAGTCCTTGGATCAACGACTACGGACAGTTCTCCATTATGCCCGAAGTCGATAGGGTTCCAGTACCAACATCAGACCTCATTTTTGATGAGGAGAAGCGTGCAAGCTGGTTCAGCCACAAGGCAGAAACTGCTACTCCCTATTACTACAGTGTCTATCTTGCCGATTACGATGTGACAGCTGAAGTTGCTCCTACCGAGCGTGCTGCCATCATGCGGTTCACGTTCCCCGAATCTAGTACGTCGGGTGGCATAGCCCGCATTGTCGTCGATGCCTTTGACAAAGGCTCGGCCATCAAGTACGATGTAAACAAAAACACGATCACTGGTTATACCTCACGTAACAGCGGCGGTGTGCCTAGCAACTTCCGTAACTACTTCGTTCTCCAATTTGATACGCAATTCCAATACTGGGGAATACAAAAGGACGGCAATACGTTTGTGGGCAGCGAAGCGGAAGGTAATCATGTGATGGCGATGGTGGGCTTCAGCACCACGAGGGGACAGCAGATTGTGGTTCGTGTGGCTTCGTCGTTCATCAGCGAGGAGCAGGCGTGGAAGAACCTGAAGGAACTGGGTGACGATTCGTTTGAAACTGTCAAGGAAAAGGGACGTCAGCGGTGGAACGAGGTGCTCGGGCGCATCGAGGTGGAGGACGACAACGTCGACCATCTGCGCACCTTCTACTCCTGCCTCTACCGCTCGGTACTCTTCCCCCGTTCGTTCTACGAGATTGATGCCGACGGCAAGCCCGTCCACTACAGCCCCCACACCGGCGAGGTATGCCCTGGATACTACTTCACCGACACCGGCTTCTGGGACACCTTCCGTTGCCTCTTCCCCCTGCTCAACTTCGCCTATCCCGAGATGAACGAGAAGATGCAGGAAGGCCTCGTCAACTGTTACAAGGAGAGCGGCTTCCTCCCCGAGTGGGCCAGCCCGGGACACCGCGGCTGCATGGTGGGTAACAACTCCGCCTCCGTTGTCGCCGATGCCTACCTCAAGGGTCTGCGCGGCTACGATATCGAAGCCCTCTGGGAAGCTGTCAAGCACGGTGCCAATGCCGTTCATCCCAACATCAGCAGCACCGGGCGCCTCGGATGGGAAGACTATAACAAGCTCGGCTACGTGCCCTGCGACGACATACGCGAGAGTGCAGCCCGCACCCTCGAGTATGCCTACGACGACTGGAGCATCTACAAGCTCGGCCTCGCCCTCGGCAAGCCCAAGAAAGAGCTGCAGCCCTTCCGCGAGCATGCCCTCAACTACAAAAACCTCTTCGACCCGTCGCTCAACCTCATGCGCGGGCGCATGAAAGACGGCTCGTGGATGGAGCCCTTCAGCCCCCTCCAGTGGGGTAACGCTTTCACCGAGGGCAACGCCTGGCACTACAGCTGGAGCGTCTTCCACGACCCCCAGGGGCTCATCACCCTCATGGGAGGCAAGGATGTCTTCAACCAGATGCTCGACAGCGTCTTCAACGTGCCGCCCCTCTTCGACGACAGCTACTACGGAGGCGTCATCCACGAGATTCGCGAGATGCAGATTATGAACATGGGCAACTACGCTCACGGCAACCAGCCCATCCAGCACATGATATACATGTACGGCTTCTCGGGGCAGCCCTGGAAGACACAGCTCCACATCCGCGAGGTGATGGATAAGCTCTACTCCGCCCACGCCGACGGCTACTGCGGCGACGAGGACAACGGGCAGACCTCCGCGTGGTATGTCTTCTCCGCCCTCGGCTTCTATCCCGTCTGTCCAGGCAGCGGGCAGTACGTCATCGGCACGCCCTACTTCGACAAGGCCACCGTCCATCTCGCCGGAGGCAAGACACTCGTGCTGAAGGCCAACGGCAACGCCTCCGACGCCCCCTACGTGAGCCGCATCACCGTCAATGGGCAGGAGACAGACCGCAACTACTTCACCCACGAAGAGCTCACCGCGGGCGGCACCATCGTCTACGACATGTCGTCGAAGCCCAACCTCAGCCGAGGCACCGCCGACGACTCCGCACCATACTCCTTCTCTACTGAGCTGGCTGCCGAGAAGAAGAAACCCTCACGCAGGAAGTAAGGTTCCCCCCCCGTCTGACGACGTCGCAGCCCCCTTCCCAGGAGCAAAAGATAGTGTAACCATCTAAAAAAAGCATTTCATCCCTCCCACTATGCGCCGACTCACCCTCCTCATCGCTGTCATGCTCACCCTGGCAGTCGCCACCACCGCCCAGCAGGTCGAGGACTTGCAGCGTGCCATCACCCTCCTCGACGAGACCATGTCGAAGAACTTCACCGGTTCCGACATGAGGATGTTCGACACCTACGACACCTCCACCCATCAGGGCAGCGGCACCGCCGACGTGTGGCCCTACACCGCCGCCCTCGAGGCCCACTGCTCCGTGCTCGAAGCCCTCGAGCTCCTCAAGGACTACGAGCCGCAGCTCTATGCCGACCATCACGACCGCCTCGTCACACGCCTCCGCAGCCTCTACGACAACCTCGCCTACTATCGCGGCTCCCTCACCCTCGTCTCCTACGCCCAGCAGAAGACGTGGCGCATCTTCGGCGTCCACCGCGGCGCCAGGAACCGAGCCAACGTGGCAGGCATCGAGAATGTCTACGACGACCAGATGTGGATATGTCGCGAGCTGGTGCGCGCCTACCGCCTCACGGGCGACGACGACTACCTCGCCGAGGCCTACAACCTCGCCGAGTACTGCATCGACGGCTGGGACTGCTGTCTCGACAACAACGGCAACGAGTACGGCGGCATCTCGTGGGGACCGGGCTACAACTCCAAGCACTCGTGCTCCAACGGGCCCCTCATCCAGCCCCTCGTGTGGCTCCACGAAATCTATGCCGCACGGGGCGACGACGAGGTAGCCAACTATAAGTACGTCTTCATCGAGCCCGACAACACGCGCGCCTTCGAGCTACGCCTCCCCTCCGAGGTGTTCAGGGAGTTTGCCGAGAAAATCTACGCCTGGCAGAAGAAAAACCTTCTCAACACCTCCACCGGGGTCTATTACGACATGCTCGGAGCCGACGGCACCATCCAGTACGTCAAGATAGGCAACCGCAGCTACCGAGACCATGTCGCTACGGGCAACCGCGGAGGCACCGCCTACACCTATAATACCGGCACTATGGTCGCAGGCAGCGCCGAGCTGGGACGCCTCACGGGCACCAAGGCCTACTTCGACGAGAACGCCCGCCTCTGCTCGTCGTCCATCTCGCAGTTCACCAAGGCCGTCACCAAAGACGGCGCCTCCTATCGCCGCTTCCCCACCGACGAGAAGGCCACCTCGGGCTTCAACTGCTGGTTCAACAACGTCCTCATCCGCGCCTGCGTCGACACTTACGAGATGGGCAACAGCTCCGCCAAGCGCTCCGCCAAGGTGCTCCTCGAGTCTATACAAGACGACCTCGACTACGCCTGGGAGCACTACCTGCAGGACGGCTGCCTACCCATCGACCTCCTCGACGGCTGGAAAGGGACCACCGTCACCAAGGGCTTCCACCAGCTCGCCTTCGCCTCCGAGTACGCCATGCTCGCCGTGTGGCACGAGCGCATGAACCCCACGTCGGTAGCCCCCGTCGCCAGCGACCCTGCCGACCCTTTTGACCAAGGCGCCTCCCGTGTAGAGCGGTTCGACCTCTCGGGCAGGTGCCTCTCGCAAGCCGACGGAGCAGGCATCGTCATCGAGCGCCGCACCCGTGCCGACGGCACCGCCCGCAGCGCCCGCCTGTGGTACAGGTAGGGGAGGAGGAGGGCACACTCCATCCCGCCTGCTGCTCCTCACACCCCCCGCAAGAGCATATTTATATGAAAAAAAGGAGGATGCTGCCCATGTGGCATCCTCCCTTTTATGCTGTTATCCCCTCCCTCCAAGCCCGCGGCATAGGGCAAGGGAGTGCATTCGCCTTCGTCTTCGCTTTCGCCGTCCCTCACTGTTGTGTATGCTCTCCGCCATCCTGCTGCCCCTTGCCGCTGGTGCATTGCGGGGCGTTTCTTAGCATAAGAGAGCAAAGGGAATAGCTGGTATTTGTTGACGATAGGGGCTTTTTCTTCAAAGCAGGGTGCGGAATGTCGAAGGGAAAAAGATTTTTGGAGAAGGGAAAACTTTTTTTGGAGAACAAATCTCGCGCGCTGAAGAAGGGAAAAAAGCTTTTTCTTTGCCCAAAAAGATTTATCCCTTGGATTTCATCCTACCTTTTCTCACCAAGGCATAACTGATGCAAGCATCGTTCTGCTCTTCTGGCTTAACGAAAACGTTGAATTACATTCTACCTTTTCTCGCCAAGGCATAACTGATGCAAGCATCGTTCTGCTCTTCTGGCTTAACGAAAACGTTGAATTACATTCTACCTTTTCTCGCCAAGGCATAACTGATGCAAGCATCGTTCTGCGCTTCTGGCTTAACGAAAACGTTCTTCATATTGAGAGATGCTGCCGCCTGTTTTTCATCGCTGTGTTGCTGTGAAGTCCAAAAAATCGTGACAGATTGCCTTCCCCAAACGTGCCAGTTGGCCCTTGTTATTGCCACTTTTAGGCCCTTTTCTATCAAGTTTAGCCTCGCAAATGGCCTATTTGCCATCATTATCGAACTAAAAAGATGTCTGATGCACACATCCAAAATAGTGCCGAATAGAAGAAAAAGCATCGGAAATAGCGTTTTTGCCCGTTATTTTGAGGTTTTTGAGAGAAAAAAAGGGCATTTTTTGATGCTAAACTGTAACAAAATTGAAGAAACTGAGGAATTAAGAATTCTTTAATCTATTGTATATAAGCTTTTTAGGTGAAAATGAACATCTGTCTTATACTGAAATAGGTTGACACAATTAGAAACTTTATAAATGTGTTAGACTTATGAGAAAAATGTATCAAAGGACATCGAAGGAGAAAAAGAATGAGATTATTTCAGCTTACTTAACCGGCGACAACAGCTACGAGG
>JAGCFO010000038.1 GCA_017650105.1 Bacteroidaceae bacterium | reverse complement strand
GCCCTCTCCCTCGTCCGTGTGGACGTAGAGGTTCTTGATCGTGTGCTTGTTGCCATCGAAGACACCGGCATACATATGGTCGCCGTTGACGCCGCAGAGGCCGATGGGCTTCCAGTTCTCGTTCTCAAGGTCAATGTCGGCCATTAGCGTAGCGCAGAGCATAATCTTGAAGTCAGAAACAGCGTTGCACTTCTCGGCAAAGTCCTTCAGATCCTGAACAGTGTAGATGAGATAGGGGTCGTCCTCAGTTCCGGAACCGGCAGCGCTATTGCTGTAGGTGTCGGTGGAGGGGTTATAGTATACTTTACCGCCAGTGAACGAAGGACAGGCATCCTTGTTGAGGTCCTGTTTCCAGATACCTTCGGGAGTACAGCCGTTGAGGTTGTAGCAGAGCTCACCGCTGGTATAGGCAGCCTCGGTGATATTGGTGCCACGACCCAACGATTCTGCATTCTTGTAGAAGCAGTTGATAACTGTACCTTCGAAATGGCTGCTGAGAATCTCGGCTGTGGTATAGCAGCTGGAAATTGTGGCTTCGCTATAGCCCCATCCGGAGATGGCGCCACGGGTGTTGTCGCTGGCATCCAGCTTGATGGTGCCGATGACCGCTACGTTCTCAACACGGCTCTGATAGCCCTGACGACCGATAACACCGGCGGCATGACCACCCTTCATGTTGACGTTTTCGATGATGAGGTTCTTGACGACACCCCAGCCCTCGGTCCAGCCGAAGAGACCCATGATGGAGCCGAAATCGGTAGCCTCGTCAGCATGTGAGTAGAGGTTCTTCAAGGTGTGGTAGTTACCGTCAAAGGTACCGGCATACATGTGGTCACCCTTCACGCCGCAGAGGCCGATGGGTTTCCAGTTTTCGTTGTTCATGTCAATGTCGGCCGTAAGACGGGCACAGTCCATGATTTTGAAATCCGTACGCGAGTTGCACAGATCGGCAAATTCCTTGAGTTCCTGGAACGTACCAATCAGATACGGATCGTCACTCGTGCCTGCACCTTGCAGTTCGGCACGCAGAGCACTTGGCGTGAGCAGAGCACATACCAGTGCGAGACAGTACAGAAAATGTTTTTTCATAGGAAAGTACATTTAATTAAGTGAATGTAAACGTATAAAACTAATTATAGATGTCATTGCCATAATATTTCTCATAATGTAGTATGGTATGGAAGGGTATGAAGGTCTAATAGTCGTCTTCAGCTTTGCCGGTAGCCTCTACGCCATAGACACTCTTTGGAACAATCTCTATGCAGTCCAGAATCTGACTGGCGTTGAGGTCCGAGACCGATTTGAGACGCATGGTATGGTAGGTGTCGGGATCAAGGTTGCCTGTGTAGATAACACGACGGATATGATACCACTTGCCTCCCATGGGAAGGGAGTTGTTGTAGTTGAGCAGACGGTCGTCATGGAGTTGGACAATACGGTAACGTACGCCGAGCGGGCCATGGTACCAGCCATGGTTATGGAGCGTTTTCTTGGCCTCAATGAGGGCGTCGCCACTCAGCTTGCTGATGTCCTGCCAATCGTTGCGGATGGTCCAGGTGGGATCGCCGCTGCTGGTGGAGAAAGGTGTACCGCAAGGAATGCCATCAATATAAGCCTGAGAAAGTCCACCACCATCGGTGAGGGCGAAGTAAAGACGGATCTGGTAGATGCCGGCGGGCACGCGGGGAAGACGGAAGGTAACATCGTAGCTGCCCGTGCCGGAAACGGCGAACTCATCACCCTCGAAAGATCCGAACCAGTTGCGGGGCGAAGTGTAGGTTAATTTGCAGGAGGGGTCCCACTCGATATTCTCGAGATAACCGGGAGGAATGGCCCAGTTCTTCTCTCGCGAGTCAATGCCGAAATTCTCGTCCCACGAGATGGCGGAACGGAAGTTGTTGTTTATGGCCTCAGGCCAGAACGTCAGGAAGTCAATACGCATACGGGTGTTGAAGACCTTGTTCTGCGTCTCCTGACTATAGTCGATGAGACGGTCGATGTAGTAATAAATGCCGTTCACCGCCTGCTGTTCTTTATCATCAGGCAAGGAGGGTGATACGATGGCACCGCGCATGGTCAGCTGTGGATGGTCCGGGTCATACATGCTGTTGAGGTAGAGGGTTTCGTTCTGACGCTGGCCTTGGAAACGATTGGTGTTGTAGACATATTCAACCTTGAACAGATGATCGGCATCCATCGAACTGTACCATTCCGTAGGATTGATATCGTAATGACAGATGGTACAGTTGGAGTAGAGACGCTCAAAGGGCGCATTGCGAGGCATCATGTGGTAGGCTGTCAGACGATACAGGGGGTTGCGCTCATCGGTGGCCTTGCCGAAGTCGGCAAGACGGAACGACTCGGTATTGACGTCGGGGTTGCCGTACCAGGCGCTGCCACTTCCTTCGGGGTATTTCGTGCATGCGTATTTATACATATCAATGAGACCTCGGCTCACGCCCTGCGCATTGGCACCATGGCCAAAGCCATAAACCTCATGGAGGACGCTGTCGGGAACGACAAAACAGGTGAAGCCATAATTACGGGCAGTGGGAACCCAATACCAGCGCTCACCGCGATATCCTTCCATCTTCATGTCGTCGCGCCAGTACTGAGGGTCGTAGCTGTTGTCACAGATGGCTTGAATCTTATTGACAAGACCAGTGAACTCGATGCAATGATTGAAGATACTGATGGCCTCGTTGTCCTTCATGACATAGGGCAATGTCATATTGCTCCAAGGAACGACACGGTTGACAGGATGGATAACGGCGTTCTCAAGAGAGTCGGTGACAGGTGGATAGACAAGAGAGGCACCGCGGTTGATGCGGTAGGTTGTCACGCTGTCGGTACCATAGATGATGGTCATGGGCTCAACACTAAGATTCCGGCCCATCATGTTGGGCTCGGAAAGGAAATGAACACTGCGAAGATCGCCGAGGGTGTACATGACACCACTGATGATGGCAGTTCGGGCGACAGAGTCACAGTCCTGGACACTCAACTCATCAACACCCGACACACCCCGCTGCTCGTAAAAGATTTTCATGGCTTCGTTGTTCGGGGCGAAGCAGGTGAAGTTGCCATAGACACCGAGCAGGTCAAGATGGTTGGCCTTGTCCACGAGCTTCGAGAACTCGGAATACTGGGGATGACTGAGGAGATATTCGCTAAGCATCTGACGCTTGTAGGTATAGAGCGAATCTTCGGGAAGGCTGTCGTCGCAGGAAACAACGAAGAGCATGCTTATTACGAGAACGGCAAAACAGGGATGGGCACGTTTTTCCATAGATTGAATGAGTTCATTATTTCTGAGCTTTTCGGTTCGGCTAAATTAATTCACAGGCGCATACGTTGTATCGCGTAACGTACGCATTTTCTAAAAATGGTAACTGTTTTTCCAAAAATGGCAAAAAAGACCTCACTTCACAGGGTAGTGAGAGGCAATAAAAGGAAAGCTAAAGCTGCAAAACTGAGGTCAGAGCGAAGAAGAGGTACTGGAGCGCATCAATTTGAGGTATTGCTGGGCGGTCATCCCCACGATATTTTTAAAATGACGGTTGAAAGAGCTGTAGCTTGAGAAGCCGGAATCATGGCAGAGAGTCTTGACATCGATCAGCGGATTGGCAGAGATTAACGACAGGGCATGATTGATACGGTAGGTGGCGAGCCAGGTATTGAAATTCGATTGGTTGGAGCATTGCTTGATGCACAGAGCAAGGTACTTGACATTAGTGCCGAGCTCACGGGACAGGATGACCTCGTTCAGGCCTTCCATACAGTAGAGCTTCTGTTTGTCCATCAGCAGGAGAAGGCGGTCATAGAGCGTCTTGAATCGAGAGTTCTCACTTTGCTGCGATGAGTCGGCAGGGATGTCGGGATCGGCTTCCGTAACAAGAGCAACGTCAGAGCCCATTTCTTCACGGGCTTGAACCAACGTCCGTTCCCAAACATCAAGCCGGCGCATGGCATCATTGAATCGACGCTGCAAGTCAAGCTGCTTTGCTTTATGACTCTGAATCATGGCTATTAGGGAGAAGATAATCAGCAAAGTGATCAAACCTCCGAAAATAAGTATGAAATTGGTTTTCTTGATATGGAACTGCTGCTCATTGATGGTCTCGCGGTCGTTGATAATCTGACGATCCCAAATAATCTGAAAGATTTTCCCGCTGGAAAGCTGATGGATATCAGGGCCGTTAAGGGGAGTATGGTAGAAATCCTCTTTGCTCAAATAGAAAGTTTCACTGGCATGTGTATGCTGCTTTACACCTCCATAAAGGGGGAGAAGGGTGTTAGCGTTTAGGGTGCCGGAAGGCAGGAAAGCGATGCTGTTGCGGATGAGGACCGTTGGCGAGGAGGCAGGTTCGGCTGCCTTTCCCATGACATAACCGGCAGTATGATGATGGGAAGCGGAGATGGATCCGGAGAAGACACAATTGCTGATGACAGCCATGTCACAGCCTTCTCCCACTATGCCGCCTGCGATTGCAGGCTCTGTGCTCTTGAGATCAATGTCAACGGTGGACAGACAGCCCGCGATAAAGCCGCCCTTAAGATATGCGGCTATACCTGCTGCAGTAGAAGATGATTCCACAGGCTCTTCCGCAACGGAGATTTTTCCATTGACCTGCAGGTTCTTGATAATACTCTCATAGCCGACACACCCAAAGAGGGCCTTGACGGGACCTTCAGAGAAGTCTATCTGGATTTGATGGTCATTACCGTCGAAGATGCCAAGAAAAGGACGCTCGCAGCTGCCAATCTGGACGTGATGGCCCCGGTAGTCAATATCTGTCGACAGAATAGCTTGGGCATAAGGGTTGGTAGTGTTGACAAGCCGGGCAAACTCTTCAAGTTCCACGGCATTGGAAATCCAATACATACCCCCATTCGTCAACGTCGGATCGACAAAGGTGGGAAGAGGAAAACGATCCTTTCCATTGTGCTGATGCCATAAAGGGGAACTGCTACCTACATTCAACAAGGCACAAAGACGGCCGTTCTCAAAGTTGTCGAGAGAAAGAGGGTGACCCTGAGACAAGTTCGGAATGGTAGACTGTCCATAGTCAGTAATGTTGGAGGCATAATAACAGCTTCTCAGAAAGACAAACCCGATATCCTTATAGGGCCAGTAACGCACAAAAGGATAGAAATTGGTACTATGCTGAAGCTCGCGGGGCGCGGAATAACAATTAATAAGGTATACGCGAGAATTGAGAATGCCCTTCCAGCCGACAAAGCCGCCGCCATGATGGGCAAAACGACCGATGGAGTTTACACCTGTAATGTTCTCGCCTGTGTAGATGATAGAGCCGAAAAAGGCGCAATTGATAAATATAACAGTTGTGCCAACGCGGTCGAAGTTCTCGCCAGCGATGCCAATAAAGCCCCCCATGCAATCGTCATAGGAACTTGAAGAGAGGGTGACGGAAGAAACAACGTTGATGATAGTACATGAACCTGACGCATAGCTGATGAGACTGGCACAGTGCTTGCCACATGATGATATGTTTCCTTCAAGCCTCAAATTACGGATGGTCGCATTATAGGCAAAACGGAAAAAAGCTGCACTGTAATCACCGATAGCCGTGGTATTGATACCCAGTGTAACAATATGACCATTGCCGTCGAAAATTCCTTGAAACGGCCTTTCACGCGTATTGCCAAGCATAATAGTGGGATAGTCACGGAAATCAATGTCTGCAGTCAAGATGGCATGAGGTGCAGTTTCTCCTTCGTCAATTAGGGCGGCAAAATCTGCGAGCTCTTGAGCGGTTTCGATGTTGTAAATCCCATTAACAACCTTGATGGCATGAGCAGGACATGTCAAGAGAGAGAAAAACAGCAGAAACATCGAACAAAAGATGTTTCTCTTTCGCGTTCTATTATTTGCCTTACCCTTTCTTCTCAAGATATAGTATGACACGGCCATGAACATGGTTTCATAGATAAAATGTATTCTTGAGGAATGATATTTCCGCTCCATCGTTTCCAAGGTTCAAGGTAGGTAATGCGTGTTATTTCGGGGCAAAAATAAGCAAATATCCCGAAATCCCCGAATTTGATTTGCTAAAAAGTTCCAAAATTCCCGAATTTAGGAAACAATCAGGTCCGCCAGATCCCATTTGGCATTGCGTGCCTCGGGTGTGCCGATGCGGCGGATGTAGGCTGCCGGCAGCTGGAAGTTGATGCCAAGTTCTGGACCGAGGCGATGTGCCTCTGCCATCCAGTCGCCCAATGCATCGGCATCGGGATAAAGGAGTACGGTGCGTCCAGAGAGTACGCAGAGCGTTTGTGCACGGAAGTTTCCCTTTCCACCCGTTGCCAGCCACACGCAGTGGTCATCCCAAAGGGCGGCAACGATGGCGGTCTTCTCCGATTCCACCAAGCCAACAGGAGCATAGGGAGCCCCCTTGAGCAGTTCCTCGCCGAACAGACACAACGGTACACAAGGTGTCAGACCCTCCATTGCATGCAACCATGTGACATTCGCTCCTCCCTCACGGCAGCGATGACCGTCAGCATTGTAGCGCATCACCTTACCGTCGGTGGTGAACCCTTCGAGGCTGACGTAAGGGAACACCGTACGCCCGTCGGGCAGTGCGCCTACGTCGTAGCACGCCATTGCCCAGTCGGCACGCAATGGGCCGAACTGCGCCCGAAGCCATTGGCCCAGCACACCACCTCCACCCAGCCACTGAAAGCGCAGCCTGTCCATCAGCTCCACATAGTGCACTTGCTCCGGCGATGGTTGTGCATACCATGGTTTCTGTGCCTTTGGAATAGACGAAACTGTGTCATTCTTGTGACAGTTTTGTGTCACATTTGTGTCAGTTTTGTGACTCTTTTCAAATGGTATCATCCTGATTATTTGTTTGTTGAAAAAAAGATTGTGCGCTTTTTGTGTCAAGCATGTCTCCTATCGCGCGCGTGCACGTAAATGTCTTTGAACTTTTCATACCTTCTGAACGTGTTTCTCCGAGTAGCTGTGAGACGTCAGCCCTTCAATGAGCTCCTTCGTTTATTGAACGCCTTTCCCAGCGACGTCTTCTCGAAGACACTGTTGCCCCTGTCCTTTATCATCTCCATGCCCAGCCATTTGGTGATGCGGCGGTAACAGGTGCGTCTCTTCACGTCGTGGCTTTCACCCACAAGAATCACATCGTTTGCGGTAAACGTATTGTTCAGCAGACGGAAGTGTTCGGCTGGAGGCAGTTGTCGTGGTCTCTCTTCATCCTCTCTGGGCTGGCCGACGACCATGTAGTACATGAAGATGCTGTGGTTGATGAGATAGTCGCCGAAGTTGAGCACCGACTGGAAGTCATCGTCCGTGACGGGCAGCCGTCCGTCATCGGGTAGGAACACGTGGCCTGCACTGTCGCGATAGAGTTCTTCCAGCCGCCGGCAGAGTGCCCATATCATCATGATGCGCTTGGTATCGACAGCGCGTCGCCGTATGATGGGTGTAGCCTCCTCACCGAGATTCTCCATAGCTACATAATACTTCAATATCTTGTTGAAGTGGTGTGCCATCCGGCATCGCTGGCTGGCACTGAGCCAAAGCGTCAGATGATGTCCCGTGTGTTGCTCGTGCCACTCCTTGACGGCATGGTAGAGTTCGTACACCTGTTCGGCCGATGCTTTGAGGCTTTGGTTAAACAACTGCAACTTCTCGTCAGACAAGTCCTCGTCGTAGCGTGGGGCAGAAGCAGTGAAGTGACCCAGCAGGCGGCTGCCCATACCATCCTCATAAGAACCGAGAAACGAGCGCAGCACGCCCGGTGTGGAGCTGACCACCAGCGCCAGTCCGACATGATGGATATAGTACCCCTCGTTGTCGCCGCGCAGCTGTTTCTCGTGCTTGCTGTTGTCGAATCCTTTCTTCACGATGTCGGGAAAGTTGCCATAGCGGTCCTCGATGGCATTCTTCAGAGTGGTGAGCTCGTCGTGGCGCAGTAAGGTGATATATCCGTCGTTGCCGGCCAGCCAGTATACGAGGGCGGCACCCGTGACGGCGTCGGCCATCAGCAGACAGCGGGGCAGCGGCTCCTTCGGTGGCAGCGGACACTGGCTAGGGTGTGCGGTTGAAGAGGTGACAGACCTGCCACTTCCGTTGGATCCCTCGGCATGCAGCCCTTTCCATTTCTCCCTCCACTGCACCAGCTCCAGGTTATAGAGTTGCATTTCACGCCGATAATCGTCAAGCCTCGCAGCATAGGCATGACGCAGCTCGGCATCGATACCCTTTATCAGGTAGTCCAGTTTTGACAACGACGACTTGCCCGACCCGGCACCGCCCACACAGACAATCTGCAGGTTAAGCATATATTCGTTTTCCTGCTGGCGCACACGGCAGCCGCTAAGCGTAGCCCCTATCACCCCATGAAGAGCCACGAACTGCTGAGACATGATGTTGATGCCCCGTTCACGCCAGAGCAAGGTGACATCGTGCAACAGCCGTGGAGAATCCCTGATAATAGATTCATCCAGTGGCAAGGGAACTTCATTTCCGCACACATCCGTGTAGGTCTTCAGTCCGCAGCCCTTATAGGCAGCAGGCTTCAATACCCGCTTATCGCGCGCACGCGCACGAGGAAGGTCTCCCTTCAGTTCAGATAATACTTTTTTCTTACTCATGGATATAGTCCTTTCATTGATAAAATATTGTTGTTCAATATAATGCGTCGCGTTTGTTTCTCGGAAAAGTGTCACAAAAATGTCACAAATCTGACACAGAATTGACACAAATCTGACACAGAATACTGTTTTTCTGTAATAAAAACACCTCCGTAGAGTTTAACTTAAAATTGTTAGAGTTAAACTTCAAAATGACAGAGTTTAACTCTATCGTTCCATCGTAAAACAAACGGAGCCTCCTGCAAAACAGCGAAGGCAAGCGTGCGCTCTTTCGACACAAAGTTACATCCCCGTGTCATCCCATGCAGTACTGGAAATCCGTACCGAGAAGGGGAAAAAGGCATAATTTATGTTTTTTTAATCTTTCAGCACCCGTTGAGTATCGTTTTTCAGTACTGCACAAAGCATAAATACAGCGTTTATTTGTACCATTTATCAAACTATTCAAACAATGCCAATGTACTTATTCGAAGGACGGTCTGACATACAGACCTTGATGGAAGAGCAATTTTCCCGTTATCATCTATGCTATGACGTGGTATGCCTCGACTACGGCATCAGCCGCAACAATATGGCCGACATGCTGGTGCGCGGCGATATGCGGCATACCCGCGACTTGTTCCGATACATGTATGCACTCTACGACCTCATCGAAGACAAGGATACCGCTTTTTACGAGATACACCTGCTCATCGATGCGTTCATCACAGGCTTCTGCCCCGAAGAGAGACTGCGCTGAAAAATGTGAAGAAAAGGCCCTTTGCTGCAGCGTATGTGCATACAGTTCTTGTTCTGATAGAAACGTAGGTACTCACGAAACGAAAGCCCTATCATATCATAGCTGAGCACCCTGCGCTATAGGTCGGCGTCGGCATTCATAAATCCCAAGGTTGAATCAATGTGTCTGACTACATTTTGAACTCTTCCCCGTTCGGCAAAGAAATACGATTTGAGCAAGCCTCAGTCATTTTTTTCACTCGCTTGTTCGTCATTTGGGATTCTTTGCGTATTTTTACGCTCGAAATTGACGAGGACGATTAAGAAGGTTAAAACATAATGCATACTTATAGCGTCAGCGAGTAAGTATGATTAGCCTTCAAAACCGAAGAATTATGAAAAAACAAACGTTACAAGACCCTCCGAGAGCCAAGGGAAACGCCAGTGATTTCATAACCCGATGGATGGGTGTGATAGTGTTGGCGGTGGCGCTGCTGGCACTGATGTTGCCGGTATCGTTCGCGTGGATCGACACGTGGACCATCAACCCAATGCTCGGTGTCATCATGTTCGGGATGGGACTTACGCTCTCGCCACATGATTTCCAAGTAGTGCTTACCCGTCCCAAGGATCTTCTGATTGGCTGTCTGGCGCAGTTTACGGTGATGCCTCTGCTGGCGTTGGGGCTGACGTGGGCTTTCGCGCTGCCGAAAGAGCTGGCTCTGGGGGTCATTCTCGTAGGATGCTGCCCGGGTGGCACGGCGTCGAACGTCATCACCTATCTGGCAAAGGGCGACTTGGCACTTTCCGTGGGCATGACAGCCACATCGACATTGCTGGCGCCGCTGCTGACGCCGCTATTGGTGTGGGCGCTGGCTGGGACAATGGTTGATGTCGATACGCTGGGTATGCTTTTGAGCATCGTTTATGTCGTCATCGCGCCCATCGTCTGCGGACTGATTTGCCAGCGCTTCATGCCCAAGATGACTAAGTGTGTAACGCCCTATCTGCCCGCGTTCTCTTCCATTGTCATTGGATTAGTGGTGGGTATCGTCGTGTCGCACAACGCCAACAAGCTTCTGGCCGGTGGGCTACTGATCATCGTTGTAGTCATGATGCACAATCTACTTGGCTTATCCGTAGGATTCCTAACAGGTCGGCTCTTACGGTTGCCGAGGCCCAAGTGCATAGCTGTCAGCATCGAGGTAGGTATGCAGAACTCGGGACTGGCGTCGTCGCTGGCTATCCTTCATTTTGCAGCCTTTCCGCTCGCCACCATCCCCGGCGCCGTCTTCAGTGTATGGCATAACATCAGTGGCGCCCTCGTGGCCAAACTGTTCTCCCGCACGTCTATAACAGCCAGCGGCAGATAGCTGTTGTGAACAAAGATCACGATATACCCTTGTCGGAGATATGCCCACTAAAGTGATTAAAGAAATTGAAAAAACACTAAGGAATATTTTTTTCCCCAAATCGGTATACTTTTTGAACGTTTCTTTAGTTTATATTATATATTACTAAATTCTTATTGTCATGAAAAAAATAATATTTGGTATGATGCTTCTTTGTGGTATTGCCATGATTAGCACCAGCTGTGAGAAAGAACCTATCGTTGATCCCGAAGTTGAAAACGGAAAAATGACGGTCGGGAATGCAACCGTCGACATCACCACTGCCAACGCAGTCAATTACGGCCAGACAAGAGCCGTCGTGCTGGCTTCAAAGGCTATGACAGCTGCTGATAACGAAGCCATTGTTGTAATCTTCGATGGCGACATCGTTCCTGGCACCTATCAAATGTCCAACACCAGTGCGGGCAATCCTCGTGTGATAGGGCTAAGAAACTTCAATATGGCCGAACTTCAGTTTGTGATTGCGGGTGACAACACCTATTACGGAGATGTTTTTTTCTGGACGAGTGGCGAACTTTCTATCATCGCAAACAATGGCGGTTACACCGTCCTTTTGTCACAATGCACCGCAACCAGCGTCAACAACACCAGTATCGGACTTTCGGTCAACTTTAGCGGCGTATTGCAACCCTTTACCATTTACAGTGACAACAAGTTTGTCATAAATGGACTTGTGAGTCCTATCGGCTATGCTGGCATCACTTCCATTGGAGGCATGAACAGCATCGGTGAATATCAGGGAGTCCATTCTATGTTGTTCATGTCCGCCAATCACAAGAGATCATTTATTGTTAGTTTCGTCGGGAATGAAACCGTCGACGGCGAATACCAACTGGGGTATTTATTCACCCCATACCTGCCGATTTTGCCTTGTGTCCACGTCGCTACCGACTTTGATTTCTGGACCCTCACACCGCAGACTGGTTACGTCGCAAAAAGTGGCACTCTGAAGATTGTCACAAACGAAGATGGAACAAAAACCGTCACCATGAGGAATCTTAAGTTGAAGAACGTGGAACACGACAGCGAGTTCTTTTTCCCCATTCTCGACGCCGAGCTCACCTATCATGGCATGATGTACGAGATTGGTCAATTGCACTAACAAATAATCCGATTGTCCTTTTCTACTCCGGTGAGCCGCAATGGTGCACTATGCATGCCACCATGAGGGGCGTGAGCAGGTGGGAGCCTTTGCGGTAACCCATGGCGCAAAGCATGTCGTAACAGCTGCTACAGCGGGTAATCATGCGGACAAACGAACGACGTGCTCCGTCGGCCGTGGAGGCGTGGGGAAAGTAGAGCTGCGACAGCTCACCCTTGCCGTAGACACGGATAGGGAACTCGTCGGGAAGGCTGAAAACGGTGTCGAAGAAGCAATATTTTTTATTCATATTGAATACATTATATCGCTATAAAGATAGTGAAAAAAAACGTGTCATGCAAGTGTATGGCACGTTTTTTCTCCCTTTTTCAATATTTTTTTTGGTGCATTACTAACGGTTTTGAAAAATGCATTATCTTTGTCAGCGAGACTTTATTGAAAATACTTAAAAACAGCTTTTTATGACTTCTTTGAGACACCTTCCCATCCTCATGGCCATAATGTCGGCGCTGGCTCTGCTGACGTCGTGTGAACAATCCGACTTCTCCGATGATGGCAGGCCGCCCATAGCGTTCTTCGCCGACGGGGTGACGTTCGACGGCGGCCCCTTCCTCGACTACAAGTGCCCCAACCGCGCTTATTCCATCCAGCCTTCGTGCTTCGAGGTGATTGGCAACAAGTGGTATGCGCTGGAGTATACGTCTTTTGTTGGCGGGACGGACGTCAACCTGGTGGTGAACGGCGAGCAGAAAGCGACCGTCTTGAGCAACTGCTCGTCGGTGCAGAACGTGGTGGCCTATCAGCAGAAAGGGCGATTTAAGGCTTATATCTTCTACTTCGATGCCGATGACCACTACCACGGTGTCCACTACGATGACGGCGAGCTGGAGGAGATAGAGGGGCTAACCGACTTTGAGCGCATCCTGCTCTTGAGGACGGTGAAGAACGATGTCTATGCCGTCTGGAACATGGATGTCACCAACTTCTATGAGGTGGGCAATATCGTCATCACTAAAAACGGCAAGCCCGTCACGCAGAGCCTCTCGCTGCCGGCACACTCTTACGTGTTGTACTTCAGAGACCTGTATATCGACGGCTCGACCATCTACTCGTTCCTCACGCTGAGGAATCAGCTGGTTGAGGAACGGGCATACTATGCAAAGGACAACACGCTGGTGAAGATGAGCGGGCTCGACGACGTGTGCTACGGGCAGGTTGTCGGAGGCAGGGTGCACGCCCTGGGAATGGTGAAAGACGGCGGCTGGCAGAGCCGCTACTGGGAGGGGGGAAAGACTACGAAGATACTACCTGAGTCTGCACCCGTGTCACCTCGCGGACTGCAGGTGTACGGCGGCAGCGTCTACTATCTCGTCACTGACTACAGTTCGATACCCGTCTCTGTCCTCTTCAAGGACGGAGTGGAATACACACGACTGGAGGGGGAACTCTTTGGCTTCAAGTTCATTGGTCGCTAGAGATAACGCGCGGGCAGAAGGCTGTTGTGAACAAACAACTGAAACAGCTAATCTCTAAGTAGAAATAATTAACTTTTTTAATGGAAAAACTGACATTGAAAAAAATGGCTATTTTTGCGGAAGAAAAGAATCTACTGTTACTTGGAACTATCTGATTAAGCTGAAATCAAAAAGAATATAAATAGAAAAACAATTGTCATGAAAAAGATTTTATTGACTATGCTGATCGCTATTGTAGCGGTGACTAGCATGCGTGCTCAACGCATTTCGGTGGTGACATCTGACGGGGAAACAACACTCTATCGTACTTTGCAAGAAGCTATAGGAGCTGTTACCGACGGTTGCGTAATCTATCTGCCAGGTGGTGGATTCACCATCTCCGATGATGTGAAGATTACCAAGCGAGTGACTATCATCGGTTCGGGGCACAAGGCTGTGACCGACAATGTAGATGGCAATACCACGATCTCTGGTAATCTGTTTTTCAATGCGGGCAGCAGTCAAAGTGCCGTCATGGGTTGTTATCTCACAGGCAACGTCGTTATTGGTGAAGACGGAGCTGTAAACGATGTGCTCGTGCGCTACTGCAATATCAACAGTGTACAGGTAAAAAATAGTGAGTGTCAGGAGACTTTTGTCAATCAGAACTATATTCGTGGTACTTCGGATTTTGGTTCTACAAACGCTGAGATTACCCATAATATTCTTCATTCGCTTGGTGGTGTTAATAACGGTATAATTGCTTATAATGTGATTTTGAGTCAATATTGCTTTTTTAGTCAATATACATATAATGGTACAGAGTCACGTTATGCGGCTCTGAAAGCGGACCTTTCTAAAATCATGAATAATATTATCATCCCAACCGATAATACTATTCGAATATCTTATTATTATGCTATAAACGGCTCTAGCAATTCTATTGTAAAGAACATGATGAGGAACGCATATGGCGAAGACTATATTAATCCGAGCGACAGTGACTGGAGCAACATCTTTGTTAACTACAATGGCGGAGCCATCAATACTAAGTCCGATTTCCATTTCAAGGATGAGTATAAGGACTATGAGAACCAGGTGGGTATTTATGCTGGTACAGGTTTTAGCGACGAGCAAAAGGCACCCACTCCTTATATTATTGAAAAGGAAATCGACGAGCAGACCGATGCACAGGGCAGACTGAAGATCAGAATCAGCGTGAAGGCCAATCAGTAACTATAACGAGGACGAGGAGATGAGTAAAAAAACAACAACTTTGTTTTGGCTCTGCCTGCTCTGTCTATTTCCTCTGTTGTCAAAAGCCCAGACGCTCTCGCACTTTGATTACTGGATTGATGACAATATTGGCGAAATGCAGACAAAGAGCCTGAGCGGCTCAAGCGCCGAGATTGTTGAGGAACTGGATCTCTCGGCATTGCCCATGGGCGTGCATAAAGTACACTTCCGGGTTGTGCAGTCGGATGGTTACTGTTCCGCAGTGAGCAGTCTTCACTTCTTCAAGGGCGTCATGGGCAGTGACGGCACGTTAGAGTATTGGTTCGACGATATGTTTGAAGAACGTGTTTCGACATCTTTCGATGGTGGCAATGGTGAGATGCAGGAACTGACACTCGACTTGCGTAATAACAACACCTTTCCCACGGGTTTCCATAAATTGAACCTACGGGTCATTATGAACGGAAAGGCCAGCTCAGTGTACACCAGTCATGTGCTAAAGCTCATGGCCGGTACACCCAGTAAATTGGAATATTGGATAGATGGCAACATCGGAGCCAGTAAAACCATTGAAGGTCAGGTTTCGGCAGACGGCAGCGTGTATGTATATACTGACGACCTCGACCTAACCGAAGTCAGTCCTGGCTATCATCGTCTTTTCTGTCGGGGTGTGAGCAGCAGTCGTAAAACGGTAACTCCCGTGGTGAGCGCGACCGTGATAGTGAAGTCGAGATATAACGTGGAAGATCCCGAAAAACTGGCGGTGACAGATCAGGTTTACTGGTTCGACAATGAGGAGCCGGAATATAAGGCGATTGCCTATCCTAAGAACACCATAGACCAACAGGATAATTTTGACATACGTGGTCTTTCTGACGGGCAACACACATTGCACTTACGTTTCGGCAACTCGGTAGGTGGTTGGAGTGCTCCTGTCAATTATACCTTCACTAAACAAAAAGAGGAAGAGCCGGTAATCAAAGCAGATATGAGTATTGAGGAAGGTGTTGCGACCTTCAGCTTCAACTCTATTAGCTATGGTTTTCACTACAATCTGATACGTCAGTATGAGAGTGGTACGGAGCGATTGGTAAAGCGACTTGAAAACTCCCAGCATCCCGAAACTCTCCAGATTATCGACATGCCTGCTCCAGGCACTTACACTTATTTTGTTGAAGGGGTTTATACTGGTTCAGACGGCAAAACGAAGAAGGTTCGTTCGAATGCCGTCAGCGTGGAGGTGGATAAAGCGGCGGATGCGTTGAAACTTGGAAATATCGATGGTGTTATTACCCACAACGGTAAGGAAATCCTTTATCAGTTCTATTCCGATTACAATGTGCTAATTAACGGAGTAGATGCAAATAAGTCTGGCTACGGCTACCGTCAACTCAACTCATCGCATTTCCAGATAAGCAATGTGCCATATGGCACAGAGTTGACTCTGCTGGTGGAAGAAAAAAACTTTTCGCACAAGTCTGTCAACATTATCGTAAACGAGAACACGTGTCACAGTACCTACCGTTTTGATGGCACTTCGAATGGTGACAATGAGATGCAACCTGAGAACACCGCCTATGACCTAAAATTGGTCAGCGATGTCACCATCACTCCTTCGGCTTGGGAGTTGCATCTCTACAATCCGTCGAGTAAAACATGGAAGGGAAACCTAATGGTGATAATTGTCAACAAGAAGCACAAAGACGTGGATGACATAATGGAAAGTGGCGAAACCCCGTCCATATGGGAAACAGCTTTCATTCCGAAGAACTATTTCGAGACCAGACCCTATTACGTTACTTCTGCCGACCAGTATGTCACGTTCGAGGGGGAAAAACAGAAGGTTATTTCTCTTGACATCATCGACATGCCCGAGGAAGACGAAACGTCGGAGTATTATATCTGGGTGTATTCAAAGAGAGAAGGATCAGATCAGATAAAAGAACTACTATCCTACACGCCGCAACCTTTTGTGTTGGATTTCAATCCCTTTGATTTCTTTGAGACTGTCGGCAAGGGATATATGAACTACATGAAGGGCTATGCCAAGGTATTGAAGCTTATGAAAAAATTCTCCGCATGGGGCGATCCTTTTAAGCTGGCATGGTCCTCAGTCGGCACATCCTTTGACAATTACATAAAAACCCTTGAAGAGGAAGAAGACGACAAGGAACTGAATGCCGACGTCGTAGATGCTGCTATCAAGTCGACGGGATTGTTGCTCAACTGCTTCTTCAGCGATATGAATAAGGCTGTACAATTGTATACAAAGAAAGTGAAGGGAAGTACGATTTACAATATCCACGAGAAGATGGAATCGTTCTATTCAGTGATAAACGACAACATCAATGTCAAGAACGCCGATGACAATCACAAGTTCTTCGAACTGGCAAAGCTTGTGCTGAAGTATTCGAAGCTGGATGAATGGACAAACGATCCTGTTGTCAGCGTCTATAAAACCTATTTCGAGGTAGGCGAAGCCATGGCTTCTGCCGCGGAGCGGTTCTCCAACGAGATTTCAAGCAAGTATGTGTGGGACCGCATAGCCACGGGCAATAGCATCTACAACATAAAGATACGGCGCTATTCTCATACCGGAAAGAATATCGGATACTTCCCCGGACACGACTATTATTTGCAGAAGGGTGCCAAGACGAGCCACGACGGGATGATAGAAACGATGTGGGTGGAACTGAAGAACCCCTCCTGGGGCGAACCCAAAGTACAGATTGTGGGCAGTGAGAATGTAGAACTCACCAATGAGGGCATTACCATTCGCAATCTGAAGTTCGCGGGAGGCACCGCCGATTCGCAGACAATGGCCGAAGCATGGCTGATAATAAAATGGAAGAACAAACGCGTCACTCGTGTCCCACTACTCAACGAGGAATTCGTGAATATTGAGAATCTGCACTCTGATGTTTCCAAACCCCTCATCGTGACGGTGGAACTTCAGTCGGAGGCAAATCAGAACGTTGAGAATATTCCCCAAAAACTCACTTTCGTAAAACCATAAAGACCATGAGGAAATTTGTCATCATCATACTGACTTGTTGTCTACCTATCCTAAGGGGGTTCGGACAAGAATTGACGTTTTTTTCCGCAGAAGTGGAGGAAGGGGTACGCAAGCATCTAAACCTTACCGAATCGGTTCCTATCAGTTTTTCACAACTTGATACTATTACCTCGCTTGATCTTTCGCATAGGGGGATTACCGATCTGCGCGACCTGACCATGATGCCCAACCTGCGCCTGCTCGACCTGAGCGAAAACATGCTCGACGACCTGCAACCGCTCGCCCTGCTCGACTCGCTCGAGTGGCTAGATTTGAGACACAATAACCTGAAGGGCATCAATCAACTGTTCTATTCTACATCAAAGAAACTGACAATAGATGTGGCTTTCAATCGTATTAGAGACTTCACACTCTTCGGAACCTTTTCGACGTGCAGTTTTACTCTTGAGGGAACGGGACTACAGTTGAGTGAGAATGCTCCTATCTTAGAGATCTATCAGTTTTATTCTGATGTGGACAATGGAGAGCCGGTAATCTGCTATCGCGGTTTCACGAATTTAGAGACTGAGTTTGCGCTTGATTGTGGAACCTTGCATCAGACTGCTACGATGGATGGTGGTACATATCGTGTCATGCTTTCTGACAGCTATGGAATGACTGTCATGGCAACGCTTTCTAACGAAATAAATTGTGACACCACATGGGTCGTCACACCAAGAGTGTACAATATCAGGGCTAATCAGGAGGTGACTTTCGACACAGAATTGCCGGAGACATATACCATCGGCTATGCGAATGCTAACGTGGGGACGGTGGAGGTAGAGGGAACAAAACTTAGATACATTGCCCCAGAAACTGAAAGCAACGATATGATTTACTTCACATATTATAAAGATAATCGTGTGAAAGGTTTTTCTCAATTGACGATGAACAATCCGGAAGACACTGGCTTAAGAGACAATGTCGTTGACAATGCTTATTTTGAGCTGCATGGTAATAGACTTTCGGTCAGGTTACCGTCAGTGAAGGTAGGTGAGAAGGTTGACGTCAAAGTGGTCGATGCTATTGGTCGACAACTTGTCAATTATCAATCTGTTGCTATGACAAGTCCTTACTTTGAGGAGTTTGTGCTACCAGAAGAAACTGGTCGAATGATTATTGTTCAGGTAAGTAGTGACAAAGTGCGGTATATCAAGAAACTGTTGAATACCAACAACTATTGATCCTTGTGTGCTGAATAAAGGTTATATATACGACAGGAGGGAGAGCTCTTTAGCTTCAAGTTAATTGGTCACAAGAGGTGACATGAGCGCTGTTTTTTTCTAAAACGTTGCTTCGTGAGAGCTGTTCTGCGGATATGCTTGTTGACTCGGAATCAGTAAGGTGTTCTTGATGCAGACCGTTATCAGAAAGGTGATCTGCCATTGTCCAACCTACTAGCAAATACTGTTCGTATATGGTTGTAAGCAATACGAGAATTGAAAAACAGATAAATTGGACTTTATCAGTATGAAAGTGGAAATGCGGAAATGGTCTTTGGCTGACAAAGAAGAACTGAAGGAATTATGCAATGCCGTTGATAGGACATATTTGTCAGACAGATTGCCGAATCCTTACACAGATGATGATGCTAATTGGTGGCTGAATAGGGTTACCAAAAGTGAAGGCATTGATGGAACTTTCCGCGCAATGGTAGTGGATGGGAAGATTGTTGGTAGTATTTCCATTGAACGAAATGCAGACATTTACAGGCTTGACGGCGAGTTAGGCTACATGTTATTGAAAGACTATTGGAATCGTGGCCTGATGAGTCAGGCAGTGGGACAAGTGTGTGAAATTGCAATAAAGGAACTTGGACTCAATCGGATTATGGCAAAAGTCTTTCATCCCAATTTGGCATCTCAGCGTATTTTACTGAAGAATGGTTTTACACAAGAAAGTGTCATGCGCAACGCTGTGATAAAAGACGGTGTTTTTTACGATATACTCTTATATAGTTTGTTGAAGAAAATTCCAATATAGAGGAAATAACCAATTTTTTAACAATGTAAGCAATTCCGAGGAGAATGGCTTACCAAATCTCAATGGGTGATATAAAGGAAAGAAAACGATATGCGAAAGAATTATCTGCTCGATGCAAACAGATATCAGAAAGGTATTCTGCCATTGTCCAACCAACTCAGTTTTTACTGTTCATTTATGATTATAATTAATATAAGGAATAGCCAAAATAACAGAAAAAACAGTATTTATGGAGATAAAAAACAGACCCAATCCCAATGAGGCTTTTCCTAATCCCAATATCCCAAGCCTCTGCTTCATCAAAAACGTAGTGAAGAACCCGCGTATCATCATCGGTGACTACACCTACTACGATGATGCGGATGGTGCTGACCAATTCGAGAAGCATGTCACTCATTTTTATGACTTCATAGGTGACCGGCTGATTATTGGCAAATTCTGCGCTATTGCCAAGGGTGTGGAGTTTGTCATGAATGGAGCCAATCATAGGATGGACGGCGTGACAACCTATCCATTTTATGTCATTGGCGGTGACTGGGGCAGTGCCATTGCACCTGTGAAAGACGAATTACCTCTGAAGGGTGATACCATTGTGGGTAATGACGTCTGGATTGGCCAGAATGTTACCATTATGCCAGGCGTTCATATCGGTGATGGGGCCATAATTGGAGCCAACTCTGTGGTAGCGTCCGATATTCCACCTTACGCTGTCGCGGTAGGGAATCCATGCCGAGTGACTAGGATGCGTTTTGACAACGACTTCATCGCCTATCTTCTGCAACTGAAATGGTGGGATTGGGACATAGAGAAGATAGAGCGCAATTTCAAAGCCTTGTCAAGTGGTGATTTATCGTTAATCCGGAAGATTTCATAATAGCAACATTTTTATGGTTATTCTTATAACAGGAGCTTCACATACAGGCAAAACGCTATTGGCACAGCGTATGCTTGAAAAGTACAAGTATCCGTATTTGTCTATAGATCATTTGAAAATGGGCTTGATTCGAAGCGGCAAAACGAATCTTACTCCAGAAGACGATGATGCCCTCACAGATGAACTTTGGCCTATTGTGCGTGAAATGATAAAGACAGCTATTGAGAATGATCAGAATCTCATTGTAGAGGGCTGTTATATTCCTTCTGGTTGGCGCAATGATTTCAGTGAGCTATATTTGCAGTCAATAAGGTTTATTTGCCTTGCAATGTCGGATGCTTACATTGAAGGGCATATTGATGAGATAAGGAATCACGCCTCGATCATAGAAAAGAGGTTATACGACACAGGCTATACAATTGAATCTTTGAAGCTCGACAATCAATACTACATTGATGCTTTTACTCGAAGTGGTGAGCAGATTACAATGATTGATACAGATTATTGGCAGACTGTAAAAGAACTTGTAGAACAGTAAATTCCCATGTAGAGGATATGACATGGGAAAAGACAATTCTGCTGTAAAAATCACGTTGTGAACGTGCCAAATGGGCAGAATGAGTCTAAAAAGAGGTGCCAGTGCTTTAGGCTAACTCAATAGGTCGCCGACACAATCCACATTCGTTGGCCGCCTTATAGTTTGGCGGCCTTGAAGTGGGTGACGGTGCTGCGGAACGGTCCCGTCTGGTGTAGGGGGAAGATGAGGGTGCGTACGTAGTTGTACGTCTTCTCCTTGTTGTAGTAGCGTGCTTCGATGCCCAGTTCCTGTACCAGCTTACCGTCGACGAAGAGCGAGGTGGAGGTGTTGGTGCCCTTGACGGTGATGTGCTCGGTACGTCCGGGCTTGCCCTTGTGACGGAAGGTGTAGAGGTATCCGTCGCGAGCAAATCCCATCCAGCCTCCTATGGGGTCGGTGAGGTAGAAGCGTGCGTAGGGACCCTCGATGAGTACTGTCCCGTCAGGCTCGGCTGCCCAGGAGATGTCGAAGTCAATCTGGTAGTCATAGCCTATCTGCGCGTTGTCGCGAGGGTTAATGACGGTGGATGGAGAGAGCTTGGCAAGATCGGCTTCGGTGTGCCCCAGTTGGTTGCATGTGTATCCCTCGCCCAGTGTCTGCCGCAGCGTGTCCCAGCGGTCGTAGCCAGTGGTGTCGTTGACGGCATGCCATGTCTTCTCGGCGATTACCTGCACGGCAGGGAAAGAGCGGTGGTGAATGTCGCCCGTTGAGATGCCGTTCATGCAGACATCGTTCCACACGGCGAACATGCCTCCGAGTATTTGCGGGTCACGCTCGTCGAACACCTCGTCGCGTATCCTGGCCGGTGTCCATTCCTCATAGAGGAACTTGCAGTTGAGGTAGTCGTTGTAGTATCCAGCCTGTGGCACGATGTAGACGAACCTATCGGGGATGGTGACCATCTGATAGCCCAGCGCCTTCATGTCGCGCGGGTTGGCATAGCCGTTGTACCACATGTGCATCACCACGTTGTCGGCTTTGACGGGTGTCACCCCGTTGCAGTGGGTGAGCGAGCCCCAGAGGACGGCCTGCTTACCATAGCCCTCGACGGTGTGGATGAGATGGTCGGCGAGCGAGCGGAAGAGTTCCACCACGGCGCTGTCCTTGTTGCTGTACTCGTCGGTGCCGATGTGCATGCGAGGGCAGCAGAACACGGGGTCGGGACCGCCCAAATACTCGGCATAGAGGCTATCGAGGAAGGGGATGACGGCGGGGTTGCGGAGGTCGAGGTGGCTGTCGTCGAATTCCTCACATGCCAGCGACGGGCGGAAGCGCGTGAAGGCCAGCGAGTGGGCGGGGGCGTCAATCTCGGGAATAATCTCCACACCCATGCTGCGGGCATAGAGGATGAAGTCGTGGAAGTCCTTTTTTGTGTAGAAGCCGTCCTGAGCCGTCAGCTCGGGGAACAGCTCGCTCTCCATGCGGAAGGCGGCGTATGTCTCTTTCCAGTTGTTGTTGTAGTGACCGCTCATGCCGTTGTCGTTGAGGTGCACCTGCAGCGTGTTCATCTTGTAGTACGAGAGCAGGTCGACGAGGCCGTAGAGGTAGGAGAGGGGTATGTACTTGCGCCCCACGTCGATCATCATCCCTCGCAGGGGGTAAGCAGGTGTGTCGGTGACGGTGCCGCATGGCAGCGCGTTTCCTTGGACGTGGAGCTGCTGCAACGTCTGTATGCCCCACAGGATGCCCTGAGGCGTCTGAGCGTTCACTGTGATGCCCTTTTTGGTGACGACGAGTCGGTAGCCTTCGTTGCCAAGCTTCTTGTCGCGGCACAGCTGGAGGGCGACGCTGCCGCCCTTGCCCTGCTTGACGGGGATTTCTCCCAGGAAGCCTGAGAGGTACTGAGCCTGGCCTTGCAACGAGGCGTCGTTGAAGGTAACGTCTGTCAGCTGATTCCACGACAGCTCACCGCGGGCTGCTTTCCAGTTTTCAATGGTGGGGACGGTAAAAGGCTTCTCCTGCGCGAAGACCGCGAGCGTGCAAGCCAACAGGCACGAAAGGGTTAAAAAATGTCTTTTCATGATGGATGTTTTTTTCCGACTCGAGACGGTCGTTGCCGTCGCTGCAAAATTACAATTGTTTTGTGAAAAAATGGTGTGTGTCAAAAAAATATCAGTTGTTGTTCAGTATGATGCTCACGATGGCCGTGACGTCGGAAACATTCACCTCGCCATCCTTGTTGACGTCGGCAGCACTGTTAGGCTCGCTGTTGCCCAGAATCATGCCGACCAGCGAAGTCACGTCGCTCACGTTCACGCTGCTGTCACCGTTCACATCGCCTACATACTTAGCAGTAAAATAGCCGGGCTGACCGTTGTCAGGATCATCGATGCGAGCATATTCGGCATCAACATGGCTTGCATCGTACACCGTGCCAGCACCGCCGACGAGGCTGTTACAGTGCAAAAACATACCACCTCCACCAGATGAAGTCAAGTGTTCCGTGCTCCAGCCATCGCCGACATAGATGGTCGACAAAGCTGAGCAATCACAAAACATTAAAACCATGTCGGGTATTCTTCTGGTGTTGAAATTGCTTATGTCGAGCGTTTCCAGCGAGGAACAGCCTTGGAACATTGCACGCATAGTATAATCTATGCCCGACACGCCCTCTGCTTCCGTATCGAACCCGCTCAAATCGAGATGTTTCAGCGAGGAACAGTTGCCGAACATGAGATTCATATTCATCAGCTTTTGGGTATTGAGACCACTTAAGTCAAGACTCGTCAATGAAGAGCAGCCATAAAACATGGCTTTCATGTTTGTTACCTTTGCTGTGTTGAAAGGGCTTACATCAATATTTGTCAAGGACGAGCAATTAGCGAACAGACTCTGCATGTTCACTACATTTCCCGTATCAAAACCACTTAAGTCAAGACTAGCCAACGAGGAACAGCCATAGAACATGCCGCTCATGTCTGTTACGGAAACGGAACTGAGATTCGTCAAACCGTCAACGGAAACCATACTGTCACAGCCATAGAACCAACAGCTAAGCGATGTCAAGCCGTTATAGGCCGCAAAGGATTCGTCAAAGGTGGCGGAGACAAGATTTTCGGTCGCCCACTCCGGCTTGTTTTCGGCATCATAGACAGAAAGCTCAACTATGACTCCTTCCGATACGCGACTTGCCTTCAAATCATCGTAATAGAAAGTCACACAGGTACCATTGTCGTTTAACACGGCATAGGGCTCGGAGGCATTTTTTCGCGTGAAATAGCCTGGATTATCCACGCCGCCGTCAATGCGGGCATAGGTAATATCAGTAGGTTTTGAACCGCCATATACTGTTCCATTGCCTCCCACGAGGCTTGTACAACCATAGAACATACTAGTAGAAGAATTCTCGCCATCTACATTCCAGTCCTTACTTGCGTAGATAGTCCTCAGATTATTGCAATAAGAGAACAAACCACTCATGTTCGACACGCAACCAATATTCCAGCCTGTCAAGTCAAGACTTTTCAAAGCATTACAGCCATTAAACATGTCTAACATTAACGTTACTTTCTGCGTGTCAAATCTACTAACATCAAGGCTCATCAGACTGCTGCAATTATAAAACATGCAGCTCGTGTTCGTAACATTTTGTGTAGCAAAACCACTTACGTCGAGGTATGTTAAACTTATACAATTATAGAACATTGAACCCATCCTCGACACATTCTGCGTATCAAAACTACTCACATCTAGACTCTCCATACTGCTACAATTATAGAACATGCGATGCATATCTGTCACATTCTGTGTATTGAAGCCGCTTATGTCGAGACTTGCCAAATTGTTGCAGTTATAGAACATATTGCTCATATCCGTTACATTCTGCGTGTCGAAGCCGCTTACGTCAAGACTTGTCAAGCCGTTGCAATCATAAAACATTGCGGACATGTTTTTAACGTTATGTGTATCAAACCCACTCACATCAAGGGTTGTTAAATTAGAACATTCTAAAAACATGTGCTTCATGTTCGTCACGTTTCTTGTATCAAACCCACTTATATCAAGATTCGTAAGACTGTTGCAGCAATGGAACATAAATCCCATATTCTTCACATTCTGTGTGTCAAATCCACTCACGTCAAGACTACTAAGGTTACTGCATTTATAGAACATCTGGCTCATGTCAGTCACATTCTTTGTGTCAAATCTGCTAACGTCAAGACTCGACAAACCACTACAACTAAAAAACATGCTGTTCATATTCAACACATTTTGGGTATCAAAATGGTTTATATCGAGATTCGTAAGCAAAGAACAGTCAGAGAACATTCCGTTCATTCCTGTTACATTATGTGTGTCAAAACCACTTACGTCAAGGCTTACTAACTTTTGGCAACCTCCGAACATCCAAGTCATATCATTTACATTTCTCGTATCAAATCCACTCACGTCAAGATTGGTAAGATTGCTGCAATTACAAAACATAGAACCCATGTTCGTCACTTGAGCTGTGTTAAAACCACTTACATCAAGAACTGAAAGATTGATGCAATCGGAGAACATGTCTACCATATTTTTTACATTACTTGTGTTGAGATTTTTGATGTCAGTGATGTCTATTAGGTTAGTCATCTCATAGAACCATCTTTCCGTACTTGAGGGACGGGCTGCAGAAAACGAATCGTCAAACACTGCGTGGGCAACGGATGTGCGATTCTCATACCATTCCGGCAGACCGAATGGTTTTAGAGCAAATGTGGTATCTGTCTCCTCATGCAAGGCGCGCTTTTGGTCATAATAGAATGTCAGGGTGCTGTCGTCTGCTGTGAACACTGCATACGCTTCTTGGGCTGAGAGTTTGGCGGTGCCAAGCAGAATGAGGGCAAACAACACGAGAGGGAATGGGTGTCGGAATAGATTTCTTTTCATATTTAGGGGTTGGTGTAGTACGGATAAATTGATTTCTTTGGTATTGCCGAGCAAAGATAGTGACTCCATCCGATATATCCGCGATGATGCGAAAAAAAGTTGAATTTCATTCTACCTTTTCTTGCCAAGGCATAACTGATGCAAGCATCGTTCTGCGCTTTTGGCTTAACGAAAAGGTTGAATTATCGTCTTTTTTTCGTGCATTTTCGTGCAGTTTCATGCCAACGGCACATCGGGGTGGTGGTATCTTTGTAGTGTGATTCGAACCACAGTCAACCCTTATTATTAACCCTTTAATTCCTAATCACAATGGCAATTACCTACAAGGTGCTGAAATGCACCAACCCCAAAGGCTCGCAAGGTGTTCTGTACGCTACCGACCGCGCAGTGAAGACCGGTGACTACACGTTCAAGGAGCTCGCCGAAGACATCCAGTTTTCAACCACCGTCACAAGAGCCGACGTCATAGCCGTGCTCACCGCGGCACAGGAGTACATCAAGAAAGGCCTCTTGGCCGGACAGCGCGTAGTGCTCGATGAGATCGGCGCCATGCGACTCGGTCTCAAGGCACAGTGCTTCCGACAGTCCGACATCAGTGGCGACGACTTCGATCCTTCGACGAAAATCAAGGGTGTGCGCGTAAGCTTCCGTCCCGAGGCCTCGCTCATCAAGAACCTCCGCGCCAACTACACCGTGAAGCGTATCAGTAGTTCACTCATGCCGTAAATGCGTGCCAGATAATCGGGCAGTCGGGTGGCCGGTTGGCTCGACTGCCTGCATGGCACATCTGATTACCCGATTATCTGCCTATTTGATTACTTTTTTAATATGCGATTTATTATGAAACATCTGTTATCGGCCATCGAATGGAAACGAATCCTTCAGTTTATCATCACTGTGCTCACTGCCATCGTGGGCAGCCTGGGGGCACAAAGCTGCCTCTGATGATCGCTACCGTGTTGGTTGCCTTGATACTGCTCGGCTAAGGCATGCCCCCCCGCTTATCTGAACGGACAGAGACCGAAGGTCATTAGCTGATTAACCGATTTCTCCCGCTTAGCGCATCCGTCAGATTCGTGCAATCCCGTGTTTGTAAATATCTGATTACCCGATCATCTGACCATCTGGACCTGATCACTTGATTATCTGATTATCTCCATGCTTCCTCTCATTATCCTTGACAACGGTCATGGCAACAATACGCCAGGCAAATGCTCCCCATTGTGGCCCGACGGCACGCAGCTGTTGGAGTGGCAATGGACGCGCGACATTGCAAGCGACGTGGCAGAGCGTCTTGTGCTGCTTGGCTATGATGCTCGTCTGTTGGTGACAGAAAAGCGCGACCTGCCACTGACGGTGCGCATACGTCGTGCCCGTGAATGGGTGTACGAGCACCGACAGCGGGGCGGCATCGCGGCACAGCGCATCCTCGTAAGCATTCACACCAATGCCAGTACCCTAACACCACCAGCTGACACGGCGCCTTCATCCTTGCAGATGCCCTCCGGCTGGGAGGCGTTCATTCACGGCAGCGATGCTAACAGCCTCGAGTTGGGACGTGAGCTTTACCTGAAGGCTGCCGAGCTGCTGCCACGCCGATTCCCCATTCGCACACGCAGTGGCAACGCCCGCAGCGGAGCGCCCCTCTGTCCGAAAAGAGCTGAGTTCTATCTGCTTGCCTACGCACCCTGCGTAGCCGTGCTCACCGAGAACCTCTTCATGGACAATGCCGACGACTGCCGTTACCTCCTCTCCGACGAAGGAAGGCAAACCATCACCAAGCTGCATGTCCAAGCCATCCACAACTATATGACCAAGCGGCTGTGACAAAGCGTCACAGCCGCTTGGCTTGTTTTTTCCTCATTGTGAGAGGAGAGTGTGTGAGCAAGTGCGCCCTTGCCTTCTACCTACTTGTTTACGAAAGGCTTGAGGTCTTTTGCTGCGTCGGCAGCAGTGATGCGTTTGCAGCCGTTGTCGAGGTCGATGAGCACATAGCGGTCGTTGCCCATGCCCAGCTCCTTCATGTAGGATAGCTGGCGCAGGCCGTGGCGTGTCTCGATGCGCTCCAGCATGTCGTGATGCTCATCGGCTGTCATCGCGTAGATGATGTCGACGCAAGCCTGGTCGATGGCAAGGATGTCGGTGGATGAGAGGATTCCGACGTCGGGGGTGACGACGGGCTCGGCTTCCACGCCCTCGCAGTCGCACGAAACGGACATGTTGCGCATCACGTTGACGTAGGTGACGAGCTTGCCGAAATGGTCGATGGTGGCTTTCGTCGATTCCGTCATGCGCTCCATGAACTCCTCCTCTACGATGTCCCATTGGTCGGGCTGCCCCGGGGTGGTGTGAATCCACGCCTTTCCCAAACGACCGTCGGCGCAACCGATACCGATGTTCTTGTTGGAGCCGCCGAAGCCCCCGTTGGTGTGTCCCTTGAAGTGGGTGAGCGCCACCATCGAGTCGTAGTTCAGCAGATGACTACCGACGGACATCTCCTTAAACCATTTGCCGCCGACGACGGGAAGGAGGGCAGTGCCGTCCTCGTCCATGATGTCGACGGGGCAGAACGTCCATCCGTTCACCTCCAGTGTCTTGCGGTGCTGTTCGGTGGTGTATCTGTCGCCCTCGTAGTAGGTGTTTGTCTCGATGACGGTTGCGTCCTTGAGGTCTTTTTCAATTAGTGCCTTCACCCACTCGCGTGGGATGATGTTGGGTCCGTTCGGTTCGCCGGTGTGGAGTTTCACTCCCACGTTCCCTTTGATGAAGGCGTTCACTTTTTCGTAGGCGTTGATGAGCCCTTCGGCTGAGAGCTTGCGGGTGAAGTACACGATGGATTCGTTGCCTGTGCGCTGATCGTAAGGCACATATTTGTTGCCGCCGGTTCCCGGTACGGGCTTATCTGTTGTCTGTTTAGTCATGTTATTTGAGAATTGGATGCCGAATGTGGCGATTAGTATGATGCGATAAAGGGCTCTGCGCCCGTTGGTCTGCTGACGGCGGGGCTGGCATTGCCTGGCGAGAAACAATATTATGGTTTAACCCATGCTGCAAGGTCTTCTTTTGTGCAGCCGTTGAGCAGCTTGCCCTCTCCCCAGTTGATGTCGGGATAGGCGGCCTTCAGGTCGGCGCATGCTTTGTCGATGGAGCTGCCTCCCGATGTGGCGAAGGGGATGACAGTTTTCCCTCTAAAGTCATAAGCCTCCATGAAGGTGTTGATGATTGTCGGGCAAGTGTACCACCAGATGGGGAACCCTACGTACACCACCTTATATTCTGACATGTTCTTCAGTTTGGAGGTGATGGCGGGGCGTGAGCTCAGGTCCTTCATCTCCAGCGACGAGCGGCTCTCCTGGTTATGCCAGTCGAGGTCGGCTTCGGTGTAGGGCTGCTCGGGTGTGATTTCGTGTAAGTCAGCATTAATTACTTCAGCCAGCAGAGCAGCAGCGGCTCTTGTCGTTCCCGATGCCGAGAAGAAAGCTACCAATACCTTGTCCATTTCTTTAGTCTCCTTTGTCTTTTTTCCTTGTGAGCAGGCAGAGAGTCCCAGCGTGAGCAGCACTGCCAGCAGTAATGTAATTTTTTTCATATCACTTTCAATTTTCTTTTTGATGTAGCAAAGATAGTGCTTTTTCCGAAAAATCTTCACGAAAAGGGAAAAAACTGTTTCCCCTTTTCAAATCTTTTTGCGAAAGGTATGTCCTCCACTTTGGCTTGTCTTTGTGTTTTGCGAGTTATGCGTGCGTGAAGATGCTCAAGGAATACGGATTTTTCCCTTCTCCATCTTGCGATATTTGTTCTCCAAAAAAATTTTTTCCTTCTCCAAAAATTTTTTTCCCTTCTTCATAAATTTTTTTCCCTTCTCGAAAATGACGGCTCTGCCTGCTTCCCCTCATCGGGCTCCTCAGAGAGTGTTGTGGGGGGGAAGATGAATTTTTTTGCGAAGGAAGGTGCAGAATCGCTTTTTTCTTATTACCTTTGCTCCATAAAACAGAAAACAAGCGTATCATGAAGCAGAAACTATTCATTGCAGCCCTCCTGCTGACGTTTGTCGGAGGAGCTGTCTGCGCACAGGAGAGCGAGTCGCTCAAGCTTAGCGAAAAGGAGATTATCAAGAAAGGTTGGAACTTCGGCCCCCTGCCTGTAGTGGGTTTCGACAGCGATTTGGGCTTCCAGTACGGGCTCTGCTGCGACATCTTCAACTACGGCGACGGCTCGCGCTATCCGCAGTACGACTTCAAGATTAATATGGAGGCCTCGCGCTACACGAAGGGCTCGAGCGTGCTGCGCACCTACGGCGAGTTCAAGAACCTCATCCCCGAAGGCAAGCTCTTCTTCGACGTCACCTACTTCTCGGCTCCCAAGTTCGAGTTCTACGGACTGAACGGTATGGCATCGCCCTACCTGCCGGGAGTGGCCTATCAGGGCATCAAGCAAGTGGATGTGCCCGAAGGACTGAAGAGCGCGTTCTACTGGATGTCGCGCAATCAGTTCCGAGCCGTCGCAAGCATGCAGAAGAAGATTACGGGCGCTCTCAACTGGACGGCAGGGCTTGCCTACTACGACATCCGCACCTCGCGCATCAACGGCGACAAGCTGGCTGGCGACGATGCTGTCAAGAGGGATTGGTACAACTCGCAGGGCACGCTGTTCAACCAATACTGCGCATCGAAGATTATCCCTGCTGAGGAAGCCGCGGGAGGACACGTCACCCAGATAAAGGCAGGCTTGACCTACGACAGCCGCAATCACGACAGCGATCCTACGAGAGGAGCCAACGTGGAGCTGACCTTCTACGCTGCGCCCGACTTCATGGACCGAACCGAGAGCTATAATCACACCAACGGAGGCGTGCTCTTCATGGGAAGTCAGTATGTGCCTGTGGTGGGCGACAAGCTGACGCTTGCCTATCGTCTGGGAGCACAGTACACGCTCTTCGGGAACGTGCCGTTCTATTTCTGCAACAACATGAACTCGATGTTCTTCCGCAAGATGTACACCGAGGGGCTCGGCGGAAACGCTTCCGTGAGAGGCATTCACCGTAACGGTGTGATAGGCGACGGCTTCGTGTTGCTGAACACAGAGCTGCGCTGGCGCATCGTTGAGTTCAGGTTCATCAACCAGAACTGGGGCGTGGCGCTCAACCCGTTCTTCGACTGCGGGCAGGTCATCCAGCCACACAACCTCGAGCGGCAGCAGATGTTCAAGGAACCTATCTACAGCGGCATGAACGAATCTCTGCACTACACGGCAGGATGCGGATTCAAACTGGTGATGAACCACAACATGGTCATCTCCTTCGAGGCTGCCAAAGCCCTGCGCGAGAACGACGGCGACGGGCTGTGGACCAACATCGGATTTAACTACCTCTTCTAATAGGAATCAACGGAAATGCATCTCGGAAAAATGGGCAGAGAAAACAGACGGCACGGGCTGGCCATCATAGCAGCAGCGATGATGATGCTGGCGTGTGGCAACCCGAAGGTGTCCGACAAGGCTGTGGAGGAGTTCTACCAGCCTGTCAGTCAGCCAGAGGACATTAGACGTAACATCCCTGATGTGCTCATTGAACTGCCCCGCATGGAAGTGCCCGCATCGGAGACGATGATAGAGCACGAAGGGTTCCGCATCTCCTACAACCGCACGCGGCTCATTCCCAACTGGGTGGCATACGAGCTGACGAAGAGCGAGACATACGGAAACGTGGAGCGTACCGACTATTTCGACGTCGATCCTTCCATCAGCGGGCGCCAGGCTCAGTTCAGCGACTATTCGCACACAGGTTACGACAGAGGGCACATGGCTCCCGCAGGAGATATGAAATGGAGCCAGGACGCTATGGACGCCTGTTTCTACCTGACGAATATCTGCCCTCAGAACCATAACCTCAACAAGGGCGCCTGGAACGATCTGGAGATAAAATGCCGGCAATGGGCACGCAGGTACGGAAAGGCGTGGATTGTGACAGGCCCCGTTGTCACCTCGGAAGAGCCGAAGACGATAGGCCGACGTCACGTGGTGGTGCCTGACGCCTTCTTCAAAGTGGTGCTCGTGCCCAAGGGCGAAGGCTACGAGGCAGCAGCCTTCGTGATGAAGAACGATAACGGCAACCTCGACTACACGCAATGCAGCATGACAGTCGACGAGGCAGAAAACCTCACGGGAATAGACTTCTATTACGCTCTGCCCGACGACATCGAAGACAAGGTGGAGCGCAGCTACAACGCCAGCGTGTGGAAGTAGAGTTGTGGAATGGACATGGATCTCACCGAGAGATTTGAAATAGGACAATGAAAAAGTTTTATATCCTGTCGGTGGTGTTGATAGCTGTAACGATGAATACTCAGGCGCAATGGTTTGATTTTTCTGAGAATAAAGGTCGTTGCGCCTTGGGCATTCATGCAGGGCTCGCTGGATGGAATGCAGAGTATAAAACTATTGGCTGGGGAGCAAGTATTCAGATCGGGGGTGTCTATTTGGATTACTTGGATGGCGGTCCAGCGCATAGGCATAGTGCTGACTATCGAGCTGATGACGACCCATTGTGGAACGATTCGACGGCATTTGTTTTCAATGTAGGCTATCAGCTTCCTGTGCTCCCTTGGTTGCGAGTGATGCCTATCGTGGGATACTGCCAGACAGACGCTGGGGTTACAGATGTTTCTCGAACCTATACTGATTACAGCAACAATGCCCTTATTGATTGGTATCATCCTTATCATATCACGCCTGGCACGCGTAGGCATCATGTAAATCTCGGTCTCGGTGTTTTTGTACAGCCTTGTCGCTGGGTCGAATTCTATACCGTCGGCTCATTTCATGCCCTCTATGGAGGTGTTAGCGTCAATCTTAATGCCTTTATCAAAAAAGAGGAGAATAAGATAAAGTGGTAGACAGTCTCAAAGTTATCTTGTTAAAGTAGAACTGAGGAGTGTACATGCAGAAAGGAAAATGGAAAGAGGGGGAGACTCCTCTTTCTTTGTAAAAGCCATGAGGAGTCGTAAAGAGTAAGGGTAAGGCTTCATTTTTTTGAAGATTAACGTATTTTTACGCACGATTTGTTGGAATGGCTCATTTTTTTACCTAATTTTGACGCGTTTTTGAAAACTCGGAAAAGGGGATGTCTTCGGAAAGAAAAAAAGGATGGCTCATGGTGCTTACGGGCATTGTTGTCGGAGTGGCCTTGACGTTAGGCGCATCGACAGCATGGAATAAGACCTCGACCAACGAGTCGTGCATGATGTGTCATGTCCATCCCGATGCCGAAGCAGCTTGGAAACTCTCCTCTCACTATAACAACGGCAGCGGCGTGATGACCGAATGCAGCGCCTGCCACCTCCCGCCGAAGGGTACCTTCAAACATTTCACAGCCAAGGCGCGTATTGGCGCAAAGGATGTGTGGAGCTACATCACGAAGGACAAGGAGAAAATCGACTGGGAAAGCAAGAAGGAGCTGGAGTATGCTACGAAGTTGGTGTTCAACGAGTCATGCGTAGCCTGTCATGTGAACCTCTTCCCGCAGGGTATCTCCGACGATGGTGTTGCAGCGCATCTCTATTATGAGCAGAACGAAAAGAAATTGGGTCTCCAGTGCATCAGCTGCCACTTGGATGTGGGCCATTATAATCCGAACTATAGCCACTCTAAGATGGTAGGGGTGCCCATCTCTGCCGCTGCCCAGAGCGTGAAGTACGATTCTGCTGCCGTGGTGACCTCTTTTGCCAACTTCACGGAGACGGTTCCTGCTACAGCGGCATCCATTTCGATGGTTGCCATTCCCGGAGGCACGTTCTACATGGGTAGTGCAAAGGGTGATTCGTATAGCGCCGACGATGAATATCCGCGCCATCAGGTGACGGTGTCGCCGTTCTTCATGAGCGAAGTGGAGATAACGTGGGATCAGTACTGGGCATTCTATTCCGAGACGATGTCGGAGGGACGTACACCCCCCGAGAAGGTGTATGCCAACAATTCTCGTGAGGATGTGGATGCCATCTCGGGTCCTACTCCACCGTTCGGCACGCCCGATCAAGGATGGGGCATGGGTGAGAGGCCGGCTATCACTATGACGTGGTATGCTGCGCAGACATTCTGCCAATGGCTCTCGTTGAAGACAGGGCGTCACTATCGTCTGCCGACGGAGGCAGAATGGGAGTATGCAGCCCGTGGAGGCACCGAAACTCCATATTTCTTCGATGGTAAACCGTCGAAGTTCACTAACGGCTCATTGCGCAACCGCATCTTTGGAGCCGACACAACGGGCATCAACCGCTATGTCATCTATTCCAACAATAGCCGTAGTCGCACGCAGGAACCCTCACGGGTGAAGGCTAACCCCTTCGGGCTGAAGAATATGATGGGTAACGTTGCAGAATACTGTTCCGACTGGTACGATGCTGAGGCTTATGCCCAGGTTGCCGACGGAGTGGTGAATCCTCAAGGCCCTGCCAGCGGTACGGAACACGTGGTGAGAGGAGGCAACTATCAGGATGATGCCGCCGATCTGCGCTGTGCAGCCCGTGCCCATACCGAGCATGATGCCTGGCTGCGCACCGATCCGCAGAACCCCAAGAGTATATGGTGGTACTCGGATATCAAGGGAATAGGTTTCCGCATCGTCTGCGATGTGCCCGAAGGAATTCAAACGAATGAATGAAAAACCAACAACTATAATTAACACAATATGGAAGACAAAAAGATCAACAGAAGATCATTCCTCGCTAAGTCGGCTGCTCTGGGCTTGGCAGGTGTTGTGGCTCCATCCCTCATCGGATGTGGCGACAAAAAAGGTTTGACACCTCTTCGCAAGGAAGGCGAGTATTATGTACCTGAACTACCTGATAAGGCTGTGGCAGGACGTGAACTGAAAGTGGGACTCATCGGCTGCGGTGGACGTGGCTCGGGTGCCATCAACGACGTGCTGGATGCTGCTGACGGCATCAAGGTGGCTGCTTTGGGCGACGTGTTTGTGGACCGTCTGCAGCCTGTGCGTGAAAACCTGGCCAAGAGAGGGCAGATCGTGGATGACGATCACTGCTTCATCGGGTTCGATGCCTACAAGAAGGTGATTGATTCAGGAATCGACATGGTCATCCTCACCACTCCTCCTGTATTCCGTCCCGAGATGTTCCGCTATGCCACCGAGAAGGGCGTTCATTCATTCCTTGAGAAGCCCGTCTGCGTTGATCCGAAGGGCTACCGTGCAGTCATTGCCGCTGCCCGTCAGGCACAGGCTAAGGGGCTGAGCGTGATTGTGGGCACACAGCGCCATCACGAGCGCCGCTATGTGGAGGCAAACCAGAAGATACAGCAGGGCCTTATCGGTGAGATTACCGGAGGCAATGTATACTGGAACGGCGGTATGCTGTGGTATCGCGAACGTCAGGAAGGCTGGAGTGATATGGAATGGATGATTCGCGACTGGGTGAACTGGGAGTGGCTCTCCGGCGACCATATCATCGAGCAGCATGTCCACAACATCGATGTCTTCATGTGGATGTCGGGGCTGCGTCCCGTCAGCGCAACGGGCTTCGGTGCACGCCATCGCCGTATCACCGGCGACCAGTTCGACCAGTTCAGCGTCGACTTCACCATGGAGAACGGAATCCACATGCACAGCATGTGTCGCCAGATTGACGGATGCTCCAACAGGGTGAGCGAGTTCATTCAGGGTACCAAAGGCTCGTGGAACAGCGAGACGAACGAGATTCGCGACCTGAAGGGCAACCTCCTCTGGAAGTACGACGATGCTGCCGCCCAGGCACAGTTCAAGCAGCACAATCCCTATGTGCTGGAGCATGTTGACTGGGTGAACCACATCCGCAAGGGCACCGCTCACGAGGAGGCCACCGAGTGTGCCGAGTCGACACTTGCTGGCGTCATGGGACGCGAGGCCGCTTACACGGGCGACACCGTCACGTGGGACCAGATGTCGGCATCGCCCCTCGACTTGATGCCCGCGAAACTCGAACTTGGTCCGATGGATATGTCGCAGTATAAGGTACACGTGCCAGGCACTGGTCGCTAACGATGACTCACACTTACTCATAACGCACTATGGACAGAAGAGATTTTTTGAAATCCACTGTTGCCGGTACCGCTGCCATTGCTTTGGCATCGACGCCGTTGTCGCTGCTCAGTTCCTGTACCCCCAAGGCAGGTGCGGGTAAAAAGAACGTCACGCTCAACCTCTCGTTCCAGGAGGGCACCGCTCCCGGCGCCTCGCTGGCCGAGAAGCTCGACTATATGGAGAATCTGGGCATCACAGGCTTCGAGCCCGGCGGACATAATCTTGCCAACCGCGTGAGCGAAATCTCACAGGCGCTCAACGGTCGTAACATCCGCGTGTCGGCCATCTGTGCTGGATTCTCGGGATTTATCCTTGCTGAAGACCCTGCCGTGAAGGCCGAGTTTGATGCCACCATGCGCGACATCGTGGCTGCTGCCGGCGAGCTACACTCCACGGGCGTCATCATGGTGCCTGCTTTCAACGGGCAGCGCCCCTGTCTGCCTCACACCATGGAGACCCGAAACTACCTCTGTGAGCAGCTGCACGAGCTGGGTGAGTATGCCGTGAAGTGCGGTACTACCGTCATCCTCGAGCCCCTCAACCGTAGGGAGTGCTTCTACCTCCGTTTGGTGGCTGATGCCGCTGCTATCTGTCGCGATACTCAGAGCAAGGGTGTGAAGTGCATGGGTGACTTCTGGCATATGCAGGAGGAAACCAGCGACTATGCCGCCTTCATGTCGGCAGGTAGAGAGTATCTGCAGCATGTACATGTGGCTTCGCGTGGACGTCGCATCATGCCTGGAGAAGATGGCGATAAGGATAACTATGTTGATGGCATGCGTGCCCTTAAGGAGATGGAGTACGACAAGTTCATTAGCTTTGAGTGTGGTACGGCAGGTGACCGCGCCGTAACTCTTCCTGCAGCTGTTGAACTCCTTCGTAGCCAGTGGGAGCAGGCATAACTAACGTTTTCGTTAAGCCAAAAGTGCAGAGTGATGCTTGCATCAGCTATGCCTTGGCGAGAAAAGGTAGGGTGAAAACCAAGAGAGTTTTTACTACCAGTGACTTAAGGCGGTGACAATCGGTGTTGCCGCCTTGTTTTTTTCTGTTCCTATACGAATTGGGCACCTTCGGACGAGATGGGTTGCTATCGGAGTGAAACAAATATCTTTCCTAAGCAGCTTTTCCCTTTTCCTTTTGGAGAAACAAAAAAAGTGCCTATCTTTGCAATCCATGGCATTCATGCCAGGCTACAGAGATGAAACAGATTGAGCATATCAGAAAAATGGAGCAATGCCTTGACGAGGCAACGGAAGCACTGGAAACATTGTCCGCGGCTCTCGACAAGTATTGCCAAGCTCGTGGAGCTGTGGCTGCCGTCGGCGACTATTATGGTAGTGAAGATTGGAAACACGACTTCAGCGATGATGAGGCTGGCCGTTTGCCAAAGAACCTGAAACGAGGCGTTCTCTCGGAAGATGCTGCATGGGATATGTTGACATTGGAGCATGATGTGCGTAAGCGCATGAGGAAATTGCTGGAAGAAACAGGAGAAGAGGGGAAGTGTGACGAGGGTGAGCCTTAAAAAATGAGAAGAGAACTTTGACACGATTGCCAGATGCAGGATGGAATGACGGATTTGGAGACCACTCTCTCAGGGCGTATACATATCGATGATGTATACCGATTGGCTCTTATGGAGAAGCCTGAGGCTCTCCTCTCACTGCTGCGAAGCCCGGACAAACATACTGCCGACAATGCCGCATGGGTGTTGACGCACCTACCTCATGAGAAGATGGTGATACTACGCCAATATCAACAGGAACTGATTGATGAAGCCATGGAGACCACCAGCACCACCAAGCGTCGACTCATCATGACACTGCTCGAAAAACAACCCTTCAACGAAGACACCATCCGAACTGATTTTCTTGATTTTTGTCTTGCACAGATAATTGATGTCGAAGTACCTGTGGGCATCCGTTCGTTGGCTGTGAAACTCTCGTATGCACAGTGCAGGTACTATCCCGAACTGATGTCAGAACTGAAAGCAACGCTTGAATTGATGGGGCAGGGACCTCTGTCGCCTGGAGCCCGGTCAATCCGAAAGAGAGTGTTGAAGGAACTGGACAAAGCCCATCTCAAATAATGATAAAGTGATTTAAAACAATATGAATTACGAAAAGAAACTAGACAAACTACGCCTCCCCAATTACGACAAATCCCCATCGACACTTGTTGACGGACAGGTCGTAACAGGATGGGAGGCAATTGTCAGGAACTTGCAGAAAAGCCTTGATAGCTACTCCGTGTGGGCTGTTGACCTCTATGTGGGAAGCTACGAAGAGGATTTCTTCCGTGCTTTTGAGACTACGGGACGTGAGATAGTTGACACTCGTTCCTTGCTGCGTCCAGAATCCGAACTGCGAACTCTCACAGATCGTTTTATTACGGATGATCCCCTTTTCGGGTTCATGTCTAATATCCGTTTGTGTGAGTATTTCGATATCCCAAAAGTCCAAGCTCTCTTGCGTCAACTCAAGGACGGAAGGAAGTATGTCGTTGTCGGGACGGGCGCGGGTTGGGTTACGGACTCCGACACCCCTGTTGTCTATGCCGACTTGGCTCGTTGGGAACTGCAACAACGGTTCCGTCGTCACGAAGTGAAGGCACTTGGCATTGACAACCATACCGACAGTGCCAGCGAGCAGTATAAGCGCGGATATTTCAACGATTGGAACATTTGCGACTGGTTGAAGGACAGCCTTTTCCAGTCTGGACGAATTCGTCTTTGGATAGACCATAATGAGCGCAACACACCAAAGTTATTTACGCACGCTCAGATGTTGCAGGGACTGGAGCGCACGGTGGCGCGCCCCTTCCGCGTCGTCCCCTTCTTCGACCCCGCTCCTTGGGGCGGGCAGTGGATGAAAGAGGTCTGTGACCTTGACCGTCGACAGCAGAACTATGGATGGTGTTTCGACTGCGTTCCCGAGGAGAATAGCCTCTATTTCAACATCGATGGCATCACCGTGGAGATTCCCGCACAAAACCTTGTACTATGGCAGTCGCGTCCTTTGCTTGGAGAGCGCGTTTGGAGCCGTTTCGGACGCAGTTTCCCCATTCGCTTCGATTTCCTTGACACGATGGGCGGTGGTAATCTCAGCTTGCAGGTGCATCCTACCAACGAGTTTGCTCACAGCGAGTTCGGTCTTGCCTACACGCAAGATGAAAGCTACTACCTGCTTGATGCGGGTGACGATGCTGTCGTTTATCTTGGACTAAAGGAGGGAGTAGATAAAAATCAGATGATGGAAGACCTGCGCGCAGCCCAGCGTGGGGAGAGACCTTTCGATGCAGAGAAATACGTCAATAAGTTCCCTGCGCATAAGCATGACCACTATCTTATTCCCAACGGCACGATTCATTGCTCAGGGCATGACAGCATGGTACTTGAGATTAGTTCCACGCCCAGCATCTTCACCTTCAAGCTTTGGGATTGGAATCGTCTGGGGCTCGATGGCAAGCCACGTCCCATCAACGTTGAACGTGGACAACATGTCATTCAGTGGGACCGTACCACTCCCTTTGTGCTTTCGGAACTGTGCAACCATTTTGAAGTGTTACGAACTGAACAAGGGCTGTTGGAGGAACGAACCGGGCTACATCCCAACGAGTTTATTGAGACACGTCGCCACACCTTCTGTTGCAGTGTGGAGCATGAAACGGGGGGGAGTGTCAATGTTTTGAACCTTTGCGAAGGTGAAGAGGCCGTTGTAGAGAGTCCCACGGGAGCCTTTCAGCCTTTTGTGGTGCACTATGCAGAGACATTCATCATTCCAGCTGCCCTCGGGCGCTATACCATAACCCCCTGTGGACGTTCAGCAGGACAAACATGTAAAACCATTAAAGCCTACATACGATGAAATACATTCAGGACCCACGTACTGTGCTGACGCTTGATGCGGGCGGCACTAATTTTGTTTTCTCAGCCTTGCAAGGCTACAATGAGATTGTTACACCTATTCGTCTGGACGCCGTTGCCAACAGCATCGAAGGTTGCCTCGACGTCCTTGTGAAAGGTTTCCGTATGGTCATGGAGCAGCTTTCGGAGCCTCCTGTTGCCATCAGCTTCGCTTTTCCAGGCCCTGCCGATTATGAACAGGGCGTTATCGGTGACCTTCCCAATTTTCCCGCTTTCCGTGGCGGCGTTGCCCTTAGCCCCTTCCTAAGCGAGCAATTCGGTATTCCCGTTTTCATTAACAATGACGGAAACCTCTTTGCCTATGGCGAAGCTCTGGCTGGCTTTCTGCCAGAAGTCAACCTTGCCTTGCAAAAGGCAGGGCAGGAGCGTCGTTACCACAATCTGCTGGGTATCACTTTGGGAACTGGCTTTGGCGCAGGAGTAGTGATAGACGGTGTACTGTTGCGTGGAGACAATGGCTGCGGAGGTGATGTGTGGTGCATGCGCAACGCCCGTTATCCTCAGTTTATAGCAGAGGAGAGCGTCAGCATACGTGCCGTGCGTCGCGTCTATGAGGAGGAGAGTGGAGAACCTGTCGGTGACAAAACGCCCTATCACATCTTCCTAATCGCGGAGGAACAAGGCGAGGGTGATGTGCGTGCAGCGCGTGCAGCCTTCTATCAGTTAGGGCACGTGGCGGGCGAAGCTATCGCGAGTGCACTCGATATCGTGGATGGTCCTGTTGTGATAGGTGGTGGACTGGCTGGTGCCGGTAAGTATATTTTGCCTGGGGTAATGGACGCTCTCCGTGGTAAAGTGGGAACCTTTGGTGGTGCCAGTTTCCCTATTCTCCAAATGGAGGTATTCAACTGGGAAGATGATGCCGAGCGACAGCAGTTTATCAGTCTTGGGCAGACGACGGTATGCGTGCCTCGCAGCAATAGCAAAGTTCCTTACCTACAGCAGAGGGCGGTGTGTGTGGGACTGTCCCAGAATGGTGCCAGCAGAAGCATTATGTACGGCGCTTATGCCTATGCTCTGCAACAGCTGGATAAATAGTAGGAGAAAGGAAAGTATGGAAAAATCAATTAGCTTGATCGTATGAAAAACAAGAAACTAATTCCCGTCATGCTGTGCTTTTTTGCCATGGGGTTTGTTGACCTCGTTGGAATTGCCAGCAACTATGTAAAGGCTGACCTGAACCTTTCTGACTCGATGGCAAACTTGTTGCCGTCGTTAGTCTTCTTCTGGTTCCTCATCTTCTCTATTCCCACCAGCTTGCTCATGAACCGTATCGGTCGCAAGCGTACAGTGTTGCTCAGCCTTGTTATCACCATCGTGTCGATGCTCATACCAATTTTTGCCCATCAATTCTGGCTGTTGCTCATTGCATTCTCGCTGTTAGGCATTGGCAATGCTCTCATGCAGACCTCTCTCAATCCGTTGGTTGACAGCGTGATGAATGGCGGTAAACTGGCCTCGACACTTACCTTCGGGCAGTTCATAAAGGCAATAGCATCCTTCATGGCCCCCCTTATTGCTGCATGGGGTGCAGCAGGAAACATCCCTGCTTTCGGCCTCGGATGGCGTGTGCTGTTCCCTATTTATATGGCTATCGGCATTGTCGCTACCTTGCTACTTTATGCCACCAAGATTCATGAGGAGCCTGCTGCAGTAAGTCAAGCTGGTGTGGGCAAGCAGTATGCTAACGCATTCCGTCTATTGGCCAATCCAGTGGTGCTTCTTTGCTTTCTGGCTATTGTGTGCCATGTGGGCATTGACGTGGGCACCAACACCACCGCTCCCAAAGTGCTGATGGAGCGACTTGGATGGACTATCGGGCAAGCGGCTTTCGCAACCAGCCTCTATTTCATCTTCCGTACGGTAGGAAGTCTGCTGGGTAGTTTTATTCTTGCTCATGTGAAGGAATGGAAGTTCCTTTTGATTAGCATACTGCTCATGTTCGTGTCTCTCATCGGGCTTTTCGTTGGCTCCAGTCAATGGGAGCTCTACGGTGCTATTGCCCTTATGGGACTGGGCAACAGCAATCCTTTCTCTATCATCATGTCACGTGCGCTGCGTGCTGTCCCTGGCAAGGAAAACGAGGTGTCTGGTCTTATGATCATGGGCCTTTTCGGAGGAACTGTATTTCCTCTGCTAATGGGTTTCGCAAGCGATAGAGTGGGGCAGGCAGGTGCCATAGCCGTCATGGCCTTGGGTGTGCTCTACCTACTGGCTTTCTGGTTCAGCGGCACACGACAACGCAGCTAAGGGCTTTCTTACTTAAGGATAAATAAATAAGGCGTAGCGATTTCGCTGCGCCTTATTGTGTTTCCCTTTGGAATTATCGGACTAAAGAATGTCTTTGACTTCGAGAAGGGAGTGGATTTCGTAAGTAGGCTGGAAGGAGAGAGGGGAAATGTTCTTATAGTTATAAAACATCTGATCCCAACCAGCATTGCGTGCTCCTTCCATGTCTGTCTCCATGCTGTCGCCAATCATGAGGGTGTCGGCGGGTGTGGTGCCGGAAACGGTGAGTGCGTAGTCAAACAGCTCGCGCTGAGGTTTGTTGATTCCGATGTCTTCGGAGAGAACGATGTCGGTAAAGTAGTGGTCGATGCCTGCCGAGTGCATCTTGCTCCGCTGCAACTCGGTGAAGCCGTTGGAGAGGATATAAAGAGGATAGCGGGGATATAGGTAATCGAGGCACTCTTTGGCATGAGGGCGCAGGAGTCCCTTGTATGGCAAGCGCTTCATCGCTTCGGAGAAGAAGGTACGTGACAGGGTTTCGGCATCGTCGACACCCGCTACCTGAAGGGGATGGAGGTAGCGTTGGCGGTTGAGCTCGTCCTTGCTGATGGCACCGGCGTCATAGAGGCGCCAGAGCTCATCGTTGCGCAGCGAGTAGATGGCGAAGTAGTGGTCGAAAGAGGGGAAGAAACGGTCATACTTCAGCAAGTCGAACACCTCATGATACGCTTCGCGGCTGTTGGCGGAGAAGTCGTAAAGAGTGTTGTCGAGGTCGATGAAGATGGCCTTGTATTTCATCTATCTGACACGGATGACCATATAGCGCGATACGCTCCAGAACTGTGCGGGGTCGGTGATGACGAAGGTGATGTTGTTGCTTTCGTCGGTAGTCATCGCATAGCTGCCCTTGGGATGGTTGGTGAGCAGCTCTGCCTTTTTTGCGTAGAGGGGGAATTCGCGGTCGTTGCGTATGTCGATAGCTGTGAAGTAGTCGCGGTTGAAGTCGTCTTCAGAGAATACCTTGCCGTCCTTAAGGATATTCTGTTCCTTGAGTTCCTTGGAAGTGCCAAAGACGTACCACGCACGGTTGAGAGTTGCCTCCTGCTCGGCAATCACCTTCTCTTGGCTGACGTTTGCCTCGTGGAGGGTGTTGACGTCTTGCGTGAGGGTGTTGACGGCATTGTCAAGCTCGTTGATGCGTATGTTCTTCTTCGACAGTTCGTCTTGCAGCTTAGCTATCTGGTCCACCTTCTGGCTCAGCTCGTTGTTGAGGTTCTTGATGATTTTCTGTAGGCTGGCGTTTTTAATGCCGCTGTCTTTCAGCTGCTTCTCCAGCTCGCCGATACGCTGACGGTTTTTCTCCATCGTCTGGGTGATGAACTCAAGGTCGTTCTTGAGCTGTGCGTTGGGCGTGTCGGTAAGCTCGCCGTCGTCGGTCTTCACGTTGATGCGCCCTTCGGCATCGTTGATTTTCTGGAATCCTGTCTGTATGTCGGAGATGGTAGCCAGTGCCGACTCCAAATCGGCGTTCTTCTGCCGCAGGGCTGCAATGAGTGAGTCGTTGCGGTTGGTGAGTGCCTCGTTCTCTTTCTTCACTTCTTGGCAAGATGTGATGAGGAGCAAACCTAATATGAAATACAGATACTTTTTCATTTTCGTAGTGTGATGTTGGTTGTGGTTATTGATAGGTTTTTGTTATTTTGCTTTGGACTTATGCTTAGCGCGTTTATTGTCTTTGGATGGGCTGTTGTCGTCAGCGGGAGAGTCTTCCATTTTCTGCTTTCCGTCGTTGCCTGCCACAACGATGACTATCTCTCCTTTCGGCTCCACTTCGGTAAAGTGCGCTAGCACTTCGGCAAGTGTGCCCCGCACGCTCTCCTCGTGTACCTTAGATATCTCGCGGCATACCGACACTTCACGCTCGGCACCGAAGTGCTCCACAAACTGCTGAAGAGTCTTCACCAGCCGATAGGGCGACTCGTAGAAAATCATCGTCCGCTCTTCGTCGTGCAGCGCATTGAGGCGTGTCTGGCGTCCTTTCTTCTGTGGAAGGAATCCCTCGAAGCAGAAACGGTCGTCGGGTAATCCTGAGGATACGAGTGCAGGAACGAAAGCTGTCGCTCCTGGCAGACACTGAACCTCGATGTCGTGCCGCACACATTCGCGAACAAGAAGAAATCCCGGATCGCTGATAGCGGGAGTGCCCGCATCGGTGATGAGGGCAATCGTCTGCCCGCTCTCCAAACGAGTTATGAGAGGCTCGAGAGTCTGGTGCTCGTTGAATTTATGATGCGACAGCAGGGTGTTGTGAATGTCGTAGTGCTTTAGCAGGATGCCGCTTGTGCGTGTGTCTTCGCAGAGGATGAGGTCAGCCTCCTTCAGCACGCGGATGGCGCGAAGGGTGATGTCTTCGAGATTTCCAACGGGAGTGGGCACAAGGTACAGCATACGCAGCTTAGGGGTATTAAATAGGAACTATCGTTCTACGTGGCAAAAATAGCATTTTTTCTTCCTATGTTCAATTATTTTGCTTTTTTTAGGCACGCATTTTCGATAGATTTACTATTTTTGCAAAAATTAAGAATTTTCCCACCAAATAGACAGGCACATCATGTACGGTTTTTCAGAAGACAGAATGGACGAGACACGCCGTAGGGGGCGGATAGAAGTGATTTGCGGCTCGATGTTTTCGGGTAAGACGGAGGAGTTGATACGTCGCATGAAAAGGGCTCAGTTTGCCCGGCAGAAGGTGGAGATATTCAAGCCTGCTATCGACACGCGCTATTCCGACGATGAAGTCGTCTCGCACGACAGTCACGCCATTCCCTCCACGCCCCTTGACTCGAGTGCCAGCATCCTGCTACTGTCGTCCGACATCGAGGTTGTGGGCATCGACGAGGCGCAGTTTTTTGACGAAGGACTTGTTGACGTCTGCAACGAGCTGGCTCGGCGAGGCGTGCGTGTCATCGTTGCCGGGCTGGATATGGATTTTCGGGGTGTGCCCTTCGGGCCGATGCCTGCGTTGCTTGCTGTTGCCGACGAAGTGACAAAAGTGCATGCTATCTGCGTGCGTTGCGGCAGCTTGGCGTATGTGTCACATCGCACAGTCGACAACGACAAACGAGTGCTTCTTGGCGAGAAGATGGAGTATGAGCCGCTCTGCCGCGTGTGTTACGAACAAGCCCTTCTGGAGCATGAAAAAGAAGTGAAAGAGGCAGAAAAGGAGGCGGAGAAGCAGAAAGAACAGGGCGCTGAGTAAAAAATGTGCCTAAAAATTTGCTCTTTCCGTTTTTATCCGTAACTTTGCACCCGCTTAACCGAAAGGCTAAGCACATCAGAAGGTCGATCCGTTAGCTCAGCAGGTAGAGCACATCCCTTTTAAGGATGGGGTCTTGGGTTCGAGCCCCAAACGGATCACTCCGAGGAATCCTTTTTACACGATGAGTTTTCCAGTCGAATAAGTGGCACGAGAGAGTTTTCAGTCTTTCGTGCTTCCTTTTTTTCTGACTTAGGAGAGACGGGAAGCCTTACTTTGTCAACAGCAAATTATTTGTTCTCCAAAAAAAATTTTCCCTTCTTCATATCGCGAGATGGAGAACAAAAAAATTTTTTTTCTTTGCCCAAAAATTGTTTTGAAGAAAGAATATCGTATATTTGCCAGAGAATAATCTCGCATCGACAAACGAATCAACACAATTGCAACTTTTCAAGAACGCAAAAATATCAGTATCATGAAAAAATCTACTCTTCTAAGTGCAGTACTCCTTGCTGCGGCATTGTGGACAGCAGAAGCCCTTCAGGCTCAGTCAATCTCTTTCGTTCAGGACCGAGATGCCCGCGACGCTATCGGATGGCCCTCACATCGCGCTGTTCCCGTAATGGGAGACTGGAACGGAGACGGCATTATGGATGCCTACTACGGAGGAACCTCGTGCACCAACGGCTGGCAAGTGCGCGGCGTGCTGGTGAAAGGACTGGGAAACGGCAAATATGCCGGAGATGTCGAACTGGTGTATGAAGATTACGAAACACAGGAGCGTGTGCCTGAAACCGATGAGGAAGGCAACCCCTTGCGCGACGACTACGGAGAAATCATCTACAAGACGGATGAAACGGGCGAGTTCATTTGGGAAACTGTTACGCGCCAGCGTGTCGTGGGCATGAAAAACGGACTTCCTTATTCAGCCTTTGGCTTGGCAAGTCAGACACTCGACTTCAACCAAGACGGGCTTGTGGACCTGCTTATTCAGAACATCGGAGGCAACGATACCGGCACGAGCCAGGCTCTGGTACTCGTAAAGAACAACGGGGACGATACTTTCACCGTTGTGAACGACTCCGTGCTCGCTTCTCTCACTATGAACAACGCAGGTGAAGTCTGGAACGAAGGCAACGAGTGGGGTGCAGTAGCCGTAGGTGACTACGACAACGACGGTTTCCCCGATATCCTGTATCAGACTTGGGGCTGGAATCGTGCCGACGACCAGTGGCGCCGTGATGTGGCTCTGCTGCACAATCAGAAGGGCAAAGGCTTCGAAATTGCCAACGTGTTCCGCCCGCTTCCTCCCAGCGTGGAGCCCAATCGTATCGGCATCTATGTGAAAGAGCCCGACACCGTCGAGATAGACGAAGACGGCGTGGAGATAATCACTCCAGGCGAATGGACCGAGCGTCCTACCTATGGCATCAAGCGTATGTCGAACGGTAACGTCAACTTTATTGACTTCAACAACGACGGATGGCAGGATATCGTCGTCACGGGCTGGGCTGACGGAGACGACACCGAGAAGGGCGGGTATGAGTTCCGCTATTACGAGAACACTCGCGACGGATGGTTCCAGGATGCTACCGACAAACTCGCAGCTTCCATCGGAGAAGGGACTGACGTCGTTGGCGTGTGGGAGACCTGGGGAGGAACAGATAATGTGATAACCGTGATTGACTACGATCAAGACGGGCGTCAGGACCTGTTGCTGATGGGCTCTGCTGTAAACCGCAGCGGCAAGCAAGCCTATGTCCTCCTTAATCAAGGAGGGCAAGGAGAAGTAGCAATCGAGGAAGTTCCTTCGGCTCTCGTTCCACAAAGCGGTTTGGGAAGCAGAACGTTTATCTTGGCTGATTTCAACGGAGATGATGTCTGCGATATGTTTACTCGCGGTTGGACCGATTATGAGGGACGCAACGACTGGACTGAGGCTATCAGCATCAGCACGGGAGGTGTCGACAAGTACGATTACATCCTTCACGGGCATGAAGGCAACTTCAACGGAGCCTATGTCAGCGAGCGTACAACTTCTTTCGGTGACTTGAACGGTGACGGAAAGCTTGACATTGTTGCTACAGGCTGGACCGACAAGACGGACGACTTCATTCCTTCGTACAACACTACAGACTATGAAGTAACGGTTCCCCCTGCTCCCGAGTCGGTAAGTGCTAAAACGGATGCAGAAGGAAACCTTATCATAACATGGGACGATGTGTCGGGCACCGCTGGAGATCCGTTCTACAACGTATATGTGAAGAGCGATAACGGTGTCTTCCGTCAAGTGGTTCCAGCTAATATTGCCACAGGTGCTCAGCTCGGTTACAGCCGCTTTGGTGCCTATGTTCCCAGCCTGGGTGCTGCTGCTGAATCCTCTTCGAAAATCTTCACTAAGCTTCCCGACGGCTCCTATACGGTTGGAGTGCAGACGGTTAACTACTCTTACAAGGCAAGTCCCTTTACTACTACTGTCGTAGACATCAGCAACGGCATTGCTCATGTTCGTTATGAAAAGATGAAGCTATTCCAAAATGGTAGCGAACTAACCGTCCAATCGGCTGACATGCTTCTTGTCCAAGTATTCGACGCCATAGGAAAGTGTGTGGCAACGGGTGTCAGCGGCAAGCCTGTCACCATTCCCTCAAACGGCATCTATATTATACGTTGCGGTGCTGAGACAATGAAAATCAGAAATTGAGAAGCGTATGAGGTTCAGTAGCTCAGGAACTCGTTGCCTATTCATACTCTTATTGTCAGCGCAGGTATTCCCATTCGGGGAATGCCGCGCCGACACGGTGTTTGAGCATGGACGCTGGAAGGTGACCTACGTCAGCGAGTCGGGGATGGTGAAGGTCAACTATAAGAATGATGAGGGTTCCTATCGTCCTGTCATCATCAGTTCGGTGCCTGAAGCCCACTACGACAATCCTGCGGGAACCAGTCGTAGCGTGCTTTCCACCGATTTTGCTGAAGTGAAGACAGAAACGACGACAACCGACGACGCCTTTGGCCCCGGGACTTGCTTCAGCATTGTCTTTAGTCGCCCGAAGAATGGGGATGATATCACTCTTACGCAACATTGTTTTTTCTTTGAGAACCATCCTTGGATGCTTACTTCTTTGGAGATAACCTCTCCCGAAACCATACGCTCTAACTATCTTGCTCCCGTCAGCACTCGACAGGCCTATGTGCTCTTCAATGCTTCGGCTAACAATCGCGTGCTTCAGGTGCCTTTCGACAACGATAGTTTCGTGCGTTACGGACGCCATTCCCTCAATTCCTCCGTTACCTCTTATGAGGTGACTGCTATCTATGAGGGGGAGAGTCGCCGAGGAGTTGTTATCGGTTCTGTTGATCACGATCATTGGAAGAGTGCCATCCGCGTAGATGCTTCTGGAAACAACAAGATAAAATCGCTTTGTGCCTACTCTGGAGCCTCCGACCCTAAGGGCACTTGGGATGTGCTGCCTCATGGTAAACTTGTGGGCACTAGCATATCCTCTGCACGCTTCTTCGTCTATTACCCCGACGATTGGCGTGATGGGATGGAGGCTTTTACGGATGCTTGTAACATCGTTGTTCCCAAACGTAGCAATTGGACTTCAGGCACTCCTGTGGGATGGATGAGTTGGAACGTGATGGAGACAAAGAATAATTATTCCGATGATCATGCGATAATGAAGTATATCAGCACAGTGCTTCGCCCGATGGGATTCCATAACCGACAGCAGGCGCCAAACGTCATCAGTATTGATGCTTGGTCCAATCTTAATGGTAGCCAGGAGCGTCAGTTGTGCAACGATGCGGTTTCGCTCAACTCCATCGTGGGTTGCTACGGTAATCCTTTCAGTCTTTGGTGGGGTAGCGAGAAGGACCTTGATAACATCTATTATGAGGGTTCGTTGCGCTCCTACACGGGGCGTGATGTGGTGCTGACTGCTAACGGAAAGCCGCTGAAGTTTGAGGGTGCCTTCTGCCTCGATCCTACGCATCCCGCTGTGAAGTCGAAAATGGTGCAGTGGATACGTGAACGCGTGCAGAAAGGATTCCGATATATGAAACTGGACTTCGTCACGTGTGGCATTATTCAAGCCGACAGTTATTATAATCCCGATGTTCATACTGCTGTGGAGGCTTACAACGAGGGATTCAGCTATTTCTGTCGCAAAGTGGATGAGGCAGACAGTCACATCTTCATCCTTAACTCTATTGCCCCGCTCTTTCCCTATCAGTATGCTAATGCGCGTCGTGTCTCATGCGACACGTGGGGAAGTATAGGATGGACTGAATACAGCATGAATGCTCTTACTGCCGGATGGTGGACGTCGGGCATTTATCAGTTCAACGACCCAGACGGTGTGCCTCTCATCGGAAATGGAGACCAAGAGGCTGTGACCCTTTCAGAGAACCGTGCTCGTCTTACCAATGCGATTGCTACAGGAATGGTGCTGTTGGCTGACAATTTCAGTCTCTCTAGCACAGCAGGACACGGAAAGCCCGACATTTCGCGCAAACGAGCCGAGAACCTGCTGTCGAATGCCGACATTTGCTCCCTCATCGGTACGGGGCATGTCTTCAGACCTATCTTTGGCTATAACGAGTTTAATGGTAAAGCTGACGGAGCCGAGAGTTTTGCTATGCTTCGCATTGCCGATACGGTGTATGTCGCAATTGTCAATTACAGTTCCAGTTCCTCAATGAGCGGTAGGCTTCCTCTTGATTTGCTTGGGGTAGATGAGCAGCAAAGCACAGCTGTACGTGAACTCTGGTTCGGTAACGATGTGGAGCTATCCAATGCTTCGCTGCCTTATGTGGTTCCGGCAAAGGATGCGCGCATCTACCGTATTACGTTAGCGAATACCGATGAGGTGGAGACGGCTCAACATGAGCCAGCCCATTGCTGGCTCGATGGTCATTCGCTGTGGGTGAAGACGTCTGAGCCTCTTTCAAACGTTACGGTTTACAGCACTTCGGGGACTCGATTGGCATACGTGAGTGACGTGGGGGGCACTTTCAGAATCCCTTTTGAAAGAGTAGAGCTTCCGTCGGTTCTCTTGGTTCAGATATGTTTTGCCAACGGATTGGTTCTCAATAAGAAGATAAGAGTATAGGCTTTTCCTCTCATACAGTCGCATCCTTCGAGCTTTCTATTTCGAGGGATGCTTCTGTTTAGTCCCAACCCTCGTCATCATCGTTTTCCATAAATCGGCTCAATCCGTTGTCGTCCATATCGTCTTCCGAAGCCGGGTCAAAACCGCGCATGTTATCATTGCTCTTGCTGGAAGAAGTACGACGTACGGGTTTTGCGGCAGAAACCTTCTTTTCCTGCTTGTTTGTGGGTATTTCTTTTTTTACTGTATCAGCTGTTGCGGGATGATGCTCTTCTATCTTCCATTCTTTCTTAATCTCTTGTTGTTGAGGTTCTTGCTTGCTCTTGTGGGTGCAAGATTGGGATGCAAACAAAAAAACTAGGAGTAAAAAGAAATATGCTTTCTTCATAGCGCGATATGTAGAAGGGAAAAATTTTTTTGGAGAACAAATAATTTGTTGTCGAGAAACAATAATTCGAGAAGTTTGGTTTATCTGACAAGATGGACACTTCGCGAGGTGCCGTTCAGAAAGAAATAGAAGACATCGTTTCGGACAAATTACGCGGGATTATCTTGTCTTTTCTAAACGGATATGGCGCGTAACTGGAGTGTTGATGGAGTAGATGGTGCGAATGATGAGGTCTTGTTCCTGCTGGAGCAACTGCATCACTTCGGGATGTATCAGACGGTTGTAAATGTCCTTACGGCCTTCAACCCATCCGTTCTGTGTGGCACCTACTCGATAGATTCGTGCAGCTTCTTCTGTGGAATAATCCGTGATGTTATGTTCCTTGAGGAACCAGTCATATTGAAGCCATGCAAAATCGCGTGTGCGACGTTCAATATCCCAACGTTCTTCGTTGAGGGACATCACGGCACAAGCCTGCTGGTATTGGGGCGTGTGACGATACTCGGCAAGGTTAATGCCGTTTTCAAGGCTGGCAGCGGAGAGGGTGTCGATGAGGATGTCGTCGATGAGGAGGCGATAGTTACCCTTCAGCCCTTTCACAGTCAGTCGCTCCATGTTCATCTCGTTGTTGAAATCGGGAATCATTTTTAATACTTCAGCCTGAGTGCGAGAGAAACCCCAGCCGTGCGAGATGGTGTCGAGCGGGTAGGGGAGCGATTCTGCCAGATAGTCAAAAGAGAGTACGTCCTTGCTTGAGCGAATATTCTCAATAGCGCAGTTGTCTGCCTTCTCAGCCTTTGCCTTGCGGGCATTGATGCAGAAGTCAGCAACGGGCTTGTCGCCCATGCCTTGTGCCTTGAGGAACAGGTATGCCATAAGCATGTGTCCATCGTTGTCAGGATGGATTCGGTCTGTGCCGCAGACGGTGAAAGCTGGGTCTTGGGCTTGCATGCGAGCATTCACTTCGCACATAGGGGCGTTGAAATCGAGAAACTCCCAGTTGTTTGCCTTTGCTGCAGAGTCTTGAATGGCTACAATGCGTTGCATAGCGTCGTTTTTTCGCTGGAAGATATCATCGTTAAATGTGGACGTCTGGTCATAGGGAGACGTTCCAATCATCACGACGCGTGTGTTGTTGAGCTTCTGAAGTTTCTTCTCTATCTCGAGGAAGTGACCCCTTGCCTCGTTCACCTTGCGATTGGCAAAGTTTTGTGCATCGTTTCCATTGTACTCATAGTAGCCTGTGTCATTCATTCCAAAAGTGAGGGTGATGACAGAAGGATTCTTGCTCGCGATATCTCCGTCGAACCGCCGAAGGATGTCTTCAGCTGTGTCGCCCCCTATGCCGCCGTTAGCCATCCACATCTGTTGGCTTGGAAAGCGAGTCATATAATAGAGCCAGATATATGAATGATAGTGCCCACCGTCTGTGATACTATTTCCAACAAAAACCACACGGTCACCCGCTTTGAAGGGCGCTACCTGCTGTGCGTTTGTGATGCTGACTGTTGTGAGGAGGAAGAGGATAAGGAGTACTTTTTTCATTTTTCTTATATGTTTATGATGTTTGTTATGGCGATGATGTGGTCCTGTGTTTCAACAGAAAACTATCTCTATAATGTGTTCTTTCCTTTTATCTATTTGATTTTGGTAGGAACTCACTCAATGCTGCTCGAAGTTTGCGAAGGGCTATAGTCATTTGTGCTTCAACTGTGTTCTCCGAGATCCCCATTCGTTCGGCAATTTCTGCATTTTTCAGTTGATCGTGCCTTGAAAGGAGGAAAACTTGCCGACAACGCGGGGGAAGTCCCTCTACAGCCTTTTTCACCGCATTGTTTATTATTTCGTTATCGTAGAATGTTGCTGCGTCATAGCAGTTTAAACTGTTGATCTTGTTTGTGAGTTCTTCGTGCAAAGTTTCCGTTATATGGTCGGCATACTCAGCAACATGTAGGAGATGTTTCAGGTAATCCAGGCATCTGTTTTTTAGCGATACAGCCAGATAACTTTCAAAATGCTCTATGTTCATTACCTCCTCGCGGTGCTCCCACATGCTGACGAAAACGTCATGTACGAGGTTTTCCGCCTCTTCCTGCTGGGGGATATAGACTCGAGCAATTCTCAGCAAACGTGAGTAGTTGTTGAGATATAGTTCTGAAAAGCGTGCGGTAAACATGATATTATTTTTGCGACAAAAATATACCTTACTCCTATTAATATAATACGTGAGTAATATATAAAGTAAATCCATTGTAAGCTAATAGTTGAACTAAATAGCTGAAAAATAATATTATATGAAAAATTCATGTAAGAAAAAAAGTAAACCAAAATACAGACGAAATTTAGCGGAGATAATTACTTTTTCCAACGTTTTTTTGGATTTCCTGTTTCCCTGAAAAAAGAAGCCACAGCAGTCACCATGAAATATCATCGCTGGAGCTAATCAACAAAACACGATAGTTTAACTCCAGCATCTTGTTGTTTATCTTCAGAGTGAGATTCCGCTCTGTTTTAGCATGAGTCTTGTGAAGGTTGATATAGAATTATTACCAATTTTTCAGAGAACTGTTTTGTAATTCTTTTTGTCAAACCCTCTATAAGTTTTTCAGTTAATTGGATTTTTCCGTGCATCACCTAAGCGTGAAGCCTCTTCTATTGGCGCACATCTCTTTAGAACATCTCGGGAGCCTCCCAAAGGAAAGCTCCCGATTCTTTCTGTATCATTATGTTGGCATAAAACGCAACCTGGGCGTTCAATCATCACTTGTAATAAATCTTTTTCCCATTGACGATATAGAATCCATTCTGTGGAGTCAGAATCTCACGACCTTGCATATCATATACTTTCGAATCGTTATTTTTGTCATATGAGATGCTTTCAATTCCCGTGGGCACAACCTTAAATGTGTATGAAATAGATTCGGCTGCAAGATAATTGTCATTGCCAGACTGAGAAACTGTTATCGTAGCCTCTCCTGTGGCTTTGCAGGTAGCTCGTACTTTACCGTCTTTTTTCGACAATGGAAGGATAGTAACATCGGAAGTAGTGTACGTCAACAGCAAGCCTGAAGTAACAGTTGCGTCAAATTCTATCACATCACCTACTTCCAGATCTGTATAGTCTATCTCCCATGTAATCTCCTGAGGAGCCTTTTCTATCGTCAATATTCCGTTGACGTAATTAAACGAATAATTAGCAGCCTCACCACCGCTCACCGTCAATGCATATGTCCCCGCATTGGAAGTCTTTGTGGCTTTCGTCGACACGATAGGAGCCGAAGACAATTCTGACTCATCTTCATTATTGACAAATCCTTCATAGCTGATTGTGAACTCGGGATTATCGTCGCCATAAACCTTTGTTTGATTGTCAGCGGTGACTGTAATAATAGCCTTCTTTATAGTATATTCGTACGGGAAACTGTTATGATAGGTTTCACCATCAAATGAATAATCCAGTTCAATATTCTTTGTATATGTCCCAGCATCAACCATCGTTTCCAAATTGCTCATATAGATAGGGAAAGCAGTATCGTAGGTTATATTCTGAACATGTCCTGTATAGGAAAAGTTGGCATCAAAAGAGCCCAAACTGGTTATAGGTGCATATGAAGAGCTCCAGCCTTTGGTTGCTTTATATGTGTCCGCAAAAAACACATACACTAGGCTTCCTTCAGCGGTACCTGACATGAAAGATGTGTTACCGTTCATCATGGGAGGATAAAGAGCCAGACAGATAAGCTGCTCCAATGAAGAACAATTTCCGAAGGAACTAGTGTGAATGCTCTTTAATGTTGCTGGCAGATAAACACTCTTTAGAGATGAGCATCCCCAAAACTGGTTTGCCCCAATAGCTTTCACGTCATTGCCAATAATGAGTTTGCTGAGGTTCACTTGATCCATGAAAGGAGAATATCCATATCTGGTTGACGAATCATAAGAAACAGAATGTCCTAGATAAAGTGATTCAAGGGGACAATCAACAAACATGCCTTTTCCCGCCTTGCTTGAAGAGCCGCTATCACTTGCATATCCTAATGAGAGAGTTGCGTCACTGTCTTCTATAATTAAGTTCGCTAATCTCATGCAACCATTGAACGAGTAGCTACCGATGCTTGTGACAGAAGCCGGTATTGTCATATCCGTCAAAGACGAGCATTCGTAGAAGACATACGTATCCATAGTCTTTAGCGTAGAAGGCAATGTGATTTCCGCCAAATTACTGCAGTAAGCGAATGCTGATTTGCCGATACTTGTCACTCCTTCCGGGATAATCAGACTCTCAATGCCCGTACAACCTCTGAGGAGTTGGGCACCAATGTCAGTCCATTTTTCATTAATGATAAAATCTTGTAGGCTGGGTATCAAAGCAAAGGGAGAATAGCCATATCTAGTTGACGAATCATAACTAATTTTACGTCCCACATAAGCAAAAGCCAACGGACAATCAAAAAACAAGCCCTTGCCTGCCGTGTTTGAGGTACCACTGTCGCTACCATATCCAAGAGAGAGTGTTTCATCACTGTCTTCTATAATTAAGTTCGCTAATCCCATGCAACCATTGAACGAGTAGTTACCGATACTTGTGACAGAAGCCGGTATTGTCATATCCGTCAAAGACGAGCATTCGTAGAAGACATACGTATCCATAGTCTTTAGCGTAGAAGGCAATGTGATTTCCGCCAAATTAGTGCAGTAGGCGAATGCTGATTTGCCGATACTTGTCACTCCTTCTGGGATAATCAGACTCTCAATGCCCGTACAACCCCTGAGGAGCTGACTGCCGATATAGGCCACCTTATCATTCATTATATAATTATGCAGACTCGGAATCTGCGCAAAAGGAGAATAGCCATATCTGGTTGACGAATCATAACTTATGTTACGTCCCACATAAACAGAAGCCAACGGACAATCATAGAACAAGCTATTGCCATCCCTACTTGTGGAACCGCTGTCGCTGCCATATCCAAGAGAGAGGGTTTCTTCGGAGTCTTCTATTATAAGGTTCGTTATTCCCGTACAGCCGCCAAACGAGTAGCTACCGATGCTTGTGACAGAAGCTGGTATTGTCATTTCCGTCAAAGACGAGCATCCGTAAAAGACATACGTATCCATAGTCTTAAGCGTAGAAGGCAATGTGATTTCCGCCAAGTTACTGCAATCGATGAATGCCGACTTGCCAATGCTCGTCACCCTTTCGGGGATAGTCAGACTCTCTATACCTGTACAACCCCTGAGAAGCTGGGCGCTGATAGAAGTCACAGGTTCTCCAAATGTGATGCTTGTTAGGCTTGCTGTTCGGGCAAAGGGAGAATAGCCATATTGCATGTTCGTATTATAGTTCAGATGACGTCCCAAGTAAACAGAAGTTAGTGGGCAATCTGAAAATAGGCTTTTCCCTTCTTTGGAAGTACTACCACTATTGCTGCCAAATCCCAAAGACAGTGTCTCTTCGCAGTCCTCAATAGTAACCGATGTCATTGAGGTACAACCGTTGAATGCGAAATTTCCAATACTTGTAACATGGGCTGGTATGGTATATTCCTGAAAGCCCGTACAGTTTAAAAATGCTCCATTTCCAATGGTTTTCACAGACTCAGGTAGCCCCATGCTCTCTTGTGTTAATGCCTTGCATCCGGCAAAGGCATAATCACCCACACTTATCGGTGCACATTCTGAGTTGTAATTCAATTCTTCTAGTTTAGAACAATTAAAAAACAGATAACTCTGAATGCTTGTCACAGGATTACCGAAACGTACCTTTGTTAACGGGCTACTATCAAATGGTGTATAACCATATTGTTGAGTGTTCTTATAACTAAGATTACGTCCTAAGAAAACACTATTCAGCGGACAATCGTAGAACAGGCCTTTGCCGAGGCCGCTGGCTTGATAATAGTTATATCCCAGCGACAGTGTTTCCTCGCTCTCCTCGATTGTCAGTTCAGAGAGTGCAGTGCAACCGTTAAAGGCGAAATTGCCGATGCTCTTCACCGATGGCTTCACTATCACGTTGGACAGCTTCTCGCAGCCTACAAAGGCATAGTTTCCAACCGTCGTCACATGGTTGGGAATCGTGTAGCCGAGCAGGCTCGTACAGTAGCCGAAGGCATATTCCCCGATAGTGTTGACAGTTTCAGGAAACTTGATGTCCGGTTCTGTCAACGACTTGCAGCCGTAGAACGCGTAGGCCTTAATCTCAGTTGGAGAGCATTTGGAGTTGTATTCTATTGTAGTGAAAGAAGAGCAATTCATAAACAGATAACTCTGAATTGAGGACACGGGGTTTCCCAAGCGTGCCTTCTTCAGACTTCCGTTATTCGCAAAAGGAGAAAAGCCATTGTTATTATCAGCCTTGTAACTCAGGTTGCGTCCGATGAACACAGAATTGAGGGGACAGTCATAGAACAAGCCCTTGCCGCCACCACTGGCATGATAATAGTTATATCCCAGCGACAGTGTCTCCTCGCTCTCCTCGATTGTCAGTTCAGAGAGTGCAGTGCAGCCGTTAAAGGCGAAATTGCCGATGCTCTTCACCATAGGGTGAACAACAAGGTTCTTTATGCTCGAGTTCTGAAAAGCCCCTTCTCCAATGGAAGTCACACCCGTTGGAATGGAAATACTGGTAAGATTCTTGCAACCTGAGAAGCAATAGTCGCTGATGGTTTCTGTTTTCTCGTTGAGCGTGATGGTCTTTGCCCCGAAGCCGCAGAAAGCATAGTTGCTCAGCTCCGTAATATGGCTTGGAACGGTATAAGAGCTGATGCTGTTGTTCCCATAAAAGACATTCCCCGGCATTCTCGTCACGTTGCTGCCAAAGGTGATGCTCTTCAAGTTAGCTTGGTTTGCAAACGGCGAATAGCCATATTTTGAGTCGACATAATAGTTCAGAGGACGCCTTATTTCAACCGAAGTCAGTTGACAATCCTCAAACAGTCCGTGCGCACTGCCTTTTGACGAACCGTAGCCAAGCCATAGGGTGTTGTTCGACTCAGGGAAGGATACTTTTGTGATACCATAACATCCGGCGAACGCATAATTGCCCACAGAAGTTATCCAATATGGAATGGCAAAAGATGTCATCCCGTTGCATCCCGAGAAAGCACGCTCGCCGATATAGGTTATCAGCTTCGAGGTGAAATTCACTCCTGTCAGATTCGTACATCCGACAAAGGCATATGAGCCGATACCCACCACTGTATACGTCTTTCCATTATACGTTACGGTAGCAGGAATGCCAACCATCCCTGTGTATTTGTTATTAGTCTGACTGTAATATGTTACTTCAACAGTCATATTTGTAGAAGAAGTGATATAGTAATACACACCATTCGACTCGAAACTATAGGGGAAAGCTTGCAGCGTGGTAAGCAATATCAGAAATAAAAGGAGTCCGACCCGTTTCATAAGATGATTATCAGATAGCAGATGTAATTATTGGTTTGCTCATATTGAGTTTTATTCTGCAAAGATACGAATAAGCGAGAGAAAAGAAAAGAAAAATCGAAATTCTTTTCTTTTCCGAGCGGGAGTTTCTATGAACGAAGGCTTTTTGGAGATAATCGGATGATTAAATAATCAAACAATCAGTTTTTTTTGAACACGGATGACTCAGATTTAATGGATGCCTTCGGAGATGTGCAAGATAATCGAATAATCGGATGATCATAATACCGAATGAAATCGGGGGGAAATAAGCGGAT
>JAGCFO010000037.1 GCA_017650105.1 Bacteroidaceae bacterium | reverse complement strand
GATGTAAGATGTATGGTGTAAGATGTAAAAGGAAGAGGCTTTCCTTTAATCCCCGCCAATATGAGGGGGCTTAGGGTGAGGCCTTACAGAGGATTCGGTCTTACGCTTGCCCGGCAGAACGATTGAACAACGGAACAAAAAGAGAACCGCCCTGTGCTCCGAGAAGCAGCAGGGCGGTTTTCTGTGTGTCGTGTCGATGTTGACTCTTTTCTCTCTCTCGTTCCCCGTCACTCAACGCTCCATTCGCTACTTCTTCAGGCGGATGATGGAGAGGGAGTTGGCGGGTGCGAGGAACTGGGTGTCGTTGCCGAAAGGCGTGGAGACACTCTCGGTCTTTGGCTCTACGGTGTGGGGAGCGTCGGGCGTGTTCTCATCCTTCGCGTCGCCCTGCAGGGTGCTCACGGTGTAGCCCTTGCGGTAGGTGCCGTTGATGTGGATGTCGACGGGCTGGTCTTCGTCGCCGAAGTTGACGATTTTCACGATGAGGTTGCCCGTCTTGTCGTCGGTCTCGGCGTTGGCGTAGAGTACGTCGGGCGCTTCGGATGTGAAGTCGTGTACCTTAGCGCCGTCGAGATATGTGGCGATGTGGTTGCCGCGCACCTCCACCTTCAGCGTGTACCAGCGGTTGTTCTCGATATGTCCGCGTGAGGTAGCAGGCTGCGTCTTGCCTCCGTTGTAGATGTCCTCCACAGCGTGTTGGCTGTTGCCCCATCCGGCTACGTTGAACCAGCGGTATTCGTTGTCGCCGGTGTGGTCGAAGATGAGGAGGAACCCTTCGTCGCCTCCCGTCTTGCGTGCCTCGACGGTGACGTCATAGTCGCGGCCTTGCATCTCCTGCGGGCAGATAGCGACGCAGTTTTCCTGGATGGCCGTCTGACGGATTGTTGCGGAAGCATCCGTGAGGTTAGATTCCCATTTCCCTCCGCTGATGTTCCATTGGGTGATGTCGATAGAAGGCCAACGGGAACTGAAGACGGGTACCTGCTCGTAGAGAGTCTTGCCCTCGGGAGTAGTCACCTTCAGTCCCTTGTATTCCACAGCCGTGTTCCACGCGCCGAGGCCCACGCGGAAGCGGTCGGGCTTCTCCTGCTTTGTCTGGGAGAGCGCGGAGTGCACGATGTGCGTTCCCACGTTCTCGGCCATCATTTTCTGTACGTAGTAGGAGGGCGACACCCAGCTTTGGGCTGCATCGTAGCGTATCATGTCGGGCATCCAGTGACGGTCGTGCCAGTTGACGAAAATAGGAGCATACGATGCCATACTGACGATGTCGCTGTTGTTTTCCATTCCCATCATGTAGATGGCCTCGCCGAGGGCTGCCTGCAGGTTGCCCTCGCCGCAGTTGCTGGTGACGGCATATTCGCCCACGTAGATGCGAGGACCGTTACGGTCGTAGTCGTCGTAGTGATGATACTTGCTGGCAAACCAGGCGGGCGTGCGATAGTAGTGCTCGTCGAGGAGGTCGACGGGATGCTCGTTGCGCCAGGTGGGATGGTCGGTGCCCCACGACTCCACGTTGCCGATAATCTGCACCTCGGGGTACTTCTCCTTTATGGCTTTGTAGAACTGGATGTAACGCTCGGCATAGTGGTCGCTCTGCTCGGAGGGGTTTACCTGATAGTTCTCGTTGCCGATTTCCATCAGGCGCAGCCCGAAGGGCTTACGGTGCCCGTTGCTGATGCGCTGACGTCCCCAGTAAGTGGAGGCGTCGCCGTTGGCATACTCGAGGGCGTCGAGGGCGTCTTGTATGTAGGCGTCGATGCTGTCGTAGGGCTGGAATCCTCCGTGCCAGATGCCGACGTTGACAACGTAGAGGGGCTCGGCTCCGAGGTCCTCAGCCAGCTGGAGGTACTCGTGGTAGCCCATACCGTCGGTGCAGAGGTAGCCCCAGTTGGCGTTCATGTGTCCCGGGCGCTCCTCGAGGGGGCCTATCGTCTTCTTCCAGTCGTAGGCCGTCTCTCTCGACATCCCTTCGACGAAGCATCCTCCGGGGAAGCGGAGGAACTTGGGCTGCAGGGCTTCAAGCTTCTCTGCCAAGTCGCGGCGGCAGCCGTTGGGGCGCCCCTTGTAGGTGGGCGGGAAGAGGCTCACGAGGTCGAGGCAGAGGGTGGCGGGCTGGTTGAGGAGGAGGTAGAAGTCGGCATCGCTCCCCTCAGCGTTAGCCTTGAAGGTGACTTTGTATTTTTTCCACTCGGGGGTGACGGTCTTCTTGAACAGTTTCTTTGCCAGCCAGGTATCGTTCTCCTTCAGCCCGACGGTGAAGGAGAGGCGCTCCTTCTTGTCGGCACGCGCCCAGAAGGTGAGGGTGTACTTGTTGCCTTTCACCGAAGGGATGCCCCAGTATCCCTGGTTGTAGACGCCTGCGGGGGAGGTTTTGCTTGCGTCCTCTACAGTGAGCAGCATGCCGCGCTTCTGTGCTTCGTTCATGAGCCCCTCGGTGACGGGGGTTGCCGATGCTCCGTTGACGGTGTTCCAGAAAGGAAGCCTGTTGGGATTGGCAGGGCGCCCGAAGCGCTCTCCCCGTCCGTTGTCGAAACGGGTGTTGCGCAGGCCAAGGTCGACCTCCTCGAAGGAGCGGTTGCGCAGCAGCTCGGCGTAGAGCCCTCCGTCGCCGGCGTGATTGATCTCCTCGTAGAAGAGCCCGTAGAGCGTGGGGCTGATGTCGATGCCTTTCTGCGTGGCGTCGATGTTGAGGGTGGCTGTCTGCGCGCTTACGTGCGCGGTAGTGATAATAAGGAATAGGGCGAAGGCAAGGCTTCGGGTGATGTTTTTCATAATCGGCAGAGTGTTTAAGGATGTGTGGTATGTTTTCGGCAAAGATAGGAAGAAATCCCGTGAAATGTCAAAAATAGAGGTAGAAATCTTTCGTCAATGCCCGATATTCTTCGGTATATACACCCGGGGAGAGAGCTATACACAGCTTGTCGGAGCGGGGATGAGCCGTTAATCCCTTTCGGAAAGTCATCAGTATGCGTGTAGGAGACTTCTCCTGGGTGGGGAGGACTGTCGTCTGCTGAAGGAGGAAGAGTCCGCGCATCGTCATGAGAGGGATGATGTCGGCCCTGCGCTCTATGGGCAGCACGATGGAGACGGAGCCTCCGTCGGCAAGCAAAGAAGGGGCAAGTGTTGTTAACTCCTCAAGGCTGAGGGTGTCGTCGTGCCGTGCTGTCGCGCGCGCTTCATCGGGGTTTCGGAGGGAACGGGTGAAGTAGGGCGGATTGCAGATGATGGCATCGAAGGGAGACTGTGAGGAAAACTCACGGACATCGGCTGAAAGGATTGTAATACGTTCGCCCCAAGGGCTTGCGTCGGCATTCTCGCGTGCTTGCGCTGCGGCGTCGGAGTCGATTTCGATGGCTGTGATGAGGGCGGAGGGGTTTCGCTGGGCTGCCATCAGCGCGAGGAGTCCTGTTCCTGTGCCGATGTCAAGGATTGAAGTGCTTTTCTCAATGGGAGCCCACGCGCCGAGCAGCACGCCGTCGGTGCTCACTTTCATGGCGCACCGACTCTGCCGGATGGTGAACTGTTTGAAGGAAAAGCTCTCGTTAGACACGGAATCCGATGATTTCGCGTACGGCGCGCAGCGTCTTGGATGCGCTCTCGCGTGCCTTCTCGGCTCCCTCGCGTGCTATCTTGTCGAGCAGCTCGGTGTTGGCGCTGTATTCGGCTATGCGCTCGCGGATGGGGGTTGTGGCGTCGATAATGTCTTGTGCGAGCTGCTTTTTCAGGTCGCCGTAGCGGATGCTCATGTCGTTCCACTTCTCATCGAAGTAGTCGTAGGTCTCCTGGCTGGAGACGACTTTCAGCAGGGTGAAGAGGTTTTGTATCACTTCGGGCTTCTCGCTGTTGGGAGCCTGCGGGCCTGCGTCGGTGACGGCCTTCATCACCTTCTTGCGGATGGATGCGGGGTCTTCGTAGAGATAGATGCAGTTGCCTTCGCTCTTGCCCATCTTGCCGCTGCCGTCGAGCCCGGGGGTTTTCACTCCGCGTCCTACGAGGGAGAACGACTTGGGGATGGGGAAGAAGTCGACGCCGTACTTGTTGTTGAAGCGGTTGGCGTAGAGTCGCGCCATCTCCATATTCTGCTCCTGGTCCTTTCCTACGGGCACCATATCGGCTCGGTGGATGAGGATGTCGGCAGCCATCAGCGTGGGGTAGGTGAGGAGCCCGGCGTTGACGTTGTCGGGCTGCTTGCGTGCCTTCTCCTTGAAGGAGGTGACGCGCTCCAGCTCGCCCAGGTAGGCGTTCATGTTCAGGTAGAGGTATAGTTCGACGGTTTCGGGCACGTCGCTCTGGATGTAGATGGTCGACTTCTCGGGGTTGAGCCCGCAGGCGAGGTATTCAGCCAGTATGGTGCGTGCGCTGCGCTGTATGTCTTCGGGTTTGGGATGGGTGGTGAGCGAGTGCCAGTCGGCGATGAAGAAGAAGCAGTTGAACTCTTCCTGCAGTTTCACGAAGCTTGTGACTGCGCCGTAGTAGTTGCCTAAGTGGAGGTTGCCGGTAGGGCGGATGCCGCTGAGAACTATATCCATAATGAGTTTGTTATGACCTTTTTTCTGTTTTACTTTGTCCACGCCGATTTTTCCCTTCTCGAAAAACTTTTTTTCTTTCTTCATACGGCGGTATGTAGAAAGCATATTGCCGTATGGAGGGACTTTTCCGCAGCGGGGCTTTTGGGGCGTTCAGCTGCGTCAGACGCTGTCGGCCGAGGACGTTCGGCGTCTGTTTCAGGGTGCAAAAGTAGGAAAAATGGGAGTAGTATGAAAATTTTCCGTCATTTTTTTTTGCATTCTCAAAATTTGCCGTAATTTTGCAGCGCTTTTCCGCAATGCGAGGGCCATCGGGCGAATAGCGCAGTTGGTTCAGAGCATCTGCCTTACAAGCAGAGGGTCGGGGGTTCGAATCCCTCTTCGCCCACTGGAGAGTGAGGAAGCCCTTGCAGAGCAGAAAAGTTTCGGGCGAATAGCGCAGTTGGTTCAGAGCATCTGCCTTACAAGCAGAGGGTCGGGGGTTCGAATCCCTCTTCGCCCACCGAGAAAGAAGGAGAAAGGCCAAAGGGCAGTTCTCCTTCCTTTTTTTATATTTCTGCTTTCCGAGGGGGCTCTCAGGGCTTTTCAACAGTTACAGCCCTTCGCTTTGCGTCGCGGGCAAGAGGTCTATAACAACAGAAGGGAGCCGAACAGTCGGCTCCCTTCGTGATTTAGCTGATGGAAACGAGATTAATGTCCTCCGATTGCCCACCAGAGCGGTGTCATAGAACCGTCTTCGCCTCCGAGCAGTTCCTTTGCTTTCTCGTAACCCGTAGCATCGGCGTTGCCAAGTCGAGCGGGATACTGCATGCGCTGCGGGAAGAGCTTGATGTTCTGACCATTCTTGTACGAATCCTGAGACCATTCGGGCATGTAGGAGATTGACGTTACGGAAGTAGGAATCTCAAAGAACGGCAGACCCAGACGACGGTGGTTGCTCCAGTTCTCCAAGGGGAGGTAAGGAGTGTTGGCAATGTAGAGCTGAGTGATAATCTTCGTCAGCTGGTCATTGAGCTTGTGTCCGGGATAGAGAATCTTGTTAGCATCGGGATACTGGTAGGTGAGGGTGCCTTCCTCTCCTGTCTCTGCGTTGATGTAAGCCATCTCGGTAGCGGTAGGCTCGGTGGTGTGTGAGAACTTCACAGAGGTACCTACGCGGTTGTACGACGTAGAGTTGATGTAGGCAGAATAGAGTTCACTCAAGCCCCAGTACTCGAAGCTCATCTCGATACCCTTGTTGTAGGCCTCTTCGGCTCCTATGCCAGCAGCCCATCCGCGAACGGCAGCTTCGGCGAGGAGGAAGTAGGTTTCCCAAGGAGCGAAGAAGATGCGGTAGGTCTTCGTAGCTTCGCAGTTGCGGAACTCGTCGGCCAGCTGAGGAATGTTAGCATAGTAGGCAGCTCCGTTGCTTCCGTTCCAGAAGGGGTTCTGGGTTTCGGTAGCTACGTCGTCGCGTCCCCATCCGGTGGTAAGTCCGTTCCAGCTGTACTTGCAGTCGTATGTCTGCTCGCCGATCTTCACTTCCTGATTTGAGCCGTAAGCGTCGATATAATTGCTCACATAGCCGTTGACGGTGCGGTTGTAGTAGTCACCGGGAAGATGGAAGTAGAGGAGAGCACGTGGGTCGACGTTTTCGGGGAGTCCAAGGAAGTAGTACTGCTTGGTTGGGTTGTCGGTGTAGGGAGCGAAGAGGTTTTCAGCTACGAGACCGATGTAGTTGTTCGCATTCTTCACGTATGGCTCGTAAACCGATGGGTCTTTTACGAATTTCTTCAGTGCATCTACCGACTTGGCACCACCTAAGTTGCAAGTCAGGTTGGCCATAGTGGCACTCATCGTCTGCCAATTCCATACACGGCTCATAACGGCTGTCCAGTCATCCCAGCCACCATATTCCTGTATCTGGAATGTCTGACTGTTGTCGACAATACCCTTGCCTTGCTTAACAGCAGCTTCAAATTCAGTCTTGGCCTTTGCGGGATCACATTCGCTCAAGCGCATAGCCGAACGCATACGCATAGAGATAGCGTAAGCCTTCCACTTGGAAGCATCCCATCCGTAAGCGGGGTCGCACTTGGCTTCATCTGTTGATGGAACCACGTCAAGCTTGATGGCGTCGGCAGCTTCTCCCAATTCCTGAAGAATGTAATAATACACGTCTTTTACACTGTTGAACTCTGCGTTAACACCCTGTCCTGCATTGATAGGCGTAGGACCGAAGCAGTCGGAGAACTCGCTCAGCAGGTAGGCACGATAGATGCGCCCGAACTGCTTGATGTTGTCGTAGAGTGCTTTTTCGTGTTCGCTAGCCAGTTCGTAGTTCTGATCGCATAGTTCAATAGCTGCATTAGCCCAGGTGAGAGACGTAGCAACCAAGTTGTACTCACATCCGCGCCATTCATCGTTGCCGCCACCGCAGGCAATAGACGAGCCGCTTTCACCATCCTGATGAGCGAGAGCAGCCCAGTAGAGAACGAATACGCGCTCTGCATCGTTGGGGTTCTGCTGGTCGTGGATGATGGCGTTGCTTAGCAGATAATAAGGTTTTACCTTATCGGCACTGGTTGCAAAAGGGTCGGTGTTTATTTCGTCAAAATCCGAGCAGCCGGCAAGCGATACCACGAAGGCAGCACCCAGTGCAAAAGCCAATAGTTGATTATATTTTTTCATAATGATATAGTTTTAGACAATTAGAAGCCAAGAGAAACATTGAAGATGTAGTTGCGAGTGGTAGGAAGTCCTGCGTACTCGAATCCGGTGGCGTTGGTGCTGGTGGCATAAACCGACTCTGGGTCTAAGCCTCCCATTTTGCTATAGAACATGCAAACGTTGGTAACAGTGAATCCAGCCTTGATGCTCTGGAAGATAGTGTTGCGGAGAACCTTTGTGGGCACCTTGTAGGCGAGTGAAAGGTTGCGCAGACGGATGTTGGTTGCATCGTAGAGGTTAGCTTCGCCGATTCCGAGGTTGCCGGATGAAGAAGCTACAGCCTGCCAGTATTTCTCCTGAGTTACAGCGTTCGTGTTCTCGATATAGCCGTTATCGGTGAGGATAACTCCGTCAACTACAAACTCTTCGCGCTTGCCGTCGGGAGCGGTGCAGGCATGTGTACCTGAAGCCTCCATTTCACGCATGGTTCCTGAGAAGATTTGTCCGCCGAAGCGTCCGTCGATCAGAGCGCTGAGGGTCCAACCCTTGAAGGTGAACGTGTTGGTGATACCTGCGGTGAACTTAGCCTGCTGGTCGCCAATCTTTTCCTTCTCGCTGGTTCCCTTGGGCAGACCGTCGCTCGTGAGCACCTTCTTTCCGAAGTAGGGGCTCTCTTCGTCGGTAACGGTCTCGAACTTCGTACCCCAGATTTCACCGTAGTTGCCACCCTTCACGGCATAAACCGACAAGTTGTCGTAGCCGCCGAGGTCGTAGTACTGGAGATCTTCGTAGAGGTCGATAATCATATTCTCATTATGAGCGATGTTTGCATCGATGCTCCACCGGAAGTCACGAGTCTGTACGGGGACAGCATTGAGTGTGAACTCAATACCCTTGTTCTGGATGTCACCGGCATTAATTTTCATGTAGCTGTAGCCCGAGAGCGGGTTGATGGGAAGGTCTAGCAGCTGATCCGTAGCGTTGGTCTTGTACCAAGCGAAGTCGAAGCCCAAACGATTGTTGAAGAAGCGAATCTCAGCACCCACTTCCAATGATTTAATAAGTTCGTTCTTTACATTGGAATCGTATTTTCTGTTTCCTGTGCTAGCAACAGTTCCTGCATGAGAAGATGAATTAACAGAGAACAGGTTGTAGAGTTGATAAGGGCTCATATCGTTACCTACTTCAGCAAAGCTGGCGCGCAGTTTTCCGAAGGAGAGCCAGTCGGGTGTGCTGCCCGAAAGCTTATCCATCATGTCGGTGAATACGTAGGAGAGGCTGAGTGATGGGTACATGAAGCTGCGGTTAGCAGCGGCAAGTGTGGAGGTCCAGTCATTACGCAGAGTAGCATCGAGGAAGATCCATCCGCCATAGTTTAACTGGGCAGTACCATAAAGAGAATTGATTTTTTTCTGTGAGAAACTTTCTCCAATATTTGAGACGGTAAAGTCAGCGTTTTTTAGGGAGAACTTGTCAGGAATTTGAAGTTTGTTAACGTGAGCATTAATTCCGTTATTCTTGGTATGCATGAGGTTGCCGCCAAAAGTTAAAGTGCCACCCAAGTCACCGATAACGTTATCCTTCTGGGCTGTAAAGAGAAAACTGAAATTATTCTCAAAGAAGTGGCTTAATCCCATAGCATATGCTGTTTCGAGTACTGGATTGCCAGCATATACACGACTACTTGTCTCGTTGGTGTACATATCGGTGCCGCCGCGAACTTCAGCGCTCAGCCAGTCGAGAATCTGATATTTCAGCGAGCCGGTCATGAGGAAACGGTCACGCATGTCGGCATTTCTGTTATACTGTGCCATCCAGTAGGGGTTGGAGCCTGTCGGGTTCCACCAAACCATCTTTCCGAACTCGTCAACGGGGTTGGAGAATTCAGCGATGTCGATGGTGGTTGGGAAGGTGTACATCGAGAGGGCGCTGTTGCGGTCGTTTTTACCGCTGATAGGACGGTTGTTTGCCTGTGCCTTGATGTATTGTACCTTGCCGTCGAAGGTCCAGCGGTTGTCCTTACCGAAGGTTGTCACGCCGCGCAGCATCAAGTTGGTACGTTTGAGCGTAGCTCCCGGAGTCATACTCTTCGTATCGAGGTTGGTGCCTGATACATAGAGAGACGTGTTGCCATACTGCTGGCTCAGGGTGACGTTCTCTTGATACTCGGTGCCTGCTCCGAAGTAGGTGCCGAGATTGTCGTAGTACTTCATGTTGGCTGTCTGTCCGTCCCAGCGCTCGTAGCTCTGTCCCTCGATGACGGGTCCCCAGCTGCTGCCGCTTCCCGAGCTGTAAACGCCCAGAGAGCCTTGTCCGAAGAGGGTCTGTACATCGGGACGCATGAAGAGAGTCTCTGCCTGAGCGGTGCCCGAGATGGTGAGTCCGAGGCCCTTGCTGGCAGCACCCTTCTTGGTGGTGATGAGGATGACGCCGTTACCTGCACGTGAGCCATAGAGGGCTGCGGCGCTGGCGCCTTTCAGTACCGACATCGACTCGATGTCGTCGGGGTTGATATCGGAGAGTCCGTTACCCATATCGGCCGACGGGTTCCAGAAGTCGTTGTTCGATGCACCCGTGAAGTTATCCATCGGGATGCCGTCGACTACGATAAGGGGCTGGTTGAGGCCTGTCACGGAGTTGTTACCACGAAGCACGATCTTGGAGGATGAGCCAGGACCGTTGCTCGAACGTGTGATTTGCAGACCGGCAACTTTTCCTTGCAGAGCATTGCCCACGTTGTTTTCGCGTGCCTCAAGGATGATGTCGCCTTTCACCTCCTCCATAGCATAACCGAGCGCTTTCTTTTCGCGCTTGATGCCGAGGGCGGTGATGACTACCTCTTCAAGGGCTTCGGTGTCTTCGTCGAGGACAACGTTCAGCGTTGCTCCCTTACGAATGGCCACACGTTTGGTTCCCATTCCGATGTAGCTGATTTCGAGATCCTTGGAATCGTCGGGAACGTCGATGGTGAAGTTTCCGTTCATGTCAGTGATGACACCGAGGTTGGGGTGTTGCACCACTTTGACACTTGCACCGATAACAGGATCACCTGCGGCTTCTTTTACTGTACCTTTGACGGTAAAGTTCTGAGCCGACAAACCGATTGGTGCCATTAGCAATAGCACCAAAGATAGAAGCATGGTGTTTCTCATGTTCTTCATGTTTTGCTCATTTTAAAGTTAGACAATATGTATATAAAAAAGACTGTGTTTCATCTTTTTCATTTATGCAAAATTATACCTCCTTTAAGAAATAGGAAAATTTTTTTTGCTTTTTTTTAAGGTTATATGTTTTATAACATATTTTGCCCGATTCCTCCCCTTGGGTTCTTGTCCGAAAAGTTTTGCCCTGATTCTCTTCGAGCGCCCCAAGAGGGCGTTTGGACTATATTTTCGGTATGTCACTCGGAATAATCGATGCTGGTTTGGCATCCCTCTCGCGTGTGAAGAAACGGCTTACGATTTTGCTTTGAGAAAAAGAAATTATGAAGAAGGGAAAAAATTTTATTTGTTCTCCAAAAATATTTTTGAAGAAGGAAAAAAACACGCTTTTCATTTGGCAGTCGCAAAAATATCTATACATTTGCAAAACAAAGAAATCTCTATTCCCTCTTTTTGACTGCAAGGGCTATAGGAAGCGAAATCTTTATACTCACGATAAGACATTTTTACTTTGAAAACACGATAATTATGGAAAAGAAAAGAAAGAATTTCTCTGTTCACGGAGCAAAAAGTCTGCTCGCTGTCTCACTCTTTGCCTTGCTTCCTTTTGGGGCAACGGCGCAAAGCCTGAAAGATGCCTACAAAGACTACTTTACTGTTGGAGTTGCTGTCAACCAGCGTAACATCCGTAATGCCGATCAGGCAGCACTCGTCCGTAAGGAATTCAGCAGCATCACGGCTGAGAATGACATGAAGCCCGTGTCGGTGCATCCCGCCGAGGGCGTGTGGAACTGGGGCCCGGCAGACAGCATCGCTGATTTCTGCAGGAAAAACGGCATTCCCCTTCGCGGACATTGCCTCTGCTGGCATTCGCAGTTCTGCGACTGGATGTTTACCGACAAGAAAGGCAAACCCGTCAAGAAGGAAGTCTTCTACGAAAGGCTGCGTGAGCATATCCACACGGTTGTTTCGCGCTACAAGGATGTGGTGTATGCATGGGACGTTGTGAATGAGGCCATTGCCGATCAGGCCAATTCGTGGCCCGGGCGTGAGGCAAACCCTTACCGCGAGTCAAGACACTTCCAACTGTGTGGCGACGAGTTTATCGCCAAAGCCTTTGAGTTTGCACGCGAGGCAGACCCCAACGCGCTGCTCTTCTACAACGACTACAACGCTGCCGATCCCGGCAAGCGCGACCGTATATATAATATGGTAAAGAAGATGCAGGCTCAGGGTGTGCCCATCGACGGTATCGGAATGCAGGGACACTACAACATCTACGGGCCTTCGGAGGAGGATGTGGATGCAGCCATCACGAAGTATTCCGAGCTGGTGAAGCACATCCACATCACCGAGCTTGACGTGCGCATCAATACCGAGATGGGAGGACAGCTCCGCTTCTCGCGCGGGGAAGTCAAGCCTCTGGCTCCTTATCTCGCTACGCTTCAGGCCGATCAGTACGGGCGCTTGTTCCGTACGTTCCGTAAGCACAGCGATGTCATCGACAACGTCACCTTCTGGAATCTCTCCGACCGTGATTCCTGGCTGGGAGTAGGCAATCATCCTCTTCCCTTCGATGAAAACCTCAAGCCAAAGCAGGCATACAATGTCATCCTCAATTTTGATGCTTCTGCCGACACCCGTAAGCCGAAGGAGGACTTCCGCCCCAGCGAGCTGAACCAGCCGGGAAAGGAATACCCTCAGGTGAATAGCGAAGGCTACGCCCGTTTCCGTGTGGAGGCTCCCGATGCCAAGTCGGTCATCGTTAGTCTCGGATTGGGAGGACGCGGAGGAACCGTGCTGCGCAAAGGTGACGATGGTGTGTGGACGGGAACTACCGATGGACCTATGGACGAAGGATTCCACTACTATCATCTGACTATCGACGGAGGCGTCGTCAACGATCCGGGTGCGCAGAACTTCTACGGTTCCTGCCGCTGGGAGAGCGGAATAGAGATCCCTGCACACGATGCTGAGTTCTACGCTTTGCGTTCCGATGTTCCTCACGGGCTTGTGCAGGAGGTGCTGTTCCCCTCAGTAAGTACGAATAGCGTCAAGCGCGCCTTCGTTTACACGCCGCCTACCTATGGGAACAATCCTAAGAAAAAATTCCCCGTTCTCTACCTCCAGCACGGCTGGGGCGAAGATGAGACAGCCTGGAGCCGTCAGGGGCACGCCGGACTTATCATGGACAACCTTATCGCCGAAGGGAAATGTCAGCCTTTCATCATCGTGATGACTTACGGAATGACTAACGAACTCGGATTCGGACGTCTGTTTGAGTTCAAGGCAGAAGATTTCGAGAAAGTGCTTGTCGATGAGCTGGTGCCTTATATCGACAGCCATTTCCTCACGTTGGCGAACAAGCAGAACCGCGCTATGGCTGGCTTGTCAATGGGAGGCTTTGAAACAAAACTTATCACCCTGCGCCGTCCTGAGGTGTTTGGCTACTACGGCTTGCTGAGCGGAGGAATGTATATGCCCGAAGATTTGAAGAATGGCGCTGAAAACGTTCGCCTTATCTTCCAGAGCTGCGGCTCGAAGGAGAATCCCGATGGCATCCGCAAATCCGCATCCGCTTTGCGAGAGGCTGGCTTCAATGCTGTCGACTATGTGTCGGAAGGAACGGCTCACGAGTTCCTTACCTGGCGTCGCAGCCTCAAGGAAATGGCTCCGTTGCTTTTCAAATAAATGAAGAGACGTATGAAGGGAATTATTAAGATTTTCTTTGCGTTGTCGGCACTCGTGCTTCCTCGCACGGGTGCTGCACGCATTATCTGTGGCCCTTTGGTAGGAGACCACATGGTGTTGCAGCAGCAGACAGAGGCTTGTCTTTGGGGTTGGACCGACAGAGGAGCCGACGCTACCGTCACGCTCAGCACCTCTTGGAATAAGGGCAAGCAGAAGGTTAAGGCTGACGCCAACGGGCGCTGGGAGTTCCGTGTTGCTACGCCCGAGGCTTCGTTTGTGCCGCAAACCGTTACCGTAAGCGATAGCGATGAGAAGAAGACTCTCTCCGATGTCCTCATCGGGGAGGTGTGGCTCGCAAGCGGGCAGAGCAACATGGAGATGCCGCTTCACGGTTTTGCCGGATGCCCGGTAGAGAACAGCGCAGAGCACATCCTCGAATCGGTGCGCTACAAAGGGCGTCTGCACATCTGCACGGTTGCCTTCTCCCCACATCCCGAAGAAGTAGACACGGTGACTGCCGTCTGGAATGACTGTACGCCCGAAACCGCTCGCGACTTTTGCGCTGCAGGATATTTCTTCGGCATCCGCCTCACCGAAGCGCTTGGCTGTCCTGTCGGAGTCATCAACAGCTCGTTGGGAGCTACGCGCGTTGAGGGTTGGACTCCACGCGACATAGTAAGCACTTATCCGGGTGAGAATCTCTCCTCAGATACTTATCTTAACTCTCATCTGGTGCGTCCTGCCTACAATGTCAGCCGCGAGTTGCCTTGTGTCTTCTACAACGGAATGATTCACCCAATAGAGCCGTACACCATCCGCGGATTCCTGTGGTATCAGGCAGAGGCCAACGTCAACGACCCCCAGTGGTATACCGACAGGTTCGTGCGTATGGTTCGCAGCTGGCGCGAGCGCTGGGGGCAGGGAGACTTGCCGTTCTACTATGTGGAGATATGTCCCTACGACTACTTCTGGGCGCGCGACAAGGCAACTGTGGCGCTCATGCGCGAGGCTCAGTACCGAGCCAGCGAGTTGCTGCCCCACATGGGAATGGTTTGCACCAACGACCTTGTGAAGGATTACGAGTATTGGCAAATCCATCCGTGCATGAAGAAAGAAGTGGGCGAACGTCTCTGCCTTTGGGCGCTGGGAGACGCTTACGGCATGAAGGGCATCGATTATCGCTATCCCGTCTATCGCTCGATGGAAGTGGAGGAAACCTCTCGTGGAAAGCAGGTACGCTTAACCTTTGACTACGCAGAAGACGGTTTCAACCGCAACGTCGGCATCGAAGGCTTTGAGATATGCGGGCCCGACAGCGTCTGGCATCAAGCTTCGGCAGGAACAAGCGGCTCACAGATTACTGTCAGGAGCGATGAGGTTGCCGAGCCCGTTGCCGTGCGTTATGCTTTCAAGAGCTTCCAGCTGGGAAATCTGAAGGCTAACTCGGGCTTGCCCGTCATTCCTTTCCGCACCGACAAGTTTCCTAAGTAAAAGAACCCAGCTATTCCCATACAAGCGCACAGAAGGAAATGGAAGATTTTATTCTCAGAGAGATTGACAAAATCGGCGTGATGCTGGCAAAAATTGCCCAAAAGCTGGGCTTGTTGGAAGTCGACTCGCCCGATTATTCGCTTGCCGAAGTGAAAGAGGAATGTGACAAAGTCAATCTTCCTTTTGATTTGGACGAGGTGCTGCAGCAGGAGAATCCTGTCTGCTATCTGGTTGAGGACAAGAAGATTTCAGATCAAGGCCTGGAAACCTTAACGGAGATTCTCTTCTTCTCCGATATGGATGAAGAGAGGAAGAAAGTCCTTCTTGCCGACACCCTCACGTATCTGGATGGAAAGGGATTTTATTCCTTCAGGCTCCATTCCCTGAGCGGTGAGTAGATTGTCTTGATGCTGCATTTTGAGAAAGCACGCGTGCTCTTGCATGCGTGCTGCCACAATGGGATGATTGTGTAACTGAGAAAAAGAAAGAGTGCCGCTGCCCTCCCGGGTGGCGACGCTCTGTTGTCAAACAAACGTTAACAATGAAAAAAACACTAACGAGATTAAAAAAAGTATGATTTTATTTGGTGAAATGAAATAAAGGTTATAGTTTTGCATTGAGGATTCCGTAGCTAATGACTACCGATTCCTCGATTGCGGGGGCTGACCAATGGTCAGCCGTCCGTTTTTTTATAGAGTGATGTGATACTCCCATCCCCGTCGTTAGCCGTTGAGAGCCAGAGCGCATAGAGTTGAGCGTCGCTGCCCTCGCGGGTGGCGACGCTCTGTTGTCAAACAAACGTTAACAATGAAAAAAACACTAACGAGATTAAAAAAAGTATGATTTTATTTGGAAGTAGCGGATTTTGTTGTACATTTGCATCGAGGATTCCGTAGCTAATGACTACCGATTCCTCGCCAGAATGAGGAATGAGCAATCATTCCTCAGACTTTTTGTATAGTATTCTGATTCCAGAATCATCTTTAATCCATATTTCTTCTATTGCCTGACCGTCTTTTATTCTTTGCCTAATGACACGTTTCATATAGGCATCTGTTAGATTGGGCTTATCAATGATGAGCCTATTTGATTGCTTCAGACCGTCATTCAGCATATTACGGAATGCGTTCTTGGGATTTGCAGATGTGAATCCCTCGTGCTCGTACCAAATGCCGTTGATACAGAAGTCAGGACACTTCCCTTCATACTTTGTACCGATGAGTGAACCATAGACGCACTCATACTGGAATTTAGGCGGGCGCGACATCTTAGGAGTGAGTATTACGTCAGCTCCTTGTTCCTTTGCAAAGAAAGTGGCAATCTCGTTGAGTGTATTGAAGTCGCTGTCATCACGATTGATGAGCCTGTGAATAGTTACCGTTCCTTGCCCCTCCTGTCGTTTCTCCCCGAGCTGTTCAAACTGTCCTCTTACCAGCCGGCATGCGGCACAGAGCTCGTTGTCTGGGATGAATGGGCGTGATAGGGTTGATGGGTTGGATGTGCCTGCAGTGCCTTTGGCGACGGGGCAGTCGCGGCACTGTGAGATGGTGTATGGGTTGTAGTCGGGGAATGTTTTCTGCTGTATTCCGGAGTTGAATTGGAATATGCCTCGTTTATCCTTGGCGAGTGCTTTCTGTGCGCGCTGCATGGCCTCGTCGTGAGGAGTCTCGGGGTATTTGGTTTTGCGTACCTGTACGGCTGTGCATCTACAGTTCCATCCGTTAGGCGGGTAGTAGGTTTTCCAGAAGGGGTCGGACGGCGGGGGAACGTCAGACGTCGGGGAAAAGACTGGAGAAGAGATGACAGAGGAAGAGCGCAAGGCCCGCTATGAGGCAGCGAAGAAGCGGTATGGGATAATCGGATAATCAGGTAATCGGATAATGGCAATAGGGACTAGAGGGACTATAGGGGCGCTGGAGAGGAGAGGGATGCTAAAGATCTTTTCTAAACGGTAATTTTATCGCAACCGATATGATGAAGG
>JAGCFO010000036.1 GCA_017650105.1 Bacteroidaceae bacterium | reverse complement strand
TGGAGGCATCCACTTTGTAGTAGTCACTCAGTTCCTCGTAGCTGTTGTCGCCGGTTAAGTAAGCTGAAATAATCTCATTCTTTTTCTCCTTCGATGTCCTTTGATACATTTTTCTCATAAGTCTAACACATTTATAAAGTTCCTAATTGTGTCAACCTATTTCAGTATAAGACAGCTTACTTTACTAAAGGTTTCTTCTCTACAAGGCGTATTTCCTTTGCCACAGACGACACCCTTCCTCAGCCTCTCCAGCGCGATAAAAAGCTTTTCTCTTGCAAACTTATTTGCTGTTTCTGCTCAGAAGCAGGAAGTCTGCTATTACGAGAGCTGCCATAGCCTCCACAACAGGGACTGCACGCAGGGCTACGCAAGGATCGTGGCGCCCCGTGACGGAGATAGATATAGGAATACCCTCTTTGTTGACGGTTTGCTGCTTTTTGCTGATCGTAGCAGTAGGTTTGAAGAGCGCACGAAAACAGATTTCCTGCCCGTTGCTTATTCCCCCTTGAATGCCCCCCGAGAAGTTGGAGAGCGTGGTGATATTCCCTTCTGAGTCGGTTGTAAAGGCATCGTTTTGCTCCGAGCCCTTCATGCCGATTCCTTCGAATCCAGCACCGTAGTCAAATCCGTGACAGGCATTTATGCTCAGCATTGCAGCACCGAGAGCCGAATGCAGCTTATTGTAAACGGGCTCTCCAAGCCCGACGGGACATCCTTGAATGGTGCATCCTACAATGCCTCCGATGGAGTCTCCATCAGCCTGTGTTTGTTTGATGAGCTCTTCCATCCGCGAAGGCTCTTTTTCGTTTCCTACCTGCACGAGGCGTGCTTGGATATGTATGCCTCTTTCCCGAAGGAAAAGCTTTGCCAAAGCACCTGCCGCTACCCTCACGGCTGTTTCGCGCGCTGAGGCTCGCCCTCCTCCGCGATAGTCGCGGATGCCATATTTCTGCTGATATGTAAAGTCGGCGTGGCTGGGACGGAAGACGTCCTTCAGATTCTCATAGTCGGAGGGCCGTTGGTCTTTGTTGCGTATGATAAACCCTATCGGTGCGCCTGTGGTGATGCCCTCGAAGATGCCCGAGAGAAACTCCGGGGTGTCGTCCTCCTTGCGCGCTGTGGTGAGTGTGCTTTGCCCGGGACGGCGACGTTGCATCTCAGACTGGATGAAATCGTAGTCGATTTTTATCCCTGCCGGCATTCCGTCGACGACTCCTCCTATTGCCGGGCCGTGCGACTCGCCGAAGGAGGTGAGAGTGAAAAGTGTTCCGAACGTGTTCATTTTCTGCTGTTTGCTTGCCGAAACGTTGTTTTTTATTCTGCGCAGCAACAGCCGCACTCCTTATTGTCTTTTCCTTCGCAGCTCTGTTTGTCGCTGCAGCAGCATTCTCCCTTTCCGCAGCAGGAGGCAGGCATGAATTGCTTGATTTCCTCTTCCGTTGCATCGTGTTTCTCGAGCAGTTTTCCCACGAAATGCAGGTCTTTTCCTGCGAGAGGATTGTTGAGGTCGAGGGTCACTTTGTCTTTCTTTACCTCCACCACGAGCGCCTGCACGCGGTTTCCCTCCGCATCAATGAGCGGTACGATGTTCCCTGCATAGATTTCGTCGGCCTGAAACTGCCCGTTGACAAAGAAAATGGACTTGTCGACGTCGAAAACAAACTCTTCGTCGCGCGGGCCGTTTGTCTCCTCGCTCGTGAGGGTGAAGTTGAACTTGTCACCCTTCTTCAGTGTCAGGAACTGCTTCTCGAAGGCATCGAAGGTGAATCCCATGCCTGTGACAAAGGAGAACGGCTCCTTCTCGGTGGCCTCTTCCACGCAGACGGTTTCGCCGTCTTGGTTGATAAGTAGTTCGTATGAAACGGAGATGAATTGTTTGGCGTTGTTTTCTTCCATGTGTCTGATATTTTTGTTTGTGCAAAGGTAGCGAAAACCTTTTAAAATCCAAGTTTTCCTTGACTAAATTATCGAAGGACTTCCCACATTTTTTCCTTCTCCAAAAAAATTTTTCCCTTCTTCAGCGCGCGAGATTTGTTCTCCAAAAAAAATTATTCCTTCTTCATATTTTTTTCTCCTCCCTTTTTTCGGTTTTTTGGGAAAAAGATGTATTTTTGTGGAAAATCTACAAGACTGATAATATGGCAAAATTGATTGAAGAGTTTCAGTTCTGTGTCGAGTCGTTTCATCTCGACTGCACGGAGCATCTCTCGCTGTCGACGCTTGGAAATCAGATGCTCAACGCGGCAGTTCGTCACGCCGAGCCTTTGGGCTTCGGGCATAAGAAACTTAACGACCTGGGCGTGACGTGGGTGTTTTCGCGCCTGCTCATCCAGATGGAGCGCTATCCGCGTGAGTTTGACAAGTATGCAATCCGAACTTGGATTCCCTCCGTCTCGCGGTATTTCACCAATCGAAACTTCATCATTCAAGATGCAGAAGGAAGTCCCATCGGTTATGCTACCTCCGTGTGGGCGATGATAGACCTCGCCACGCGCCAGCCTGTCGACATCACCAAGCTGGTTCCCGAGTATGCATCGGCGGTTGTCCCCCCCGAAGAGCAGCCACAGTGCCCTGTGGCGAGGACAAATCGCGTGCGCGTAACGGCAGAGGAGCCGGTTTACACGTTTGCCCCCCAGTTTTTCGACATCGACTATAACGGGCATCTGAACAGCATTCGCGCCATCGAGCATTTCCTGAATGCCCTTCCCGCGGAGGAATTGCGCCAGCATCCCGTTCATCGAATGGAGGTTGCCTATAGCGCCGAAGGGAAGTATCACGAGCCGCTCGGCATATACCTCAGCACAGGAGCCGAAGGGGAATATGCTATGGAGATGCGCAAAGCAGACGGCACGATTGCCTGTCATTGCAAAGTGCTGCTCTGAGCGTCTCGTCAGGAACTTATCCTTCCGAGATACTCCTTCTAAATATAGCATACGCAAGAAAAAGAAAAGTCAAACAAATAAAAACCTGATATCATGAGTAAATATCCGAAAATTGGAATCCGCCCCACTATCGACGGACGTCAAGGGGGCGTGCGCGAAAGCCTCGAAGAGAAAACGATGGGCTTGGCTCGTGCCGTAGCAGAGTTGATAAGCAGTAATTTGAAAAACGGAGACGGCTCGCCCGTAGAATGCGTGATTGCCGACACGACGATAGGGCGCGTGGCAGAGAGCGCTGCCTGCGCAGAGAAATTTGAGAGAGAGGGCGTGGGCTCCACTATCACCGTCACCAGCTGCTGGTGCTACGGTTCGGAGACGATGGACATGCATCCCCATTGGCCAAAAGCTGTGTGGGGCTTCAACGGCACCGAGCGCCCGGGAGCTGTCTATCTGGCAGCAGTCCTTGCCGCTCATGCACAGAAAGGTCTTCCCGCCTTCGGCATCTACGGGCATGATGTGCAGGACCTTGCAGACAACTCAATCCCTGACGATGTAGCCGAAAAGATACTCCGATTTGCCCGCGCCGCGCAGGCTGTTGCCACAATGCGCGGAAAGAGCTACCTCTCGATGGGCGGAACCTGCATGGGTATCGCAGGATCAATCGTCAATCCCGACTTCTTTGAAAACTGGCTCGGCATGCGATGCGAGTACATCGATTTGGTAGAATGCATCCGGAGGATGGAACTCGGCATTTTCGATCCTGAGGAGTATTCAAAAGCGATGCAATGGGTAGAGAAGTATTGCAAACCGCAGGAAGGGAAGAACTGGAATGTCCCCGAGAAGCAGAAAAGCCGCGCAGAGATGGACAAAGACTGGGAGTTTAGCGTGAAACTGATGATTATCATCCGCGATTTAATGAAGGGCAACCCTCGTTTGCGCGAGATGGGTTACTATGAGGAATCGCTGGGTCATAATGCCATACTGGGAGGTTTCCAAGGGCAGCGCCAATGGACAGATTTCTATCCTAACTGCGACTTCCCTGAGTCGATGCTCAACACTTCCTTCGACTGGAACGGTGTGCGCGAATCTATTCCTTTTGCAACCGAAAATGACTCCCTTAACGGCGTGAGCATGCTTTTTGCCCATTTGCTTACCAACAGAGGAGTGATGTTTAGCGACATCCGCACCTACTGGAGTCCCGAGTCGGTAAAGCGCGTTACAGGCAAGGAACTCACGGGAGCTGCAGCACCTGGAATCATTCATCTCATCAATTCAGGCGCAACAACGCTGGATGCAACAGGCCGAATGACTAACGCGCAGGGAGAACCTGAAATGAAACAGCCTTGGGATATTACCCAAACGGATGTGGAAGAATGTCTCAAAAATACTCATTGGAGCCCGGCAGATCGTTTCTACTTCCGCGGAGGAGGCTTGTCGAGCACGTTCCTTTCAAAGGGAGGCATGCCTGTTACGATGCTGCGAGTGAATATGGTGAAGAACCTAGGCCCCGTGCTTCAGCTGGCAGAAGGCTGGACTGTGGATGTAGATCCTGAGATACATCATATCCTCGACTATCGTACCGACAGAACGTGGCCTACCACTTGGTTTACTCCTCGTCTGGATGCATCAAAGGATTGCTTCAAGGATGTTTATTCGGTTATGAACAATTGGGGAGCCAATCACGGAGCTATTGTCTACGGGCATGTGGGAGCAGACTTGATAACGCTTTGCTCTATTCTGCGCATTCCTGTTTGTATGCACAATGTGCCGAATGAAAAAATCTTCCGTCCCGCTGCCTGGAATGCGTTTGGAATGGATAAGGAAGGTGCCGACTATCGTGCTTGCGCTAACTTCGGCCCTATTTATAAATAGCATTCTGCAAATTGTGTTTGACAGAAAAGGGAGATGCAAATTGGCGCATCTCCCTTTCCATTCAAAAAACCTTTGGGTAAAGTCTTTTATTTCGAAAAATAGGAAAAGACTTCTCCTAACTGTTTATGGCTGAAGTATTTTTTTGTACCTTTCTTTGTCAGCAAGAACTTCAATCGCCTTTTTCACTCCCTCATCGCTTTTAATCGACTGGATGATGGTACCTCGCTGATAATAGTATCGGCTGACGATTTCGCTTGCCAAAAGCAGTTTTATGTCTTCTGCAGAATTGTCAAATTCCTTGTCAAGATTGTGCTGCAACTTTGCTTCCAGTGCATGAAATTCTTCTTTTGCATCTTCCATATAGCCTTCAAACTCAGCCCACTCCTTTAGCCGTTTCAGTATCTGCTCACTCTGCCTGTCATAAGTAAACCCAGAGGCTCGAACACTGTCTTTATAGGCTTCAAATATGTCATCGGTAATGACGAAATCCTCCGGTGAAGCAATGCTGTCATGCTCCATACACCATGCTGTGGTAAAGTTAAACAAACAATCGTCGCTAGCAAGATAAAATACGATGTTGGCTAGTTTCTCGTTTTTCACTTCGATGTCTGGGCTGATGCCGCATCCGTCGCGCACCTCTCTTCCAGCGGCAGTATGGAAGACTGTTGTCAAGCTATCGGGTATGCGCACCACTAATCCGTCTTCGTCGCGCTGAGCATAGTCGATGGCTTGGATACAACGCCCCGAAGGGATGTAATATTTCGATGTTGTGATTTTCATCATCCCTCCATAGGGCAAATCTCGGGGAACCTGCACGAGTCCTTTCCCGTATGTCCTGTTGCCCACAATAACTGCTCTGTCAAGGTCCTGGAGGGCTCCTGAGAGAATTTCGGCAGCAGAGGCTGTGTTGCCGTCTACAAGTACCACTAAGGGTATCTCCTCGTCGGTAGCGCTATGCTTAGTTTTGTAGGTCTGCGAGGCTTGAGCCAGCCTTCCTCTTGTTTCCACTACGGTTTGCCCTTTAGGTATGAAGAGGTTTACCACTTCAACCGACTCGGAGAGAGAACCTCCTCCGTTGCTTCGTAAGTCGAGGATTAAGTTGCGCGCACCTTTCTCCTTCAGTGCCACTAACGCAAGACGCATGTCGCGTGAGCAGCCTTCGATGAATCGCTCAAAGAGGATGTATCCAGTGCTGTCGTTCAGCATGCCGTAGTAGGGTACTGCAGGCAACTGAATGTTGGCTCGAACGATTTTGTAGGTACGTGGCTCTTTTTCTCCGGGACGAAGAGCTGTGACGTTAACGGTAGTACCCGCATCTCCACGCAGCAAGTCGCTTACTTCAGAGGTGCTTTTATCCGTTACGTCAGTAGTGTCCACTTGCATTATCATGTCTCCAGCGCGAAGTCCTGCCACTTGCGCAGGCATGCCCTCGTAGGGCTCAGAAATCACCACATATTTCGATTTCTGCATTTTGCGAATCACAGCCCCAACGCCGGCGTACTTGCCCGTTATCATCATTTCCAATTCTTCTGTGTCGTCTGCTGGATAGTAGACGGTGTAAGGGTCAAGGTCTTTAAGCATTGCCGTGATGGCTGTGTTTACTGACTTCTCGGAGTCGAAATCGTCAACATACAGCGCCTTTAGGTTGCGTATCACCGAGTTGAAGACATTCAGGCTCTTGGCAATGCTGAAATTCTGCCTGTCTCCCTTCACGGCTGCCGATGTCTGCAGTGAGGACAGCAGCAGTGGGAGGAGGAGTAATATAAGGAGAGGGCTCTTTTTGTTCATTTGTCTCTTTCTCATAAGAATCAGATAGCGCTTAGAGGTTTTTCACAACTGTTCGTATCTCTTCCCATTCTGTTTCGGGAAGAGCCGTTCCAACAGTTTGGATAACGTGTCCTGCCAGCAGAGTGCCCGCTTTTGCGCAGCGTTCCATACTCCATCCCTGCAGCACGCCGTACATGAATCCTCCGGCATAGAAGTCTCCTGCTCCTGTCGTGTCTACGACATTGATTTTTGAGCATCCGACGAATGTCTTTTCCCCCTTATACATAACGGAAGAACCCTTCTCGCCCAGTTTCACAATAGCTATTTCGCACGTTTTTGCCAGTTGCTCAAGCGCCTCGTCTGGCTGTTTGCCCGTATAGGCAATAGCCTCCTCTTTATTGGCAAAAACAATGTCGATATACTTTGTCAGCAGCTCTTCAAAGAAGTCGTGTTCAGCGGCAACGATGTTGTACGAAGCCAGATCGATGCACACTTTCAGCCCCTTCTCTTTTGCCAGCTGGATGGCGTGGAGGATGAGGGTGTGGTTTTGAACGAGATAGCCTTCAATGTAGAGGTAGTCGTAGCCTTCAAACATATCGGTCTTCAGGTCGTCGGCTTCCATCGAGCCTGCAGCGCCGAGGAAAGTGGCAAAAGTGCGCTCTCCGTCGGGAGTGATGAAAGTATGCGCTATGCCTGAGGGAAGGGTACTCTGTACGAGGGTTGGAACAATTCCCTTTGCTGCAGCGTTGGAGGCGTAGAAGTTTCCTGTCTCGTCGTTGCCGATTTTTCCTATGAATCCCGGCTTTGCTCCCAAGTTGGCAAGAGCCAGCATGCTGTTGCCGGCCGAGCCTCCCGTAGCCTTGCTTATTGTCATCTGGCTCATAGCCTGCCGAATGGCGGGGAGCTGAGGCTCTCCTATCAGCTGCATACTTCCTTTGGGCAGGTTGAGCTCTGCCAGAATCTTGTCGTCATCCACTTTGACAAGCACGTCGGTAAGTGCGTTGCCGATGCCTATTATCTTTTTCATCTGTTATGAAGGTATTTGGCGCTAAATCGCAAAATTTTTACAAAGGTACTACAATAATATGATTTTGCGAGAGCCAAATAGTTAAATTTCCTTTCAGTCGTGCAGGAGAGACTTTGTTTTGCCAACGTGAATAAAATTGCTGATTAAAAACGAAGTTTTATCTTTCTTTCTTCAATGTATATGCCTTTTGCATAGGGTGATGCAGGCATGCCTTGCATATTATAAACGATAGGTTCCGATGAGTTGATTGTAGGCGGAGCAAGGCTGGTTGTTTTTTCTTCAACAATGTTTGTGAATTGTTCCCACCCAAAAGCGTACGAATAGTCCTTGACTGAACCTTCAGGCACGAACAATACAGTATGCTCTACATCCACATCAGTAAAAGTGTTTTGCTCGGCTCTCGGAGGTTTCGGGTTAAGGCTGTGTATTTCTTTTAAGGCAGAACAGCCTGCAAAAGCTTTTTCACCAATATTGATTACGTTAGCAGGGATGTCGATTCTACTTAGGGTGGAACAGTCCTCAAAACCTCCATCCCCGATGTGTGTAAGAGAACTGTTTTTGGGAAAAGTGATGGTGTGAAGGGAGTTGCAGTGAGAGAAAGCATTTTCTCTAATGTAGGTGACACTTGCGGGGATGTTGATGCTTTCAAGTGAAGTACAGCTGCTGAAGGCATAGGAACCGATGCTGGTTATTCCATCAGGAATGACTGTGTTCTTGCAACCTGTAAGTAAATTATTAGACGCTGAATGTATGATAGCATTGCACCCTTCGCGGCTATCGTAGACAGCATTGTTGCTATCAACCTCTATACAATCAAGGCTGGAGTCTCCAAGAAAAGCAAAGGCTCCGATAGAATTTACGCTAGCAGGGATGTAAATGCTTGTGAGTGAAGTGCAATACTGAAAGGTGAGGTTTCCGATTTCACCGACTCCTTCGCATAGAGTGATGTTTGTGAGAGAGGAACAGTTTTGAAAAGCCGTGCTTCCGATGCTGGTAACTTTCTCAGGGATAGTTATGTCGGTTAGTGAGGAGCAGCAGGAAAAAGCGTTGAGCCCTATTCTGTTGATACTCTTTGGAATAGAGATGGAGCGTAGGGAAGTGCAATCAGAGAAAGCGAAGTTGCCGATGCTTGTGACTCCCATCTCTATTGTCACGCTTGTAATAGATGTGCGATTTCCGTACCAAGGGGCTGTGGAATCGTCAGGGGTGTATCTGAAATCAGTCATGTCCCCTTCGCCCGAGATAATGAGTTCTCCTGTGTCGAAGAGTGTCCAAATGAGATTGTCTCCACACTTGCCGTTACCTATAGCAGTCTGAGCTCTGGATACTAAGCAAATCAGAAGGCAGAAAGCCGGTAAAAGTAGGTGCTTGAGTGAACTTTTCATCGTCATTGTCGTTTTTGCTCGTTTTAGTATTCAATGTGTTGAATAGAAGACTCCTCTTTGCAGCAGATGTCATGAAGAGACGTCAAAGGCAATCTAATGCAGAGGAATGTCTCTACAAAGATACGGAACGACTCTTTTCTTGCCAAAAAAATTTCCGTTTTTTTGCCTAAGATATGTTTTTTTGTTTCATCGTGAGAAAGGCATAACGTTGTGGTCTGAACTGCTTTCTTTTTTCTTTCTTCATATCGCCGTATGAAGAAGGAATACGACGCGCTGGAGAAGGAAAAAAATTTTTTGCACAAAGAAAAAATGATTAGCGGAAAAGACCGACGCCCTCTTCAAAAAACCGAAAGGACAAAAGTCTATTCTTACGGCATAATAAATGGTTTGACTTTATTCCTCTTCACTCAAAGGTCATGAATACTTTTGAGGCAAAAAGGACCTTTTTAAAAAAGACAAGTGTTTTTTGGAGAATATCCCCAAAAGTCAACACCCCTTCTTTTCCAATCAAGGGAAAGAAGGGGTGTTGACAAAGGTGCTGAACTTCTCAGCGTTTCTTGTGAATCTGCGCCAGCAAGTAGGGCTTCTCGAACCTTCGCGTTATCGGTTAAATGGGCTTGATGATGCCGGCAAATCCTCCGTTGCGTACCATCTTCACGGGAAGCTTGTCTGCGGAGGTAACATTCGACTCTTTTCTGCGGTAGTCCATAGCCTGACGCCAAGCGTTGATTCCATCGGTAAAGAGTTCGAGGCGATAGTTGCCTGAGCCGAGGAAGTCGAGCGGGAGGGTTATCTCACGCGCATCTTGGCTGTTGTTGGTGATGCCTGCGATGAACCACGTGTCCCCCTTGCGCTTGGCTTCGACGATAAGTTCGCCTGCCTGTGCCTCAATAATGCGAGTCTCGTCCCAAACGACTGGAACAGAGGTGATAAAGCGTGTGCAGTCATCGTTTCGATAGTAGAGCGTGGGATTGTCGGCAAGCATCTGGAGAGTACTTTCGAAGATGACGTAAAGGGCCATCTGGTAGGCACGGGTTCCTGTGCTGCCGTTGTTGGGACGTCGTGCGGAAAAGTTGTTTGGCTGATAGCTGAGCATCGCTCCCGGCGTGTAGTCCATAGGCCCGCAAAGGTTGCGCATGAAGGGAAGCCACAGGCTATTGTCTGGGATGTATCTGCCCCCTTGCTCCATTCCGAGCACACCCTCAAAGGATAGCACATTGGGGTACTTGCTCTCAAGTCCGACAGGCTTGTAGGCTCCGTGGAAATCAACGAAGAGGTGGTTCTCGGCTGCTTTTTTAGCTACGCGCTCATAGAAGTTTACCATCCATTGGTCACTTCTGTCCATGAAGTCAATCTTCACGCCTTTGACGCCCCATTTGGCAAATGTCTCGAAGAGGTCCATGTGGTTTTCCACAGTGAGCCACGTGAGCCACAGGATGATGCCAACTCCGCGCTCCTGCCCGTAGCGGATCAGCTCGTGCAAGTCAACGTTAGGATTAGGTGTGAAGGGGTCTCGGGTGTCTTTTGCCCAGCCCTCGTCCATGAGGATGTATTCGATGCCGTACTTCTGAGCGAAGTCGATGAAGTACTTGTAAGTCTCAAGGTTGTAGCCCGACACGAATTCAACGTCAGGGCCGTAGGGGGCAGCATCGTTCCACCATTCCCAGCTGACTTGTCCCGGCTTAATCCACGAGGTGTCGTCAAGCATGCATTTGGGAGCGAGGCGCGTTACCATCGTGCTGGCAGCGAGCTGCTTGTCGTCGCGTGTGATGATGAAGTAGCGCCAAGGGAAAGAGCGCGTGCCAGAGGTGCGGGCGATATAGTCAGCCTCCTTTGTAATGTGCACCGATCTGTCGCTATTAGGCTCAAACTCAATTGGGGCGTGGGGGAAAGTGGCAACGACGCCCTGCGTGCCGTTAGGCTTTACGAAAAGGCCTGGGTAGTCGAGCAAGTCGCTCTCGGAGAAGAGGATGCGGTGCCCTTCGGGCGTGTCGATGAGCAAGGGGAGCTCGGCAAGATTTCCCTCTTTTGCCCATTCGGCAACAGTGTGATGAGTGTAGCGCTCCTCGTTGTTGCAGTTGAAGCTGCGGGGCTCCTGCATGTGAAGTGTAGCTGTTTCAGGAAGGTTGATGCTACATAGTTCATCCATCACGTCAACAGAGCCCTTCTGCTTGGTGATAAAGCGGTAGGCGATACCGTCGTTATAAGCACGAAACTCTACGGAGTAATTGCCCGAGAAGTCAATATGGAGCAGGTTGTAGACGTTGGCAATCTTTGCCTCCTTTAGGGGGAAGGGAGGAGTGAGAGTCTCGTTTACCGAGCGTATCGACTTCTTGCTCATCTTGGGCTTAGCGCCGAGAGTTTTGGAGCCGATAGTGAGGGCAACGGCATTGTCTTTCATAACGATTTCATCGTCGATGGAAACGGAGTAAGTCAGCTGCTCTCCAACAGAAACAGAAACGGTAATGTTTTTGTCGGGAGATGTGAGCGACAGTGTCTTCTGGGCTTGTGCTGGAAGGCAGCAGAGAGCCAGCAGTGCAACGCAGCAAAAGAGGTGTAGTTTTTTCATAGGATTGTTTTTATTGGGTTAGATATAGTTTTGTTTCTTAAGTTCTTCCACAACGGTTTCAAGCTCGTTGTACCATTCCTCGCCAAAGCAGCGAATGAGGGGTTCCTTAAGGAATTTGTAAACGGGAATGTCCTCTCTCTTTCCTTTTATTACGGCAGCCTTGCAGATATCCCAACGGTTGTAGTTAAGAGCCTTGTAAGAGCCGACTTTAGAGATGCGAATAGGATAAAGATGGCACGAGAGGGGTTTCATAAACGAAGTGCGCCCCTCGCGGAAGGCGCGCTCTATTGCGCAGTAGCAACAACCGTCAGAACCGTAGCAGGTAAAGACACAGTCCTTGCCGTTGACGATGTTTGTTACCAAGTCGCCCGAAGCATCGGTGTATGCTACTCCCTGCTTGCTGATGACATCCTTTGCCTCTGGGGAGAGGTGTTGCTCGATTTCGGGAAGCAGATTTTCGATAGCTGCCACTTCGTCAATTGTTACGGGTGCGCCGGCATCTCCTTCAATGCAGCAGACACCTTTGCAACAGCTCAAGTCGCAGCAAAACGGCTCTTTCAGCATGTCAAAGGAAACGATTGCTTCTCCTACCTGTACCATTTGGAATCTATTTGCTGCAAAGATAAAAGTTTAAAAGAAAATATCGGCGTTTTGCGCCGATATTTCTTACAAAAAATGAAGTGGATGCTCATTTTTTCTGCGTCACTCGCATGCTGCCTCCCAAATCTCCGTGCATCCCGTGAACGAAAAGCGTGCGCCGTTTCTCGCTCTCGTTGGGCTTGGCTGTAAGCGTGATGGTGCTGCCATTTTCTTTCATCGTTGCTGTCAGCCATTCAAGGGAAACGGTTATGGTTCCTGTCTCTTCATCGCGGAAAAGGGTTGAGTGCATGCTGTAGTCATAGTCCGATATCTCTAAGGAGTAGCTGAAGATGGAGGTGCCGACACTTATTGTGCCGCCTTCAGAGGGAAACGTGATGTTGTCTTGCTCGAACATTTTCTCACAAGAAGAGAGTAGCAGTGTGGTAATCGTGAGCCTAAGGAGAAGAAATCGTTTCATGATGCTTGACTTTTCGATTCGTATTCTATCTCTTAAACGCATGCAAACGACAAATATTGCACTCGTGGAAGGAAATTTTTTCCTATGCGACGGGCTATTTCTGTTCCAGCGCCTTTTTCTTGTTTTCGCGCTCAACCATAAGGCCGAATAGCAGCACTACTACAAAGCAGAAGCAGGGAACGATGTAGCTCGTGTTGATGGATGAGGCATCGGAGATGATTGCCTGCAGCGGAGTGAGAAGTGCGCCGCCCAGAATGGCAATGATAAGCCCCGAAGCGCCGATTTTCGCGTCTTCCCCAATGCCGTCGAGGGCGATGCCGTAGATTGTGGGGAACATGAGGCTCATAAAGATGCTGATGCAGACGAGAGCACTAACGGTAATCCATCCGGAGCCCGCTGTGAGGATGACAACGAGCGAGAGGATGATGTCGGCAACGGCAGCGATGACAAGCAGCTTGCTCGGGCGGAAAAACTTCATCAGCCACGTGAAGACAAAGCGGCTGATGCTGAAGCCGATGATGGAATAGAGATAGATGAGGCTCCCTTGCTTCTCAAGGATACCCAACTCGCTCATTGCAAGGCGAATAGTGAAGGACCAAACGCCTATCTGTGCGCCGACGTAGAAGAATTGTGCAACGACGCCCATCCAGTAGCGCTTGTTTTTGAGCAGGCGCCCGAAGGTAGCTTTCAAGTGCAGTTCCTTGCTGTTGTCGCCGTTCTTGGGCATACGGGCGAAGAGCATGAGCAGGAGTACGGCAAGCAGCACGAATCCCAGCGTCATATATGTGCCTGTGACGGCTCCCATCTCGTGAGCCTGGATGGCCTGGAGCTGCTCGGGGCTCATAGCTGCCCGGGTGCTGGCGTCGGCATTGTTGAGCTGTGCCTGGATGAAAAAGGTGCTCAGCAGGATGCCTGTGATGGAGCCGAGGGGGTTAAACGACTGGGCGACGTTCAAGCGGCGTGTAGCCGTCTCGGGGGAGCCCATCGAGAGGATATAGGGGTTTGCCGTCGTCTCCAGAATGGAGCATCCGCCAGCCATGATGAAGATTGCCACAAGATAAAACGTGTAGCTCGCAGCCTTGCTTGCGGGGTAGAAGAGGATGGTTCCTGCGGCATACATAAGAAGTCCTACGATGATGCCGCTCTTGAAGCTGAAACGCTTGATATACAGCGCGGCAGGCAGGGCAAGGATGGCATAGGCGCCGTAGAACGAGAACTGGATGAGCGACGTCTGCGTGTCGCTCATGCTCATGATGCGCTTGAAGGCGGCAAGCAAGGTGTCGGTCATGTTGTTGGCTATGCCCCAGAAGAAAAACAGGCTGGTGACGAGGATGAAGGGCACGAGGTACTGCCGGGTGATGACGGGCGATTGGGGATTTTTCATATCGGTATGTTTAGCTCAAAAAAATGATTCCTTTTGCAAATAGATTTTTTCCTTCTTCAAAAAAATTTTTCCCTTCTTCATATCGCGAGATTTGTTCTCCAAAATTCGGGGTATCCTACAACGTCTCTCAGATATGTCCTGAACCATCCGTGAAGGGCTTTCTCGAAGAGGAGATTCCCTCTTTGGACAAAGGGCCTCGGAGCGAAGGGGTCTTTTAATAGAGGTAGAACATGCGCTCCATCATCTGCCATTTCTCGGCAGAGGAAGCGCCGGGCTTAGATGCCTGGAAAAGTGACACATAGTCTTCCCACTCCTGCTGGCGCGGAAGCTGAGAGAGCTCCGACATCGCCTTGTCCCAGTCGAAGTCGAGAGGAGCCTCCACAATCATGAAAAGACGGTTGCCCAGGATGTAGATTTCCATTTCGAGGATGCCTACTTGCCTGATGCCGGCAAGGATTTCGGGCCATGCTTCCTGCTTGCTGTGAGCACGCTTGTAGCGCTCGATGAGGGCTGGGTCGTCTTTCAAGTCGAGCGTCTGGCAAAACCGGCGTACCGGGCCTTTGTATTCTTGTACTCTATAACCTTTCTCCATAAGTTGTTTCAGAAAAATTCGCAGCCAAAAATAGCAAAACTATTTAGAATGAGCAAAAATTTTCGTTTCAAATATCTTCCCCCACCAAAATTCGGCATTTTTAACGGAAAAAGTATGAAACGTAAATCATTGATTAATAGTGCTATTAGCAACTTCAAACAATCCTTGTGGAAAACTTTAACAAAATTGTGGAAAACTTTTTGTGGATTTTTGTGGGGAATTGTGGGGAATTTTGTACTTTTGAGGCGATTTTCAAAAAAGTATCCGCAGATGGCTCGATTTATAGGAAATATTGACGCAAAGCTGGACGAGAAGGGAAGGGTTTTCTTTCCTGCCGTTTTCAGGCGCGTGATGCAAAAAGAAGGGGAAGAGGCGCTGATGGTGCGTAAAGATATTCATCAGAACTGCTTGGTTCTCTACCCCAAGAGCGTGTGGAACGCACAGCTCGACGAAATGCGTCGTGTGCTCAACAGATGGAACTCGAGAGATCAGATGGTCTTCCGTCAGTTTGTGGCTGGAGTTGACGAGCTGCCTATTGACGGCAACGGGCGAATCCTCATCCCCAAGCGCTTGCAGCAGCTTGTGAACTTGCAGGCATCGGTTCGTTTCATAGGCATTGACGATACGATTGAGCTTTGGTCGAAAGACGAGGCTGAGGCTTTGCTTGAAAACCCTGCAGATTTGGGAGAGAACATTGAGAGGCTGCTCGGAGGCGCTCCGATGATTTAACAGCCGCTTGGCAAAAAAAGGAACAGACATGACTACCGAATACCATATTCCCGTGCTGCTCAAGGAGAGCGTGGATGCAATGAACATTGCTCCCGCCGGCACCTATGTGGATGTCACATTCGGTGGAGGAGGCCATTCAAGGGAGATTCTGAGCCGATTGGGAAAAAAGGGGCATCTGTACGCTTTTGACCAGGACGCTGATGCAGAGTCGAATGCGCTCAACGATGAGCGCTTCACGTTCGTGAGAAGCAATTTCCGCTATTTGTGGAACTTCATGCGCTACTACGAAGTGGAGCAGGTTGACGCAGTTCTTGCCGACTTGGGCGTATCGTCGCATCATTTCGATACGGAAGAGAGAGGATTCTCCTTCCGGTTTGACGCAGCGCTCGACATGAGGATGAACACCCGGGGAGGGAAGACTGCCGTTGATGTGCTGAACGAATACGACGAGGAGCGCCTTGCCGACATCTTCTATCTCTACGGAGAGTTGAAAAACGGGAGGCAGATTGCGAATGCGATAGTCAAGGCGCGTCGTGCAAAGGAGATACGTACCGTAGGCGACTTGTCGGAAGTGACAAACCGTTTCTTTGAGCGCGACAGAGAGAAGAAGGAAATGGCTAAGATGTATCAGGCGCTTCGCATAGAGGTGAATGCCGAGATGGAAGCCCTGAGAGAGATGCTGCAGGCAGCAATCGATATTCTGAAGCCCGGAGGAAGACTCGTGGTGCTGACGTATCACTCGCTGGAAGACAGAATGGTGAAGAACGTGATGAAGTGCGGAAACGTGGAAGGCAAGCTACAACAGGATATGTTTGGCAATATCTACTCGCCCTATCGTATGATAGGAAAAGTGGTGACTGCAGGCAAAGAGGAACAGGAGCGGAATCCCCGCTCGAGAAGTGCTAAACTACGAATAGCCGAAAAGAAATGAGCAAGACGAAAGAACAGACAGAGAAGGACTCAAAAAAGAAAAGGCTGAGGTTTTCCGCCATCATCAACGGTGATGTGCTGACGCAGCCGTTTGTGCATCGTCAGATGGGGCTGATAGTCCTGATTGTGGTTCTGATTGTGCTTTACGAGGGGAACAGATATGCCTGCCAGAAAGATATCGTCGCTATACAGCGTGCCCAAAAGGAGCTGCTCGATTTGCGGAATGAATCGGTAGCTTTGGGGAATGAACTGATGCAGAAATGTCGTCAGTCGAACATCGAGCAGCGAGTGGCAAGCGCCAACAGTAACTTAAAGCCGGCAACGGCAGCTCCAGTAGTGATAGAGAAATGAAACCTGATATAGAATCAATGACGAAGAAGTACACCTCGGTGATTATCATCGTGGTGCTGCTGGCAGTCCTTATCATCATAAGGGCTGCGCTTCTCATGACTCTTGACAGGTCGAAATGGAGCGTTGTAGCCAAACGGTTCGAGGTGGATAGCGTAAAAGTGCTCCCGCAGAGAGGAAGCATCTTGAGCGACGACAGAAGCGTGATGGTTAGCAGCACTCCCGAGTATCAACTGGTGTTCAAATATAAAGGTTCTTCTCCCACGCTTGAGCAACAGCGCATCCGCAACAATATGCTGCGCGAGAACATGAAAATCTTTTGCGACAGCTTGCACGAGATACTGCCGCTTCAAAGGTCCGATGAGTTCAGGCGCCTTCTGTCTGAAGCTATGACGCGAGGAGAGAGAAATGTGAAGAGGAATGAGAAAACAGGATACTACACAAACCTGTACGTTCACGGCAATCAGCGTCTTCCTTACAACAAGTACAAAGAGGTGAAGGAATTCATCGCAAGGCGTGAGGAACAATACAACATCTATGCTACTTTCGGAGGAAGTGGAAAAGAGGGCAAACAAATCAGGCAGCTGTGGGTGGATAGCTTGGATGTGATTTGCGAAGGACTTCACAAAGCTCTCCCTAAGGCGAGCGTGAAGGAACTGCGCGATTCGATAACCAAAGGAATCAGCAATCCGAAGAAACGCCAGAAACTCTATTCCACATACGTGAACCGGGAGCAGATGGAGCAAATACGCAAGCTTCCCGTCATCCGTCTTGGGAGAAAAGGCTCAGGATTCACATACACGAAAACAATCATCAAGAGCGGCTTGGAGCTTGACGAACTGATGGTGAGGAAAAACGTGTATAACAACACGGCAATCCGCACTCTTGGGCAGTGGAGCAACGCGGGATTGAGCAACGCTAAGCCTCGAAACGGAATAGAACTTGCTTACGACAGCCTGTTGCGGGGAAAACCCGGCGTGGCACATCGCAGGAAAGTGCTGAACGAATACGCTGAATTTGTCGATGTGGCTCCCGTAAACGGGTGCGATGTGGTAACTACCTTGAACCTTGTTATTCAAGACATCTCTGAGCAGGCTCTGATGCGCAAGATGGAAGAAGCGGATGCCGATGCAGGAACTGTCATCGTCATGAAGACGTCAACGGGAGAAATTAAGGCTCTTGTCAACGTTGCCCGTTCGGCAAGCCGAGGTTGGCTTGTGGATGACAACTATGCTCTTCGTCGTTGCATTGAGCCGGGTTCCGTTTTCAAGCCAGCTTCTTTGCTGGTGGCTTTGGAAGATAAGGAGATTACGGTAGATGATTCGGTTGACACGGGTGCGGGAACGAAATTCTTCTATGGGGCAAGGATGAAGGACGATATTGTGGAGCCTCACGTGAAGAAGATTCCGCAAATCCTGCAGTTCTCCTCTAATCTGGGAACGATGCTCGTAATAGACGAACACTATGTGAAGAAAGGCAAGCCACTAGCCTTCCTGAAGGGATTGCAGCGCCTGCATCTGACAGATAATTTCCAAGTGCTGCCTGAGGAGCGTAATTCCAAACTTCGCACGGAAGCTGAAGTGAAGGCTTCTAACGTCAACACCCTTTGGATGGCTATCGGCTACGGTTCGCAGATAGCTCCTATCAATCTGGCTGCTTTCTATAACGCTATCGCTAACGGAGGTACGATGATGAAGCCATATCTCGTTTCAGAAGTGAGTCGCGACGGAAAAATCATCAAGAAAAACGAGCCCGAGGTAGTTGCTACTATCGCGGGGAAGGAGGCTGTCGCTGATGTCACGAAAGGCTTGATAGCTGTGGTGAACGGAGAAAGGGGAACGGGCCGTCAAGCCAAGTCGGAAGAGTTTGTTGTTGCTGGAAAGACGGGAACAGCCCAGATAAACGAGGCAAACGGGCGAGTGGGCTATTGGGTGAACTTCTGCGGTTTCTTCCCTGCTGACAAGCCCGAGTACACTTGTGTGGTATGTATCAACAAGAAGACGGCAGCAGGCGGAGGAGGAGGAAACTCAGCTCCTGTTTTCGGGGAGATAGCCCGAAGAGTGATGGCGTATGAGAAAACAAAGGAAGTGGTTGAGTTGAAAGACTCAAACGCCGTGTTCACTCCTCCCTTGAAACAAGGCAACGCGCAGGCTGCCGAGAGAGTTTTGGACGGTATGCGTATGAGTAAGGCAGACTCCCTTATCGTTCCAGACCCAGACATAAAATCCGATGTGGTTCCAAACGTGGTAGGGATGGGCGCAAAAGACGCTATCTATACGATGGAGAAATGTGGAATACACGTCAGGCTGAATGGTATCGGAAAAGTCTATCGTCAGAGCATCCATCCAGGAGCTTCTGTCGGAAAGGGTATGATAGTCGAATTGTATTTGAAATAGGAAGAAACCAAAATATACGGAGATGAAACTATCCGAGATATTAAAAGAAGTCAAGGTAAAAGAGCTGATTGGCTCTGCCGAGAGGGAAGTGAGCGATGTGTTGATCGACTCGCGTAAGGTGACGCCCGACAGTTTGTTTGTGGCAATCCCTGGAACGCAGGTCGACGGGCACACTTTTATCCCTATGGCTATAGAAAAAGGAGCGACGACGATTGTCTGCAGCACGCTGCCTGAAGAAAAGAAAGAGGATGTGACGTATGTGCGAGTAGAAGATTGTGAAGAGGCAGTAGGATTCATCGCTACAGCTTTCAATCATCATCCCACGCAGCGTCTTTCGTTGGTTGGCGTAACAGGCACCAACGGAAAAACCACTATTGCTACTCTGCTGTACAAGATGTTTCGCGCCTTTGGCTACAAGGTAGGACTTGTTTCCACCGTCTGCAACTATATCGACGACGAGGCTGTCCCTACGGATCATACCACTCCCGATGCCGTAACGCTGAACAATCTTCTCGGGCGTATGGCTGATGCAGGCTGCAAGTATGCTTTCATGGAATGCAGTTCTCATGCTATTGCGCAGAAGCGAATCAGCGGATTGAAGTTTGCCGGAGGAATCTTTACCAATCTTACGCGCGATCATATGGATTATCACAAGACGGTAGAGAATTATCTGAAAGCAAAGAAAGCCTTTTTCGATGCGCTCCCCTCGAGTGCCTTCATGATTACCAACCTGGATGACAAGAACGGGCTCGTGATGGCTCAAAACACCAAAGCGCACGTCTATACCTACTCGCTGCAGCGAATGAGCGACTTCAAGGGACGAATCCTTGAGCACGACTTCGCAGGGATGCTGTTAGAGATAAATCAAGTGGAAATGTTTGCCCAGTTCGTAGGCAAATTCAATGCAAGCAACCTTCTGGCGGTTTACGGTGCAGCCTGCGCCTTGGGCAGAGAGCCTATGGAGGTCCTCACGGTTCTGAGCGCTCTGCGTCCTGTATCGGGACGTTTCGAGACAATTCGCTCTCCCAAGGGCTTCTCGGCTATTGTCGATTATGCTCACACACCCGATGCCATCAACAATGTGCTGAAAGCCATCAATGAAGTGGTGGAAGGGAAGGCAAACGTCATTACGGTAGTAGGAGCGGGAGGTAACCGCGACAAGGGAAAGCGCCCTCTTATGGCTAAGGAGGCTGTGAACGGCAGCACGCGCGTCATCATCACGAGCGACAACCCCCGTTTCGAGGAGCCGCAGGACATTATCAACGACATGCTGGCAGGGCTCGATGCCGAGCAGATGCGCAAGGTGCTGACAATAGTCGACCGACGTGAAGCTATACGGACTGCCTGCCTCATTGCCCAGCCGGGAGACGTAATCCTCGTTGCAGGAAAGGGGCACGAAGACTATCAGGAGGTGAAAGGCGTGAAGCATCATTTCGACGACAGAGAGGTGCTGCGCGAAGAATTCGGACTGACGAAAGGCTGATTCGATATGAAGAAAGAATCTCGCGATATGAAGAAGGGAAAAATTTTTTTGGAGAAGGAAAAAACTTTTTTGAAGAAAGAAAAAATCAACAAGTAAAGACGAAAGGAAGATGCTGAACTATTTATTCGATTATCTCGTTTCACTCAATTTCCCCGGCGCAAGGGTATTCGGCTACATTTCGGTGCGAGCCGTGTTCACGGTCATATTGTCGCTGCTCGTTTCGGCTCTGTTCGGTAAGTTTTTCATTCAGCTGCTCAAGCGCAAAAACGTGTCGGAGACGCAGCGCGATGCGAAACTCGATCCTTTCGGAGTGAACAAGGTGGGAGTGCCCACGATGGGAGGCGTCATCATCATCGTCGCCATACTGGTGCCTTGCCTGCTCCTGGGGCGCTTAGACAATGTCTACATGGTGCTTATGCTGCTTGCTACCGTGTGGCTCGGCATTCTGGGCTTTGCCGACGACTACATCAAGGTGTTCAAGCACGATAAGGAGGGGCTTCACGGGAAGTTCAAGATTATCGGTCAGGTAGGTCTTGGCTTGATAGTAGGTTTGACGTTATTCCTGAGCGACGATGTGATGATTCGCGAAAATGTTGAAATGGGGCACACGGTTGACAACACGACAATCGTCGTCCACAAAAGCAAGCCTTCCAAATCCACCAAGACAACCATTCCTTTCCTCAAGAACAACAACCTCGACTATGCCGATGCTTTCAGTTGGCTGGGAAAGTACAAGCAGTATGGCGGTTGGGTGCTTTTCGTGCTGATGACGATATTTGTGGTAACGGCAGTTTCGAACGGCGCAAATCTGAATGACGGAATGGACGGAATGGCAGCAGGAAACTCTGCTATCATCGGTGTGGCGATAGGCATTCTGGCTTACGTCTCGAGCCACGTCTCTTTGGCAGGATACCTCAACATAATGTTTATTCCCGGCTCGGAAGAGATGGTAATCTATATGTGTGCCTTCGTGGGTGCTCTGATAGGTTTCCTTTGGTACAATTCCTTCCCAGCCCAGATTTTCATGGGCGATACGGGCAGCCTCACGATAGGAGGAATCATAGCCGTGAGTGCTATCATTATTCGCAAGGAGCTGCTGGTACCCATCCTTTGCGGAGTGTTCCTGATGGAAAGCGTGTCGGTAATCATTCAGCGCTACTATTATAAAAGCGGTAAGCGTAAGGGCGTGCATCGCCGTTACTACAAACGTGCTCCTTTGCACGATCATTACCGTACTTCTCTGGCACAAGTGGAGTCGATTGATCCCGGGTGCACCGTTTTGCATAAGAAACCTGAGCAACTGCAACACGAAGCGAAGATTACGGTTCGTTTCTGGATTGTGTCTATCGTTTTGGCTGCTATTGCTATATTGACGTTAAAGATAAGATAATCGATGATGAAGATGAAAAGAATTGTTGTTTTAGGAGCTGGCGAGAGCGGAGCTGGTGCTGCCGTTTTGGCTAAGGTCAAAGGGTTCGATGTGTTTGTGAGCGACATGTCGGCTATTAAGGAAACCTACAAGCAGCAACTGGAGAGTTACGGCATTGCGTGGGAAGAAGGGCATCATACCGAGTCGCTGATACTGAATGCCGATGAAGTCGTAAAGAGCCCGGGCATCCCAAACGATGCGCCTATCATAAAGAAGCTGAGAGAGAAGCAGATTCCCGTTATCTCCGAGATTGAGCTTGCGGGAAGATACACTCAGGCAAAGATGATATGTATCACAGGTTCCAACGGGAAGACGACTACAACGTCGCTTATCTATCACATCTTCAAGCTTGCCGGCTTTAATGTGGGGCTTGCCGGGAACATCGGACGCAGCCTTGCTTTTCAGGTAGCTACGGAGAACTACGACTACTACGTGATAGAGCTCAGCAGCTTCCAGCTGGATAACATGTATGACTTCCGCGCCAACATTGCCGTGCTGCTGAACATTACGCCCGATCATCTTGACAGATACGACTACGACATGCAGAAGTATGTGGATGCCAAATTCCGAATTCTGCAGAATCAGACAGACGATGACGCGTTTGTGTTCTGGAACGACGATCCTATTATCCGCAGGGAACTGGGCAAATACGGAATTCACGGCAAGCTCTATCCTTTCTCCGAATTGAAGAAAGCGGGGATGGCAGCCTATGCAGAAAACGGAACCATCTATTTTGCCGAGCCCTATGCTTTCAATATGGAGCAAGAAGCCTTAGCTCTTACGGGAAAGCACAATCTCTACAACTCTATGGCAGCAGGTATCTCTGCCAGCATCTCGGGGATAAAGAACGAGGTGATTAGGGAAGCTCTGGCTACGTTCAAAGGCGTTGAGCATCGTTTGGAGAAAGTGTGTCGCGTGCGCGGCGTTGAGTTCATCAACGATTCGAAGGCAACAAACGTCAACAGTTGCTGGTATGCGCTTCAGAGCATGAAGACGAAGACGGTGCTAATCCTTGGGGGAAAAGACAAAGGGAACGATTACGACGAGATTGCCCCTCTCGTAAAGGAGAAATGCGTGGGACTTGTCTACATGGGACTTCACAACGAGAAGCTGCACAGCTATTTCGACGGATTCGGACTTCCTGTAGCAGACGTGCAGAGCATGAAAGATGCCGTAAATGCAGCATTCAGTATGGCAAAACCAGGCCAGACGGTGCTGCTGAGCCCGTGTTGCGCAAGTTTCGACTTGTTTAAGAGCTACGAGGATAGGGGAGAGCAATTCAAGGCTTGTGTTCGTGAGCTTTAGATTTAGGAGTGTGAAGATATACCAAAGATAATTACGAATCTGGGTTGTTATAATATAATAAGGAGTACGTCAATCAACGATAAATGTCAGCACGATGAAAGGAGACTTTTTCGGTAAAATCTTTCGAGGAGACAAGGGAATATGGTTCATTTTCATGTTCCTCTGCTTCATTTCGGTGATAGAGGTATTCAGCGCCACAAGCCAGTTGGCATACAGGCAGAGTTTCTGGACGCCTATCTCTTCGCATTGCATTCATCTCATTATGGGAGCAATCATTGTGCTTGTGGTGCACAGGATTCCATATAAATGGTGGAAGGTAGTCTCCTGGCTCATGCTGGCTCTGAGTATGGTTCTGCTCGCCTATCTCGCTTTGTTCGGAAGTGCGATAAACGGCGGAGCACGATGGATTCCTATCTTCGGCTTTACCTTCCAGCCTTCGGAGCTTGCCAAGCTGTCGATGGTTATCATCACAGCGTTTCTTTTGTCTCGCTTGCAGGAAGACTTTGCTTCGCACCGCAAGATTTTCTGGTTCATCATGATTCTTGCGGGGTTTGTAGCGCTTCTAATCATAGGCGAGAATATCTCTACGGCAGTCATCCTGTTACTCGTTGTCTTTGTGATGACGATTATCGGAGGGGTTTCAAAGCGCATTGTAGGACGAATTGCGTTAGTCGCTTTGTTGCTGTTGGGAGTTTCTCTGACATTCTTCATTCTGACTCCTGAGCATACGATGAGGAGCTTGGCAGAAAAGGGAGGCGTGCTGAATCGTTTCCCCACAGCCCAGCAGCGCATCAAGCGTGCCGTAGTCACCATCGACGACCCTCAGAACTACCGCATCACAGACGAAAACCGTCAGATTTCTCACGCCTTGATAGCCGTTTCCTCAAGCGGAATCGTAGGCTGCGGGCCTGGCAATTCGATACAGCGCGATTTCCTCTCGCAGGCCTACTCCGATTTCATCTATTCAATCATCATCGAGGAAACGGGCCTCATTGGAGGCATATTCGTGCTGATGCTCTATGTTTCGCTTTTGATTAGGGCTGGGAAGATAGCGCGAAAGTGCAAGACACGATTCTCGGCAATGCTCGTGATGGGATGTGCCTTGATGCTTGTCACGCAGGCAATGATAAACATGCTCATAGCCGTAGGACTGTTTCCCGTTACTGGGCAGACGCTGCCCCTTATCAGCCGAGGAGGCTCGAGCATTCTCATCAGCTGCATGTATATAGGCATCATGCTGAATGTCAGCTACAGCATTGAGCGCGCTGAGAATGAGGCCGTTTCGGAAGCAATAAACTACTCCAACCCAAGCGCCTCCATCACGTATCAAATCCCACAGGCAGAGGAGACACACGATGCGGAGGAGACTTCAAATGGATATTACCAATCGTATGCCTCTACGACACACACTTCCGACAAACGCCCCAACATCTACTTTGTGAACGAGGGGGCAGAGGAGGAAGCCGAAAATTCGTAAAAATACAAACAAAAAAATATAGCGACAATGGAACCAATGAGAGTAATTATCAGCGGAGGAGGCACCGGAGGGCACATTTTCCCGGCTCTCTCTATTGCTAATGCCTTGAAGGAGAAGCGCCCCGACACGGAAATCTTGTTTGTGGGTGCCGAAAACCGTATGGAGATGCAGCGCGTGCCTGCCGCAGGCTATCCAATCAAGGGCCTTCCTGTGAGCGGATTCGACCGTAAGCACCTTCTGAAGAACATCGTTGTGCTTTGGCGCTTGGCAAAGAGCCAAAGGATGGCAAAGAAGATTGTGCGCTCGTTTAAACCCGACGTAGCTGTTGGAGTGGGAGGCTACGCCAGCGGACCTACGCTGAAGATGGCTGCGGCACAGGGCATCCCCACGTTGCTTCAGGAACAAAACTCCTATGCCGGAGTTACCAACAAACTGCTTGCCAAGAGCGCCTCAGTTATTTGCGTTGCCTACGAAGGCCTCGAGCGTTTCTTCCCTGCAGAGAAGATTAAGCTTACGGGCAATCCCGTTCGACAGAGCCTTCTCGAACATTCCACGACGCACGAGAAAGCAGCAGCCCTCTATGGCTTCGATCCTCAGAAACCCATCGTGCAGATTGTGGGAGGAAGCTTGGGAGCTCGTTCCATCAACGAAGCCATTCTTGCGCATCTCGACGAGATTCGACAAGGAGAAGTGCAGTTTATCTGGCAGACGGGCAAGTACTATTTCGAGGAGATGAGGAAACGCGTGGGAGACATCCCCAAAAACCTCTTTATTACCGATTTCATCGGCAATATGGATGATGCCTACACGGCTGCCGACCTGATTATCAGTCGCGCAGGAGCAGGCTCCATCTCGGAGTTCTGCCTTCTCGGCAAGGCTGTCATCCTTGTTCCCTCGCCCAATGTGGCAGAGGATCATCAGACAAAAAATGCGATGGCGCTTGTCAACAAGGGTGCCGGCGTGTATGTGAGCGACAAAGACGCGCAGGAGAAGCTGGTAGCTACTGCATTTGAGCTGGTTCACGATGAGGAAAAGCTGGCAGAACTGCGTAAGAATATCCTCACGATGGCTCTGCCCGACTCAGCTTCCATCATTGCCGACGAAGTGTTCCGTCTGGCAGAGGAACATCGGAATATGAAGAAGGAATCTCGCGATATGTAGAAAGAAACGCGCGAGATGTAGAAAGAAAAAAATTTTTTGGGTAATACATATTTTCCCATTGAGAAGAAAAGCAGAAACAATCGAAAAAGATAGGCGAAGATGAACATAGAAGAGATTAAGTCGGTTTACTTTATCGGTGCGGGAGGGATAGGAATGAGTGCTCTCATCCGCTACTTCCTCTCGCTGGGGAAGGTTGTGGCTGGATACGACCGTACTCCTTCCGACTTGACGCAGAAACTCATCGAGGAGGGTGCCTCCATCCATTATACCGATGATGTTTCGCTCATCCCCGAGGCTTGCCGCAACACCTCTGAGACACTTGTCGTCTACACTCCAGCCGTTCCGTACGAGCATTCGGAGTGGACTTGGTTTCGCGAAAACGGATTCGACATACAGAAGCGCGCCCAAGTGCTGGGAACTATCACTCGCAGCCGTAGGGGGCTATGCGTATCGGGCACACACGGGAAAACCACTACCAGCACTATGACAGCCCATCTCCTGCAGCAGTCACATGTGGGTACGGCTGCCTTTCTGGGTGGCATCTCGCAGAACTATCATTCCAATCTGCTCCTTACCGACAAGAGCGACTACGTTGTGATTGAGGCTGATGAGTACGATAGGTCTTTTCATTGGCTTTCGCCCTATATGGCTGTCGTGACAGCGACAGATCCGGATCATCTCGACATTTATGGGACTCCCGAAGCCTACTGGGAAAGCTTCGAGAAATTCACTTCCCTTGTCCGCCCGGGAGGGACACTTATCGTGCACGAAGGGCTTCAGATTCATCCTGCCGTGCAGGAGGGAGTAAAAGTGTACACCTATTCGCGCGAGAAGGGAGACTTCCACGCTGAAAACGTGCGGATTGGGGGAGGCGAGATTTTCTTCGACTTTGTCTCTCCGTCAGGCAAAATTAGCGATATCCAGCTGGGAGTGCCTGTCAGCATCAATATCGACAACGGCATAGCAGCTATGGCTCTCGCGCAGCTGTGTGGAGTGACAGATGAGGAGCTTCGAAGAGGAATGGCGTCATTCCGAGGAGTGGAGCGCCGATTCGACTTCAAGGTGAAAAACGAGAAGCATGTCTTCCTCAGCGACTATGCACATCATCCCGCCGAGATACGCCAGAGTGCCCTTTCGATAAGGGAACTCTATCCCGACAGACATATCACGGCTCTATTTCAGCCCCATCTCTACTCGCGCACAAGGGACTTCTACCCCGACTTTGCCGAGAGCCTCTCGCTGATGGACGAAGTGCTGCTGGTAGACATCTATCCTGCACGGGAGCAACCCATTCCCGGCGTAACGACAAAGCTTATCTATGACTTACTTCGCAACGGCGTGGAGAAACAGATGATTAGCAAAGAACAGATAATGCCTCTTTTGCGCGAGAAGAAAGACAAGCTCGATGTGCTCATCTCGCTAGGAGCAGGAGACATCGAAGACTTTGTTCCACAGATAACAGCAATGCTAAACGAATGAAGAGCAGATTAAAAAAAATACTCGCAGTTGTGGTGATGTTGCTGCTTGCCGCGTATGTGGGAGTAGCATTCACTTCATTCAGCCCTCGCCCCAAGGGAGAGGTGTGCGACGGTATTGTGCTGACTGGAAACAAAGGAGATTCGCAGTTCGAAAACGAGGCAGATGTGCTCGACTTGCTTAAACGGTTCAAGCTGAATCCTATCGGGAAACCGATGGACGAGGTTTCCTGCCTGGCAATAGAGGATAGTCTTCGCGGGCTCTCCCTTGTGTTGCGATGCGAGTGTTTCAAGACTGTGGGCACGAAGGTAGGTCTCGACATCACATGCCGCACACCCATCATGCACATCATCGACAACAAGGGAAAAAGTTTTTACATTGACGAGGAAGGAGTCCTCCTTGAGCGCGTGCCCAAACCTCTCTATCTGCCCGTTGCGACAGGCTATATTAATAAGGAGTTTGCCACAAAGGACCTGTTTACCTTAGCCAGTTTCCTGCGGAAGGATGCCTTCTGGAACGCGCAGATAGAACAAATCAACGTTACCGCAAACGGTGAAGTGGAGCTGATTCCTCGCGTGGGAGACCAGATTATACGCTTGGGCAAGGTTGAAAACCTTAAGTATAAATTCAGCAAACTCCTCACATTCTACAAGGAGGGCCTTTCGCAGATTGGATGGGACAAGTACCGGATACTTGATATCCGCTACGGCAATCAGGTTATCGGAATCAAATAAACAAACAATACAGATGCAATTATGACAGAGAAGAAAATGACAGTAATCATCGAGATAGGCTCTTCCGAAATTAGCGGAGCAGCAGGCTACAAGCATTCCGACGGCAAGCTGGAAGTGGTAGCATACGCTGCAGAGGAGTCAGGGGAATTTATCAAGAACGGCATCGTGCGAAACATTGACAAGACGGCACAGTGCCTTACGAACATCATCAACCGTCTGGAAGGGCAGCTTAACAATTCATCCATCAGCCAGGTTTACGTGGGAATAGGGGGAAGCACCTTCCATTCCACGCATCGTACCGTCAAACGTTCGTTTGAAGAGGAAACGCGCATCACGGCAGAACTTGTTGACGAGATGGCAGAGGAATGTCAGAATCCGCAAAGCCCTGATAAGTTCATCATCAGAGTAATTCCGCAGGAATATCTGGTTGACAGCATGGTGACAACAGACCCTGTAGGTTGCAACTGTCGTAACATTGTGGGCGAATACCTCAATCTGGAGGCGCGATTTAAGATTATGGACAACCTGCGAAGCAGTTTTGAAGGGGCAAAAACGGATATTGCCGACGATAAGGTGACACCGTTGCTGTTGGCAGAGCGCATACTCTCCGAAACCGACAGAGGTCTCGGATGCGTCTTAGTTGATATGGGCGCGGGAACAACTACGGTAGCAATATATAAAGGAGGATGTCTTCGCTTCCTGTCAGTCATCCCTCTTGGCTCGGGACTCATCACATCCGATTTAGCAACATTGGGCATTAGTATGTCTGAGGCTGAGCAGATAAAAAGAACCATCGGGCTCACTTCAGGAAACTCCGACGAGCCGGTGTACGTATCTGAAAGCAACAACACATTCCCGAAGGCACAGCTGGGACAGGTGATTCGTGCCCGATTCCAGGAGATTATTGCAAACGTTCTGAATCAGGTGAAACTTTCAGACTTCTCCGACGACAAGCTCAGCTCGGGCATAGTCTTCACGGGGGGCGGAATGGAGATGCCGGGCGTGGAGGCCTACCTGAAACAGCAACCTCATTTCCCAAAATTCAGGATTGCGAAGTACAGACTCGACTCAGTGGAGTGGACAGCAAGCGAAAAGCCTATGGCACCCAAGCAACTTGTGCTGGCGACGCTTTTGGAAGCAGGCGACGACGACTGTGTGACAATATTCGAAAGCAAGCCTGTGGAAATAGACTTCAAGCAGCAGGAACAGATGAGTACGGGCAGCCTGTTTACCGACGACGGAGAAGATGCCCAGATAGAGCGTGACAAGAAAGCAGAGGAGGAGAAACGTCGCATACAGCTGGAAGAGGAAGCGCGCAAGAAAGCAGAGCAGGAAAAGCAGAAGCAGGAAAAGCCGAAGAAAAAAGGCTTATTCGAGCGTTTGAAAGGACAGTTCCACCATCTGATGGACGATGAGAATGAGTAAAAACGAAAAAGCAACTATACTATGACAGAGAAAGAAGTTTTGCCTTTCGACTTTGAGAAGGCTTCGGTAAAGCAAATCATCAAGGTTATCGGAGTAGGAGGAGGCGGAGGAAACGCAGTAAAGAATATGTTCCGCGAAGGTATTCATGATGTTGCCTTTGCCCTTTGCAACACCGACTTGCAGGCTCTCGTCAAATCCGAAATCCCCACGAAAGTTCAATTGGGACGCACAGGGCTGGGTGCCGGAAACAACCCAGAGGTAGCAAAAGCTGCTGCGGAGGAGAGCGTAGAGGAGATACGCCAGCTCTTCAGCGACGACACGAAAATGGTCTTCATCACGGCAGGAATGGGCGGTGGAACAGGAACTGGTGCCTCGCCCGTGATAGCTCGCGAGGCGCAAAATGCGGGAATGCTCACCGTAGGCGTCGTTACGATTCCTTTCCGTTTCGAGCAGAAGCCCAAGATACGCCAGGCGCTCATGGGCGTAGATGCTATTGCCGATCATGTGGATGCGCTACTTGTCATCAACAACGAGCGACTCTTCGAGGTTTACCCGGGAATGGAGGTGAATCAGGGCTTTGCAAAGGTGAACGAGATTCTTACCGTTGCTGTGAAGAGTATTGCAGAGCTGATTACAGTTCACGGAACCATCAACCTCGACTTCCGTGATGTGGAGAAGGTGCTGAAGAAAGGCGGTGTGGCAGTCATGAGCTACGGGCTCGGAAAGGGAGACCATCGACTGACAAGCGCTATCAACGAGGCGCTCCACTCTCCCTTGCTCAACGACAACGATGTCTACAATTCAAAGAAAATCCTCTTCAATATCTATCAGAGCAAGAGTCATCCTCTCCTCATGCAGGAGATGGAAGAGCTGGATCAGTTTATGGATGAGTTCCAGAACAAGGATATTGAAGTCATCTGGGGTATTGCTGATGATGAGAATCTCGATGAGGAAGTAAAGATTACGGTGCTTGCCACAGGATTCGGGCTGAGCGATATTCCTCAGATTGACGATAGTTTCCGTAAGGGAGGCGCAAAGAAAGGGACTCTTGACAATGCCTCAGAGAAAACGCCCGCAACGCCAGTCGACACCGCTCCGACGAGTTCCGGAGAAGCCAATCCGACAGCGGATGCTGGCTTGGAAGCAACTGACACTCAGCCGACGGAAGAGAGCCGCGCTGCGCAAACTCCCGAAGAAGCTGTAGGAGACGACAGGATTTCGAAATACTATGGGGAGAAATTCAATTCGTTCATCTTCAGCGAAGCAGACCTTTGCAACGATGAACTCATCAACGCCATTGCCGTGATGCCCACCTTCTCCCGCACAACGCAGCAGCTGAAAGAGTTGCAGGGGCTTGCAAACAAATAAATAAGGAACAGTAAACATATCATTATGGATCTTTTCAGTCAAGTGAGCGCAGACATCGTGTCTGCCATGAAAGCCCGCGACAAGGTGTCGCTGGAGGCTTTGCGCAACATCAAGAAGGTATTCCTCGAGGCGAAGACAGCTCCGGGAGCCAACGATACGCTCTCCGATGCCGATGCCGTTCGAATCATGCAGAAGCTCGTCAAGCAGGGCAAGGATTCTGCTGCTATCTACACCGAGCAGGGACGTGCCGATTTGGCTGAGGCTGAGCTGGCGCAGGTGGCTGTCATCGAGCGCTATCTGCCGAAGGCTCTTACTGAGGAAGAGCTCACGGCTGCCTTGCGCGAGATTATTGCCCAGGTGGGTGCCTCTTCTCCTCGCGATATGGGCAAGGTGATGGGCATCGCCTCGAAGCAGTTGGCAGGCAAGGCCGAAGGAAGCGCCATCGCTGCCAAAGTAAAAGAACTGCTGAGCTGAGAAGTGTACGTCGACGACCAAGGCGTTGTGCTTCAGAGTATTCACTACGACGACCGTTCGTCGGTAGTGCGCATTTTCACGGCATCGCGCGGCGTCGTTCCCTTTATGGTTACCCGTCCGAAGTCGCGACGCTCCACCTACGCCTCTCTTCCCCCGCTGCTGGCTCCTCTGAGCGTGCTTGCCTTCCAATGGGACGAGAAGCCCGTTGCCTCTCTCTTTCGTTTGCGCGACGCACACTTCCATCTTGTTTGGTGCAACATACCGTTTCATCCCGTAAAGTCGGCTGTAGCCCTGTTGCTGGCTGAGTTTCTCAGCCACTCGCTGCACGGGGAAGGGGAGAACAGCGAGCTGTACGACTACATCTGCGAGTCGCTCAAGTGGTTCGACGAGGCTGAGGAGGGATTCGCCAACTTTCACTTGGTGTTCCTCATCGGAGTGCTGCGTATGCTGGGAGTGGCTCCCGACGCCAGCAGCTATCGGCAAGGCTACAGTTTTGATCTGCAGTCGGGCATCTTCGTTCCGGCATTGCCTGCAGGACCTTCAGTGCTCAACAGCGAGGATGCCGAAACCTTCTGCAGCCTCATCTCTGCCGACTTCGACAGCATGCGGCTCATCCAACTCAGTCATACCGACAGGGCGCGCCTTACGACTTATCTCAACAGATACTACATTTTCCATATCCCCGGTTTCCCTGTCGTGAAGTCGCTGAGTGTTCTCGAGGGGCTGTTCTCGTAGGCTCTCGCGCCGAAAAGAGATATTCCCACTCGTTTTTCCTTTGTTGGGAGAAGTTCTCCCAAAGGCTCGATAATAGTTCTCCCAAGAAGGAATAATGGTTCTCCCAAAGGCTTGGGAGATGCCCTCCCAAGAAGGAATAATCTTTTTTCGAGAAGGAATAATTGTGCGAGACGGCTCTGATTACCGCACTTCTTTGCCGCCGTTGATTTTTTCCTTATACGAAGGTCGACGCGGAGAAGAAAAGAATGCTTCTGCACAGACCTTTAATGCCTTCGAAGAGACTTTTCGCGAAGAGGGAGCAGATTTTTTTCAAAAACATTTAAAAAACTTTTGGTGGTTTGAAAAAAAGCGTTACCTTTGCAGCCGCTTTTGTTCAGAAATGAGTCGAAAGCAGTGGACGGCGCTATCGTCTATCGGCTAGGACGAGAGATTTTCATTCTCTAAAGCGGGGTTCGATTCCCCGTGGCGCTACAAGTAATAATCAAAAAAGAAGAAACAAGAATAAGATGGCTAATCACAAATCGTCACTGAAGAGAATTCGTCAGACGGAGGTGCGCAACCTTCGCAACCGCTATTATGGCAAGACTATGCGCAACGCTGTTCGCAAGCTGCGCGCTACCACCGATAAGGATGAGGCACAGAAGATGTACCCCGAGGTGCAGAAGCTGCTCGACAAGCTTGCCAAGAAGCGCATCATCCATAAGAACAAGGCTGCCAACCTGAAATCGAAGCTCTGTGCACACATCGCAAAGCTCTGATTCTTAATCTAAACCTTATCTGACAAAATAATTAAGGTCGGGAGAATTCTCCCGACCTTTTCTTGCTTTTTGGCGCTCAGGTGCAGAGCTGACAGGCCCGTCGGGCACGCTGAGGAGCCGGGCATCGGAGCAGAACTGGCGCGTGGTTAGCGCACGTCGGTGTAACCGTCGCCCTTCAGTATGTCGATGACGCGCTGCTTGAAGTCGCCCTGAATGATGACTTCGCCCTCCTTTGCCGAGCCTCCCACGCCGAGCTTCGTCTTCAGCAGTCGGGCGAGAGCCGATAGGTCGTCGGACGAGCCTATGAATCCGCGCACGATAGTCACCGTCTTCCCGCCTCTGTGGTTCTTCTCGATGAAGACACGCAGACGTTGCTCCTTCTTGGGCTTCGTCTCGGGCTCGGGCTCAGCCGTAGTCTCATACTCAAAGTCGGGATTCGTCGAATAAACGATATTCAGTCGGTCTTTCCAATCCATAGTGCGATAGAAGAAAAAATGCGTTTCTTTGGGCAAAAATAGCGGATTTTCGCGAAATAACGTGATAGTTTCGAAAGTTTTTGTACCTTTAACCGCTGATTCCGCAAAAGGGGCAGCCTTTCGTGAACTTAAAACTCAAAATCAGGGTGCTATGAAGATAATGTGTGTAGGCATGAACTACTCCGAGCACAATAAAGAGCTCGAAAATACGTTAGTATTACCAGAGGAGCCAGTGATATTCATGAAGCCCGACTCTGCCATTCTGAAAAACGGCAAGCCGTTCTTCATCCCCGACTTCGCTGAGAGGTTCGACTATGAGACGGAAATCGTGGTGCGCATCAATAAGATGGGCAAGTCGGTGCCGAAACGTTTCGCCCACCGCTACTACGATGCCGTTACGGTAGGCATCGACTTCACGGCACGCGACTTCCAGCGCCGCCTGCGCGACAAAGGGCTGCCCTGGGAGTTGAGCAAGGGGTTCGACGGCTCGGCGATACTGGGCGAGTGGGTGCCGATAGAGGAAGTGGAGGATGTGCAGAACATATCGTTCCACCTCGAGATAGACGGAAAGGTGGTGCAGAGCGGCTGCACGAAGGACATGCTGTTTGGCGTGGATGAGCTGATAGCTTACGTGAGCCGTTTCTGTACGCTCAAGACGGGAGACTTGCTCTTCACCGGCACCTCTGCGGGAGTGGGGCCGGTGCATGTGAATGAGCATCTGGAAGGTTTTCTCGGCGACAGGAAGGTGCTGGCGTTTAATGTTAAATAAGACACGATGAAGAGATTTTCGATATGGTTGACTTGTCTGCTCTGGGTGCTCTGTGTGGGTGCGCAGGGCGAATACGCTGTCGATTGGTCTGAGGCTGGGGACTCGCTGGTTCCCACGTTTGCCACATCCGTCGACGTCGGTGTCGACTATGCAGCTTGGCAGTATCAGGCTGTTATCGAATATCCCGAGCTGGAGGAGGCCGACGAGAAGGCTCTCGCACAGTCTCCCTCCTACGGACAGGAGTGGCTCGACTCTCTTCCCGAATGGCCGAGGATACATACCTACTTAGGAGTGAGTGCAAAGAGAGGAGTGCTCGATATAGAGTTTGTGCCGATGATTCGGCGCGACGGCAAGTTGTGGAGAATACGTTCGTTCGACCTCAAAGTGCTGCGCGCGCCTGCTCTGCAAGCCGTTTCCGTCGGCGAAGATGTGTCTAAGCGCATACGACAGAGTGAGGCTCCTCTGTCGGCTGCAGAACGATATGCAAGCCATTCGGTGTTGGCAGAAGGAAAATGGTATAAGATAGGAGTACCCTCCGACGGATTGTATGCCCTCACGGCTAAGCAACTGAAAACGATGGGCTTCAACGATATTTCGAAGGTGCGAGTATTCGGTTACGGAGGCCATGTGTTGCCAGAAACCAACATTGAGTCTCTCCAGGACGACTTGCCCGAGGTGAGCGTGTTGCGCGAGGCAGACAGGATAGTGTTCTGGGGTAACGGTACTGTGGCCTATACACGCGCTGCCGACGGAACTATTACCCATTCGCAGAATTCTTACGCCACAGAGGGCTGTTATTTTGTGACGGAGAGCGATGATGCCTCCGTTGCCGACGCTTCGTCGTTGGAACAACTCATCCCCGAGGAGGAGCGGAATGCCGAATATGCGTGTGCGCTGATAGAGGAGGAGTCATTTGCTTTTCATCCCTCGGGACGAAAACTTTTCGGCAGTTACGACTATGCCAACGGAGCCGAACATGTGTATGCCGCTAAGCTGCCTGGCATCGTAGAAGGCGAGAAGGCATACCTGACAGTCTCCTTTGCCCACAACTCATCCAACATAACTACGGTTGACGTCAGCGCCAACGGAGTGACTCTGGGCTCCCTGTCAATTCCCGCGAATGCGGCATACAGCGATGCGAATATGAGCGAATCTACGTTCCAGGTATCATCGCTCACAGAGTCTTCTCGCATCGTACTCAAACATAATCGTAGTACGGGAGTCCCGGGACGCCTCGATTTTATCCGAATCTGTTATCCTGTCACGAAGGAGGCACATCTTGCAGAGTTGACATCATCTGTCGGGGAGCCTACGCTAAAAGGGAAGGTAGAGAATACCGACCTGCACTCCATACAGCAGTCGGACTACGTTATCGTCGTTCCTGCATCGGGCAAACTTACCGCTCAGGCAGAGCGTCTGGCTGAAGCACACCGCGCCCACGATGGGCTGAGGGTGAATGTGGTAAAGGCAGACGCCATATATAATGAGTTTTCCTCTGGAACCCCCGATGCAACAGCTATCCGCCGATTCATGAAGATGCTGTACGACAGAGCCGAGAGGCAGGAGGACCTCCCCCGCTATCTGTTGCTCTTCGGCGACGGAGCCTGGGACAACAGGATGATTTCCGATGACTGGAAAACATGCTCTCCCGACGACTATCTGCTCTGCTTCGAGTCGGTAAACTCCTTTAGCGGCACACGTTCCTTCGTGATGGAGGAATACTACGGCTTGCTCGACGACGGAGAGGGAGACGACTTGCTCAAAAATAAGCCCGACTTGGGAGTAGGGCGCTTCCCTTTGACGACGGAGAGCCTCGCACGCAGTGTGGTTGACAAGACGATTGCCTATATGTATAACGAACATGCAGGCGCTTGGAAAAACACCATCCTTATGATGGGCGACGACGGAGATAACAACCAGCATATGGCAGACGCAGAGTTTGTGGCATCGATGCTGGAGGCAAACTATCCGAAATATATGCTCAAACGTATCTATTGGGATACGTTCCCGATGGAGGTGACAGCAACGGGAAACAGCTATCCGGCAGTGCACAAACGCATTCTGGAACTGCTCGACGAGGGAGCCCTGATGGTGAACTATAGCGGGCACGGCAGCGCTGATGTGCTGTCGCACGAGCTTGTTGTCGACAAATATGATATGGAGAAACTGTCTTCTCCCCGGCTGCCCCTTTGGGTGACAGCGTCGTGCGACATCTCTCCCTTCGACCATACGGCAACTTCCTTCGGAGAGTATACCTTCTTGAACGAGAAAGGAGGAGCAATTGCCTTGTTCACTACAGCCCGCACGGTGTTTGCTTCATACAACAGAAGGATTAACTATCTGTTTTCGAGGGCTCTTCTCAGCAGAGATTCAAAAGGGCATCGTCTGAGAGTGGGAGATGCTGTACGCAAGGCAAAGTCGGAAATAATCTCTACTTCGCAGGAATCGATGCGCGACGTGAGCGAAAACAAGATTCACTATGTACTTCTGGGTGATCCCGCTCTTGTAATCGGTAATACCGAATGTGGCATAGTCGTGGACGAGATGGGAGGACAGAGCATGAAGAACCCCGAAGCAACCGTTGTGGCGAAAGCAGGAGAGATTGTCAGCGTGAAGGGGCATATAGAGAATGCCTCGGGAAGCAAGGAGACATCGTTTGAAGGAGCTATCTATCCTACTGTGCTCGATAACTATGAAACGGTGACGGGACGCAACAACAACGGCAGTGCAGAGGAACCCTTCAGCTACACCGAGCGTTCGAAAGTGCTGTTCTGCGGCAGCGACTCCATCCATGCGGGCGAGTTCTCGTTTACGTTCCGCATACCTCTCGACATCAACTATTCCAATCAAGACGGACTGCTGAACTTATACGCTATCAACAATACGCGCGAGGTGGAAGCACAGGGCACCTTCGACCGTTTCGTTCTGGGAGGAACGACGGATAAGCTGTCGAATGATTCGGTAGGGCCCGCAATCTCCCTTTACCTCAACAGCCCTGACTTTGTGAGCGGAGATAAGGTAAACGAGGCACCTCTGCTGGTAGCAACCTTTGAGGATGCAGACGGCATCAACACCGTGGGCAACGGCATCGGGCACGACATAGTGGCTATCATCGACGGTTCAGCGTCGCAGACATACAAGCTCAACAACTACTATGTGAGCGATTTCGGCAACTATACGCGCGGCTCCCTTTCCTTCACGGTGCCTTCTCTTGCTGCTGGGCATCATACCCTGCTCCTACGCGCCTGGGATATGCTCAACAACTCTTCAGCCGTTACCATAGAGTTTGAGGTAGTGCTGGGATTGACTTACAATATTGATTTGTTTGACATGCAGGGACGTCAGGTATGGAGCAGCTCAGAGCCTATGACAGCCAACGTGGGAGTTATCTCAGAGCTGTCGGCTGCTGACTTCGGGCTGCCTCGAGGGATGTATGTCTTCCGTGTGACAACAACTGACGGTGAAACGGTAATGGTTCGAAAGATGTTGCTCAAACAATAAAAACACAATAATCTCGTTATTTAAACGAAAACAGAAAAAGAATTATATATGACACTTAATCATATTTATAAGGTAAGAGTTCCTCTTTTGTTGCTTTTGCTTGTCTCTTCCGTCACGATGTTTGCGCAGAAGGGAGTTCAGCAGCAATTCAATCCTGTCTACACGGGAGTAACTTCGCTCACTATTGCCCCCGACAGTCGTGCGGGAGCTATGGGAGACGTGGGCGTCGCTACCGAGGCTGATGTGAATTCTCAATACTGGAATCCCTCGAAATACCCTTTCTCTTATAGTCCAGCGGGAATCTCCCTTGCTTACACTCCTTGGCTCCGCCAGTTGGTAGATGGTATCGACTTGGCAAATCTCACGGGATACTACCGCATCGGCGATTATCAGGCAGTCAGCGGTTCGCTTACGTATTTCTCGCTGGGTGAAGTCACAAGTATTTCGGATGGCTACACTATTCACCCCTATGAGATGGCTGTCGACTTCGATTATTCCCGTATGTTGAGCGAGACGTTCTCGGCTGCCGTAGGACTTCGCTTCATCCTCAGCGACTTGCAATACAATTATGACGATGAGGTAACACCCGGAACAGCTTTTGCTGCCGACATCTCCATGTTCCATAGCGACTACGTGTGGCTGGGGAACCGTGAGTGCCTCTTCAATTGGGGATTGAATGCATCGAACATCGGTTCGAAGATTTCGTACGACGGCGGAAACACCAACCAGTTCATTCCTACCAACCTGCGTCTGGGGCTCTCGCTGAAAATACCCGTTGACGAGTACAACGCTTTCAGCATCAATGCCGATGCAAACAAGCTGATGGTTCCTACCAAGCCTACCTATCGTCAGTTCCTTGATGAGGAGTACGGCGAAGATTTCATCGACAATTCATACAGTTATTCGTCGGAGTATCAGAGCTGGCTCGACGCTATGGGATATAATGACATCTCGCCTATTGCCGGTATCTTCAAATCGTTCCACGATGCTCCTCTCGGATGGAAAGAAGAGCTGCAGGAAATATACTGGGGCCTTGGTGTTGAATACGGATACAATGATCAGTTCTTCCTCCGCGGAGGCTATCATTATGAGAACGAGTACAAAGGCAACCGCAAGTACTTCACTCTGGGTGCCGGTTTCAAGATGAATGTGTTCAGCCTGGATGCCGCATACCTTATTTCTACTTCGCAAAGCAATCCTCTCGATCAGACATTGCGTTTCACGCTATCGTTTGATATGGATGGCATAAAGGAAATGTTCGGGCGCAGATAAAAAGAGAGCTATGTCGTTTCGTGTAGGTTTCGGATATGACGTGCATCGTTTGGTTGAAGGCAGGCGCCTTCGTATAGGTGGTGTAAATATTCCCTTCGAGAAGGGATTGTTGGGGCACAGCGATGCGGATGTTCTGATACACGCTATCTGCGACGCGCTGCTCGGAGCTGCCGGCATGCGCGACATCGGCTTCCACTTTCCCGACACAAGCAATGATTACAAAGATATCGATAGCTGCATCCTGCTGGCCCGTACCGTTGAGCTGATAGCAACTAAAGGATATCGCGTGGGGAACATCGACGCTACGGTGTGTGCTGAGCACCCGAAGCTGAATCCTCACATTCCCGCTATGCAAAAAGTGCTGGCGCAGATAATAGGGGTAGAGGAAGATGCCGTTTCCATCAAGGCTACAACCACTGAGCGACTGGGATTTGTGGGGCGTGAAGAGGGAATAGCGGCATACGCTGTCTGCCTCATCGAAAAGGAGTGACAAGATGTCTGGCACGAGGGCGTCGCTGATACATACGAAGGGAAGAGGGCTGGGAAGCTTTCTTCTCTTGTGTTTTGTATGCATGCTGATGCTATCGGGATGTACATCGCTGCGATATGCCGGCGTGAGCCGCATCCCTACGTATAAAATCGTTTCCTCCGATGTGCCTGCTTCGGCTGACGGGTACCGCATAGCCCTTGCTACCGATTTTCATTTGCCGAGCCTCTTCGGAGAACGTCAGTTGAGAGGAACAGTGAAAGCACTCAAGGAACTTCACCCCGACGTTATCATGTTGGGAGGAGACTATCAGGAAGGCTGCGAGTATGTTGACATGCTGTTTTCTGCCCTTAGCGAATGCATGCCTCGCGATGGAATGTATGCCGTGATGGGCAACAACGACTATGAGCGATGTACGGAAGTGATACGCCACTCGATGGAACAGTATGGAATCAAGAATCTGGAATATGCTGTTGATACTATTCGTCCGGGCATAGTTGTGGTAGGCGCACCCTACTGCACTCATCCCCCGCTGGTGACTCCTCTCACTGAAGCCCTCGAGGATAGCCTCTTTGCCATATTCCTCACTCATGCACCCGACATTGTGGAAATGTCTTCTATCTTTCCTTCGCAAGTCGATTTGGCTCTGACGGGCCACACACACGGAGGACAAATCACCTTTTTCTATATTATAGCTCCTGAGACAGGCTCGCGATACGGGCGCCGATTCCTTTACGGCAAGAATTACACCTCTCGCGGAGTGCCCGTCATCACTTCCCGCGGGCTGGGCACTTCGCGTATGCCCATCCGATTCTGCGCGCCTACCGATATCGTTGTGGTAGAGCTGCATCGGGCGAAGAAATAATCGATTTTCTCACAAAAAGTATACGATTTTTCCCTTTTTTCCGTTATTTATACGTAACGCATCGCAGATATGGAGTGGATTAACAGAACGCGGTTCATAAAGATGTTGCTCATCGTTGTGGCAGTACTTATCGGTATCGCTTCGCTGGTGTTTTCCAACCATCTTGTGCGTGAGCTCTCGGCTGAGGAGGAGCGCCGCATGGAGGTGTGGACCGAGGCGATGAAAACCTTCAACAATGCCGATCCTGATGCCGACTTGAGCCTGGTGCTTACCGTGATAAAAGGAAACAAGACGATTCCCGTCATCGTCATCGACGACAACGGCGCTATTGCCAACTATTCCAACATCAACATTCACGGTACCGACAGCATAGGCTATCTGATGAAGCGCGCTGCCGAGATGCGCGAGGCAAACCACATCATCCGCATGGATATGAACGAGCCGGGACTCTTCTATGAAGTCTGCTACGACGACTCCACGCTCCTCAAGCTGCTGGGAATATATCCTTATGTGCAGATTTCCGTCTTTGTCGTATTCATGCTCGTGGTGCTCTTTGCCCTTCTGAGCATGAAGCGCAGCGAGCAGAACCGCGTCTGGGTGGGCTTGTCGAAAGAGACGGCACACCAGCTCGGCACACCCATATCAAGCCTAATGGCTTGGTCTGAGATACTCCATCAGAACTATCCCGACGACGAGCTCTTGCCCGAGATGGACAAGGATGTGAAACGCCTGCAGATGATAGCCGAGAGGTTCTCGAAGGTTGGCTCCTCGCCCGAGCTGACGGAGGGAGACCTCAACGAGTCGCTCCTGAGAGTGATGGACTACATGCGACACCGCACTTCCGATAAGGTTTCGTTCGTCTACAACGGCACGGGGCATCCTCTGATGGTACGCATGAGCGGGCCTCTGCTCGAGTGGGTGATGGAAAACCTGTTCAAGAACTCCATCGACGCTATGGATGGGCAAGGAACCATTACGGTCGACGTCACATCCTCGGCAGACAAGGTAGCCATCGACGTCACCGATACAGGCAAGGGCATTGCCAAGAGCCACTTCAAGAGCGTCTTCTCTCCCGGCTTCACCACGAAGAAACGCGGATGGGGGTTGGGCCTCTCGCTGGCAAAGCGCATCGTGGAAGACTACCACAAGGGGCGAATCTTCGTGCGCCACTCGGAACTGGGAAAGGGCACAACCTTCTGCGTCGAGCTGAAGAAGTGAGACTTCCGCATCGGGTAGGAAGCGCTGATTTTCGAGAAGGGAAAAATATTTTTGGAGAACAAATACGGCGATATGAAGAAAGCATATCGCCGTATGAAGAAGGAAAAAATTTTTCTGGAGAAAGAATAATTCTCTTTTGACAACACACCCCTTGCGGCACCTTCCGAACCTCTTTCACGTTTCAACGGAAAAACTCGTTTGCACACCCGACGGAAAGCCCTCCCCTGGGCAATCAAGAGGGTAATCGCAACAAAAATGCAAATTATTTCTGAAAACATTTTGATTTTCGGCTTTGATGAACTAATTTTGCAGCCGATTTAGCGTCTTGTGCACTAACAGATATGGGAAAGTTCGATAAGTTCAAGGTTGATCTTCGAGGGATGACAGCTTCCACAGCTACCTACGAGATGGATATTGACAACACGTACTTTGCCAATATCGACGGGCCGGAGGTGCAAAAGGGAAAGGCGTCGGTGCTGACAACCGTCGTGAGGAAAGGCGACAAGTTCGAGATATCGTTCGACATCAAGGGCAGCGTCGTTGTCACCTGCGACAGATGCCTCGACGAGATGGACCAGCCGATAGAGACCACAGGCACCCTCTCGGTGATGCTGGGTAAAGACTACGGCGAGCAGGGCGACACGGTAATCGTCCCCGAAAGGGAAGGATTCATCAACGTCGCTTGGTACATCTACGAATACGTGGCACTTGCCATTCCCATCAAGCACGTCCATGCGCCCGGCAAGTGCAACAAGGGGATGTCGAACGTGCTCAGCAAGCACAGCGTGGAGGAAGAAGACGGGATGATGATCGACGACTCCGACGAAGGCACGACAGACCCCCGCTGGGACGCTTTGAAGGAAATAATGGATAATTAAATAAAAAGTAAAATGGCACATCCGAAAAGAAGACAATCGAAGACGAGAACTGCCAAGCGTCGCACTCACGACGTAGCAGTTGCTCCCACGCTGGCCATCTGCCCCAACTGCGGAGAATGGCATGTATTTCACACTGTATGCGGCAACTGCGGCTACTACCGCGGTAAGCTCGCCATCGAGAAAGAAGCTGCAGTGTAAAAGGCTGTCAGCCGTAAGTTGAAGGTACGCACAGTACAGAGAGGACGGCGGATTTCCACCGTCCTCCATTTTTCTGAAAAAACAGGTACAAAACAGCACGGACATGCATAAGGCAGGATTTGTAAACATCGTAGGAAACCCCAACGTGGGGAAGTCGTCGCTCATGAATCAGCTCGTGGGTGAAAAGATTTCCATTGCCACCTTCAAGTCGCAGACGACACGACACCGCATCATGGGCATCGTCAACACGCCCGACATGCAGATTGTCTTCTCCGACACCCCCGGGGTGCTGAAGCCCAACTACAAGCTTCAGGAGTCGATGCTGCAGTTCTCCGAATCTGCCCTGCAGGATGCCGACGTGCTGCTCTACATGACAGACGTGGTGGAGAAGGGCGACAAAAACATGGAGTTCCTCCAGAAGGTGCAGAAGATGCGCACGCCTGTCATCGTACTTATTAATAAAATAGACCTGACGACGCAGCGCGAGCTGGAAAAACTTGTCGAAACGTGGCACTCGCTGCTCCCTCAGGCCGAAATTATCCCGATGTCGGTGACGAACCGTTTCAACGTCGACGTCGTGATGAAGCGCATCTGCGACTTGCTGCCCGATTCGCCTCCTTACTTCGACAAAGACCAGCTCACCGATAAACCCGCAAGGTTTTTCGTAACCGAAATCATCCGCGAGAAAATCCTCCTCTACTACGATAAGGAGATACCCTACTCGGTGGAGGTGAGCGTGGAACAGTTCAAGGAGACCGACAACAACATCCACATCAATGCAGTCATCTTCGTTGAGCGCGAGTCGCAGAAGGGCATCATCATCGGCGCGCAGGGAAAGGCACTCAAGAAGGTGTCGACGGCAGCGCGCAAGGATCTGGAGCGATTCTTCGGCAAGAGCATCTATCTGGAGACGTTTGTCAAGGTAGACAAGGACTGGCGCAACAGCGACGCTGAGCTTCGCACCTTCGGGTATCAGCTCGACTGAGTTCCTGCCGATATCGAGAAGGAATCGCGCGGTATGTAGAAAGAATAACGGACTAAGAAGAAGGAATTATGGGAAATGTGTTAGCAATCGTGGGGCGTCCTAATGTCGGGAAGAGCACTCTCTTCAACCGACTGACGGAAACGCGTCAGGCCATCGTGGCAGAAGAAGCCGGCACCACGCGCGACAGGCAGTACGGCAAGTGCGAATGGTGCGGCAGGGAGTTCTCCGTCATCGACACGGGAGGATGGGTTGTCAACTCCGACGACGTGTTTGAGGAGGAAATCCGCAAGCAGGTAGGCATCGCTGTGGAGGAAGCCGACGTGGTGCTCTTCATGGTTGACGCCCGAAACGGAGTCACCGACCTTGACGAGCAGGTTGCCAACATCCTGCGGAGGGCAAAGACCCCCGTCATCCTCTGCTGCAACAAGGTTGACATGCCTGCCGATCAATACTATACGGCTGAGTTCTACAGTCTGGGGTTGGGTGATCCGTTCTGCATCTCTGCTGCCAACGGAAGCGGGACAGGCGATCTGCTTGAGCTGATTCTGAGCAAGATGCCCGAGAAGGAAAAAGACGACTTCGACGAGGAGATCCCCCGCTTTGCTGTTGTGGGACGTCCCAATGTGGGCAAGAGCAGCATCGTCAACGCTTTCATAGGCGAAGACAGGCACATCGTTACCGACATAGCGGGAACCACGCGCGACAGCATCTACACCCGTTATGATAAGTTCGGCTTCGATTTTTACCTTGTTGACACCGCAGGCATTCGCAAGAAGAGCAAAGTGAGCGAAGACCTGGAGTTCTACAGCGTCATGCGTTCCATTCGTGCTATCGAGAACTCTGATGTCTGCATCCTCATGCTCGACGCCACGCGTGGAGTGGAAGGGCAGGACCTCAGCATCTTTTCGCTCATCAACCGCAATCAGAAGGGGCTGGTGGTTGTAGTGAATAAATGGGATATTGCTGAAGACAAAAGCACGCAGGCTATGAAATTCATGGAGAATACTATTCGCTCGCGTTTCGCTCCCTTCACCGATTTTCCCATAGTGTTTGCTTCGGCGCTCACCAAGCAGCGCATCTTCAAGGTTCTTGAGTGTGCCAAAGATGTCTATCAGCATAGGCAGATGCGCGTATCTACCGCAAAACTTAACGAGGAAATGCTTCCTGTCATCGAGGCAACTCCCCCTCCCAGCAACAAGGGCAAATACATAAAGATCAAGTATTGCACCCAGCTGCAAGGCCCTCGCGTTCCCTCGTTCGTTTTCTTTGCCAACCTGCCGCAGTACGTCAAGGAGCCCTACAAGCGTTTCCTTGAGAACAAGATTCGCGAGAAGTGGGATTTTTCCGGCACGCCGATAAACATCTTTATCCGTCAGAAATAGCCCTTTCGGCATCCATTAGAAAAGGAAAGGCACATCGCTCACAAGAGGGGGACGTGCCTTTCTTATTTTAAATAATTTCCCTTGTCTTCTGAAGGGGGAGACGGGTGCGCCTGCCTGTCGGGAGGATTGCCTTTCATGCAAGGAGATACAAGACTCTTCCTGCAGGAGCTCCTTTCCGCATTCAGTCTGTTTGAGCAGCTCTGATATCGGGCTCTGATACTGTCTGCCTATTCGCTGCGAGGAAAGGCTTCTATGGAAAGCATTTCCTTTTGTATGTGCTGCGAAACGAATCCACTTTATCCGAGCCTCAAAAAAGAAGCAGGAGGTGTCCACCAACGTGAGCACCCCCTGCTTGTTTAGAAAAAGCTTTGCAAATTATTTCTCGCCTTCGAGCTGTTGCTTGAGAGCTGCAAGGGCGTCAATGTCGCCGAGAGTAGTGGCAGCAGCCTTGTTCTCAATGACGGGTTCGTCCTTGGCGGCAGCTTTCTTCTCTGCGCGCTTGGCGGCAGCAGCAGCCTTCTTCTCTGCGCGCTCAGCGCTGCGTGCTGCATCTTCGAAGATGCGGCTGTGGCTGAGGATGATGCGCTTGGCATCCTTGTTGAACTCGATAACCTTGAAATCGAGCTCCTCGCCCTGAGCAGCCTGTGTGCCGTCTTCCTTCACGAGGTGCATGGGGGTAGCAAATCCCTCAACGCCCTCTTCAAGGCTGATGACAGCGCCTCTGTCCATAAGCTCGGTGATAGTTCCGCGGTGGATGGTATCGACTGCGAATACGCCTTCGAGAGCATTCCAGGGGTTCTCCTCAAGCTGCTTGTGTCCGAGGCTCAGACGACGGTTCTCCTTGTCGATTTCCAGAACCTGAACGTCGAGGTTGGCACCGATCTGAGTGAACTCTGAGGGGTGCTTGATCTTCTTTGTCCAGCTGAGGTCGCTCACGTGGATCAGTCCGTCTACGCCTTCTTCGCACTCTACGAAGATGCCGAAGTTGGTGAAGTTGCGTACCCTTGCGGTGTGGCGGCTGCCTACGGGGTAGCGCTCCTCGATGTTCTCCCAAGGATCAGCCTTGAGCTGCTTGATGCCGAGCGACATCTTGCGCTCCTCGCGGTCGAGGGTGAGGATGACGGCTTCTACCTCGTCGCCCACCTTCATGAAGTCCTGTGCGCTGCGCAGGTGCTGGCTCCAGCTCATCTCGCTCACGTGGATGAGTCCTTCTACGCCCGGAGCAATCTCTACGAATGCGCCGTAGTCGGCCATAACGACAACCTTGCCCTTCACCTTGTCGCCTACCTTCAGGTCTGGGTCGAGAGCATCCCATGGATGTGGGGTGAGCTGCTTCAGACCGAGGGCGATGCGCTTCTTCTCGTCGTCGAAGTCAAGGATGACAACGTTGATCTTCTGGTCGAGCTCTACAACCTGCTTAGGATCGCTTACGCGGCCCCAGCTGAGGTCGGTGATGTGGATGAGTCCGTCCACGCCGCCCAGGTCGATGAATACGCCGTAGGAGGTGATATTCTTGACGGTTCCTTCCAAAATCTGTCCCTTCTCGAGGTGGCTGATGATTTCCTTCTTCTGGGCTTCCAGCTCTGCCTCGATGAGTGCCTTGTGTGAAACGACTACGTTGCGGTACTCCTGGTTGATCTTGACAACCTTGAACTCCATCGTCTTCTCAACGAAGGTGTCATAGTCGCGGATAGGCTTCACGTCGATCTGGCTGCCGGGCAGGAATGCCTCGATGCCGAATACGTCGACGATCATACCGCCCTTTGTGCGGCACTTCACGAAGCCCTTCACGATCTCGCCTGTTTCGAGAGCCTGGTTTACGCGCTCCCACGACTTGGACTGACGTGCTTTCTTGTGCGAGAGGATAAGTTGTCCTTTTTTGTCTTCCTGATTCTCGATGTACACCTCTACGGTGTCGCCTACCTTCAGGTCGGGGTTGTAACGGAACTCATTCAGAGGAATGATGCCGTCTGATTTGTAACCGATGTTGACGATTACTTCACGTTTGTTGATAGCGATAACGGTGCCTTCAACGACCTCGTTCTCGTTCACCTTGTTCAGCGTATTGTCATACGCCTTCTCCTGCTCTTCGCGGCTGCTGCTCTGCTGAGTGTCGCCTTTCTCATACGCATCCCAGTCGAACTCCTCGAGGGGTGCTACGTTCTTGATTTCTTGTTCTTCCATAAATAAATATAATTTAATTAATTAGGTTAGACATTATGTTGATTGTCCAAATCGGCTGCAAAGGTACTTCTTTTTTTTCACAAATCAACTTTTTAATCGATTATTTTTCACATCTTTTTATTTTGTCCTTTTTCCTTAGCCTTCTGTAATCGGTGCGTCAAAGCAAGAGGGGGATTCCCCTATGCGGAAGCCCCCCTCTCTTGTGTCTGCTAGCAATTTAACTCTAATCCGATAGGGTTTGGTTTATGCTTTAGTTGCCCAGTATGATGCTCACGAGGGCTGTGACGTCGGAAACGTTCACAGAGCCGTCGGTGTTCACGTCGGCCATCTCGTTTTGTGCCGTATTACCCAAAATCATGCTCACAAGCATGGTTACGTCGCTCACGTTCACGTCACCGTCCTTGTTCACGTCGCCCTTCGAGTAGGTAGACGTCCCCGTAAGATAGCCCGGGTTGCTCGGTCCGCCGTCGATGTGGGCGTAGGTTTTGTCGGTTGGGTTGCTGGCATTCCATGCCGTGCCGGCGCCGCCCACGAGGCTGGTACAGTTGGCGAACATGGCCTCATGATTGTTTACTGTATCCATATTCCATCTGTCGCCGACGTAGATGGTTTTCAGCGCGGTGCAGCCGATGAACATGTAATTCATGCCCGTGGCACTACTCGTGTCGAAACTGCTTAGGTTGAGGCTCTCAAGCTTTATGCAACTGGCGAACATGTACCACATGCCCAACACATTTTGGGTGTTCCATCCGCTCAAGTCGAGGTTCTCAAGATTTTTGCAACTATCGAACATAAATTCCATGTACTTCACTTTTTCAGTATTCCATCCACTTACGTTGAGATCCGTCAGTTTTGTACAACCCCTGAACATGCTATTCATATCGGTGACGTTGGAAGTGTCCCAATGGTTCAGGTTTAGGCTCGTCAGTTTTATGCAGAACAAGAACATTGAACTCATATTGGTCACTTCGCTGGTGTTGAGATACTGCATGCCGCTGATGGAGCTTAGGTTGATCATATTATAAAACCAGGCGCATGTGGTCTTGGGTCGTGCATCGGCAAACGACGGGTCGAATGTCACTTGAGTGACGCTGCTGTAAATGGCATTTTCAGTCCCTCCGTAGGTATACCATTCGGGGTCATCCTCCGTGTTCACCGTGTTCAGTCCGAAGGTCAAGCCTGTACGCGACGAGCGGTTCTTGTCGTAGTAGAACGTCAGGGTAGTGTTGTCAGCTGTGTACACGGCGTAGGCCTCTGAAGTGAACTCTGAGAAGTAGCCTGGGTTGCTTTCGCCGCCGTCGATGTGGGCGTAGGCCATGTTGGTATGATTGCTGTCAAACACGGTGCCGGCGCCGCCCACGAGTGCGGTGCAGCCACTAAACATGTTTGAAGAATAATTGGTATTTGGCAAGGCTACCATGCTCCAGCCGCTGCCTACGTAGATGGTTGTTAGTTTGCTGCAGCCTGAGAACATGTTTTGCATGTTTGTCACCTTCGAGGTGTTGAAGCCGCTCAGGTTGAGGACGGTGAGGTTGTTGCAGTTACGGAACATGCTGAGCATTAGGGTTGCCTTTGTGGTACTGAATTTGCCGAAGTATAGGTTGGTAAGGCCAGTGCAGTCGAAGAACATATTACTCATGTCCTCCACGCTGGTGGTTACGAGTCGGCTGAGGTCGAGGCTGGTTAAGCTACTGCATTTGCGGAACATGTTTTGCATGTTTGTCACCTTCGAGGTGTGGAAGCCGCTCACGTTGAGGGTGGTCAGACTGTTGCAGTTGTAGAACATACTCTGCATGTCTGTGACGTCAGAGGTGTTGAAGCTTGTCACGTCGAGGGCAGTCAGGCCGATGCAGCTGTAGAACATACTGTTCATGGTCGTCACGCTGGAGGTGTTGAAGCTTGTCACGTCGAGTGCGGTCAGGCCGGTGCAGCCTGCGAACATGAAGCTCATGTCTGTCACGCTTCCAGTTTTGAAGTCGCTGAGGTCGAGGGCCGTCAGTTGGCTGCAGTTGCGGAACATACCGTTCATGTTCGTCACGTTGTCGGTGTTGAGGTACTGGATACCTGTGATTTCCGTCAGGTTGCCCATGTCGTAAAACCAGTAATAGGTAGTAGTGGGGCGGACGGAGGCAAACGACGGGTCGAATATCACGTGGTAGATGGTTGCGCGTTTGGAAAACCATCCGGGGTTATTGGTGCCTGTGTTGAGAGTGTAAACGTTGCCTTCGGTGCGCGCTGCCTGTAGGGCATCGCAGTAGAAGGTGAGTACGTTTTCTGCAGTCTCCAGGTAGGCGTATGCTTTGTGCTCTGTCCCATCGGTGAGGTAACCGGGGTCGCTCGCGCCGCCGTCGATGTGGGCATAGGTCTTGTCGGTATGGCTTGAATCGTATTCCGTCCCGGCGCCACCCTTCAGGCCAGTACAGCCTGAGAACATGCTGAGGCTGCTCGTTACTTGATTCGCGCTCCAGTCGCTGCCTACGCAGATGACTGCCAGATCAGTGCAGTTTAAGAACATGCTGTTCATGTTTGTAACCCTTTGGGTGTTGAAATGGGTCAGGTCGAGGAAGGTCAGTTTGCTGCAGCCTGAGAACATGTTTTCCATGGTGGTGACATTGGAGGTGTTGAAGTTGTCCACATTGAGGGCTGGCAGCTTGTTGCATTGTACGAACATGCCGCTCATGTTCGTCACGTTGGTGGTGTTGAAGGTGCTCACGTCGAGGCTGGTGAGGCCGGTGCAGTAGTAGAACATGTATTGCATGTTCGTCACGTTGGCGGTGTTGAAGTTGCTAAGGTTGAGGCTGGTCAGCCCGATGCAGCCTGAGAACATGGATTGCATGGTCGTCACGTTGGCGGTGTTGAAGTTGCTCAGGTTGAGGGTGGTCAGTCCGCTGCAGCTCTCGAACATGCGGTTCATCTCCGTCACGTTGGCGGTGTTGAAGTTGCTAAGGTTGAGGCTGGTAAGCTTGCTGCAGCTGCAGAACATGAGGCTCATGGTTGTCACGTTGGCGGTGTTAAAACTGCTCAGATTCAGGCTGGTCAGCCCGCTGCAGCCCCAGAACATGTTGCTCATGTTGGTAACATTGGAAGTGTCGAAGTTGTTCAGGTTAAGGCTGGTCAGTCCGCTGCAGTCTGCGAACATGTCGTTCATGTATGTTACGTTGGCGGTGTTGAAGCTGCTCACGTTGAGGCTGGTAAGGCTTTTGCAGCCGCGGAACATATAAGACATGTTTGTCACGTTGGCGGTGTTGAAGCGGCTCACATCAAGGCTGGTCAGAGCGGAGCAGTAGTCGAACATGCTGTCCATGGTCGTCACCTTAGAGGTGTTGAAGCGGCTCACATCAAGGCTGGTCAGTTTACTACAATTGTAAAACATGCCGTGCATGTTCGTCACGTTCTGCGTGTTGAAGTTGCTCACGTTGAGACTGGTGAGTTCTTTACAGCCAAAGAACATATATTGCATGTTTGTCACCTTTGCGGTGTTGAATCCGCTCACGTCAAGGCTGGTCAGGCTTGAACAGTTGGTGAACAAGCCGAACATGTCCGTTACGTTGGAGGTGTTGAGGTTGCCTATTCCGACGATGCCGGTAAGGTTTTTGCACTCCCAAAACCAGTTTCTAAGCGATGTCAGCCCGTCGTAGTTGGCGAAAGATGCGTCAAATGTGGCAGTAATGAGGTTCTCAGTTGCCCAATTGGAATAGCTGAGATTTACTCCATTGCGGGCAGCCTTCTGGCTGTCATAGTAGAAGGTGACGCTGGATTGGTCGGCGCTCACTACCGCGTAGGCCTCTTGGGCCGACATCCTGGCAGAGAACAGCGCCACGAGGGCAAGCAGGAGGGTGAATATTTGTTTTTTCATATCGAGATAGATTTTTGCAGTTTCAGTGCTGAATAGCAGTTTGTTAATTCTGGTGTAAAGGTAGTGATTCTTTTCGTTATGTCCAAATTATCAGGCAACTTTTTTGACTTGTCTTTAGCGCATCGTAACGGATGTGGCTGCGTCTATTTCTTTGACACTACAAAGATACTACATCTCCTTCATGCCAAATACGGTTATATACGGTTATATACGATTAATTTTTGAAAAAGTTTTTTAGTGCACTGCAATTCGTTGAAATACACCGCGTTGCAGATGAAAACATTTCTCACTTTTCTCGTGTTTTTCTTGCAAGAATCGGGGATTTTTCGTACTTTTACATCAACAAACACACAAATGCTATGAACCTAACTCCCGACATCATTGAAACTCCCTTCATCCTACGCACCTACGGGCGCACCGAGCTGGCGATGCTTTACTTTCCCCAGCATACACCCTGTGCCGCATGGCGTGCCCTGCGCCACGAGCTGGAGCTGTGCAAGCCCCTCGCCCGCGAGTTACGCGCGCAAGGGTACCAATCCTCGCAGCGTCGCTTCACCCCCCGACAGGTGCGAACCATCACCGAGCACTTAGGAACGCCTTAGGTCTTATTTCTTCTTCAAAAAATATTCTTTCTTCATCGTGCAGGATGTAGAAAGAATAACGAATTTTCCTTTGAGCAAAATGCTTTTTCGTGTAACATAGCGCACATTTGTCACGCGTCACACGTAAAATTTTAAGGGGTATACTGTGACGGGATTGACTTGAGAGAAAATCTTAATTTTATATTATAATATAAATATTATAATATAAAATTAAATTTCTATACTAACAATCTATAACCTCTCTTCTTTCCTCCATTTTTGCCGAAAATCCCCATTTTGTCACATATACCCCCTTAATATTATTTGTGACATGTGACGTGACATGGTGTACTACCCTAAAAAAAGTTGAATGATTTTTACCTTAACCCTGCCATAGGTTGAATACTATCTGCGTACCTTCTTCTTAACCCTGGCAGAAGTTGAATGCTTCTCTCTTAACCCTTATTTTTGTTGAACAGGCTCCGCGGAAAGCTGTTCAATCATATTCAGGGTTTGCGGTGTAGTCTTTTCCTGATTTGGGTTGAACTGTTTTTTTTGCTTTTTGCTGATGTAGTTGAGCTTTGCTCTTCCTCCATCCCGACTCAGCAGAGCTCAAGTAAACTTGGCTTTGCTTTCGCTGCTCCGTCGGTTGACACTTGTTTTCCTGAAAAGGTTGTCATATTTCTGAAAAAGTTGACACCTTCCCGAGGGTATTTTGCTTTTGGAAAAAACTGTTTTCTCTCTACATCTCTCGAAGTCCATCCCGACAGCATCTGCTTCTTCAACAACGGCACGATGACCCTTACCTATCCCCGCACCGGACAACCGCACCAGTTCCCCTGGCCCGACTATCCGTTCCACATCATCCTCTCCAACCAGCTGGGAGGAGCCTGGACAGGCGCCGTCGACAAGCCCGAGCCACTCCCCTCCGAACTGCGTGTTGACTGGATAAAAGTCTATCAGAAGCGCTAAACACCAGAGACGGTGCATGGCTTTTTGTGAACATAACTGAAAGCGGAGGTAGCTTCCCTTAAACAATACTAAAAACCGCCCCGCAATTCTCGCCATTCGCCGAATGCATCTATTTTTGTGCCGGATGAAATAAGGAAAATCTATGAAGCATCTGGTACTGTTCTTATTGTCTGTCGCGGTGCGGACAGCATGCCTTGCCCAGATTACCGTTTCGGGGCAAGTGTTGAACGAGCGAGGCGAAACGGTGGAGTATGTCAGCATAGGCATCGAGGGCGACAGCGTCGGTGTCATCTCTGATGCCAAGGGACATTTCACGCTCACCATCCCTACCGACAGGAGAGACGAGCTGGCCGTCAGCCACGTCTCGTACCAGATGGTGACTGTTCCATACGAAGCGTATTCGGCGGGTAAGGAGCTCACCGTGACGCTGCAGGACAAGGTGGTGGAACTGATGGAAGTCGTCGTGGGCAACGACCGGAAGGTACGCACCCTCTCCGGCAAATCGGTGGTGCCCTTCAGTGTTGTCGGCTTCGTGGGCGAACATGATGGCGACATCGAGTGGGGACCGCTATTCAGAAACCGGAAAGACTACGTGCTGACGGAAATCCTGCTGGATGTCAGCGAATGCACCTACGACGAGTGCATGCTCAGCTTCAATGTCTATGAAATTCGAGACAAACAATTCGAAAACATCCTCAACAAGCCCATCTACAAGCTGGTGACACCCGACGACAAAGGGAAGCAAATAGCAGTCAGCCCAGAAGAGGCTGTCGTGCTGCACAGGAAAGGGGACTATTGCGTCAGCGTATGCCTCGTGGATGCCAAGGGCAAAGGAGGACTCTACTCCCCTCTCAACCTCAAAAACAGCTGCGCTCGCAACAACGCCAAAGGCAAGATGCGCAAACTGCCCGCCTGCCCGTCACTCGTGGTGAAAGGGGAAGAGATTCTCGACACCAGTCATTAACACTTCAACTGTGGTCTTTTCCTGATTTTGGTTGAACTGTTTTTTTTGCTTTTTGCTGAAGTGGTTGAGCTTTGCTCTTCCTCCATCCCGACTCAGCAGAGCTCAAGTAAACTTGGCTTTGCTTTCGCTGCTCCGTCGGTTGACACTTGTTTTCCTGAAAAGGATGTCATATTTCTGAAAAAGTTGGCACTTCCCGAGGGCGTTTTGCTTTTGGAAAAAACTGTTTTCTCTCTTCATTTCTCGGCAGAGGAAGAGCTAAGCTCAAGGAAAAAATTTTTATTTGTTCTCGAAAAACTTTTTTCCTCAAAGCAAAAATTGCGGAAGACCTTACATATTATGCTGCGGGGATTGGCTACATAGTGCTTTGCAGCAGTTCTGCGGCGAGGGGGAGCGATTCGGGTTTGCCGGCATCGACGAGGCGGAAGTCGGCAGGGGGCTCTATGCCCCGGATGTCGTAGCGGGCTGCTGCCGAGAGGTAGAAGTCGATGATGGAGAAGATGGAGCCAAAACGGTCGAGAGCATCGAAGAGGGTGGACGACACGACGTGTATACCAGCAAAGGCGAGCAGAGTAGCCTTCGACTCGGGCTGTCCGAAGTCGGTACCGCTGACAACCTTCCGCTGCTGCGTCTTCACGTTTGTCCACCCCACGAGGTGCATTGCATCGTTGAACGCCAGATAGCGTGCTGTTTCGCGCCTGCTCACCAGCAGCGACGCGTCGGCGCCCGAGCTGACGTGCTGCGCATATAAGTCGGCAAGCGAGGCGTTGGAGAAGATGTCGACATTGTGTACGAGCACGGGCTCGCCGTCGGTGAAGAAATGGCTTGCCTGGCGCAGGGCTCCTCCCGTGTCGAGCAGGCATCCGCGCTCGTCGGAGATGTCGATGCGCATGCCGAAGTCGTTGCGGGAATGAACAAAGTCGATGATCTGCTGTCCGAAGTGATGCACGTTCACCACGATGTGGCTGGCGCCCGCCTCCTTGAGCTTGCGTATCTGATGTTCGAGCATAGGAACGCCCGCAATGGGCACCAGTGCCTTGGGCGTGGTGTCGGTGAACGGCTTGAGGCGCGTGCCCAGTCCTGCGGCAACGATGAGTGCGTTCATCTCCTACTCGATGTGGTATTTGATGAGTCCCTTCATGGGGCTCTGCATGACGATTCCCATCTCCATCCCGAGTCCTTCGGCAGCCTCCTTCACTTCTTGTGCGAAGACGTAGGCGATGGAGCCCACGCAGTTGATGGGTAGCCAGGGACGGTGATACTGATGCACGTTGCGCGTGAGGAACTCGGTGAAGCTGCTCACCAGTATCCTGTGCACCTCGGGCACCATGCGGTGCTCGGAGAGGAAGGGTGTGAAGCTGGCAAGGAAGCGGTTGACGAGAGGCTGGCGGTAGACGCGCTCGAGCACCGACTCCTGCGTCAGCTGGTACTTGTCGAGGAACTCGTCGCGTAGGTCGGTAGGGAGCTGGTTCTTGAAGACGTCGGAGAGCAAGCGCTTGCCCAGGGCGGCGCTGCTGCCCTCGTCGCCCAGTATGTAGCCCATAGGCGGCACGTTCTCCACTATCCGCTGGCCGTCGAAGAGGCACGAGTTGCTACCCGTCCCCAGCACGCAGGCGATGCCCTCGGAGTGCCCGCAGAGGGCGCGAGCGGCACCCAGCAGGTCGGTGCACACCTCTATGCTGTCGGTTCCCAGCACTTTCCTGATGACGGAGCGCACACGATTGCAGGCTGTCTCGTTGGCACAGCCGGCACCATAGAAAATGACCTCCGTGTTGCCGGTGAGGGTGGTGTGAAGGGCAGGGAGGAACTCCTGTTCCAGTACGTTGGCAATCACTTCCTCAGGCTGATGATAGGGGTTGATGCCTTGTGTCTGTACGGCCTGGAGCACTTCGTTGTCGATGCAGATGCTCCAGTCGGTCTTTGTTGAGCCGCTGTCGGCTATGATTCGTGTCATATCTCGGGATGTTCTTTATGTGTCAGGTCGATGTTAACGTCGTATTTGCTCTTCAGGTGCTCGGCAAGGTGCTCTGCGGCGTACACCGAACGATGTTGCCCTCCCGTGCATCCGAAGCTCACCATGAGATGCGTGAATCCGCGTGCGAGGTAGCGCTCCACAGCCTGGTCCACAAGGGCATAGACATGCTGGAGGAAGAGAGCCATATCCTCTTTGTCGTCGAGGAAGGCTTTCACGCAGTCGTCCTTGCCTGTGAAGGCGCGGTACTGTTCGTAGCGCCCGGGATTGCTCACGGCTCGGCAGTCGAAGACGAACCCCCCTCCGTTGTCGCTCTTGTCGGCAGGCACTCCTTTCTTGAACGAGAAGCTGCTTATCTGCACAGTCAGCCCCTCCTTGTGGGGCGTGGGCTGCAGCTGCGGCAGGGTTGTCATCTTTGTGAGCAGCTGCTGCAGATAGGGAATCTCGGCAAAGGAATGCTGCTCCAGCTCGTGCCTCAGGGCACCGATAGCGAAGGGTATGCTCTGCAGGAAGTGAGCCTTGCCCTCCACCTTCCCGCGGAAGCCGTAGGCGCCCAGCACTTGCAGCTGACGGAACAGCACGAAGTAGTGGAGCGTGTGGCGAAAGGTGTTGCCGTCGGTCTGCCGCCAGGGCTGCAGCGCCTGCAGGTAGACGTCGATGAGCTCTTCCTTCAGTGTATCGCTGAAGCAGGCGCGCGCCTGCCAGAGAAACGAGGCGACATCGTACTGGACGGGCCCGCGGCGGGCACCCTGAAAGTCGATGAAGTAGGGCTTGCCGTCGTGAACCATCACGTTGCGCGACTGGAAGTCGCGGTACATGAGCGTGTCGCAGGGCTCGCGCAGGAGCACATCGCAAAGGTGCTCGAAGTCGTCTTCGAGAGCGGGCTCTGAGAAGTCGATGCCGGTGCTCTTCAGGAAGCAGTATTTGAAGTAGTTGAGGTCCCACATGATGCTGCGCTTGTCGAAGGAAGGCAGCGGGTAGCAGACGCTGAAGTCGAAACCGTCGGCACCCTTGAACTGGATGTCGGGCAGCTGGCGCATCACCTCGCACAGCAGGCTGTGGACAAGCGTGGAGTCGCTTTCCGACGACGAGGAGGGGTTGATGAGGGCGAAGAGCGAGGTGTCGCCCAAGTCCTCCTGCAGATAGCAGAGCATGTCGTCGCTGACCGCTTTCACCTCGGGCACACTGAGGCCCTTCGCACGCAGTTGACGGGCAAGGGAGATGAAGGCCATGTTCTCGTCGACGGAGGTGCCCTCCACACCTATCAGCGACTTCTCGCCGGGGGTGCTCAGACGGTAGTAGCGCCGGTTGGAGCCGGCAGGCGTCAAGGCTTCAGTGCTTATGGGCTCGTGTTCTGTCAGCGCCAGGTAGAGTGATTGGAGCGTCTGTATCATGTTTCGGGGATTGAAACTACCTTTTTTATTTTTTTGCAAAAGTAATGCAAAGTGACGACGGAAACAAAAAGTTTTTCTTATTTTTGCAGCAAAGAAAAACAACTTCTCCCCAACTGCTATGAAGAAAGTCAATCCGTGGGCATGGGTGCCCTCACTCTATTTTGCCGAAGGAGTGCCTTACGTCATCGTCATCACTCTCTCTGTCGTCATGTACAAACAGATGGGGCTCAGCAACGGCGACGTGGCGTTCTACACTGGATGGTTCTACCTACCGTGGCTCATTAAACCCCTGTGGAGCCCTCTCGTGGGCATCGTGCGCACCAGCCGCTGGTGGATTACCGCCATGCAGCTGCTGGTGGGTGTGCTGCTGGCAGCCGTAGCCTTCACGCTCCCGCTGCACGGATGGCTCGCCTGGTCGATGGCGCTCTTCTGGCTGCTTGCCTTCAGCAGCGCCACCCACGATATCGCTGCCGACGGCTTCTACATGCAGGCGCTCAGCTCGGGCGACCAGTCGTTCTTCGTGGGCATACGCAGCACCTTCTACCGCCTGGCAACCATCGCTGCCGAGGGAGGTCTGCTGGCGCTCGTGGGACTGCTGATGGGGCGCTTCGGCAAGACGATGCCCGAAGAGTCGGCAACACGCCGCGCGTGGATGGCGGCACTCGGAGGCGTTGCCGTGCTGTTTGTGTTGCTGTCGCTCTATCACCGCTTTATGTTGCCGCGACTCGCTGCTGCACAGGATGCAGCCGAGGGCGAGGCGCACACCGTGTCGGCACGACAGTTCTTCAGTGAGTTTTGGCGCACGTTTGTCACCTTCTTCCAGAAAGACCGCATGTGGGCAGCGCTCCTTTTCATGCTCCTCTTCCGCCTTCCCGAGGCGCAGCTCACCAAGATGAGCACCCTCTTTCTCCTCGATCCTCTCGACAAGGGCGGGCTGGCGCTCACAGCTGCGCAAGTGGGACTCGTGAAGGGCACCATCGGTGTCATAGGTCTCACGCTGGGAGGCATCCTGGGTGGCATCGTTGCCTCGCGCGGAGGACTCAAGCGCTGGCTCTGGCCTATGGTGTGGGCCATCTCGCTACCCGACATCGTCTACATCTGGATGAGTTATGCCCAGCCCTCCAGCCTGCCGCTCATCGCCTCGTGCCTCTTCATCGAGCAGTTCGGCTACGGCTTCGGTTTCACAGCCTATATGCTCTTCCTTCTCTACTATGCGCGCGGAAACTACCAGACCGCCCACTATGCCATCGCCACAGCCTTCATGGCTGCGGGCATGATGATTCCCGGCATGTTTGCCGGCTATCTGCAGGAGATCATGGGCTATCGCATGTTTTTCATATGGGTGACAGCATGCTGCCTTGTCACCTTCCTCGTTGCCGCCTTCCTGCGTATCGACCCGGAGTTCGGCAAGAAGAAGGCGCTGTCCAGAGAATAGTATTCCTCATCTTCTTATATCCGCACATACGTTATGAGAGCCTTCAGCCGTCTCCTTCTATCAGCAGCTTCCTTCATGCTGGTTGCCGTAACTCTGGTCTCGTGCCAACAGCGCAAGGTACACCAGCATCCCTGCATCGTCAACTTCGTGAACTTTGTGCGTCAGACAGAGCCGCGCGATGCGAGGTTTACCGACGAGTACCTTTACCGCACTACCGCCAACCAACTCGCGCAACTCAACGAGTATGGCTTCAGAGGAACCTTCTTGCTGCAGTACGATGCCCTCGTCAACCCCGCCTACCAGCAGCTGATGCGCGAGGCGATGGCTCAGGGCCACGAGGTGGGTGCCTGGTGGGAGATAACCGAGCCGCACGTCACCGATGCAGGAATGAAATGGCGCGGGCGCTACCCATGGGACTGGCATGCTAACGTAGGATTTGCTACAGGCTATACCCCCGCCGAGCGGGAGATGCTCGTCGACACCTATATGAAGCGCTTTCACGATATCTTCGGATGCTACCCGCAGTCGGTGGGCTCATGGTTCATCGATGCCCACACCCTCGAGTACCTGTATGAGCACTACGGCATCGTTGCATCTTGCAACTGCAAGGATCAGTACGGCACCGACGGCTATACCCTTTGGGGAGGCTACTGGAACCAAGCCTACTACCCCAGCCGAAAAAATGCTTACATGCCTGCGCAGACGACAGAGGGCCAGATTCCCGTGCCCGTCTTTCGCATGCTCGGCAGCGATCCCGTTCATCAGTATGATAATGGCCTCGACAGCCACTTTCAGGGCGTCGTTACCCTTGAACCCGTCTATAGCGGCGGTGGAGGAGGGGGCAACAGACAATGGGTGGAGTGGTTCCTTTCTGCTATGGCAGGCAGCACCAGCCTTGCTTTCAACTACATCCAGGCAGGGCAGGAGAACTCTTTCGGATGGGAGGCAATGAAAGAGGGACTGACGATGCAGATGCCCATTATCCGCAGGATGGCCGACGAGGGCAAGCTGCGTGTGGAGACGCTTGCAGAGTCGGGACGATGGTTCCGACATCACTATCCCATCACGCCGCCTACAGCTGTCACAGTACCCGACAACTATCTGCACGACGGGCGTAGCGCAGCCTGGTACGACAGCCGATTCTACCGTGCCGGACTCTACTGGGACGATGACAAATTCAGCATCCGCGATATACACTTGTTTGACGAGTCAATCCAGTCGGACTATCTTCTCAGTGCGGGCACATCAACGAAGTGTGTGTATACCACATTGCCGGTTGTGGACGGATTCATTTGGAGTACTCCGAGCGAACGAGCTGCCCTGCGCCTCGTTACACTCCACGATGATGCTCAGCCTACCGAAATACCTATACTTGCGCACTCCTTCAGTCAGACCTCCGGCGATGCCCTCACTGTGCGTCAAGAAACACCCTATGGCCCGTTTTCTCTTACGTTTAGCGAAGATAGGCTCACATGCACTTTCCGTCCCGAACAGCCGCTGGAATGGGCTCTCCAGTTCGCTGCTGCCCCAGGTGCAGAACTCCCGTTTACCGAGGCAGTGCCTCAGGAACTCAAGGCGGTGTGGAAAGGTCATCCTTATGCTGTATCCATACTACAGGGTTCTTGTCTGACTCTCGCGAAAAACGACTCTTCAGAATGTCCCACTTCATGGCGTATCCTTCCACAGCGAAACTGCATCACGCTGCTCTTTAGATGAGCGGATGACGCTACAGAAATTCATGTGGTGAAAGGGAACTCTTTCGCTGGTTTTATTCCTCCAAAAGGTATTCTATCACCTTCTCCTTGGGATTGAAGGGCCTTAGGTCATCAAGGCTCATGGATTGTATCGCAACGCGAATGATTTCCTCCTCGCTGATATCTGTCGGGCGATTCTGTTTTGAAAGGAAATACTTGCCGGCATCAACAAGCACACTTTTCGGCACCAAGCCGATTATTTCGGTGCCCGTGACGTGAATTCCTCTTGCGGAAGCAGCGCGGCAGACTTCCTCGAAGGCGATATGAAGGGGTGTGGCAACGATGTCGGTGATGTTCATTGATACCTGTGCGATATGATACTCGTCGATGTACCAGCCTATGGCCTTGCATCCCCTGAGCGTTCCGTGAATCCAGACGTCATTGCCTTCCGAATCCTTCAGAACCTTTCCCGTGCCTTCCTCTCTTGCCTTGCGTCCCTTCTCCCTCACATCGCAGGCAATGTCTGTTGCAAAAGCAACGGATGTGGTGTCGAGATTGAAGTTGACGGCAATCAGGAAATTGCGAGCTCCGATGTTGACGGCTCCGCTGAAGGCGATGCGCTCGTTGTAGAATTCGGGACCGAAATCGGGGCGTCGGGCAGGGTCTGCAAGTTTTTCCGGCAGAGCCTCATATTCTCCTGCGCGGCAGACAGCCAGATTCTTTCGTTCTGGCCTAAAGGCAGATGCTTCGTAGCAGTAGCAGGCAATCCCAAGTTCGTCGTAAATGCGTTTGGCAAGGGTGCGTGCGAGCTCGGCACACTCTTCGAGAGTGATACCCGAAATGGGGATTAGAGGCAGCACATCAGTCGCTCCCGAGCGAGGATGCGTGCCGTGTTGGAGGCGCATATCAATAAGTTCGCCTGCAGCCTTCACTCCTTGAAAGGCAGCCTCGCAGACGGCTTCGGGGGAGCCCGTGAAGGTGACTACGGTACGATTGGCTGCGTCTCCGGAATCGACGTTGAGAACTCTCACCCTGTCGCTTTCTTTCCCAGCGCAGGCGATGGCGGAGACTATTTGGCTGATGACTTGCGCATTCCTTCCTTCGCTGAAATTAGGAACACACTCGATGATTCGTTTCATAGTTTGCAAAAGTAGTTAGACTGCCGTGTGTCGCCTCCAAGTTTGTGAGTTATAAAAAATGAAATCCTTTCAGATTTGCGAAAGTGTATTGTCTGTAGCTTGCACCAATTGGCGTGCCAAGTCCACGAAGGCTGCTCCTGTCAGGCTTTCGGGATAGAGAGCTACGGGCATGCCGGCATCTCCACCGTTGCAGATGCTCTGCACGAGGGGAATCTGCCCGAGAAGAGGGATGTTCATCTCCTCAGCAAGGCGTTTGCAACCCTCCTTTCCGAAGATGTAGTAGCGGTTGTTGGGCAGTTCGGCAGGAGTGAACCACGCCATATTCTCCACCAGCCCGAGGATGGGGACGTTCACCTTGTCGTTGGTGAACATGCTGATGGCTTTGCGCGCGTCAGCAAGGGCAACATCCTGTGGTGTGCTTACCACGATGGCTCCCGTGAGGGAGATAGTCTGCACGGTAGTGATGTGAATGTCGCTAGTTCCGGGAGGCATGTCGATGAGAAGATAGTCGAGCTCGCCCCAGTTTGTTTCGCATATCAGCTGCTTGAGAGCGTTGCTCGCCATTCCTCCGCGCCAAATGGTTGCCTGAGAGGGGTCGACAAAGAAACCGATGGAGAGAATCTTCACGCCATATCGCTCGATGGGCACGATGAGAGAGTGCCCATCCACCTCCTCGGCAAAGGCGCGTTCTTCCTCCACAAGAAACATCTTGGGAATGCTTGGCCCAAAGATGTCGGCATCGAGGAGCCCTACCTTATAGCCCAGCTGAGCCAGCGCTACGGCAAGGTTGACAGCTACCGTCGACTTGCCGACGCCTCCCTTTCCCGAAGCAACGGCGATGATGTGTTTCACTCCCGGCAGTGGGGGCTCTTCCTTGCTTGCGGGCTGCTGTAGAGTCTTTATGTTGATTTTAACATCAGCGTCGTTGCTTACATAGGTGTGTATGGCGGCTTCGGCGCTCTTCACGAGTGATTTCATGAAAGGGTCGGTCTGCTTTTCGAAGACGAGCGAGAAGGAGACCTTCATGCCGTTGATGCGTAGGTCGTCGGCTACCATCCCTGACTCAACGATATTCTTCCCCGTACCAGGGTAACGCACGTGGGAGAGGGCGTCAAGGATTAGTTTTGGATAGAGTGTCATAGTTGTCTCTGGGAAAAAGAATTAGCTATTTTGCTGCGGGACGACTGTCGATACCGCTCCGTTTGTCGCGGTTGTAGCTGCGGTAGGAGTCGAGCTCTATCTCGATGTTGGGCTCCTGCAGTGCTTCGTTTGCTGGCAGACGGAAGCGGATATACTTTATGTCGAAACCCCTGCTGAGCCACTGGCTCTCGTAGTAAGTGCGGATGGCACGAGCCTCCCGTGTCTGCTCCTCTTCGGAAGAAGAGAGTGGGCCATACAGGTTTGCGGTGTTGACTTCCACGGGAAGATTATTAAGCTTCACCAGCGCGTCGGTATAAGTATATAGGAAGGGGCTGTCGGTTTTCAGGTGAATGATACCATTAGGGCAGAGTATCTGCGAGTATCTTTGCAGGAAGGGCGTGGAAGTGAGGCGCTTCGTGTGCTTTTTCATCTGTGGGTCGGGGAAAGTAATCCACAATTCGCTCACTTCGCCTTGCGCAAAGAAACGTTGGACCTGCTCGATGCTGGTGCGCAGGAATGCCACGTTTGTCAACCCCTCTTGCAGGGCTTGTGTGGCTCCCGTCCACATGCGAGCCCCCTTGATGTCGATGCCTATGTAGTTCTTCCCGGGGCATTGCTTTGCCAAGCCTACGGTGTACTCCCCTCTGCCGCAGCCAAGCTCCAGCACGATGGGATGATTGTTGTGGAAGTACGATTCATTCCATTTCCCCTGCATCTCGCACACTTGGTTGTCGTTGTACTGAAACGAAAACTCGAAGACATTAGGGTAAACCTTCATGTCGGCAAACTTGCTGAGCTTGTTTTTTCCCATAGTCAGAGAGGTGTTATCTTTTGGGACAACGGTTGTGGAGCATGATATGTAGGGAGGAAGCGGCTCTTACCTGTACCTTATTGCGGCTTGCTGTAGTTGGGAGCTTCGCTTGTGATGGAGACGTCGTGCGGATGGCTCTCGAGGATACCAGCGTTGGTAATCCGTACGAACTTAGCATCGTGCAGACGTTCGATGGTTTCTGCTCCGCAGTAGCCCATACCCGACTTGAGTCCTCCAGCCAGCTGGTAGACAACTTCGTAGAGAGAACCCTTGTAGGGCACGCGTGCAGCAATGCCCTCAGGCACAAGCTTCTTCACGTCTTTCTGGTCTGCTTGGAAGTAACGATCCTTCGAGCCGTTCTCCATAGCCTCCAGCGAGCCCATGCCGCGATACGACTTGAACTTCCTGCCGTTGAAGATGATGGTGTCGCCCGGAGATTCCTCAGTGCCGGCAACCAACGAACCTATCATCACGCAGTAGCCTCCCGCTGCCAGCGCCTTTGTCACGTCGCCCGAGTAGCGGATGCCACCGTCGGCGATTACGGGGATGCCCGTGTCTTTCAGCTCTTTGGCAACGTCGTAGATTGCCGAGAGCTGCGGCACACCCACTCCTGCTACCACGCGTGTGGTGCAGATGGAGCCCGGGCCTATACCAACCTTGATGGCGTCGGCTCCGGCGTCGACGAGCATGCGTGCTGCCTCTGCGGTAGCAACGTTGCCTACCACGATGTCGATGTCGGGGAAGGCTTGCTTTGCCTCTTTCAGTTTTTCGACAACCGATTTCGAATGCCCGTGTGCTGTGTCGATGACGATAGCGTCAGCTCCGGCATCTACCAGAGCTTTCATGCGCTGCAGGGTGTCCTTCGTCACGCCCACTCCGGCTGCCACACGCAGGCGTCCCTTGCTGTCTTTGCACGCCATAGGCTTGTCTTGTGCCTTCGTAATGTCTTTGTAGGTGATGAGTCCCACGATGTGCCCTTCTTCGTCCACTACCGGCAGCTTTTCTATCTTGTGTTCCTGCAGGATGATGGAAGCGGCATTCATGTCGACGTGCTGGTGGGTGGTGATGAGGCGCTCCTTGGGAGTCATTATCTGCTCCACGCTGCAGTCGAGGTTGCGCTCGAAGCGGAGGTCTCGGTTGGTAACGATGCCCACAAGCTTCTGATCGTCGTCGACGACGGGGATGCCGCCGATGTGATACTCAGCCATCAGCGCCAGCGTGTCGCGAACCGATGCCGAGCGCTTGATAGTGATAGGATCGTAGATCATTCCGTTCTCAGCTCTCTTCACGATAGCCACTTGCCTTGCCTGCTCCTCGATGGGGATGTTTTTGTGGATGACGCCGATGCCTCCCTCGCGGGCGATGGCAATAGCCATCTTGGCTTCGGTAACGGTGTCCATAGCGGCAGTTACGAACGGAATCTTCAGTTCGATATTGCGTGAAAACTTGGTCGTGAGCGACACGTTAACAGGAAGGACTTCCGAGTAAGCCGGAACGAGAAGGACGTCGTCGAAGGTTACACCGTCCATGATAATTTTATCAGCAACAAAAGACATAGGCGTGTTTTTTATGAATTTTATTGCGTGCAAAGATATACCTTTTTTTTAAAAGCGTCAACTATTTTCGGAGAAATCTGCTGAGAAAATCGTGCGCGGAGCGAAAGATTTCCGACGCTGTTCGTCAGCCACTTGTGGAGACTCTTTTGAGAAGGCGATTTTTTCCTTCTCCAAAAAAATTTTTCGAGAAGGGAAAAATTTTTTTTCTTTCTTCATACGGAGAGATTCCTTCTCGAAAAATTATTCTTCCTTTTCGAAAATATTGCGTCAGTTTTTCTCCGTCTCGGGAAGGCTTAGCTTGAGTGCAAGAGCTCTTGAGAAATCATCTTGGGTAATGATGTACTCGGCTTCTCCCTCCGAGCTTCCTCGGGAAACGTGAGTAAGCCGGAAGGAGTAGTTGTTCTCGATGTAAGGATTGTTCGGGGCCCACTCGTCGGGCTTGTAGAAGAGGCATGCTCCGTCGTCGAACTCAAAGCATACGCTGTCGCCCAGGATGTAGTGTTGAAGGATTTCGGCGGTACCGTCCTTTGTGCTGAAGCCGAGCCCTCCCTCGTGGTGGATGAGAAGCCTCGAGCCAGGCTCGATGATGATGCCCGAGGGGTTTTCGAAAAACATCCACGTCTCTCCGAAATAGTTGGTGAAGTACATATCTGTTGAATCCATCAGCGCGCGAATTGTTACGGTGTGGGTCGAGCGGTTAACATAATAGTAATCAGTCTGGTATCCTGGGTCGCAGGAGCATACCAGAAGGATGAAGAACAAAAAGGGAAAGCGGAGAACCTTTTTCATAAGCGGCTTTCTTCTGCCTGTATAATGCAGAATAGGGCGGAATACTGCATTTGTCCCCATCTAAAGTTCGGGGAAGGGGTTGTCGTCGGGCCTTGCCTCGCGATAGCTGGTACGAAGGCGTATGGGCTGGCTGGTAGTGGTCCCCAACTCGTTTGTGGCATAGATGACGAGATAGTAGACGGCGTGCGGCTTCAGGGTGAGTGTTGCCGTAAACTGTTTTCCGCTGAGGGTCCCTTCCACAAGGGCGTCGCATTTCTCAGGCGTGGGCGTCATGTTTTGCTCGCTGTAGCACACCCCGCAGGCATCAATCTCGTGCGCGCTGATATCGGCTGTCGCTATGACGACAGTCGGCTCCGTTTCCTCGAAAGCGGCGTTTTCGATGAGAGGGATGACTTTCTTCTCACATGCCGTGAGGACTACCAGCAGCAAAGCTGGAAGCAACAGGAGAAGCCTTCTGAATGGGGTTTGGGAGTATGTGATGTGTGGTGACATAACGAAAGGGATTGGATGAGTGATGTTTAGTGTATGATGATTTTCTTTCTGCCTTTGATGTAGATGCCTTTGGGGAGGGTTGGGCTCTGCTCTCCGGCTTTGCGTACGAGCTGCCCGCTTACAGAGTAGATGTCCTCCTGTAGGGGTTCCTCGATGACGTCGGCTTGCTTCTCCTCCTCGATGGGTAGCATGCCGATGCGGAACACGGAAGGTGCTGAGGCTGAGCGGGGTTCCATGTATGCTCCGAAGGTGCGAAGCGACATCACATCGGGCTGAAACTCGCTGCCGGCATAGACGCTCTCCTGAGAGTAGTCGTAGGTGTTAAGCATGTAGCGGTTAGGGCTCTTGTAGAGCTTCTTATATACGGGTACGAAGCGGAACTGTGAGCCTTCAACGGGAGGCACGTCGGTTGTCTTTTCCACAACGGCATTCTCTGCGCTGAAGGTTAGCGTGCCGCTGATGGTTTGCTCTGGGTCGTATCCGTCGCTATTGGGGCAAGCCACGATGCAAGGAACGTTGCTCTTGATAGCCGACGCCTGCTCGAAAGTGGTTCCGTTGAAGGTTCCAAGCCAGATATGCCATTCGGAAGAGTTGTCTCCGAAGGGGGTGACGACTCCCTTCTCCTCATTTTCGATACGCTGCACGTCGAAAGGTAAGACTACCGTCTCCCATCCCGAAGCGGAACCGATATAGGTGTGCTGGCTGAAGTCCTTTGAGTACTGTATGTGCCCTACTGTGAAGGGATGGGGATTGAGGAAAGGACTGTTGAGCACGACGGTTAGCGACTCGGCATGCCCGTCTTTGACGACGCATGCCAGCGTGCACTCGGCGCAAGTGCCTGAATAGTCGAAGAGGAGCAGTTGTGGGTTACATCCGATGAGATGCGTGTTGTCGAGCGCTGCTGAGGCGTACCAGTCGATGCTGCACAGATTGCGGCATCCGCAGAAGAGCGATTTCCCAATCTCGCGAATGGAGCTAGGCACCACTACCGACAGCAGTTCCGTGCAGTTGTTGAAGACTCCCGAGCTGATGGCTTCCACACGGTAGGTGATGCCTTCCATCTGCACTGTTTCGGGTATGGTGATATGTCCCTCGTATTTGCGCTGGTTGTTTAGAGAAGTGACAGTCAGCAAGCGTGCCTCTTCGTCGAGGAAGTTATAGGCAATGCCGTCCAGCTCCATATAGGAGTTGATGATTTCCTGCGTTTGGATGGGGGAGTAGGGCGAGAAGACCGAGTCGCTGACAGCTCGCACGCGGAAGGAGTACTCTGCTGTCTCGAGGGCAGAGAACTTATAGAAGGTGTCGGTTGTCTCGATGTAGTTCTTTTCGACAGGCGCAACTCGCTTGGGAGACAACGCATAGGGCTGGTTCAGGAGCTTCTTCCCAAGAAATTCTTTCTCGGGGGCGATATACTCAGAAGCGGTTTCTTTGGCTCCTGAACCATCGGTCCAGGTTACCATAATGTTGTCGATGCATAGGCGTGGAATCTCCTCTCCTTCACTTGCTGTCATGAAAAGAAGATAAGTGTTGGTGCTTACGGGCCCAAGCTCGAAGGTAAATGTCTTCCAATTGGCGCTGGTAAGGGTAACGCGTGCCTGATCGACGTAGTAATCGGTGCTGGCATCACTGCTCATAAGCACGTAGAGCATCGGATTCTTATCGTCGGAGCTTACCTTGCGTGCGCTGAAGCTGATGGTGTACCAGCCGATACTCTGCGAGAGGAAGGGCGTGATAAGATACCCTGCGCTATTTTTCGAACCCATCATCACATATCCTGCCTGCGCATGCACTTCGTTTCCGCGCCAGTCGGGGGCTGCGGTGTAGATATCCATCACGCGGGAGATGTCTCCATAGACGGAGCGAAGCGAGCCGAAATCTTCTTTCAGCAACACCGACTTGTCGGGTTTGCTCTCCTGACTGATAGGCTTTGAAGTTCTTTCGACAATGTATGAGGTGGCGTCAGGCACAGAATCCCAGCTGATGACGAAGCTATTCGGGCTGATGTCGAAGGGGGCTTGTACGTTGGGCGTTCCAAGCGAGTCGCTGTAAGAAGCCGTTTTCACGAAGATAGGATTGGACGGAGCCGATGCTTTGCCTTCATTGATGCAACGCACGCGATAACCGTAGAGTTGGTTGTCTTCAAGATTGGTTATCAGGCACCGGCTGGTGTCGGAACGAACCGTCTGCTGCAATTCTCCATTCGTGGTGATAAGTGACAGGCTGTAGTCGGCGCTGCTTTTGTAACCCCCAGTGATATGATAGACATCCAAAGAGTATTCCTTCACATCCTCCAAAGGTTCCCAATGAGCGTTGAAAGAATAGCTTTTGACATCTGTGGCTTCAAGAGCCCTCGTTGCAGTCCCTGCGCCCTCCATGAAGGTAGCATAGACAATGCCGTTCGTTTCCACTATTTCCGTGAGAGGCTTGTCGAAGTACATTCCCGAGTGTGTCTTCATGGCGGGAATGGAGAAGTTCGACAGTTCCGCATTGTTAGTGGGCCCAGGATAGAGGTCTCCTGCCAAATCGGTGGCATATCGTGTCGTCTTGTTATTGTCAGCGGGGATGATAGCCATATGCTCCAGCTTACCGTTGTTGACACTATTGCTTTCCCAGACGTTTTTGTCGTACAGCACGTGAGTTGCCAGCATCCCATGCCCGTAAGCAGAGCGATTCCATCCTTCTTGTTGTATGTTCTCGATGATGATGTATTCATTTGTGTCGTAGTCGCTCACGATTTTATAACCCACTCCGCCTTGACTGAGAGGCTTGAGGGTGAGGCGCTGCTCCGAATAAATGGTGACAAGGTCTTTCCATCCGAGGAAATCCTTCTCGTATGCTGTATATGCAGCTGGGGTGTATCCGTCTTCAAGATAGCATCCGGCATCCATGATGCTCCACCACGACATACCGTAGTTGCCGCTTTTGTCAGTAGGGTAGAAGTCGGGGAGCCCGAGGCAATGCCCGAATTCGTGGCAGATGGTTCCGATGCCGTCGAGTTTTGTTCCCGAGGTACCTTTGAGCTCGTTGCTGCAGGCATATTCGTTGACGATGATTCCATCGAGCTTGAGGGGACTTCCCGTTCCCCACTGTATGGCCCACTGATGAGGCCAAATGGTGTCGTCGCCTCCTCCCTGGGCTTCTCCGTAACCGGCATAAATCACATAGCAGAAGTCGACGACTCCGTTTTTGTCGCTGTCGTAGATGGCGTAGTCTACATCCCCGTTGGCAAGCCTGCATGCTTCTGCTATCAGTTGGGCGGCAGCTTTGTCGTTGCCTTCTTCGTCATTCCCTCCGTAGTAGGCCATCTCGTGCATTGCATTATAAGGGCCATAGATGTCAAACTGAGGTTGGAAAAGGCTGTCGCTTTGTGCGATGAAGTAGTCTCGTGCGCTGCCGAAGCCCGCTCCTTTGTAGTTGTCTCCGTTGATATGCTGCGCTATAGCTTCCCTCGTGTTTCCAGTTGCAAACTTCACATCGGTGAATTGTACGAGGATAACGAGCACGCGTTGGGTTCCGATATGGTCTTTGCCTCCGGCGCGTTTGGGGCTGTTACCAGCACCTTCGCTTCGAGTGGCGATTTCTTGTTGATTCATCTGCATACGCAGAGCATGTTTGGCTTGCGCTTTTTGATTCAGCGCAAGGAATTCCTCATCATCTATGACTCGAAAGGCTCCGTTTGCGTCTTTTTTCAAGCGAAGGCCATCACGAGTCTCCCAAAAATGGAAGAATTCATCTCCCGCAAGTGTGGCTTGCGTTGAACTTCCGTCGGGGAGGATGATGGTCGTGAAAGCCCTTTTTGCTGGAACGGCAAACGCTGTTTCTGCTGTAAACAACAAGAATACAGTCAATAACAGGCTGCAGAATATATAGATTGAAGCTCTTTTCATATTTTTTTTCTGAGATTTTGGGCGCAAAGATATGGTTTTTTCTCCTTATTATTATAAATTTGCACGGAATTATTGAATTGTGTCGATGAAACGGAAAAAGTCATTGTTGCCTCTCTGCTTCCTGTTGCTTGTTATGTGGCTGCTGGCAGGCTGTGGTAGGCCTTCTACCTTCATCGACGCCGATTCCTTTCCCCCCATCTTCCCTGATTATGTAGGCGTGACGGTTCCTTTGTCGATGCAGCAACTCCCTTTCGAGATGAGTGACGGAAGGTGCTTTTCAGTAGAAAAAGAGACAAAAGGAGACACCCTTTTCTTCCGAGTAAGTGCTTGGGAGCGAGGCTCCTCAAGAGGAATGCGCTACAAACCCTTCCCCGTCTATCTCTCGCACGACGATATCGACCCTTATGTGGCATATCGCCTCATAGAGCCAGGCTACGAGAGTTGGCGCGATATGGGTATCTATCAGCGAGAGCTCGGCTCCTTTAATGAATCGTCTATTGTCACGAATGACGCGAATAACAAAGGCTGCGTCAACTGCCATTCGTTTGCGGGAGCCAATCCAGAGCGTATGCTCTTTCATGCGCGAGGGCAGGGGGGAGGCACCGTTTTTGTGGATGGAGACGATGTGCGCCTACTGAATCTTGCCAAAGTCGGACCTCGCAAGCAGGGCACCTATCCTGCATGGCATCCGGGAGGAAGGTATGTGGCTTTCTCTTCCAACGACACACATCAATGTTTTTCTGTCGAGGACAAACAGCCGATAGAGGTGTACGATCTTAGCTCAGACATCATTCTGATGGATGTTTCAACAGATAGCATCTACGCTTATCCGCTGCTGAATACTGCTGACGTGTGGGAGACTTTCCCTGCCTGGAACGAGGAGGGCACAAAGCTGTTCTTCTGTGCTGCCGATAGTGTGGAGGGTATGCCCGAACGTCGTGCGAAAGTGCACTACAGGTTAATGGAGATAGGTTTTTCCGAGGGAAAGTTTGTTGGAGAACCTTCCGTAGTGTGGGAATGTGACACGCTTTCGGCTTCGTTCCCCGTCATCAAAGGAAACAAACTGCTTTTCACAACCACCTCTCACGGCACTTTCCCCATCTGGCATCAGGATGCCGACTTGTGGATGCTTGATTTGGAAACGTGCAAAGCTGCTCCCTGCGATGATTTGAATAGTTTCAGGGCAGAGAGCTATCACAGCTGGTCCTCGAACGGAAAATGGGTTGTCTTCGGCAGCCGAAGGCTCGACGGGCGATATACGCGCCTCTTCATTGCCCACTACGAAGGCAACGGACGTTTCTCCAAACCCTTCTTGTTACCTCAGAAAAGCCCGCAGGAGAATCTTCTGAGGCTGAAATCGTATAATAGGCCGGAGTTTATGACACGCAAGAGCCCCGAGCTGCAGAAACAAGTACGTAATCTGTTTGCCCCATGAAAAAGATTCTTCCGCCTATCATGCTGTTTCTGTGCGTGTTTGCCTTGCTGCAGTGCTGCCTTCCCTACACGTTTCTGTCGTGGGAGGAGCATGGGCTCTTCCTGCATACACCCGACTGGCGCAGCGAGGTTTTCAGCGGAAGTCTGCCTCTCGTCACGTATGTTACAAGCTGGATAGTTCAATTTTTCCACTATCCAATGGTTGGTGCAGCACTGATAGCCTTCGGAACGACGCTTATCTTCTTGTTACTGTGCGTGTTGATGCCCAAGGCGCGTAAGGCGATATGGATTGTTTTTGCGTTGCTTCTCATTGCCGGCGTATGTGTGCTCGGAACGAATAAGGCGATTCGCGAGATAGAGCGCTGGGCAAAGCTGGAGCATGTGGCGCAGAAGAAAAAGTGGAATGAAGTGTTGGCGATAGCTACTCCTGAGCGGGCTAAGAAGGACCGAAGGATGATGCCTTATGCTCTGCTGGCGCTGAGCGAAAAGGGAGAGCTCGCAAACCGTATGTTTACCTATCCCATTCTCGGTGTGGAGGACTTCCTGTATGTCGACTGGTATTCGCGCGAGAGCGGATTCTTCAACAGCCTCTTCTACGAATCTTTCGGAAGCGTGAACGAGGCTGTGCATCAGACGTTTCAGTCGGCAACCTACCTGCCTCACGGCACTTCTTTCGGCACGCTGCGAAGGCTGGTGTTGCTCTACCGTAAACAGGGAAACGACACGCTGGCTGACAAATATGCTACCATTCTGAACCAAAGCACGTTGCATAACTATTCTCTTGGTAAGCGCGCAAATGTCAGCGGAGAGGGCGCTCCTGACAGCATCGACTCGCTCAAGCAGACATCGGCAAAGGCGTCCCTTATCACACGCGATGCTTTCTACAACGTGGGACAGATGCTTGCTCAAGGGCATATCACGCAGGCAAACGTCGACCGATTCCTTTGCATGGCGCTGGCTAACAGGGATTTGAAGATTTTCTACAGAGCACTGAAACTCTATGTGGATATCAAACGCCCGCTGCCCAAACACTACCAGGAAGCACTTCTTCTTCTTCTCTCCTCGTTTGACGATTCGGTAGACATCAGCGAAGTTAAAATTGATGAGGGAGTAAGGAATGCCTTCGAGACGGAACGCAACCGAGATACCTTTTTCGGCTATTATTTCTCTGTTCCTCAGCAGAATGGAGGAGGGAATCCCATTGAGCCGAGTGGGCAAAATGCTTCACGTCAAGGGAGTGGCTTCAAAGTAGGCTCGTAGTGCGGCAAATGATAGGTATAGCTAATAGGGTAGAACTTATCCAAAGCCTATCACGAGCATAGGCGAGCAATGATGTTGCTTTCTTTTCTCTACGATTTTTTCCCTTCTTCATCTCGTGGGATTCTTTCTTCATCTTGCGATATTCTTTCTTCATCTTGCGATATTCTTTCTTCATCTCGTGGGATTCTTTCTTCATCTCGTGGGATTCTTTTTTCATCTCGTGAGATTCTTTCTTCATCTTGCGATATGCTTTCTTCATCTCGCGATATGCTTTCTTCATAAGATTTTTTCCCTTCTCGAAAAGAAATTATTCCTTCTCGAAAATAGTTTTTCCTTTCTTCATATCACGTGGAGAAGAAAGCATACCTGAAGCGTTGCTTTTCAGCCCGTTGGACGTAGGGATAATGGGTTACGATATCTTACTCTGCTGGAGTCTTACAGTTTTCACATTTTTTCAGAAATATCTCATGCCACTTTATGCAATAGGGAAAGGGCATGAGAAAAGGAACTTTTGTTTCAGATTGTAAGTAAAATCTCCTTTTTTGTGTTGTCAACGGATGTTTCGCACCCTGTTTTCTAAATAAAACTTCACTTTTCTTACGAATCATTTTTATGTTATTCAACATCAAAAAACCCTTTATTTGTGCAAAAAATGTACGAAAAAATACGTTTTTTGACTTTTTGGGAGGGGAAAAGGCATTTTTTAACAATAATTCATGGTCAGGTTAAAAATTATTAGTATATTTGCATTTGTTTTTCGTAGGAAAAAATGAGAGTAACGATTTATAAGTAATGTTTAACTAAAAAAAGTTTTTATGAAAGGAAAATTGATGACGTTATTTGCTTGCTTCCTTATGGTGGCAGGTATGGTAACTGCTCAGAACCGCACGGTGTCAGGTGTTGTCACCTCGGCGTCGGATGGTGAGCCTGTTATTGGAGCATCGGTTGCAGTCAAGGGAGTTCCTACTCTTGGCGCCATTACCGATCTCAATGGTAGATTCGTGATCAACAATGTTCCCTCTACGGCAAGAACGTTGGTGGTTTCTTATGTGGGTTTAGCTACTAAAGAAGTGGCAATCAGGCCGAACGTGGCCGTTGAATTGGAGGAGGACTCCGAGGTTATCGATGAAGTCATTGTACAGGCTTTCGGTACCGCTAAGAAGAGTGCCTTCACCGGTTCGGCTGCCGTGATCAACTCGGAGAAGCTGGCTGAGACGCAAGTTTCGAGCGTTACCAACGCTTTGGCCGGTAAGGTTGCCGGTGTGCAGATCAAGTCGAGCAACGGTGCTCCTGGCGCTACTTCCGCCATCCGTATCCGTGGTATCAGCTCTATCAATGCTGGTAACGACCCTCTGATCGTTGTCGACGGTGCTCCATACGACGGTGATATCGCAAACATCAACCCCGCTGACGTTGAGAGCATGACAGTCCTCAAGGACGCTGCCTCCAACGCTCTGTACGGTGCCCGTGGTGCTAACGGTGTCATCATGATTACTACCAAGAAGGCTAAGGAAGGAAATGCTACCATCACCTTCGACGGAAAGTACGGTACCAACACCCGCGCCCTGCAGCAATACAACGTAATTACCGATCCCGGTACTTACTACGAGGCTCAATATGCAGCTTTGAACAACTACTTCCAGGGACAGGGTCTCTCGGCAGGCGCTGCTTGGGAGAAAGCTAACCAGAATCTGTTCGGTGATCAGGGTAACGGTGGTCTCGGCTATCAGGTTTACACCATTCCCGATGGCCAGTTCCTGATTGGTCAGAACGGTAAGCTCAATCCTAAGGCTACTCTCGGTCTCTACAAGAACTACAAGAACGAAGACTATCTGGTTACTCCCGACGATTGGTCAGACGTAGGTTACCGCACAGGTGTCCGTCAGGAATACAACGTATCGGTATCTGCTTCTAACGAGCGTTCGAGCTTCTTCGCTTCTTTGGGTTACTTGAGCAACGAAGGTATCACCGAGGGTTCAGACCACGAGCGTCTCTCCGGACGTCTGCGTGCCGACTATAAGGCAAACAAGTGGTTGAAGGTCGGTGGAAACATGAGCTTCGCTAAGTTTGAGAGCAACTTCCTCAACAACAACGGTTCGTCCACTTCTTCTGGTAACATCTGGGCTTTCACATCGCAGATGGCTCCTATCTATCCTATCTGGATCCGTACCGCTGACGGTAACGTGAAGATTGACGGCAATGGACTGAGCATGATGGACTACGGTAACGGCACCAACGCCGGCTTTGCACGTCCTTTCATCAGCGACGCCAACCCAATCATGGATAACAAGCTGAACACCTTCAACTCAGAAGGTAACGCAAATACAGGAAGCGGCTTTGCTGACTTCACAATCCTTCCCGGACTGGTTGCTACCTTGAACGGTACTTACAACCTCGACGAGACTCGTACGAAATACATCTACAACCCCTACTATGGTCAGTTCGACACCACAGGTGGTACTGTAGAAGTTGTTCACTCACGTTCTTATAGCTACAACCTCCAGCAGTTGTTGAACTACACCACCACTTTGGGTCTGTACAACAACTTCAACTTCATGGCAGGTCACGAGTACTATCGCAGTGAGTACTACACCCTCTGGGGCACCAAGCACCAGATGTTCTCTCCGACTGATACCGAGTTGAACCGTGCCGTTGTCGACAACGCAGGCGCAGGCTCATACAAGAGCATGTATAACAACGAAGGTTACTTCGGACGTATCATGTACGACTATGACAACCGCATCTTCGCCAGCGCCAGCATCCGTCGCGATGCTTCTTCACGCTTCGATCCCCAGTATCAATGGGGTACCTTCTGGAGCGTCGGTGGTGCATGGCTTATTAATAAGGAGGCTTGGATGAGCGGCGTTAACTGGATCGACGAGTTGAAGCTGAAGGCTTCTATCGGTTCTCAGGGTAACGACAACATCAGCAGCTTCATGTATACCGACCGTTACGACATCAGCAACTCTGACGGTAACGTGGGTGTTGCATTCGCTGGAAAGGGAACCCGTGACATCACTTGGGAAACCAACACCAACTTCAACGCTGGTATCGAGTTCGGTCTGTTCCGTCACCTCACAGGTGGTATCGAGTACTTCAGACGTACCACAACCGACATGTTGTTCGCCTTCGCTGTTGCTCCTTCTGCAGGTTACACCAGCTACTACGACAACATCGGTGACATGTACAACCAAGGTGTCGAGGTTGAGTTGAACTATAACGTGTTCCGCAAGAAGAACTTCACTTGGGACATCAACCTGAATGCTACCACTATGAACAACAAGATAACCTTCCTTGCCGACGACGTAAAGACTACTTCGTTCTATGATCTGGAGGGTAACGAATACAAAGGCTATTCAAGCGGTAACATGGTTGTTGCAGAAGGTGCTTCTCTCTACACTTGGCGCTTACCGACCTATGCAGGCGTAGACCAGAGCACGGGTGAATCTCTTTGGTATAAGCGTGTCGTAGAATATGAGCAGGATGCAGAAGGCAAGGATATCTATTACGATGCCGACGGCAACATCACCGATGATACCGAGAACGGTAAACGTAAGGAAACCGGCAGTCACAATGAGACTACCAGCAAGTATGCCGATGCAACCTACTTCGTAACCAAAAAGACTTCCTTCCCCGACATCTACGGTGGTTTCGGAACCAGCTTGTATGTATATGGCTTCGACTTCAGTGTTAACTTCTCCTATCAGCTCGGCGGCTGGGGCTACGACAGCACCTATGCTCAGTTCATGAGCTGCCCGACAGGAAGCAACACCGGTTACAATTTCCACAAGGATATTGCTAATGCTTGGACTCCCGAAAACGCCACCAGCGATGTTCCTCGTTGGCAGTTCGGAGATACCAACAGCGCTAGCACCTCAACCCGCTTCCTCACTAAGTCAAGCTATCTGAATATTGAAAACATTGCTGTTGGCTACACATTCCCCCGCAAGTTGACCACCAAGATTGGTGTTGAAAACTTCCGCGTTTACTGCGCTGCCGATAACCTCTACTACTGGTCGGCACGTAAGGGCTTCGACCCACGTCAGGGCTACGGAGCATCTAATGCTACCAACTATTCACCTATGCGTTCCGTATCATTGGGCGTAACCATCGTGCCTGCTGCTCCGAAGGAGACCAAGGCTCCTACTCTGACTCCTCAGACCGTTTACGTTCAGTCCGAACCTCAGGTTGTTGAGAAGGTTGTTGAGAAGGTTGTTGAGAAAGAAGTCGTTAAGGAAGTTCCCGTTGCAGGAAAGAAGAACGCTGTTAGCGTTGACGAAAATCTCTACTTCGTAATCGGTCAGTCCGAGCTTCGTGCTGGTGAAGCCTTCAAGCTTGGTCAGATCTGCCAGATTCTGAAAGACAATCCCGATGCAACCATTTCTATTGCCGGATATGCTGATAAGGGTACTGGTACTCCTGAAATCAATAATCAGCTGTCTGCTGCTCGTGCTAAGGTTGTTGCTGACAAGCTCATCGAGGCTGGTATCAGCGCAAGCCGTATTTCTACATCTGCTGCTATTGCCGACGACCGCGTTGCTGTCTGCATCGTTAAGTAATCCTGAAATAGTCGCATCATTATAAAAAAGATATTAATATGAAAAATATAACGAAGATTTTCACGATTCTTGCAGTTGCCGGCGTGGCTTTTGCAAGTTGCATTGAAGAACCAGAGCTTCAAACCAGCACGGCTACTGCCGAGCAGGTGGGCGCTTCTTCTTCTGCATTGGAAGCATCCGTCAATGGTATTCCTGCACAGATGGCTTTAGGCTATCTGGTGTACGGAGAACAAAATGACGAGACGGATATGGCTTATCCTGCCCTGATGATTGCACAGACCGAGATGATGGGTGATATGTATCCCCTCGGCTCCAACTCTGGTTATGACTGGTATCGTTCGTATAACTGTTTCAACAGTGCTATGGGTTACCAGTATGTACGTACCTACATTCCTTGGCGTACGCTTTACATGTTTATCAAGTCAGCTAACGACGTTATCGGTGCCATCGATCTTGAGGAAGCAAATGACGAGATCAAGGCTTTTGCCGGTATGGCTCTTGTAAGCCGTGCACACGCTTACTATCTGCTTGGTGCCATCTATGAGCCAGCTGAGAACATCTATACCGACTGCTCGAAGGTGCTCGGACTTACCGTGCCCATCGTAAAGCCTGAGACTACGGGTGAAGAGATCAAGAACAACCCTCGTGCTCCTCATGCTGAGTTGGTTAAGTTCATGCTCGAAGACCTCGGAACTGCAGTTGAGTGCCTGAAAGACTACAAGCAGGATTCTCCTTACCTGCCTTCTCTGGCTGTTGCCTATGGTATGATGGCTCGCGTTTATCTCTGGGATAAGCAGTATGACAAAGCAGCTGAATATGCTCGTTTGGCTATTGATGCTTCTGGCGCTACTCCTATGACCGAGGCAGAGATGACGGGCGTAGGCACCGGCTTCAATACCGTTGTTAACTCTTGGATGTGGTCGTTGAAATATTCTCCCGAGAACATGGGTAACCTCTGCAACTTCACCGGATGGATGTCTGGCGAGGCTGACTGGGGCTACAGCTCACTGACGAATCCTAGCATCGACAAGAGCCTCTACGACAAGATGACTTACACCGACATCCGTAAGCAGTTGTGGCTTGATCCCGACCGTAGCCGTTTCAACTATCAGACTTGCCGCGATCAGGATTGGCTCGATGGCATGCCCGACTATCTGTCTCTCAAGTTCCGCTGTGTAGGTGGCGACTGGGAAGACTATGCAGCCGGTGGCGCTTGCAGCGTGCCTGTTATGCGTGTAGAAGAAATGTATCTTATCGAGGCTGAAGCTGTTGGTATGACCCAGGGTGTTGCTGCTGGTGTTGCTAAGCTGAACGATTTCATGAAGAACTATCGTGATCCTCAGTACAACTGCACTATCAACGATGCCCGTGCCTTCCAGCTTGAAGTGCTCACACAATCACGTATTGAGTTCTGGGGCGAGGGAGTTGTTCTGGCAAGCGCTAAGCGTCTGCGTCCAGGCGTTATGCAGAACTATGATGGAACCAATGCTCCTGCCGACATCTTCAAACTCAACTGCAAGGAAATCAAGCCTGTTTGGAACATGGTTATCCCACGTAGCGAGATTGAGAACAACAATGGAATTTCTGAAGATCAGAACAATCCCGATCCTACTGCTTCTGTTACCGGTCCTAGTCCTGTTGGACAGTATGCAACCGGCAAATGATCAGTCCGTTAGTTATTGATAAATGAATATCTATAATTGAAAAGATTATGAAAAAAATAAATAAATTATTCTTTGTAGCTCTCGCCAGTGTGCTCCTCGTGGCATTCTATTCTTGCAAGGAGGACGAGACCATCGTCGACCCGTCCACACTGTTGATCAATGGAGCCAGCATTAACGGTTCTTCCGACTCCATTCCTACGCAGGGCGTTTATTTCCCCACACAGGAGGCTAGCGGTGATCATACTTTCGATCCTACCATGGACAAGGTTATCACGGTTCAGATGGCCCGTAACAATGCCGAAGGTGCTATTACAGTACCCGTTATCGTTACAGCATCCGAAGAGGGAATCTTTACTGTAGGTACAGCTTCTTTTGCTGACGGACAGACTGAAACCACGTTCGATGTAGAGTTCCCCAATGTGGAAACAGCCGTTAAGTATTCATTGAAACTCGAGGTTACCGATCCCAGTTATGCTTACATGTATTCCGCTTATCCCAACTTCTTGGAGCTTTCCGTATTTTGCGTTGAGTGGAAATTCTTTGCTGTAGATGCAGAAGGGAAGGAAACGTTCTCTGCAACCGAAGATGGTGCAACGACGATTACCTATACTCAGAATTATTGGGGTGAGACGGCTACCGGTAAACTTAAATACTACGAAGTAGAAGGTGTTCGCCATTGTGTGATGCTTACCGATTTGGTACATTATTATAATGGTCCCTATGAAGGCTACGGCTTCTGGGGTACGAACGATTCGCCCGAAACAGCAATGGAATGGGAGTTCGATTGGTACACGCAGAATAAGAACAACATTGGCGGTCAGTTTATCGACCTCTACGAGAACCTCTGTTATCATAACAGTACTTATGACGTGGATGTTTATGTCTACGACTGGCGTCACTATTGGAATGACATCAGCGCCAATCACTACGGCTACGAGTTCCTTGACTTCGCTTCCAAGTATGGTGATCCCGACGGAAGCTATCCCATAAGCTACTACGACGGCAACGGAGGATTCTACTTCTATGTACGCACCTATTACATGCCCGATTACAATAACGGCAATGGAGGCGGCTGGGGCATTGAAGACTGGGATATTATCGGCATTGCCGATGGATTCAACCGTCCTGTATATAGCATAGAAGTTAGTGTTGCCGAAACAGTCGAAGGCGTAGCTCCCGTTCAGTGTGAGTTGGGTGCTGATGTGGATTCCGTTAAATATGTTATTGCTGAAGGTGAACTGAGTGCAAGAGATGCTGATAAACTGACAGCTGCTATTATTGACGGCACTGCAGAAAATGTGATTGCTCTCTCGGCTGAAGAAGCTGCTTACTTTGGATTTACTGCTGAGCAGACGGGTGTATATACCATCGTTCTGGTTGCTTATGACGCTGAAGGAAATGCACAAGAATCAACATATAAGACGTTCTGTTACGTGAAAGCTGGCGACGAAGTTCCAGTTATTGTTAACTGCGGTTTGGCTGCAACAGGAAAATACGAACCGCAAGGATTCTTATCTGACAATAGCCTTGAGTTCTATGTGTATGGCAGCGATTTGGTTGACGTGAAGGTAGGTATCTACAAGTATACTGATATCGTTGCTGATGCTGATGCTTGCAAGGAGGATCTCATGGAAGCTGAATCATTAAGTGCAGAGGAACTGGAGCAAGTAAATGGTAACGGCTTTGTTGACGTATTCACTAAGCTGAATCCTGGCACAGAGTATTACCTGCTGGTTTGGGCTTCCAACGGATACGAGAGCAAGATTATCTCTGCCAATGCTACTACAACTGGTGATCCTCTGCCCATCTACATGGACTACTCCTACGCAAGTATTCAGGAAGACATGCTTCCCTCTGCATCAGAAGGCTATTTCGGAATGTACAACTTCTATGCTGTTGACCACTTCGGATCGCTTGGCATGCGTGAGTATATGAGTAAAGTGACCATTGCTGACAGTGAACTTGCCGACGAAGACTACGAAGATGAAGGTGTTGCTTACCACGATGAATATGTCGATGTTACAGGCGTATTTGACTATAGTACGAAATATGGCGTTGTAGATAGCTTAGTATTCGTATATGAAAACGGAGTTCTCTATTATGTCCAGAATACTCTCAATTCTACGGGTTACTTTGGTAAGACTTTCATGAGTAGTAGTACATCTTACTATAATGGTGGATGGGCACTTTACGGAGGCTTTGTAGCAGATGGCTATATTGCCTTTGTATGTCCTGAAGCATATGCTTCTTACGGAATCAATGGTATGAACTTGGTTCTATACAGTGATGAAGAACTTACAGATGCACTTGGTGTTTCGGAATGGTATGAGGACATGCTTCTTGTTGACCCTGCAAAAGACGACAATGGCGTAGCTCCTGCAGGTGTACAGAAGAGAATTGTCGCATTGCATAAGGAAATGAGCAAGCCTCTCTCCTTCTTCGAGAATCCGGCCGCTCGCGTTCGTACTGCTTTCGAAAAGGTTCGTCACATGCCGACAAATGTAGCTAATATCGCTGGCATTAAGGGAGAACGCGAGGTTAAGACTGTTGCGGTTGAAACCGTAAAGATTGAAAAACCAGTTCGCGTAAATCGCTTCAGCAATATTGAGAAAGTAGACGTGAAAGCAATTATCTAAAAAAGCGATATTCTTATAAAGAAAAGGCCTGGCGCGGTAACTTGCCGGGCCTTTTCTTACCTTATTTTTTGTGTTACCAATGAAATTAAAACTCTATTTGTTTTCTCTACTAAGTGTTTCTCTTTCGTTAACATCTTGTAACGATAGTCTGAATGAAGCTAACACAGGGGGAACCATATCTCATCTCCTTTCGGAGAAAATTGTAAATACCAGCGAATTTGCCAGTAATTCCACACTGTTGGTGAAATTCTCATCCACACCCTCCGACGACATAGAGTTGCAACTGAAAGAGGAAGGTGTGGTAGGCGTTGAGAAACTGTTTCCTCCTATGTCTGGGAAAGAAGAGAAAGAGGCTCAGTTTGGGCTCAATCGTTGGTATGTGCTCTCCTTGGCTTCAGGACGAGATGTTGATGATGTCGCTGCGAAAGTGGCATCCATATCCAGTGTGGAGGCAGTGGAATTTGATGAGGAGTATGTGAATGCTAAAAGCGAGTTTTGTTTTCCTGTTGAAAAAGACGAGTCAGACATGTCTCCTGTCACGCGTGCTATGGTGTATCCCTATAATGATCCGCTGCTATATCTGCAGTGGGGTTATATCAATTTGGGCGACGTCTCGTATGCAGATGATTGTTATAAGGGGGGTGACATCAACATAAAAGACGTTTGGTCGAATCTTATCACAGGCGATCCGGAAATAATTGTCGCTGTCATTGATGAAGGTGTAAAATACAATCATCCCGATTTGGCTCCCAATATGTGGGTGAACGAGAAGGAACGTCTCGGGGAACCGGGAGTGGATGATGATGGAAATGGATACGTTGATGATGTCTTCGGCTATAACTTTATGTCAGAAGGAGAAATCACGTGGGGTCGTGAAGAAGATTCGGGGCACGGTACTCATTGTGCAGGAACGATTGCTGCAGTAAACAACAACAATCTGGGAGTTTGTGGGGTTGCCGGTGGCTCGGGGAAGAACGATGGTTGCCGTATCATGAGTTGCCAGATTTTTGACAACAATACTGGTGGCACGTCTACAGTTGTTTCCCGCGCTATCAAATATGCCGCCGATATGGGAGCCTCTATTATTTCATGTTCTTTTGGCTATAAGGGTGGTACTTATAAGTCGGATCTTTCTTATAGGAAAGGAAATCGCGGCTCCAATCAGGTGGAATATGATGCGTTAGCCTATTTTGAGGCTACGAAGAACAACAGTGTAGTAGATGGTGGAATTCCCATCTTCGCTTCGGGTAATGATGCTGACCCATATGCTACTTATCCGGGTGCTTTGCATAACATCATCAGCGTGTCGGCTTTCGGTCCCGATTATTTGCCTGCATACTACAGTAATTATGGTCCAGGATGCAATATTGTGGCTCCAGGGGGTGAGTATTATCATAAGGCTCAGAAGAATTATCCTGTAGAAGCCCTTATCCTTTCTACCTATCCTTCGGAATTAGGCGAGTCCTGGACTACTCGAAATAGAGATTACGCCTATATGCAGGGAACTTCTATGGCTTGTCCTCATGTAAGCGGCATCGCTGCCTTGGGGCTGGCTTATGCCAAGAAATTGGGAAAGACGTTCTCTACTTCCAAGTTCAAGGAACTGTTGCTTAGCTCCGCAAATGACTTCGATTCCCGACTGATGGGGACAAAAGAACTCTATCAGCGTACCCTCAATCTCGGTAATTACAGGAAACAGATGGGAACCGGCTCTATCGATGCATACATTTTCATGATGCAGATAGAGGGAATCCCTTGCCTGATAGCCGAAACAGGACGTAACCAGTGGATGGATGTTTCGCAATATTTCGGTACCTCTTCTGTTAACCTTACCTATCTGGGCGAAACTACGCCCGACGGAAAAGGTGTCTATTGTGAGATTTCCGAAGCCGACAGGCAGTCTTTAGGTTTGCAGGAAGAGCCCTACATGATGTACGGTAAACTCTATATTCACCCCACTAAGCTAGGCTCGGGTAAGGTGAAGATTCGTGCAATAGCCGGAGGCTCAATAATAGGAGGTGACGATGCTATCGGAGGTATGGAGATGACGCAGGAAGTGGCTATCGTTTCCCGCTCTTTCAAATCAAAGAATGGAGGTTGGCTATGATGAAGTGGAATTTTTTTATCGAAAGAGCTTCACTATGGAGAGGTATGTTGTGCCTTACGCTTGCTCTTTGCCTGATGACATCATGTCACGAAAAGGAAGAAGAGGAAGTGCTGGACATTACCGGCTCGTGGACACTTGTTGATTTGTATGAAGTAGGCACTCGTGCCGTTTCCATAGGTTCGTATGAAATAGATGTAACCTTAGTGCTGACAGCAGGCACAACCCTTACGGAAGGGACGTTTGACCTTTCGCAAACAGTGGGCGAAGGACGCGCGCGAAATTTCTCTGGTACTTGGACCCTTGCAGAGACAACCCTTTCGGGAAATTATAGCGACGGAACTTCTTGGGGCTCATCGTACGAGGTATTGCTCAGCGACGACAAATCGCAGCTGACTCTCACTTCCAAAGGCGAAGTGTATGTCTACAAAAAGCAATAGAAAACGTGATTCATAAAAACAGGAGGGCAGATGGCTTCTGCTCTCCTGTTTTTTTTCATATTCCTGCGATGAGGAATTCTTCTCTTTTTTTGTTTGACTCTGAGCCGCTAGAGTTTAACAATAAATCCGTAGAGTTAAACTATAATCTGTCGGAGTTAAACAATAATCCGTTTTTTATTTCTTGATAAAACGGTTGATGATAGGGATGCTCTTCAGCGGGAGGTCTTTGCGGATGAGGTAAACGATGTAAATGGCAAAAAGTGCTGTGTTGATAACGAGAGCCACAATCGAAGAGACGTGCCTGCTGATTATCTGCGAGACAGCAAAGAGCCCCAATGCCAAAACGGTATAGAGAAGGATATCTTTCATTGCGTAATGGATGGGGAATTTCTTCTGCCCGATGAAATAGCTTAGCAACATAGATGTTCCATAGCCCGCAAATCCTCCCCAAGCACACGCCATATAGCCTATACGAGGCACGAAGATGACATTTACCGCAATCATCACTGCTGCTCCTATGCCGCTCATGATAGCTCCCCACCACGTCTGGTCTGTTAGTTTATACCAGAAGGAGAGGTTGAAGTAAATGCCCATAAATATCTCCGCCATCATCACGACAGGAATCACTTTGAGTCCTTCCCAATAGGTGCGTCCCACGAGATACTTCAGAATAGGCAGATAGCACATCACCGCGAGGAATGCCAGAAGTGTGAAGATGACGAAGTACTTCATGCCTTCAGCCAACATTTCGGGGGAATTTTTGTCGCGGCTTCCCGCAAACACGAGGGGCTCGTAGGCATAACGGAACGCTTGTGTCAGCAGGCTCATAATCAGCGCTATCTTGGCGCAGGCTCCATAGATGCCCAGCTGAACCATTCCCTCCTTGCCGGGAATGAGGTAGGGGATGAGAATCTTATCGCAGACCTGATTGAGGATGCCAACCAGTCCCAGCAGCAGAAGGGGCCATGAGTACTGCAGCATGCGGCGCGCCAGAGCCTTGTCGAATCCGTAGGAGAGTCCTTTCAACTCAGGGATGAACCCGAAGGTTACCAGGCTGGTACAGAAGAGGTTGATGAAGAAGATAAGTCCGACGCCGTAGTTGAACCGCTCGTAAATATCCTGCAGGACAGGGAAGGTGCCGAACATTTTTGGCATCAGCACGAAGACAAACAAGTTGAGCAGCACGCTTGTGATGATGAACGACATCTTCAGCACCATAAACTTGATGGGCCTGTGCTGCTGCCGCAGACGAGAGAACATGATTGCCTGGAAGGCATCGAGGGCTGTGATGACAGCGAAGCAGCCTATATACTCGGGGTGCTCCACGTAGCCCATTGCCTGCGAGACAGGCTTCAGGAAGGTGAAAACAAGAACAAGAAACGCAATTGCCACAGTCAGCACCATCCAGAGTGCCGCGCCGTAAACCTTATTGGCATTCTCTCCCTCCTTGTTTGAGAAACGGAAAAGCGTCGTCTCCATCCCAAAGGTAAGCAGCGCCAGGAAGAGCGCCGTGTAAGCATAGAGGTTCGACACGATGCCGTAACCTCCGCTCTCGGCTACGATATAGTGGGTGTGGACAGGCACGAGCAGATAGTTGAGAAAACGCCCCACAATGCTGCTCAAGCCGTAAATGGCGGTATCCTTTGCCAGAGATTTCAGATTTGCCATACGAGAGAAATGTTCACTATTTCCAATTTATAATCCTTCAAACACAGTCGGCTCGAAAGCCTCCTTCTTTCATCAGCAAGTATGTATTGCCAAACTCCATATTCTCCTTTTCGGGAAAAAGTTTTTCTTTCTACATCTCGCGCGTTTCCTTCTTCATCTCGCGATATTTGTTCTCCAAAAATTTTTTTTCCTTCTCCAAAAAAATTTTTCCCTTCTTCATATCGCGCGCTTCTTTGTCCACACGAATCGGTTCCTTACTTCTCTATTTCCAGATTAGGCTGCGAGAATGTGCAGCGGAACTCTGGAGCATAGAGGCATTGCAGAGTGACTGTTCCCGAGAGGAAAGAGCCTGCCTGCGAAGCCCAGCAGTCAAATTCGACGGTATAGTCGCCCTTGCTCATATAGTCGATGTAGAGCGAAGTGGAAGCATCCTCCACAGCGAGGTAATAGCTGAGTCCTCCATTCCAAACCCGCCCCGAGCGAGTGCTCACGGGTTCAAGTCCTGCAGGACGAAGCGCTTTCACTTGCACGTATTCGAGGTCTCTGTCAACCGAGAAACGCAGTCTGACGCGAATCTTCTCGCCAATCTTCACAGGACCCTCTATCTTGTCGAGAGTGCCCTCGTCGGTAACCCTGTAGTAGTGTGCCGAGACGGCAAATCCCTGCTCGGAATGCTCCACTTTGTCGAGATTCTCAAAGTATTGCCAATACAGGGCTCCCCACGAGCAGGAGGGATTCTTTGAGTTGTCGATGCTGACGGTTGACATCGAGCGCGATATGTCCTTTGCCTCCCAGTCTTTGCGGAAGTAGCCTGTGCCTGCCTCCTCTTTCTCGGGCTCAACTTTTTTGTTGCCTATAGTGAGCTTTGCTGTCTCGGAGTTGTCGAGGGCCTCGCTGCCGTCACCGATGAGGAGCGCATACACGGCATGAGCCGACGACACGCTGTTCGCCCAGCTGGTTGTCTGCTTCTGCTTGAGGAGCCATTGCTGCATAAGCGTCACATTTTCAGAGCCTCCGCTACATTCGTCGTAGGCGCGGATAATCATCGACTGCGTTTCGACGGGAGCATCGTACCAGAACCATCCCCCTACGTTGTCGCGCCAATACTGTCCCATTTCGTCGCTAAAGAGCGCCGATTCATCGAAAAGTTTGAGGATGCCTTCTGCAAGCTTCGTGTCGCCGTTCCGATAGAAAGTGATTGCTGTGAGAGCCTTTGTCATCAAGCCGTCGTCGATGTGGCTCACGCGCTTGAGGGCAGCGTAGAAGTAGTCGTGCGAGGTCTTTGTCTTTGCCTTGAAGGGGAAGTCCTTCCAGAAACTGCGCGTAAAGAGGTAGTTGGTGCAGATGGGGTTGACGGAACGCTTTTCCCAGAAACGGCTGTTCTCTTTTTCCCACTTCAGCCAGTCGAGATAGTGTTTGTAGTACTCGTTATCGACATAGTTGACAGCCTTGATGAGGGCGTTCTTCAGCTCAGAGTCACTCTCGACGTCGATGCATCCTTGTTCCCTCAGTTCTCCGAATCCTCGCAGCAGCATGAGGGTGATGTACGAGTTGCTCTCGTATTCCGGCATCCAGCTCCACCCTCCGTCGTTGTTCTGCAGCTTAAGGAGTTGCTGGCGCAGTTCCGACAGGGTTGCTTCGGCGCGTTCCTGCTGGAAGAATTCGGCAATGCGTCGTCTGTCGGCGCTTTCATTCTCTCCCTCCAGAAGCCAGGGTGTCTCGCTGAGGACTATCTGCTTCAAGTCGTTGTTTTTCTCCAGCTGGCTGAGGAATGCCTCGGGCGTCTCCTCTGCCCAGCGCTGGAAGATGGGCTCAATCTGCGGGTGCTGCTGCAGTATGCCGAGCGAGAGGCTGTTGGCATAGTAGCGGTGGAAGAGCTGCTCAATGCTCGGGTTTGTTGTCTCGTCAAGCGCGGGCAAAGCCTTGATGGCGTACCAGATGGGGTTGGAGGTGTACTCCAGCACCAGCTTGTGATGCGAGAGCGTCTTGGAGTTGTTCTTCTTCAGCGTCTCCATCGTGTATGTCTTCTTCTCACCCGCATTCGCATACATCGCCATCGACTCGGTAACCATCGTGCGATTGGTAAGCACGGCAACGATTCCCTGCTCTCCATCGGAGTGGGTGTCGCCAACGGCAGTAATAAGATAGGTAATGGCGAATACATCGTCGGGCACGCTGACTGGGAAGGAGACAGCTTTCACCTCGCCCTTTTCAAGAGATATCGTCTGTACCTTTGCTTTGCTCCATCCCTTCAGGGGCTTCCCTGTGCGGGCGTCAGTAAGCTGCAGGCGCACTTTCGCATCCGTGCTTGTCTCGGAGATGTTGGAGACTTTAGCGGTAAACTCAAACGTGTCCCCCTGGCGCAAGAAGCGTGGCAGGTTGGGCTGCACCATCAGCTCCTTGCGAGTGATGACTTTCTTGAGGAACTTCCCGACTTTAAGGTCTTTCGTGAAAGCAAGCCCGCTGAAGTTCCACTCGGTAAGCAAGTCAGGCGCCGTGAAGGATATTTCGGCATTGCCTTCGGCATCCGTGCGGATGCAAGGCTCGAAGAATGCCGTGTGGGTAAGGTCCTGTCGGATATAGACATTTTCGGGAGCGCCTCCATCCTCTTCTTCTATTCCTCCTTCATCATTCAGGTCCAAACCGGCTATTCTTCCCTTAAGCGCTTCTTGGCTTCCAGTGGGCACTACCTCTGCAAGCATAGCATCTGATGATACCCATTCACTTTGGTCTTCTTGAATAGAGGCTTCTTCTAAATCCAACATTGTTGAATTTTTAGCCATAGCCAAAGCAGGAATACCGCGAGTCCTTCTTCCGAAACCGACAGTAATCATTTTGTTTCCGCCATCTAAATAGATAAGCCCGGGATAATCAATGATAGGAGTCTGTGCCCAAGAAAGGCGTGGGCTTACTCCGCAAGAACTGCTGGTGTCTGTTCCTCTGCCAACAAAATTCCTCATGCGGAACGTATGCCAAGGGGAGAGGTTCCAGTAGTTCTCGCCATAAACGTCAAGCGCTGCATCGTACATTGCCGCTACCAGATTGGCTTCGACGGGCTGTTGCTCGTTATTGGCAATGTGCAAGGTCCATTTCTCAGGCTCGCCTGGAGTGAGATGGTCTCGGAAGGTAGTAAGCGTGATGCCCAACTCCCGCTCACGATGAGGAACCTCGAAGGTATAAGAGAGTTCCTTCATCTCATTCTCCTTGAAAGTGACGAGGCGAAGGGTGAAAAAGCCCTTCCACGAGTCATCGGTCTTCAGAGTCCAATCACGTATCTCATCGGAGAGCATCATCGTGCCGTAATCGGCAACATCTAAGCCTTTCTCAAGGAACCATACAACGCAGACGTCCTTCTTTGTGGTACCGATGCGGAGTTTTGCTGTTTCTCCTGCCTCTAATGTCTTCTCGGCTTGATATCCCCAAAGTAATGCATCTTTTGGCATCACGTCGGCAGGAGTGTCGTCTTTGGGAGGTTCGTAGGGCTTTCCGATGCGGACATGAGTGTCCTGACTTTGTGTCTCCCCGTCAATAGCTGTTATTTCCACATGGATGTTGTAGAGGTAACAACGGTCTTTCAGCTTGGGACTATCCTTGCTGAACATCGGAGCAATGTCGAAGTGGAAGGTGCCGTCTGCGGCAGTCTGCGTTGTTCCGCGAGCAACAGTCTTCCTTCGCCCGATACAGCGCCACCAATAGATAGAGGGCTGTTCGGTACGTGTTATGACATATGTGACAGGAGCATTCTGCACGGGAACCTCGGTATAGGAGATAGCAGAGCCCTTGACAGGCACGGTTGCCGTGAGGGGTATATCTTTCTCGAATTCCTCAAAACTGATAGCAAAGGTGGGTTGTTTGTAAGCCTCCACATTGATGTTGCGCCAGCCACTTGTGTTGTCGGCGTGAGCGTGAATGCTTATTACTCCAGGAAGAATGGTTTGAGTAAGTTTGAAAGAACCGCGCAGACAGCCGAAAACGTCTGTTTTGCCCTCGAAAGTATTTACCGTTTTGCCATTCACATCGTTCAACTCAACAGTAACGTCTTTGTCAGGACAAACAATAAAGTGGTTGACGTCTTCTTCATTGTAGAGAACAAGGCTGAATTGCACTTCATCTCCCGGGCGATAGCTGTATCTGTCGGTAAAGATTGTAATGCTTTCCCTATTGCGAGAGCTGAAGGAGAAGGGATAAATTGAATTCACTTGGCGTTCCATCTTCGATGCGCCGTCGGTTGCAACAACACTATACAGCGAGCCTCTTTCAAGGGGTGGGATAGTGAAGAAACCCTTTTCGTCTGTCTTACAATCTTGCAGTTTTTCGCGTTTCTGTTCCCCTCTTCTCCATTCCATCTTAAAGAGCTCCACCTTGCAGCCGGTGCGGATGAGTCCTGTCTTACGATCAACAACAGCACCGAGATGCCTTCCGTCTTGCATTGTTTCCTCTATATATATGGAGAGGGCAGAACAGTTTATCGTGACTCCGCAGACGTTTTCCTTCTTGTCAAATTTTGGAGTGGAGGAGGCAAGAAGGTAATATTCGCCAGGAGCAAGGGAAGGGAGTTCATGGGGATTCTCGTGACTCTCGTAGTCTTTTGGGTCGGTGATGTCGGCGCTCCAGCTTTTCAGTACAGGTTGCTTTATGTAGTAGTCGAAGTCACACGCCCTGTTTTCATTTGCAGCCTTCACGATGCGGAACCATACTTTTGAGATGTTGGTGGCATTTATGATGGCGGTGTTTCCTTGTTCTGGCAAGATGGGCGAAGGAACACTAACTTGCAATTCGGGATGCTCTAGTCGGCTGATGAGATTTTTGCTTTCTAAAGCTCCTTTGCTCTTGGGAGCTATCTCAATGGCTTTTCGAGCAAACCCATAGGCTTTCACTTTCGGTGTATCATTCCCTATTCGGTCTTCATCACTCTCTTCAAGGTTTTTCCAATACAAAGCCTGAAGGTAATACCATGTAGTGCGTTCATCAGAGAGCTTATAGGCTTCGACAAGTCGCTCCAGTCCTTCGCGATAGCGCACTTTCTCGTAGAAAGAATTAGAGGTTACAAAACTCAGTCGCTGCTCGTCCAAATCGCGACGTAGGGTATAGGAATCCTTGTCGTTCAGATGAAAACGGGTGAGCTCCTGCAGGAGAGCAAGGTTGCGTACAAGAGGCACGTCGGGCTTGTCGGGTATAACAAGGGAGCAAAACTCCTCAGGCGTACCGTAGAGGGCATCTTGTTCAAACAGAGCCTGCACTTCCTCATCGTCGTTGTCGTTGGAGGAGCCGTTGATGATGCTTTGCACAACAATGTCGTAGAGTGTGGGGCGTAGTTGCTGCCCAGCCTTGTTGCCTTTTTCGAGCAACTCAACATAGTTGCCGATGGGGATTTGCTTCAATGTAGGCGCTGCTGCCAGAGCCTCGTCTTCAAGGGTGCGGATAGTGGTTTTGAACGTCTGCTCATCCCATTGTGCGATGTCGTCGGTAGGCTCTTCCAGCGGAAGATTACGCGCGATGCTATAGATGTTCCAGTCTAGAAAATCTTGATAGACTTTCGACAAGTAGAGCTTTCGCAGAGCTTCGTCTGCTTCGTTGAGGCTCCCTTCGATGGAGCGATACAACTTGAGTGCTGTATTGATAGATTCCTCTTTGTATTTCGATTCTGCCTGTGTCAGCATCACGGCTCCCTGCAAGATGCGGAAACTGTTCTGCTCTGCCTTTGCTGCGTTGAAGAGTTCTTGTGCTTTTTCGTTGGCGCTGCGGTAGTTACCTTTGTCAATAAGTTCCCGTACTTCAGCCCAACCCTTTGTGTAGTTTGTGTTACTAAATCCAGGTATCATGCTAAGTAATAAAAAGAGTATAGTTAAGAATCGTTTCATGGTTTACGAGAAAGTGTTCAGTTATGAAAATAGGTCATCCATATCAGCGGCTCCGGTAGCAAAGCGGCTCTTCCCCAGGTGCCTGTATGCCAGGTCTGTCACCTCGCGCCCGCGAGGAGTACGTTTGATGAATCCTTCCATAATAAGGAAGGGCTCGTACACTTCTTCCAGCGTGCCGGGGTCTTCTCCCAACGCTGTTGCTATGGTGCCTACGCCTACGGGACCTCCCTTGAATTTGTCGATAATAGTGCAGAGAATCTTATGGTCTATTTCGTCGAGTCCGTGCTTGTCGATATTCAGCGCCTCAAGGGCATATCGGGCAATGTCGAGCGTGATGGTACCGTTTCCCCGCACTTGCGCGAAATCGCGCACGCGGCGCAGCAGCGCGTTTGCCACACGCGGTGTTCCTCGGCTTCGGCGTGCTATTTCATAGAGGGCTGACTCCTCGCAAGGAACAGCCAACAAGCGTGCCGAACGTTTGACGATTTTTGCCAAAACCTCCGCATCGTAGTACTCAAGGTGCATGTTGATGCCGAAGCGTGCACGCAGCGGGGCTGTGAGCAATCCGCTTCGTGTGGTTGCGCCTACCAACGTGAATGGGTTGAGGTCTATCTGGATGCTTCTTGCTGAGGGACCTTTGTCAATGAGGATATCAATGCGATAGTCCTCCATAGCGCTATAAAGGTATTCCTCCACGATAGGGCTTAGGCGATGAATCTCGTCGATGAAGAGCACATCGTTGGGTTCAAGCGATGTGAGGATGCCTGCAAGGTCCCCGGGTTTGTCGAGCACGGGCCCCGAGGTAACCTTGAATCCTACGCCTAACTCGTTGGCGATAATGTTGCTCAGCGTTGTCTTTCCCAATCCCGGAGGACCGTGCAGCAGGGTATGGTCAAGCGATTCTCCGCGCTGACGTGCCGCTTGCACGAAAACGCGAAGATTGCTCACCACCTTCGTCTGCCCGCTGAAGTCGTCGAAGGTGAGTGGGCGCAGGGCATTTTCGTAGTCTTTGTCTCTGGCGCCATTCTGCTGGCTGCGTATGTCGAAACTGTCTTCCATGTTTTTTCTCCTTTGATGCAAAGATAATGCAAAAGGGCGTGGATAAAAAACTTTTGCACGACTCTTTTGCATTTTGTTTGCTACTATTGCTGCAAAAGTAGTAAATAAAGGGACAGCGCAGAAAGAATTAATGATTTTTTGTTTTTTTGGACTTATGTTCACTATCGCCTTTTGATTTAACCGTTGGTTTTAGGTACTTTCGTTCGGAAAAGGAAAAGAAACTTGTTTTTTCTTTTCTTTTCGCTCACTTAATCGTACCTTTAACCTTCGGTTTTAGGTACTTTCGTTCGGAAAAGGAAAAGAAAACCGTTTTTTCTTTTCTTTTCACTCACTTAATCGTACCTTTGCAGCATGGTACTGAACTACATTTGGATTGCTTTCTTCATCGTTGCCTTTGCTGTGGCATTGGTGAAGTTGATTTTCATGGGCGATGTCAACGTCTTTACTGATATCGTCAACTCCACGTTTACATCTGCCAAGACGGGATTCGAGATATCGTTGGGCTTGACAGGAGTGCTCTCGTTATGGATGGGAATTATGAAGATAGGCGAGCAGAGCGGTGTCGTTAACAGGCTTGCGCGCATTCTCAGCCCTGTGCTTTCTAAGATTTTCCCCGAAATTCCCAAGGATCATCCTGTGATGGGTACGATGTTTATGAACATTGCTGCCAATATGCTTGGACTTGACAATGCTGCTACTCCTATGGGCCTGAAGGCTATGGAGCAGCTGCAGGAGATTAATCCAAAGAAGGATACGGCAAGCAACTCGATGATAATGTTTCTGGTGCTCAACACCAGTGGGCTGACAATCATCCCTGTAAGTGTGATGGTTTATCGCGCGCAGATGGGAGCTGCCCAGCCTACCGACGTGTTTGTGCCCATCCTGCTGGCAACATTCTTCAGCACCCTTGTAGGCTTGCTTGTCACTAGTCTTTGGCAACGCATCAACTTGTTCAATCGCACCATTCTGCTCTTCATCGGAGGGCTATGCACCCTTGTCGCCCTCATCATCTGGGGCTTCAGCCGCATGTCGTCCGAGACGATGAGCACCGTATCGTCAGTCATAGCTGGCGTGTTGCTCTTCACTATCATCGTGGGGTTCATCCTGGCAGGAACGGTGAAAAAGATAAATGTCTATGAGGCTTTCATCGAGGGAGCGAAAGGAGGGTTCGACACAGCCGTACGCATTATCCCCTATCTGATAGCAATCCTCGTGGGCATAGGCGTTTTCCGCGCTGCGGGGGCTATGGATGCCCTCACCGACGGCGTTGCCTGGTGTGCACAGAAATGCGGGCTTAACACCGATTTCGTTGGCGCCCTGCCTACGGCACTCATGAAGCCCCTCAGTGGAAGCGGTGCCCGAGGCATGATGGTTGACGCAATGACTACGTATGGAGCCGATTCGTTTACGGGACGTCTTGCCTGCCTCTTCCAAGGAAGCACCGACACCACTTTCTATATTCTGGCTGTCTACTTCGGCAGCGTGGGCATCAAGAAGACGCGTCACGCCGTTGCCTGCGGCTTGCTGGCAGACTTGGCTGGAATCCTCGCGGCAATCTTCCTCTGTTATCTCTTCTTCTCGTAAACCCTCTCGGATATGATTGTTTTCCAGTCTTCTCGCATTGCTATGCCACTTATCAGCCGCAAAGTTGTTGCGAGTTGGATACGAGCTGTCGCAGCCACGTATGGAAAGAGCGTAGGCGACTTGGGCTATGTCTTCTGCAGCGATGAGGAGATACTGGAGGTAAACATCCAGTATCTGGGGCACGACTATTTCACCGACATCATCACGTTTGACTACAGCGCAGGGCACGTTGTGAGCGGCGATATGTATATCAGCCTCGATACCGTGCGTACCAACAGCGAGCAGTTTGCGAGGGAGTACGACGTGCGCCGCTTTGCTTCGGCATACGACGCTGAACTGCATCGTGTCATCATCCACGGGGTGCTTCATTTGTGTGGAATCAACGACAAAGGGCCTGGAGAGCGCGAAATCATGGAGGAGTGCGAAAATCAGGCGCTTGCCCTCTTTCCCTTGCGCGAGGAGTGATATGCAGTCATGAAGCCTTCTCGAATACTCTTCATTCACGGATTTGCCTCTTCGGGAGCCTACAAGACTGCCGATACGCTGCGCATTTTGTTCCGCCCTTGCGAAGTGTTGGCTCCCGATGTGCCTGTGAGCCCGGAGGAAGCGCTGCCCATGCTGCAGCAGACGTGCCTTTCGTTTCAGCCTGATTTGATTGTGGGTTTGTCGCTCGGGGGATTCTGGGCTCTTCAGCTGAGGGGCTTCGCTAAAGTGTGCATCAACCCCGACTTACACGTCTCGCGCCTGTTGCGCACGAGAATCGGCACGAATGAATATCTCTCCCCGCGGAAGGATGGAGCAACTTCGTTCTGCGTTACGGAAACCATCTGTAATGCCTTCGAAGCGCTGGAAAAGAGGCAGTTCGACTTCCTTGACGAGTGGGAAAAAGAGCATACCGCGGGGATGTTTGCCGATGCCGACGAGATTGTGCATTGTCACGATGAGTTTGCCCTCCACTATCCGCACGCGCTCTATTATCCCGGGCGCCATCTTCCCACGTTTCCCGAGCTTAAGCGCCATCTTGTGCCGCTTGTCGAGCAGCTCTGAACAAGCCGTTTTCTCCTGCGCTTTGAAAAGCGTCAGAGGGTATCTGTGGAAGGGGTGAAATTTTCCCTTCTCGAGCGCGCGAGATTCCTTCTCGAAAAAATTTTTTCCCTTCTCGAAAAATTTTTCTCGACAAAGAAAAAATCGTATCTTTGCACGAAAAACTGTGTTTAATGAGAACACACGCTGTGCGAAATGTTGCTTTAGAACGTGAGTTGGACTCTTTCCTCACACTGAACTCACGTATCATTGCAAAAAGAACTTGCAGAAAATTTTTTCAATTCAAAAAAAAACGTAACTTTGCCCTCGGTGAGCATGGTGACGATTGTTTGTGCTACTTTGTGTCAGGGCGCTGAATAGCTACAAAGGTTTTCACTGATCACCAAACCATCAATGAATTAAAAGCTATGATCTCTTGTCGTTTTATAATATAAAAGATGAAAGAAGTGCCTTTGAAGACGATATTGATTGTGGAAAATGAGGATGAGCTGCGGGAGTTTCTTGCTGTTCATTTCTCAGATCTTTATCATGTCTTGGAGGCAAAGGATGGCGTAGAGGCAGAGGAATTGCTGGAAAAGCAAATAGTCCATGTGGTCCTTTCAGAGGTAACGATGCCCAGGAAAAACGGTATAGAATTATGCAGGGACATAAAGTCTAATATTGAAACAAGTCATATACCTGTCGTATTATTGACTGCCAAGTCCACGTTTGACGACCGCATGACAGGCCTGGAAGGAGGCGCCGATGCTTACGTTGAAAAGCCCTTCTCTTTGGTGTTTGTTCGGAAGTTGATAGAAAATCTGTTAGAGAATCGCCGTCGTATTCTTGAAAAGTTTGCCCATGAGCCCTTTATCCATTCAGAAGCATTGGAGTTGAATAAGACGGATAAAAGCTTCATTCAAAAGGTAACTTCGTTTATTTTAGAGAATTTAGATAATCAGAATCTGGATGTTGATATTCTGGCTGAAAAGATGTTCATGAGCCGCAGCACACTTTACAGGAAGATAAAAGCGGTAACGGGAGAAGCTCCCAGCGACTTCATTCGACTTGTCCGTTTGAAGCGAGCCGCAGAGCTGTTGGCATCGGGAACGTATAGGGCAATGGAAGTAAGCGAGATTGTAGGATACAGTTCCTTTTCATGGTTCTACAAGGCTTTCCAGAAACAATTCGGCACAAACCCCACGGAGTACGTCCAGTCTTTCCGGTCACAGGAAGAAAATAGTTAAACTTTACGGATTTAGAGTTTAACAATAAAAAATTAGAGTTTAACTCTAGCGTCGCGAAGTTAAACAAAAAAATACACCTTTTTAGTCCCCTGTCAATGAAGTCTTTACAAGAGGAAGATTTCAAAGACTCCGTAGTGCATAGTTTATGGTTATGAGTTGGTCGGTTGGCAGCAACTCTATCAGTATCGTTATCATTACTGAGTATGTCTTTTTCGTACCGTTAATGAGTGTCCGTGCTATAGTAGTCTTGCTTTTTGACCCCAAAAAGCTCTTTTTTGAACAATTGCGATTTGGCATGTTCTTTTGTTCCCGATATCTTTGCCAAACCGGAATCACACATTTTTTGTATATAATTAAAAGTTTTGTATCATGAAAAAAAGATTTCTTTTAACTGCTATCTTATTAGCTACTATGATGGCAACCTCTGCCTTCGCTGATGGCGTCAACATGACGGAAAAATTGGTTAATGCAGATTGTGAGCAAAAACTAGCAGGTTGGAAGGTTGAGTTCACGCTGGGTGACAATGCCCAGACGTGGCATACTTCCTCTCACACAGAATCTGAGGGCGAATATGATTATTGGGGCTTCTCAGGGACATGTCTTGAAATATGGAGCTCAAAAAACTATTTGCCTGGTCCTACTTGTCTGAGCCAAAAACTGACCGACCTTCCCAACGGGACGTATGGGTTTGGTGCCTTTATGGTTTCCTGTACGAATATCGGTGACAAAAATGATCCGGAGGATTATTTAAACAGTTTCGGAGGCTATATTTTTGCTGGTGACCAAGAGTATGAGACTCAGACGTGCAGCTGGAGTAACAACAGCTGGTTTCATACTAGGAAGTTCAATGTGTCAGCCACTGTTACAGACGGCTCTTTGGAGGTGGGTTTCCGTATCCGTTATCCAAATACAGTCCGCTGGTTTGGGTTTGACAATGCAGAACTTTATTATTTCGGCGATGTGACTCCCGAAGAGGCACTCGTGCAAATGTACAGGCAGGATGTAGACTTAGACATACATGTTGCCGACACGCTCAAGAGCCATCTGATAGGAGCGGAGGTGGTAGCTGCCCTTGACCGTGCCTGTGAACTGGGGCGCGCGGCCAAAACTATTGATGCCATGATGGCTGCTGATGACTCTATCCGCAGCTTAGTGAAAGTGGCTTATACCTCAATGAATGCTTTTGTCGGATTAACTAATTTGGTAAGTACAGCTAAGGAAGTATATGAAGAAGACTGGAGCGAATATGTAAAAGAACAGGTGGAGAATCTGGGGGAAGTCATCAAAAAGGCAGAAAAAGACATGGCTGAAAAAAGCATCCCTACCCCAGAACTAGAGGCATATAAGTCAGTACTGCAGGAAGCTATCGATCAGGTGCTTGTAGATGAGGCCTACAAATTCCTTGAAAGCCTGTCCATGTTCCTAAACTTCCCCGATTTGGTGAGTGAAGACAATCCTTGTTTCGGCCTGACCAGTCATCCAGGGTTCGGGGAAGAGGAAGGACAATTTGCCTATTCTTATCTCGAAACATTAGAAAACATGTCGAGCGTGTTGTCTAATATATTGGACGACATAGCAGCAGGGACAACACCGGCTGCGCAAGGAATGACATATTTGGAATCGGTAAGAACCGTGGTAGAAAACTGTATCAGGTCTGCCAACACCGCTGTGTCATTGCCTTATCAGTTCATAACTATCCCTGCGGAGGATAACCCCAATATACCCTACAGATACACAGGAGCTAGAAATACAATTGTAAACCAAGAGTATCTGAAGAAATGGCAGGCGGGAGAATGTCTGACCAATCCTGAAAGCAAGGCTACGATTATGCGTTATGTGTCTCCCTATTTCCAGTTTGACAAAGAGTATGCTGCTGTTACTTTCTATGCAGTCCATACGACCTATGAAATTATGGTGGCTGAGAATGACGGACCGGAATTAGGCATTTGCGAATTCTTCATTTTTGATGCAGATGGCAATGAATTGTTGTCCTCCGTTGACCAGTTATCGACAGGTTCTGCTTCTATCAATGCGGGCGAAGGGGAGTTGAGTAGTATCGTCGACCGCAATTTGGGTACAGACTACTATTCTCGTTGGAACTTCAAAATGCCGGGCTATGGAAGTCATGAAATAACGGTAACGTTCAGGGAACCTGTCAAGGGACTTCGTTTCGCTATAGAAGAAAAATGGGGACAATACCGTCTGTCCAGCATCCCCACCGAGGTCCGCATGGAAGGAATAACTGGAGGTGAGCTAGAATTGCGAAATGCCTTGGCAGCAGCAGAAGGGAACGACTATGTGGGAGGTACTGAAGTAGGTTGCTATGATTATGATTCAGGCCTGTTCAATCAACTGGTTGCCCAAGGAAAGGAGATGTTGGTATCTGGAACTGCTACAGAGAATGAACTCTATGCTTTGTCCGATAAACTATACGAGCAGATTAAGATAATGGAAAACCTCGAGATGACGCTTCCTGTTGAAGGTAAAAGCTACGTTATCAGTAACGCCAATGAAGCATTCCTAAATATACAGGGAGTGGTAAAGAATCTTGCCGTGAACGCTGCGGACAGTTCCTTAGTTTGGAAAGACGCTGATCCAAATGATGTATATCAATACTTTACCTTTGAGCTGGCAGATGATGAAAACGGAAATACAGGCTATTATATTAAGAATAAGGCAAGTAATTTGTATGTCGGCTACTCGCTTATGACAAAAGATGAAAATCTTCCGATGGTAGAAGAAAAGGAGGAAACTAGACCATACGATTTGATTCGCTATTCCGGAAATGCATTTAACTTGCATGTTTCAGGTGCTGGAGCTGAATGCTTGCTTCATCCGCGGAATCATTATGTCGACAATACGACAGGAAAGGGCGTGTCTGGCGGAGTTCGAAATTACAAGAACGAACCGAGCAGTATGTCAATCTGGTATATCCGTGAAATGGATGCTTTGCCTGCCACGGTGGCTGTCGCTGATGGTTTGGGAAGTAAGTGCTATCACTTCCCGATGGGAAGTCAAACCTTCAAGTTTACTGCCGACAAGGCATGCGCTTTCAGCAATTTCAAGATGTATGACAATAGGCATGTGGGTATAGAAATAACGGTTAAACAAAACTCCAACGAGTTAATCGTTTCTCTTCCGTATGTTTGTGCCGACTTCTATTTTAGATTTGACAACAAAGAAGAAGTGAACACAGTTACCATAGAGAAGTCAATAGTTCCTTCAGATGAGAAGTCAGAACTTGAGTTGCTGTTAGAGTCAACCTACAACTCTGCTAACGTCGATTATAAGGAAGGTACTGAAATCGGTGAGGTAAAGAGCCTTGCTGCGTTCAATTCTGCTATGAACAGTGCTGAGATGCTGATAGAGAGCGGTGCTACCGATGAACAGGCGGAGGGTGCAATCAAAGCAATCGAAGAGGCCGTTGCTGGCTTGGAAGTGGTTCAGCCAAAGGAAGGCGAGAAGTATTGGATTGTGAGTGCTTACGAGCCGTTCGAAAGCTCACAGGGACGTGAAATTGCTATTTTCTATCGTTCTGGTGTAAATCGTGCAGCATGGACTTATTTAGATAAGGAAGAGTTAGAGTTCCAATGGATATTTGTTCCAGCAGAGACCGAGACAGAATGGTACCTACAATGTGCATCTTGTGACACACTGTTTATGGGATACACAACTGTCGAAGGCAGCGGAACAGGTGGCGGTATCTTCATGGCTAATGAAGCTTCAAAGGGTAGATATAAACTTGTTCCGAGAGAAGACGGTAAGGTAAATCTTCGCTGTGTAGAGGAGGGCTGTGACCCTGGAACTGCCCTTATCCATCCACTTGGACATAGTAACGGTACTGGTTTCTTGGGTTATCTAATGAACTATAAGAATGAGATTCCGAGTCGTAGCGTATGGTACATTCGCAAAGCTGACCTAAACACGAAGGTAGAAGATGTTGTTTTCGATGAACTCATCGATTCTTCCGTCGAAGGAATTTTCGATCTGACAGGTCGTCGTGTGTCGACTCCTGAAAAGGGACTTTATATCGTAAACGGGAAAAAAGTATTATATAGATAGCTGAAAACTTGGCACTATAAGTAGAAGTATAATTGGTGTTATATGTGGAAGTTTGGCGCTCCGCGCAGGAAAAAAATCATCAGAGGAAACGTCCAGCACGGAGTGCTTAACTTCTGTAATAGTGAAGGCCATAATGTTCACTTTAATAGTTGAGCAACGAGATGAGGAAACAAACTGTCAACTTCCCATCTTACTACCTTCTATGAATCCCATTTTTATTTCTTAAAAGAACTTAACTCCATCTTATAAAATCCAGAACTTAAGTAAGTTGTTGGGATATAATAGAGATAGAAGAAGTGGAGGTGATTTTCACTGGTCCAAGATCTTCTGATAGGCAGCTTAATAAAAAATATATCCAAAAAAATGAAATGAAGACATCAATAATCCTTTTTGTTGCATCTATTTTGGTCTGTTTACCCAAAGTAGAAAACTTGCTAACTGCTTCTGATACTGAAGGCGGAGGCCAGAAGGAAGATGATGCTGTGACTAATGTGATTTATGATACAGACATGTGCACCGATGTTGATGATGTCGGTGCTTTGGCTATTCTCCACAAACTTTCAGACGAAGGTCTTGCAAATATTCTTGCTGTTGTTTACAATGAAGTGCATAAGCGAGGCGTAGCTGCAATTGATGCAATCAATACTTGGTATGGAAGAGGGGATATTCCAATAGGGGCATATAAAAAAACACTGAAGGATCCCGATTACTCCTCCTATCTTGCAGCTGTGGCTAAATATGAAAATGATACCCCTAGCGACCTTTCAAAAGTGCCGGATGCGCTAGATGTATATGTGAATACTCTCAAAGCACAAAAAGATAATAGTGTTACCATAGTTAGTGTCGGCTTTCTTAATAATCTAGCCGACCTTTTGCGTGCAGAGCCGGAACTTGTCGAAAGAAAAGTGAAAAAGCTAGTTGTGATGGCAGGTGTTTCTGGAGATAATTTCAATACAGTCAGACACGATCTTGTCGGAGAAGCTCAAAAAGTCTTGGAGGACTGGCCGACGCTGGTGGTAATTTCTCCAATTGGTGAAGATATATACACGGGAGTGGTGCTAGAGAATGTAGAAGATAATCCCGTTCGTACGGCATACTACAAGTGGTTTAATAGCAGTTTTCAAGGGAGAAGCAGTTGGGACCTTCTTGCGGTGTTGTATGCTGTCAAAGGTACGGAACTCTTTGATGAACAGTCCGAAGGAAACGGTTCATTGCGTAATGGTTACACATATAAAATGTCCAAAGAAAAGAGAATATTCATTACGGGTAAGTTTTCAAAAAGCTATTATGAAGCTTTACTTAATACTTACCTGATACAGCCGCCTACAAACACAAAGGTAGAAAATGTCGTTTGTGATAAGCCCGTCGATTCTTCAGCCGATTGTTTTTTCGATCTGATGGGCCGTCGTGTATCTACTCCAGAAACGGGCCTTTATTTCGTTAACGGGAAAAAAGTGTTATATAGATAAGAAAAGAAGAAGTGGCATCTAAATTGATACAATGTAAAAGGATTGATAGAAACAACTTTTTATCTGAAGAAGGCAATGCTTAGGAGGTATGTAAACAAATCAATTTTGGCAGTGCTTTTTGTTGGGCTGATGTTTATGGGATGTGTAGAACCCATAGATTATCACAATCGTTATACTTTCATTGGGGAGACGACAGCGGATTATCTCGAAGAGCATGAGGAAACGTTCAGCAGCTTTCTTTATATACTGAAACGAGGTGGGGTGTTGAGCTTGTTGAAGGCGTATGGTACTTACACTTGTTTTGCTCCCACGAATGAAGCCGTCAGCAGATTTCTTGTCGAGCAAGACAGTATTTGGCGCAGTTCATTGGAGGCAGAGAGGGTAATTTGGACTGGTATAACTTCTCCTCTTCTGGAAGAATTGAGTGACTCTATGTGTGAAGTGATATCCAAAACGCATATCATTCCCCATACATATCTAACTCTTGATATGGGGGGAGATGTGATACCATCCAAAAACCTCAACAACCGTTTCCTGACCATGACGTACGGCACGAATGACAAAGGCAACGGAATTCTTATTATTAACGGTGCCACCATTATTCTAGGTGATCAAAATGTAGAGAATGGGGTGGTACATGTAGTGAACGGAGTCCTCAGTCCGTCATCTAACACCCTGCCAGCTGAATTGGAACACATGCCTTTTTTCTCATTGTTTTATGAAGCATTGCTGCGTACAGGTCTAGATTTGAAGATGCAGAACTATGAGGACTACGGTTACGACGATGCTGAGAAGACGGGACCGCCCTGGTATTCGGGAGGCGGCGCAACCTTCAACTGTTATCCTGCTACTCATTATTATGGCTATACTGCTTTCGTGGAGCCCGATGAAGTGTATTTTAGGGCGGGTATTTATAATCTGGACGATCTTTTTGAGCGTTGTCGAGAGTGGTACCCAACTGCCACTGATGAAGATTTTACCAGTGAAAACAATGCATTGAACAAGTTTGTTTCCTATCATTTGCTGGAACGTAAACAGCTCTATACTCGGCTAGTCTGCTATAAAATTTTCAATGCGATTTATGATTCGGAAGAGAATATGCTAAGCAACTGTGACCGTATTTCCTATTATGAAACCATGCAGGGGACATTATTGATGGTTGCACGTCCACTCAGCAACATTACATATAAGCAGTATTTGTTGTTAAACTATAGTGATGACATTACGAATAAGAAAGACATCTTCTGCTGTTTGAGCCCTAGAGGCATTCCAGTTAATATCTGTGTGAGCGACCCTCAGGATATCCTTGCGGATAAACAGAATTATCCCAATTATACCCAAGAGACGCTCAACGGCTCTATCCTGATGATTAATAATCTTCTTGTTTATGATGAAGATACCATGGTGGGTCATGTGCTTAATCGTCTGATGCGTTTTAATTTTGCGTCTCTTGTTCCCGAATTTGCCTCTAACGATATTCTGTGGCATGAGCGCTATACGAGTGGCTTGCTAAGAAGCGACGGACTCATTATACCGCATGATTATAGCAAAAACGTGAAATTCTATGACGAGGAGAGCCGTTTCTACTACGTGAATCCAGATCACACTTATTGCAACTTTGAAGGGGATGAGATGCAAGGACAGGGACCTTTTGACTTCGCCTATAAACTACCGCCTGTCCCTCCTGGGACATACGAGATTCGTTTGGGCTATACTGCATACAACTATCGTAACATTATCCAGATGTATGTCGATGACGAGATTACCGGCATACCGGTTGACCTTCGTATTCTTGCTAATGATCCTCGCATCGGATGGGTAAATGATGACGAAACAGAAGACAACGGCACTAGTAATGACAAAGCGATGAAAAACCGCGGCTACCTTAAAGGTCCCACTACGTTTAAGTCTACAACTCGTCCTATTGCACGCAATTATGAAAACTCCATACGTAAGGTGATAACCACCAAATACCTGGGTAAAGGAGAACATTGGTTGCGTTTCAAAAATGTCAATGAACAGGACGACGGCACAGGCATGTTTATGCACGATTATCTGGAGATAGTCCCCGTCGGCTGGATGCGTCGAGAGGATATTTCAGAATCGGAGAAAAGGAAATAATTCTGGCGAAAAGTTTTGTGGTAATGTGTTTTTTCAGGAATAATGTTTGTGTCTGGCGGCTTGTCAAATTAAAGTATAAATCAGTTGTGAAAGAATTTGTAATCATTTTATTGTAATTAATTATGTTTATTGTACAAAGTTATTTATTGGCCGTTGCCCTGTGTGTTATTACAATGATCTGTTGGGGCTCGTGGGGTAATACTCAGAAATTGGCATCCAAAAGTTGGCGTTATGAATTGTTTTACTGGGATTATGTTATTGGTATCCTACTCTTTTCCGTCTTGGTTGCATTCACTTTGGGTAGCATAGGAAAAGAAGGTCGTAGTTTTGTAGAAGACATCAGCCAGGTGGCTCCTGCTGCTTTCGGGAGTGCCCTCCTAGGAGGAGTCATCTTTAATGCGTCAAATATCCTGCTGAGCGCTTCTGTGTCTATTGCTGGTATGTCGGTGGCTTTTCCTGTTGGCGTGGGACTTGCTTTGGCACTAGGCGTAGTGAATAATTACGTATTGCAGCCAAAGGGAGACCCCATACTTTTGTTTGGCGGAATGGCTTTAGTTCTTGTGGCTATTGTGCTCAACGGTGTGGCTTCTGCCCGCAAGCCTCAAAGTGAAGCTAGCAACGGGAATAGCAGTAAAGGGATAGTGCTGGCCGTTTGTGCAGGTATTCTTATGGCATTCTTCTATCGGTTCGTGGCGGCAGCTATGGATCTCGACTGCTTTGAGAATCCAGCAGTCGGGAAGGCTACGCCCTATACGGCGTTTTTTATCTTTGCATTGGGAGTGTTCATCAGCAATTTTGTGTTTAACACGCTGTGCATGAAAAAGCCTTTTGTAGGCGAGCCGGTTTCCTACAGACAGTATTTTAAAGGCACGGTGGGTACGCACCTGGTAGGGTTGCTAGGTGGCTGTATCTGGGGGCTAGGAAGCATACTCAGCTATATCAGTGCGGGAAAGGCAGGTGCCGCCATATCGTATGCACTCGGACAAGGTGCACCAATGATTGCTGCTATTTGGGGCATTTTTGTCTGGAAAGAATTCAAGGGCTCTGATAAGACGACAAGTCGTTTGCTCGGTCTGATGTTTGTATTTTTCATCACTGGTCTTGCTTTTATTGTATTAGCAGGTAACTGATGGAGAGGATTTCTATGAAAAAGTATTTCTTTCCCTTGTTAGCTGTGTTGTTCCTGGCATGCAACGGCCCGGAGCAGGAACCTATTACTCTGATTTTCGATACGGACATGGGCAACGACATAGATGATGCCATAGCCCTTGCCATCATGAACAACTATATTGATGGCGGCAAGACCCGTGTTATCGGTATTGGCCTTAGCAAAGAGGGTAGCGCCCCAGCGGCGTACGTTGACATTGTGCAAACATGGTACGGTCACGCAGGAATACCGATCGGGGTGGTTCGCAATAGTGTGGGCCCTGTGAAGGACTGCTATGCGGAAAACGTTTGGTGTCAGAAAGATAAAGAAGGGAATCCTCTTTTCTCACATTCGTTGAGCGACGATGATTATTCTAAGCTTCCTGACGCACATATTCTCTACCGTAAGCTGTTGGCTGACGAACCAGACAACTCGGTAACGTTTGTGATGGTAGGATTCAGTACCAATTTGGCCCGACTGCTAGAAACTGGTCCCGACGAATATTCGTCGCTTGAAGGACAGAAACTGGTTGCTCAAAAGGTGAAAAGGCTAGTATGCATGGCTGGCAATTTCAGGAAGGAAACATCTGAATATAACGTGCACTGCGATATCCCTGCAGCTCGGAAGGTGTTAGAGGAGTGGCCAACGGAAATAGTAGTCTCTCCGTATGAAGTAGGATCAGCAACGCCGTTTCCCGCTCAGAATGTGGTGCGTTTTGGTGGGGGAAAACCTAATCCAGTTGCGGAAGGTTACAAGGCTTACCGAAAAATGCCCTATGATAGAAGCGGTTGGGACCCATCGGCCATGATATGCGGTGTGGAGGGCAATAAGTTTTTCACCCTTTCGCCTCCTGGACATATTTGCGTGGATTCCGTCGGTGTCACTATTTTTACTCCAGACCCTGACAATGGCAAGGCTTACTACCTAATCGTAAACAATGCACAGGCAACAGCCCTGTCTGATCACATGGTAGAATTGGCAACCTATAAATAAGAAGGTAGAATGAAGAATAAGATAGTTGTAGTCGGAAGCAGTAACACCGATATGGTGATACGTGTTAACCATATACCCCAACCTGGTGAGACTATTATAGGCCATGACTTCATGACAAACCAGGGAGGTAAGGGTGCTAATCAAGCCGTAGCTGCAGTGGCTATGAATGGTAATGTTGTTTTCGTTGCTTGCTTGGGTGATGACGGCTTTGGCCGACAGTCGAAAACCATGATGAAAGAGAGAGGTATTGACATTCGTTTTGTTCGCCTCACACCTGATGTCCCTACTGGTTGTGCTATGATTGCCGTAGACGATAAAGGCGAAAATTCGATTGTTGTGTCGAGTGGAGCAAATGCCATGTTGTCGTGTGAAGATATCGATAAGGCAATGGATGTAATTGAAAAAGAGGCCGCCGTTTTGCTTATGCAGTTGGAATCTCCTATTGATACGCTCACTTATGCAGCGGCCAAAGCACATGCGGCAGGTGCAATCGTAGTTCTTAATCCAGCCCCATTCCCGAGTAAACCATTACCAAAAGATTTATTGAAGAACGTAGATATTGTTGTTCCCAATGAGACGGAAACTGCGGGTATGACAGGTCTGCTTGTTGAATCAGAAGGCGACATGGTGTATGCTATTGAAGCCATTCAGGCAAAAGGAATAAAACACGTCATCATAACAGCTGGGGGTGATGGCTCCTACACACTTGTGGATGGGAAACTGCACCATCAGCGTGCGCTGAAAGTCAGACCCGTTGATACAACAGCGGCGGGGGATACCTATTGTGGCGTCCTTTGTGTCGCCTTGAGAGATGGACTTTCTTTGAAAGAGGCGATGAAGATGGCAAGTGTTGCAGCATCACTTTGTACTACTCATGAGGGAGCATGGAGTTCTATTCCAACCAGGGAAGAGGTATTGGAAAAAATGAAAGAATTAGAAGTCAGTTAATAAGAATTCTGCGATTTTTGAATTAAGCGTCCATTTGTAGTGTAGTTAGAAGCTTTTCCTTTTTTCAGAGCTATTTTCTTATTTGCTAGGAAAACCATTATTCCTTCTCGGAAACGACTTTTTCGAGAAAGAATAGTTAATGTTTGTCTCTTGTTAATGTCGGCTCTACAAGCTCTTTGTTAGGCGGAAATAAATTTTGTGAACAAAAAATGAATAATTGTTCACCATTTGTTCTATTCTTTTCGTATCTTTGCACAAAATGTGGCAACGCATCGAGAAACGACCGAATTTAACTAAAAAACAAACATACACAGATGGCAAACGTAGTGATAATGCCCAAGCAAGGGCAGTCGGTGGAGAGTTGCATCGTCACCGAGTTTAGGAAGAAAGTGGGCGACAGCGTGGCTGTGGGCGACGTGCTCTTCAGCTATGAGACAGACAAGGCTACCTTCGAGGAGGAGTCGAAGGTGGAAGGCACCGTGCTGGCTTGCTTTTTTGCCGACGGCGACGAGATTCCCGTGCTTACGAATGTGATGGTGATAGGTGAGCCGGGCGAAAGCTTCGAGGAGTTTGCTCCCAAGAGCGAGGAGACTTCTGCTCCTGCTGCCGAAGCTGCACCCAAAGCAGAGGAGAAGAAGGCCGACACCCCTGTGGCAATAGCTGCAGGACCCGTTGTGGAGGGAGCACCCGTGTCGCCCCGAGCACGTCGTTTGGCAGAGCAGAAAGGCATCGACACCAGCCGAGTGGCAGGGTCGGGCCCCTATGGACGCATCATCGAGCGTGACATTCAGGCTGCTGCAGCAGCTCGAGGCCCTCTGAGCGGTAAGGCACGCGCCATGATGGCAGAGGGAGGCCTTGAGGCTCCCCAGGCAGGCAGCGGGCTGGCAGGAACGGTGCGTGGCTGCGACTTGAAGGAGGCTAAGCCCAACCATACATCCATCGCGGGAGAGGGTGTGGATTTCGACGTCGTGAAGATGACGAACATGCGCAAGCTGATAGCCCGCTCGATGTACAACTCATTGCAGAACAGCGCCCAGCTGACGCACCATCTGAGTGCCGATGCTCGCCGTCTGCAGGCTCTGCGCAAGAAGGCGAAGAAAGCATTCGAGGAGGGACGCTTAGAAGCCAACGTCACCATCAACGACCTGGTTTGCTTTGCAGTAGTGAAAGCGCTGCAGAAGTTCCCCAACGCCAACAGTCACTGTCTGGGCGATGCGATGCGTATCTTCAAGAAGGTTCATCTGGGGCTTGCCGTCGACACCGAGCGAGGACTGATGGTTCCGGCAGTGAAGAACGCCGACGAAATGGATATCGTGCAGCTCTCCAACGCGCTGAAAAAGGTAGCAGATGAGTGCAAAAAGGGAGGAATCAATCCCGACCTGTTGTCGCCGGAGGCTGCCTCGTTCACCGTCAGCAATCTCGGCAACTACGGAGTAGAGATTTTTACTCCTATTATTAATGTGCCACAGAGCGCCATTCTTGGCGTCAACACCATCGTTCCCCGTCCGAAAGACACGGGAAACGGCGTGTACGAGATAGTTCCCTTCATCGGGCTGAGCCTTACTTACGACCATAGGGCCCTTGACGGAGGAGAAGCCACACGCTTCGTGAAGCAGATAGCTATTGAGATAGAGAACCTCGACATTGACTTTTGAAACGTAAATACCTAAAACAGAATACACATCATGTTTGACTTAGCGATTATCGGCGGCGGTCCTGGAGGATACGTTGCTGCAGAGAGAGCCGGGGCTGAAGGCCTGTCGGTAGTGTTGTTCGAAAAGAGAGAGTTGGGAGGCGTGTGCCTCAACGAAGGCTGCATCCCTACCAAGACGCTGCTCTACAGCGCCAAAGTGTACGACTATGCTCAGCACGGGGAGAAATACGGCGTGTCGGTGGAGAACGCTGCCTTTGACTACGGCAAGATCATTGACCGTAAGAATAAGGTGGTGAAGAAACTCGTGGGAGGAGTGAAGGCAGCTATGCGCGCAAACAAGGTGACGGTAGTCAACGCCGAAGCTATGATAGAAGGACGCTCGGCAGAGGGTATCACCATCAAGGCAGGAGAAGAGAGCTATCAGGCTCGTAACCTGGTCATCTGCACGGGTTCCGAAGCCAGCGTGCCTCCCATCCCAGGACTGAAGGAGGCTGGTGACATCATCTGCACCAATCGCGAAATCCTTGCCCTGCGTGAACGTCCCGAGGAGTTGGTTATCATCGGCGGCGGAGTCATTGGAATGGAGTTTGCAAGTTTCTTCAACAGCCTGGGAACCAAGGTGACAGTCGTTGAGATGTTACCGGAGATTCTCGGAGGACTCGACGGAGAGATAAGCGCTATGCTGCGCTCCATCTATGCTAAGAAAGGCATCTCATTCAACCTGCGCTGCAAAGTGGTGGGCATTGAGACGGAAGGAGAAAGAGGCATTGTCGTTTACGAAGATCCCGAAGGCAACGTGCAGCGCGTGGGAGGCAACAAAATACTCCTCAGCGTAGGACGTCGCGCCAATATCAAAGGCTTCGGGCTGGAGAACCTCGGCGTTGCTGCCGAGCGCGGCATTAAAGTAGATGAGCACATGCGCACAAATGTGCCCAACGTTTATGCTGCAGGCGATGTGACAGGCTTCTCACTGCTTGCCCACACGGCAAGTCGCGAAGGCGAAGTGGCAGTGAACCATATCCTTGGGCGCAATGACCGTATGCGTTACGATGCCATCCCAGGCGTAGTGTACACCAATCCCGAAGTGGCTGGCGTAGGACTTACCGAAGAGCAGGCGAAGGCGAAAGGAGTGGACTATAAGGTGGTTAAGTTGCCGATGGCATTCTCGGGACGCTTTGTGGCAGAGAATGAAGGAGGCGAGGGTGTCTGCAAGGTAATTGTGGGAGCCAGATACCACGAGGTGCTGGGCGTACACATGCTTGGCAATCCCTGCAGCGAAATCATCCAGAGCATGTGCATAGCCATCGAGCAGGAGATGACAATCGAGCAACTGAAGGAAGTTGTCTTCCCGCATCCTACGGTAAGCGAAATCATCAAAGAGACAGCCTTTGCGTTCAAATAAGAAAAGTAGTAGAATCAAATAACAAAACCTCATATTATGCCAAAATCGATTTATATCGATCCGAAAGAGATCAGAAAAGCGGGAGAGATAAAACTCCCCACAATCCCCGTGATGCAGTACAGCAAGTCTGTCGAGGATGAACTGAGGGAAGGAAACTACACTCGCGAGGACTTGCTCCGCATCTATCGCGACATGTTCACCATCCGCGAGTTTGAAACTATGCTCAACTTGGTGAAGACGACAGGCGGATACAACGGCGTGCCTTACAACAACCCAGGCCCCGCACACCTGAGTGCCGGGCAGGAGGCAGCAGCAGTAGGTATGGCCTACACACTCACCACCGACGACTACATTTTCGGCAGTCATCGCAGTCACGGCGAAATCCTTGCCAAAGGGCTTCGCTCCATCCAGATTCTCTCCGATGAGGAGCTGACAAAAGTGATGGATGAGTTCTGGGGCGGCGCTACGCTGAATGTGGCAAAGAAGGGATTCAAGGGCGGTAGCACCAAAGACCTGGGCATCTGTTTCCTTCTCTACGGAGCCATTGCAGAGATTTTCGCGCGCGAGACAGGCTTCAACAAGGGCTTGGGAGGCTCTATGCATACATTCTTCATCCCCTTCGGAATCTTCCCCAACAATGCTATCGTAGGAGGCTCTGGAAGCATCTCCGTGGGTGCTGCGCTCTATAAGCGTGTCAACCGTAAGCCCGGCATTGTGGTGTGCAACATTGGTGACGGTGCTTTGGCGCGCGGGCCTGTGATGGAAGGCATGACGTTTGCTTCGATGGACCAGTTCCGCACGATGTGGGAAGGCGACATGAAGGGTGGGCTGCCCATCCTCTTCAACGTAATGGACAACCAGTATGCTATGGGCGGGCAGACACGTGGCGAAACGATGGGCTACGACTTTGCTGCGCGTATAGGAGCAGGGTTCCGTCCCGATGCCATGCAGGCAGAGCGTGTCGACGGCTACGATCCTCTCGCTGTCATCGATGCCTTCCGTCGTAAGAAGGCTGCCCTCGAGCGCAAGGAGGGACCTTGCCTGCTCGATGTCGTCACCTATCGCTACAGCGGGCACTCTCCTTCTGATCAAGGTTCTTATCGTACCAAGGAAGAACTGGAAGCTTGGCAGGCTGAGGACTGCATCGTAGCTTTCGGAGAGAAACTGAAGGATGCCGGCTTGGCAACCCAGCAGGAGCTCGATTCCATCCAACAGCAGATGCGCGACACTATCTTCGAGATGTACAAACTGGCTATAGATGACACGCTGTCGCCTCGTATGGACCTCGTGAAGAACGATGAGCTGCTTGGAAACATGATGTTCTCCAATCAGAGCATCGATAGCCTGAGCAATGCTACACCCGAGGTGAACCATCCTATGGAGGAGAATCCGCGCGTGAAGCAGATAGCTGGCAAGGAACGTTTCTACCTTGATAAAGACGGGAAGCCCGTGAGCAAGATGAAGACGTTCAACATCCGCGACGGTATCTTCGAGAGCATAGTCGACCGTTTTTACAAGGATGCCAGCCTGGTAGCTTATGGTGAAGAGAACCGCGAGTGGGGAGGCGCCTTTGCCGTTTATCGCGGGCTCACCGAAGCGCTGCCCCCGCATCGTCTGTTCAACGCACCCATTGCTGAGGCTGCCATCATAGGCACCGCAATAGGATACGCTATGTGCGGAGGGCGTGTGATTCCCGAAATCATGTACTGCGATTTCCTCGGTTGCTGCGGAGACGAAATCTTCAACCAGCTTCCTAAGTGGCAGGCTATGAGTGGCAACATTCTGCGTATGCCTGTCGTAGTGCGCGTGAGCGTGGGTTCCAAGTATGGTGCTCAGCATTCGCAGGATTGGACATCGCTCTGCACTCACATCCCAGGATTGAAGGTTGTGTTCCCCGTTACTCCCTATGACGCCAAAGGCCTCATGGCAAGTGCGCTGCAGGGAACCGACCCAGTCATCTTCTTCGAGAGCCAGCGCATCTACGACAAGGGCGAGGAGTTCCACGAGGGAGGCGTGCCGAAGGAGTACTACGAGATTCCCATCGGCGAACCCGACGTGAAACGTGTGGGAAAGGATGTCACTTTCCTCACTATTGGCGCTACGCTCTATCGTGCCTTGAAGGCTGCCGACGAACTAAAGGAGAAGTATGGCATGGAGGCTGAAGTTATCGATGCCCGTTCTATGGTACCCTTCAACTACGAGAAGGTAGTGGAGAGCGTGAAAAAAACAGGGCGCATCATCATTGCCGGCGATGCTACAGCCCGAGGCTCGTTCCTCAACGACTTGGCAGCTAACATCACCGATCTCTGCTTCGATTACCTCGATGCAGCGCCTGTTGTTCTCGGCAGTAGAAACTGGATTACTCCCTGCCACGAGCTTGAGGAATCCTTCTTCCCGCAGCCCAGCTGGTTCCTCGATGCCATCAACGAAAAGATGGTTCCGTTGAAGGATTACATCCCTTCTACCAATCTCACGTCGGCACAGCAGATTATCCGTGCCAAGAGGGGAGTGTGATGAAACGTCACACCCTCTCTGCGCTCCTGCTGCTCTTCTCCGCTCTCTGTTGGGCACAGGGGATGATTTCAATCCAAGAGTATGGCGTGCTGCCTACCAATACCCCCGAGCAGAACCGCCAGTGCCTCCAGAAAGCCATCGATGAGATGTCGCCCTCTGGAGGTGCGCTCTATGTCACTCCCTGCGAAGAAGGGTACCCTGTTGCATCAGGCTTGGTGCTGAAGAGGAATGTCTCCCTGATTGGCGCCCACGGCCCTACGGGAAGGGGAACAGCAAGCACCGATAGGAAACATCCCGTAGGTTCCCTCTTCGTCATTACCGACACCCTGCACGCTTTTATCACCGTAGAGTCGGCAACGCAGATTCGTGGCATACAGTTCTGGTATCCCGAGCAAACGCATACTGATGCCGATAAGATTATTCCCTACAAGCCTACCATCCGTATGGCAAATAAGGCCGTGCAGGGAGTCACTCTCTCATGCCTCACGTTCTACGGCGAATACATGGCTATGGATTTCCGCGCAGGCAGCAACGTATGCGAGCAGATACTCTTTGAGCATTGCTACGGCTATCCCTTGAGCGGGCAGTTCATAGCTATCGATAAGTGCTACGATATACCCCGCATCCTTCATTGTCACGTCAATCCCGCCAATATGCGCGAGTTTGGGCGTTCCTTCAGCCGTGCTGTCATCGACAGCGTCGTGGGCCGAAAGACTTTTACCTATTGGATAGACCATACCGATAACGCCCAGCTGATGGATGTCTTCACATTCGGTGTCTATGGGGGAATCTATCTGGGAGATGAGACCTACGGGCAGCTCACCAACTTCAATCTCGACTGCGTTTCCATAGGGATTCACAAGAAGGGCTCCAACACGAAGAACCGCAACTGGCAAATAGCGCAGGGCAGCATTATCGCCAACGTCGGCGAGCGGCTCGAGGACATTCATCCCATCCTTGTTGAGGGGATAGGGCACACGGCTCTTACTAATGTGGAATGTTTCTCGGGAGGCAACGGGGCACTCACCGATAAGGGGCAGAGCTACGACTGCCTTTGCGTGAAGGGCGACAAGCCCCTTACGGTGTCGCTTGTGGGCTGTCGCATGCAGGGCTATGCTGCTGCCGACCCAATCACCCTCGAGAATCCTAACGCCCAAGTGAGGGTTATTGGGTGCTTGACGGAAAAGGAAGGTTTTATTCCCGACAGATGACAAGAGCTTTTACGAAGTAAGAAATTCCTTCCTCCCACATTTTTTCCCTTCTTCATCCCGCGAGATTCTTTCTTCATCTCGCGCGCTTCCTTCTTCATAATAATTTTTCCCTTCTCGAAAATAATTTTTCCCTTCTTCATCGCGATGTGATGATTTGACAAACTTCATCTGTATTGAAAACAAAGCATCAATAGATAAGAGTAAAATGGTGTGTTATTTTTGATGAAGCAACCAAATGTGGAGTGTTTTGCCAAGAAATGGACATAGTTTAGAAAGTTTAACATAGCCCATAAACGAATAATGGAAGAAAATCCGTACCTTTACAGTCAGATAAATCGGAATTTGTATGGAATACTTTTATCCTTTTGGCGAAACCGTTCGCCGTTTAGTACAACAAGATAGAACTCCTAAACAAGTTTTTGTCCTTGGTGTATATGCCAGTGCTGTACATGCAAGATGGAAAAAAGGAAATGAAATAATTTGTCAGGCATTAGCGGTGGCGAGTGAACCAAGAATCTTTTGGGATGGTAATCCTGACGAAGCCAGGGAAATTATTTCCAAAATTCATTTACCATCTGAACTTGGAAGTTTAGAACCAGCTGGTAGTCATTTAAATGGACCGTCAGCAAAAGTATTGGATGAACATATTCTTGCACCATTAGGATATACGAGAAAAGAAGCTTGGTTGTGTGACTTGTTGCCAGAAACTCGTCTGAATAATAGTCAAGTAAGAGTTCTGAAGACAAAGTATGAACCCAGAATACAGCAATATGGTCTCAATCCAGTAACTATTCCTAAACGTCCAACTGTCTTTTGTGACATAAATAGATGCAAAGAAATACTCGCAGAACTGAAAGAGTCACGAGCAAATTTACTTGTATTGCTCGGTGATATCCCCATTAGGCAGTTTCTAAACAGAATCACCCAGGTTAATTATACTTCATTGCAGGAATATGTGTATTTATATGGATATGGGAATCCCTCAAAAGCTATAATCAATGGGAATAGCATAAATGTCCTTCCTATTGCTCATCCTCGACAAATTGGAGCCTTAGGTGCGCATAGTGAGAAATGGTTTCAAGCCCATTTAGAATGGGAGAATAAAAGCAAGTAAATTCCAATTTA
>JAGCFO010000035.1 GCA_017650105.1 Bacteroidaceae bacterium | reverse complement strand
TGAGCGTTGGCATCGCGGGGGCAATGGAATTACTAATATCGTATTTCATTGTTATATTGCTTTTTAGATGAAAAAAATCATGTTTTGCTATTTCAATTTCAATTATTTCAATTAAAAACAAGTGGGTTCAAACTATCTCTCTTTTTATATATAAATATCTATATATTAATTAGTTATAAGTCTTTAAAAAGGGGTTTCGCATTTTTGAAGGTATCTGAAATAACTGAAATAACTGAAATTGAAATAGCTCTTGTTAGTGTTTACTTCTTCTCTATGAGGCTTATTTCTCGCTGGCGTAGATGATCTCCTTGAGCACTCTCTGGGCTATGTTGCCTGCCTGTCGCACCAGGCGCATGGGCAGCTGCGAGAGCTGTTCCCCGTCGATGGGCACGCTATTTCGGCCAAATGAAGCCGTTCGACACCTTTCCAGACACTATCTCACGATGTAAAAGAGCGTTTTCGTTAAGCCAGAAGTGCAGAACGATGCTTGCATCAGTTATGCCTTGGCGAGAAAAGGTAGGATATAATCCAACGTTTTCGTTAAGCCAGAAGCGCAGAACGATGCTTGCATCAGTTATGCCTTGGCGAGAAAAGGTAGGATGAAATCCAACGTCGGAAAAGAAGCGTTTTCATCATATCTCTTATTAGCTACGGAGGTACGACATTTTTCCCGTTTGTGCAAGCAAAAGGGGAGATATTTTTCCACATTTTTTCCTCCTTGTGCCTATCCCTCTGGAGGAGAGAACTTTGGCTAAACGGGGGGGCAAGGGCGTCGGGCCTTCAAAGCTTCCACCCATTTGTTTTCCCCGGCGGCCTCGTGGAGAAGCTTGTGAGACAACAAGTCGCGCGATAAACATTTTTTAAAAAAACGGCAAATAATTTGGAAAACAGGGAAAAATGTATTAACTTTGTATCACAAAAATTAATCTAGGCTACTTATCACAAAAAAATCTATAAAGCTATGAGACGTATCAAACAATTCTTTCTTCTTCTCTGCCTTCTTGCGGCAGGAGCCCAGAGCGCAGGGGCAAAGGACGGTTATACCTTTTATCGAAGCTGCACCTTCCAGAACTTTACGTTCCTATTGTATACGTATTCTGGAGATTTTAAGGATGATTTGGCTGTGCTTGCGGGAATCAATGGAACGGATGAGAATGTCACCGTGCCCAACTACATAGAGGACGGCGGAACGAAGTATTATGTCGAGTGCGGATCCGGTACAATTACGAACGACTATGTGAAGACGTTGACCTTTCAGGGCAACTATTTTTTTAACCACGTTGTTTCTTCGACGAATTCTAATGATTATGTTGGCCATCACTTTAATAGCTATCTGTCTTGCCCGCAACTCACAAAGATTGTGTTTAAAGGATCCGTTACTGGTATGAGCTCGGATTATTCGGGTGGTACAACTCCTCATCTTCTGTGTGAGAATCTGACTGACATATTCTTCATGGGCTCTATATTATATGAGCCCACCCTGTCGGGCAACTGGAGCGACTACTCCACAGCCCCTGCAAGCAACATCACCGCGCATGTGGCTGTATGGACGGAAGAGCAGTGTCAAGACAAGCACGAGCACGCGAACGTTTGGAGCGAGTTTGCCGCCGTTGTGCCCTGCTCGGGAATATCGGAAACAGTGAATGTAACCGCCAGCGTCTCCGCCGGAGGCGCGTTCCAGATCTCAGGCGAATCGGCATTGACCAACGGGAGCCAGACGTATGAGGCGGAGAAAAACTCGAGCCTTACCTTCTATGCATACCCCTCGAGTACGGACTATTTAGTGGCTCACGTGTATGTGAACGGCACGGACGTCATCAGCCAAATGACCACCCAGAGCGACGGCAAGCTGAAATATACGATAGCGAACTTGCAGGACGATGTCACAATCAGCGTGGTGGGCGAAGAAGCCCATGTGACGGTATCCGCCAGCGTCTCCGGCGGAGGACGGTTCCAAAAGTCCGGCGGTCAGGAATTGACCTACGGAAGTCAGGAGTATGAAGTGGACACACACTCGACTTTCACCTTCCTGGCTTCTGCTGATGGCGGATGCCAGGTGGCTCATGTGTATCTGAACGGTAGGGACATCATCGGCGAAATGGAACAGCTGTCCAACGGCAAGCTGAGATACACCATCGAGGACATTCGCGACGATGTGTACATCAGCGTGGTGGGCGAGAGTCTCTATGAGGATGCCTGGGTAAGCGTATCCCCGGGCGGCAAGGTGACCTACACGAAGAACAACGTCCCCACGAACATCACGAGCAGCGCGTATGTGAGAATCAACAACGGCTCGACACAGGACCTCTTCATCGTCCCCAACGAGGGCTACGAGCTTGACAAGTACTGGATAGGCAACCCATACCCCATGCAGGACTTCACCGAGACGACGGGTCTGCTGGCTCTGGAGCCGCAGGAGGACGGCTCGTATAAGCTGACCATCGACCACGGCTTCAACATCCTGTTCACGTTCAAGAAGACGGGCATCACCGACGGGACGGTGACGGTATCCGCGAGCGTCTCAGGCGGCGGACGGTTCCAAAAGTCCGGCGGTCAGGAATTGACCTACGGAAGCCAAGAGTATGTAGTGGACGGACACTCGGACTTCACCTTCACGGTTTCTGCCGGAAATTCTTCCCAAGTGGCTCATGTATATCTGAACGGCAAGGACATCATCGAGGAGATGGAACAGCAGGCCAACGGCAAGCTGAAATACACCATTGAGGACATCTGCGACAATGTGTACATCAGCGTGGTGGGCGAGAGCACCATACAAACGGCGTATATAACCACAACTCCGGGCGGTAAGGTGACCTACACGAAGAACGACGTTCCAAAGGAAATCGCCACATGGGACTATGTCGAATTCCCCGTAGATTCGTCACTGGATCTCTTCATCGTGCCCGACGAGGGCTACGAGCTTGAAAAATACTGGATTGAAGGGCCTCCCATTCAGGACTTCACCGAGACGACGGGCATGCTGGCTCTGGTGCCTCAGGACGACGGCTCGTATAAGCTGACCATCGACTACGGCTTCAGCCTCCTGTTCACGTTCAAGGCGAAAGACCTCATCACGTTCCAGGACGATGCCGTGAGGGCAATCTGCGTGGCTGCTGGTTGGGACACGGACGGAGACGAACAAATCTCGAAGGCAGAGGCTGCTGCGGTGGAGAGTCTGAATGCTAATGGATCGAGTAGTTCGGTGTTCTATAATAACACGGATATTACGTCGTTCACTGAGTTGCAATATTTCACAGGGCTGACGACACTCAAGTCTGCTTTCTATGGCTGCTCAGCATTGGAGGAGGTCATCGTCCCCTATGGCGTGACGAACCTCAATTCAGCCTTTGGAGAATGCCTTGCGTTGAAGAAAGTCGTGATTCCAGAGACGGTAACCAACATAGAGAGAGCTTTCGGGCTTGTGATTAACAGCGAGAACATCTCGTCACTAGAGCATATGACGCTACCCAGCGGACTGGAGACGATTGGCCAATATGCGTTTGTGAAGTCGGGTTTGAAGTCGATTGACATCCCCGAGAACGTGACAACGATTGGCAACTTTGCCTTCCACAGCTGTGTGAACCTGAAGATGCTCTATATCCCAAGTGCGGTGACGAGCATCGCGGGCTTTAACGACTTGGGCAATAGCCTTTCATTCCACAATTGCACGGGGCTGGAGGCGATCGTGGTGGATGCGCAGAACAGCAATTACAAATCGCCCGACGGCTGCAATGCTATTATTGAGAAGAGCAGCAACAAACTGATTCTTGGTTGCAGGAACACGATGATTCCCGATGGTGTCGTCACGCTGGGCGGATACAGTTTCTTTAAGCAACCCATCACCAGCGTTGTGATTCCGGCATCGGTGAGCGCGATAGAGGCTTATTGTTTCAATAACTGCGCCGATTTGGCGATGGTGGAGTGTAAGCGCGAGACGCCACCTTCTATTGCTGGTACTTCTTTCAGAGGCATCAATGGCGACGCTGTGCTGAAAGTGCCGTATGGCTGCGCCGAGGCATATAGCAGCTGGGCACAGTACTTCGGAGGTGGAATCGTGGAGGCCGAGAACGCTGTGACGCCAGTCTTCGAGTATCGCAAGGAGATTATCCTGGCTGCCGACTTCCCGAGCGTGAGAATGCACACCACGTTCAATAATAATGGCGCAGATGGGATTGACGAAATCACTAGCCGCCACTATTTAAGCATGTTGCCTAGTAAATACACCTATCAGTTGCAGGTACCAAAAGACCTAGAGAGTTTCCGTCCTGTGATTGTGATGAAGAACGGCGAGGATGTGACTTACGACCTTCTTGAAGATATTGATGATAACTATTACTACTATGGTATGCAGTCCGCTGCAAACGAGACGTGGGAAATCTCCTACGACACAAGACACCGTCAGGCGTTCGTTGTGAAAGGTGGAACGGCACTATCGACAGGAGTCGTCGGCAATTGGAATTATGAATTGATTTGGGATGATGATTTTGCATATTTCGTACCTAATGGGGTTTTGACGTTCGACCTGCCGTCATACGACAGCAACAAGAATACGTATATGAGTCTTGAGTTCTCGCTCAGACCCAACGAAACGTTCAAGGCCATACGCAACGGCGTTGACGTGACGGATTTGTTCTCTTCAAGGACAGTTGGCAACACAAATAATCCGCTTGTCATATACACCTTGGCAGAAGTGAACGGCGGTGACACGCAGGCGGCATACGGCTTCCAGATGCGCGACCCGGCTGTTTGGGAGATAACCATCGACGACGGCTCGGGCAAGTTCGACGTGAACAGCGACGGCGAAATCAATGTGTCCGACGTTACCTCGTTGGTGAACAAGATTCTGCACCCGTAAGAGCGCAAGACAAGCCTTGCGCGATAAGCCTGATGATAAGATAATCAGATGCCTTCGGAAATATGCCAGATGATCAGAGAATCAGATGCCTTCGGAGATACGCCAGATAATCAGATAATCAGATGATCAGATAATCAGGTAATCAGGTAATCAAATAATCAGATTAGGGCGCAAAGGCACGCATACGGGCTATAAAGAGAGAGGGACTCCCGCAAGGGGAATCCCTCTCTTGCTTTGTGGTGCTGAGCAGACAATGCAAAGAGGGGAGGGACCTCGGGCGCCCGGTCACGTGTCACGTATGGCGCAGATGGACGATATGAATTTTTTAACGAAATTTTAGATATAATAGGAGTGTGTTATAATTTTTTTTGTATTTTTGCAGAAATGATACGTTTTAGATACCAGAACAAGAAAAACAAGATAGAAAACAAATAATAAAAACAATACACCAATGAAACACTTTATCAAAAAGACAATGCTCCTGCTGCTCGCCCTCCTTTCGCTGAGCGCAGCCAAGATGTGGGCTCAAGAAGCCTACGCAGTAGTCAACACTTCGTCTCATCAAATGACGTTCTACTATGACAACAACCGCCATGTTCACGATATTACGACGAACGAAGTCTCTTTCTCGCTGAACACAGGAACCAACGAACCCGAATGGTGGAATAATCCGGACATCTATCTTGACGTTAGGGGCGTCAAGTTGGTAAGGTTCGACACTTCGTTTGCCAACGCACGACCAACCAGTACGTTTAAATGGTTTATGCCAATGCATGAGTTGTACAGCGTCACCGGCATCAGCAATCTCAATACCAGCCAAGTGACGAACATGAGTTACATGTTCACCGGCTGTGATGCTCTCTCCAGCCTCGACCTGAGCAGCTGGAATGTCAGCAATGTCACCGACATGAGTAACATGTTTGCAGGCTGTGACAACCTTGAAACCCTTAACCTGAATGGCTGGAACGTTGGGAACGTTACCACCACAAACAGTATGTTTTCAGAATGCCAGAGTCTGAAAACCCTCTACTTAGGCGGATGGAACACCGCCAAGCTTACTGACTATAGTGGCATGTTCAGAAGGTGCGACAATCTTACCTATCTCAGCGTCAGTGGCTGGACTAACACTGTGCTTTCCGACATGCATGAACTGTTCGCCGACCTCAGGTCCCTCACCACCCTGCAACTGACGAACTTCAACACCTCTGCTGCCACCAATTTGAACGGCATGTTTAAAAACTGCGAAAGTCTCACCATCCTCGCACTGAATACGCTCGACACCCGTAACGTTACTACCATGAGCGGCATGTTCGAAGGTTGCCGCGCCCTGGAGAGCATCACGTACGGCAGCAACTGGAACACCAGCAAGGTAACAGACATGAGCAATTTGTTCAAGAACTGCTCCACCTTCACCTCCCTCGACCTGAGCAATTACAACACCAGCAAAGTCATTACGATAAACGGCTTGCTCTCGGGCTGCAGTAGGCTGGCGAGCATAACGTTTGGCAGCGGATGGACCAATACCATGCTTACCAGCACGAGTGGCATGTTCGAAGGCTGCTCAGCCCTCACCACTCTCAACAACCTATCTTCTTTCAAAACGAGCAACGTCACCGACATGAGCAAAATGTTCAAGGACTGCACATCCTTCACCAATCCGAACATAAGCGGTCTTAACACCAGCAGCGTCACCGACATGAGCAGCATGTTCGAAGGCTGCAACAACCTGACGGGCATCACGTATGGGAGTGGATGGAGCACCAGCAATGTCACCTCCTTGGAAAATATTTTTAAGAACTGTTCTGCCTTTACCACCCTCAATCTGAGCAATTACAACACCGCTCACGTCACCAATATGAAAGGCATGTTCGAAGGCTGCAGCAAGCTGACGAGTATAACGTATGGCAGTAACTGGAACACCAGCAATGTCACCTCCTTGGAAAATATTTTTAAGAACTGTTCTGCCTTTACCACCCTCAACCTGAGCAATTACAACACTGCCAGCGTCATCAGCATGAGCCATATGTTCGAAGGCTGCAGCAAGTTGACGGGCATCACATACGGCAGCAACTGGACCACCGCCAATGTAGTCAACATGGACTATATGTTCAAGAATTGCAAAGCCATTACCGCTATCGACCTGAGTACTTACAACACCGCCAACACGGGCAGCATGTACTGCATGTTTGAAGGCTGCAGTAACCTGACGAGCATTGGGTACAACAACAAGTGGAACACCGGCAACGTACGCGACATGAGAAATATGTTCAAGGACTGTACCGCTATTACCGCCATCGACTTGACTCGCTACGACACAGGCAATGTCACCGAAATAGGCAGGATGTTCCAAGGTTGCACCGCCCTTAACAGCATCCCAGGCATCAGCTCTCTGAACACCAGCAAAGTCCGTGAAGCGGAATCGATGTTCCGCAGCTGTTCCTCCCTCACCAGCCTCAACCTAAGCGGATGGAACACCGCCAAACTTGAAGACGCGAGCGGTATGTTCCAAGGCTGCACCTCCCTCTCCGTCATCGACCTGAGCGGATGGAGCACCCCGTTATTATACCAGATGGACTATATGTTTGCCAACTGCAGCAACCTCACCACCATCTATGCCGGCTACGGGTGGAATACTTTTCAACCGTTTTTCTACCGAGCGGACTATCTCTTCGAAGGCTGCAGCTCCAAGCTCAAGGGTGGTAAGGGCACCACATGGAACAGCAGCAACCCCACCGGCAAGACCTATGCCCGTATCGACGGCGGCACCAGCCAGCCTGGCTACTTTACTGGGAAGGTTGCCGAAGCCTATGCACTCTACAGCAATGGTACGCTGACATTCTACTACGATTATTCCCGTTCTGGGCGCACAGGCACTTCATACAACTTAAATGAGGGTACCGATACACCTGGATGGTGCGATAACGCCAACATCACAAACGTAGTGTTCGACCCGTCGTTTGCCAACATACAGCCCACAACCACATACAGGTGGTTCTATATGTTGACTAATCTGAGCTCCGTCACCGGTCTTGAAAACCTCAATACCAGCGAGGTGACAGACATGGGCTGGATGTTCTTCCGCTGCTCCTCCCTCACGAGCCTTGACCTGAGCTCGTTCAACACCAGCAAAGTGACGAGTATGAGTAGTTTGTTCCATGACTGTTCCTCCCTCGCCAGCCTCAACCTGAGCTCGTTCGATACCAGCAAAGTGACGGACATGAACTCCTTGTTTAACGGTTGCAACAATTTGGAGAGCATCTCGTTCGGAAGCAACTGGAACACCAGTAAGGTAACAGACATGAGCAATCTTTTCAGGAGCTGCTCTGCCTTGACCTCCCTTGACCTGAGCTCGTTTAACACCAGCAACGTAACAGGCATGAGCGCTATGTTCGAAGGCTGTTCCGCTCTCGTCACCCTCGACCTGACGAACTTCAAGACAAGTAATGTAACGAACATGATCCGTATGTTCTACGGTTGTACCGGGCTGACAACTATCTATGTAGGCAACAAGTGGAGCACTGCCTCCTTGGAGAATTCCAGCTATTCCAGTTTCATGTTCACGGACTGTACCTCTCTCGTGGGCTCTGCCTTCACGGCGTATGACGAAAGCCACACCAATGCTTCCTATGCGCATATCGACAACGTTGACTCGCCCGGTTACTTCAGTGACAAGTCGAAGATAGGCATCTACGTCGGCTTTATCCCCAGCACGGGAACCCTTGTCTTCCGCAACGACGGACACAGCGCTGCTTACGGCAGCAATGTCTACACGCTGAATGGCGAAGGCGGGAACCCAGGCTGGTATGCGATCCGCAAGGCCGTCAACCACGTGGTATTCGACCCCTCGTTCGACGATGTGCATCCCACAACCACCTCCTCGTGGTTCAAAGGCATGAGCAGCCTGACGGATATTACCGACTTACAGTACCTACACACCGACGCCGTGACGAACATGAGCGGCATGTTCTACGACTGCAGGCAGCTGACGGCACTCGACCTGACAGGCTTCAACACCGACAATGTGACGGACATGAGCAGCATGTTCTACGACTGCAGGCAGCTGACGACACTTGACCTAAGCCACTTCAACAGCGCCAACGTAACGGACATGAGCAGCATGTTCTACGGCTGCAAACAATTGTCGACGCTCGATCTGGCAGGCCTCAACACCGCCAAGGTGATGGACATGAACAGCATGTTCAGCGGCTGCAAACAGCTGACGACGCTCGACCTTAGCAGCTTCGACACCAGCCGTGTAACGGATATGGAGAATATGTTCAGCGGCTGCTCCGTGCTGACAACCATCAACGTCAGTCTCGACTGGAACACCGATGCAGTGACGCTCTCCGACGACATGTTCCTCGGCTGTACCAGCCTGGTGGGCGGCAACGGCACGGTTTATGATGCAGATCACACCGATAAGACGTACGCCTGCCTCAGCCTCGGCACGCCAACGCCGAGCTACCTCACCGACAACCAGCCCGTATTGGCCTACACAGCCTATAAAAACGGCACCCTCACCTTCTACTACGACGGCATGAGAGCTGTCCGTGAAAATACTTTCGAACTGAACGAGGACGGTGACACGCCTGGCTGGAGCAGCAACAGCGCCAACATCACCCACGTGGTGTTTGACCCCTCGTTTGGCAACATCTATCCTACGAACACTTATCAATGGTTCGCGGGGTTGAGCAACCTGACGAGCTTCATCGGGCTTGAATACCTCCACACCGCTAACGTAACGAGCATGAGCGGTATGTTCCAAGACTGCACCAGTCTGACGACTTTCGACCTGGACAGCTTCGACACAGGCAATGTGGGAGACATGAGCGGGATGTTCCAAGGATGTACCGGACTGACAACGCTCGACCTGGGCAGCTTCGACACTAACAACGTGACGAACATGAGCAGAATGTTCTACGGCTGTTCCAACCTCACCGCCATCTATGTCGGCGTCAACTGGAGCAACGCTTCTGCATCTCAGTCCACTACTATGTTCTACGGCTGTTCCAACCTCAAGGGTGGCATAGGCACGTCCTACGACAGCAACAACATAGATGCCACCTACGCCTGTGTGGACGGCATAGACAACAAAGCAGGCTATCTCTCCTACTTCCCTTACGCAGGCATCTCCTATTCCTACAGCAACGGCTCCATAGCCCACACCGTCCTCTATTTCTACTGCGATGGCCAGTACACCCAGCGCAAGCGGGCGGGAAATATCCTCTATCATCTTAACACGGGCACCAACGAACCCGAATGGGCTTCAGAGGCAGCTCAATTCGACGGTGTCAGCTTCACTCAATCGTTCCAGAACGCCCGCCCCACAAGCACCTACCATTGGTTCAAGGGCATGACCCAAGAAACAAACTTCAAGCCCTATTACCTCAACACTAGCGAGGTGACGAACATGAGCGGGATGTTCGAAGGCTGTACCGCGCTGACATACTTCAGTGCAAGGACAATCGATACCCACAAGGTGACGGACATGAGCGATATGTTCAAAGGCTGCACCGCGCTGGCATCCGTTGACTTGAACGAACTCTACACTAACAACGTGACGAACATGAGCGGCATGTTCCAAGGCTGCGCCGCGCTGACAGTACTCGACCTGAAAGAGCTCCACACCAGCCTCGTGACGAACATGAGCAATATGTTCAACGGCTGCAGCAATCTGACAACCATTTCCGTGAACGACCACTGGAACACTACCCGAGTGGCAAGTTCTTCCAACATGTTCCTCAACTGTACCAGCCTCGAGGGCAGCGCAGGAACGACGTACAGCAGCTCGCACACCGACAAGACTTATGCTCGCGTGGACAACGGTACCAGCAGTCCTGGCTACCTCTCCTACCTGTCGGCTACCGCCTATGCGGCCATTGAAAACGAAACCCTTACCTTCTACTACGACAACTGGCGCGACACCCGCACGCAAACATACTTCCTGAACACAGGAACAGATGATCCCGGTTGGTATGCAAGTTATTCTATCTATTCGTCTATCAAACACGTGGTGTTCGACCCGTCGTTTGCCGATGCCCGTCCCACAAGCTCCTACCACTGGTTCACAGGCATGAGCAACCTAACGGACATCACAGGACTCGAATATCTCAACACCAGCGAGATGACGACTATGGGCTACATGTTCCGAGGTTGCAATAAGCTGACAAGTCTCGACCTGACCAACTTCGACACCCACAGTGTGACTAGCATGTACCAAATGTTCTACAACTGCAGCAAGCTGACAAAAATCTATGCGGGCAGCGGGTGGAACACCGACAATGTGACATCGTCTTCCGATATGTTCAATGGATGTACTGTTCTTAGCGGTAGCGCCGGCACGCAGTACAACAGCAATAACTTGAAGGATAAGACCTATGCCAAAATCGATGGTGGCACGGCAGCTCCCGGCTATCTGAGCAACAAGAGCAAGGCCTACGCCATCTTCACCGAGGCCAACAGTACGCTTACCCTCTACTACGACGGAGCGTATGACACGAGAGAAAATACAGGAGTGATGTACGACATCATCATGGGCGCAGCCACTCAGGCATGGGCAGCGAGAAGTGCCGACATCATGCATGTGGTATTCAACAGTTCCTTCCGAAACATCCTACCCACGAGCACGCACAAGTGGTTTGCCAATCTGACAAACCTGATCGACGTAACCGATCTAAGCAATCTCAACACAAGCAGTGTGACTGACATGAGCTATATGTTCCACAATTGCGGTAATCTGACCAGTCTCGATATGAGCAGTTGGTACACCAGCGAGGTAACGAACATGAGCTACCTATTTGCCAACTGCAGCAGCCTGACGGAAATCAACACAAGTACGTTCGACACGCAGAACGTCACCGACATGTCGAACATGTTCTCGGGCTGCACCGCCCTGACAACCTTCGATGCTTCGAACTTCGTCACCTTGCACATAACCGACATGAGCGGCATGTTCCAAGGCTGCAGTAACCTGACGACCATCTACGTGCGTAGCGGCTGGGACACAGGAGGCGTGTTTATGTCCTCCAACATGTTCGGCGGCTGTACCAGCCTGGTAGGCGGCAACGGCACGGCGTACAACACCGGCCACACCGACAAGGAGTATGCCCGTGTAGACGAACCTGCCTCAGGAAAACCGGGATACCTCACGACATCGCTGGAGGCCTATACCTTCTACGACGAAGACAACACTACCCTCTACTTCTACTACGACGACCAACGCGTCCTGCGTGAGGGAGAGACTTTCAGCATGAACACGGGCTGGTGGGAGGCTAATCCCGATTGGGGTTGGTATGCAGGTGACATCACTCGCGTGGTGTTCGACCCGTCGTTTGCAAATGCACTTCCAACAACTACCGCTTTCTGGTTCAACGGTATGGAGAACCTGACGGAGATTATAGGCTTGCAGTATCTCCATACCGACAGCGTAATGTATATGGACCGCATGTTCTACGGCTGCAGCAAGCTGGTGAACCTCGACCTGAGCCACTTCAACACCAGCCGCGTAGAAAGAATGGAAGCCGTGTTCTACGGCTGCAGCAATCTGAAGAGTATCGGAGCAAGCGGTTGGGATACGCAGAACGTAGAGACCATGGACCAGCTCTTCTCCGGCTGCAGCAGCATGGAGAGCTTCAATCTGGGTGCTTGGAACACGGAGAACCTGTATGACGCGTATGCCATGTTCAGGGACTGCACCGGTCTGACAGAGCTCGATCTGCGCAACTGGACAGCCGACAACGTGGAATCACTGGACTACATGTTCTACGGATGCACCGCGCTGACGACCATCTATGCTGCCAACAACTGGTATAAGGAAGGCATGACAGCCAACAATACCTTCTTCGACTGCACCAGTCTTGTAGGCGGTGCTGGTACTGAATATGAAGATTACAGCACTGCCAGTGTCAGGTATGCCCACATCGACGGCGGTGCAAGCAACCCAGGCTTCTTCACCGATGCATCCCAGCGTGAAGCCTATGCCTGCTTCACAGCTGCCGACAGCACGCTTACCTTCTACTACGATACCAAAAAGGCCTCGCATACTGAAGGCACCACGTATGCAATGAACACAAGCACTAGCAATCCAGGCTGGTACAACAATCGTGAGGACATCGCCCACGTGGTGTTTGCCCCATCGTTCACCAACGCACGCCCCGTAAGTGCATTCCGCTGGTTCTTCGAAATGAGCAACTTGAAAGATATTATTGGTATCCAAAGCCTTAACACCAGTGAAGTGACGACCATGGGTGGCATGTTCTATCATTGTAGCAGCCTAACGAGTCTTGACGTAAGCAACTTTGACACGCAACAAGTGACAAACATGATTTCTATGTTCAATGGCTGTAGCAGCATGACAAGTCTTGACGTAAGTGGCTTCAACACCGCCAACCTAACGAGCACGTACTTAATGTTTAACGGTTGTAAAGCCTTGACGAGCCTTGACGTGAGCGGATTCAATACTAGCAACGTGACGGACATGGGTAGTATGTTCAATGGTTGCAGCGGAATTACGAGTCTTGACGTGAGTGGATTCAACACCGCCAACGTAACGAGCATGACCAACATGTTCTATGGTTGTAGTAGCCTGACAAATCTTAACGTTAGTGGCTTTAATACAAATAAAGTGACGACTATGTCCAGTATGTTCTACAACTGCAAGGCACTGACAACTCTTGACGTGAGTGGATTCAACACCGCCAACGTAACGAGCATGAGTGCCATGTTCTATGGAAGCAACAACTTGGACAGCCTTGACGTAAGTGGTTTTATTACCACCAAGGTGACAAACATGGAACGTATGTTCTCCAATTGTGACAGCCTAAAGATAATCGACGTAAGCCATTTCGACACACAGAACGTGGAGAAAATGAGCAGCATGTTCTTCTGCTGCAGAAGTCTGACTAGCCTTGACTTAAGCAACTTCAAAACCACCAAAGTGACGGCTATGAACCACATGTTCCAAGGTTGCGGTGCGTTGACGAGCCTTGACGTGAGTGGCTTTGAAACGCAAAACGTGATGTATATGCACAACATGTTTGCACATTGCTATGGCTTAAAAGAACTTGATTTGAGCAACTTCAACACAGCCAACGTGACGAGAATGGACTACATGTTCAACAACAGCACTGGCTTAAAGGACCTTGACTTGAGCAGTTTCAACACGGAAAAGGTGACGAACATGGGTACCATGTTCAACAACTGCAGTGCGCTGACAACCGTCTACGTGGGCAGCGGCTGGAACACGGATGCCGTGACTTCCTCCAGCAGTATGTTCACTGGCTGCACCAAGATTGTGGGCGGCAAGGGCACAACATACAATAGTTCTAACCCCACAGACAAGACCTATGCACGCATTGATGATGCACCAGAAACTCCAGGCTATCTGACACTGGGTACTCCCGAGCCCTATGCCGTGCTCTCGGATGACAACACCAAGCTCACCTTCTACTACGATGGTATGAAGAGCGCTCGCAGCGGCATGTCGCTCAACACAGGCAACAGCAATCCTGCATGGTATAATAACCGAGCTATGGTAACCAATGTAGTGTTCATGCCTGCCTTTGCCAAAGCACGACCCACCTGCACATACAGCTGGTTCGTCGGCATGGAAGCACTCACCGACATCAGCGGCATCCAATACCTCAATACCAGCGAGGTAACTAACATGGCAAACATGTTCTCTGGCTGCAAATTGTTGACGTATCTTGACGTGAGCCACTTCAATACACAGAAAGTGACGAACATGAGTTACATATTCCAGAACTGCGCTAAGTTGACAAACCTCAACGTGAGTGGATTCAACACGGAGAAGGTGACGACAATGAGCAGCATGTTCAGCGGCTGCAGCAACCTAACAGACCTTGACGTGAGCAACTTCGAAACTGGCAATGCAACGAACCTCTATGGTATGTTCTATGGCTGCCATAAAGTGAAAACGCTTGATGTAAGTGGCTTCAACACCGCCAAGGTGACAACCATGGAAAGTATGTTCTACAATTGTGACAGCCTAAAGACAATCGACGTAAGCCATTTCGACACACAGAAAGTGGAGAAAATGGGCAGCATGTTCTTCTGCTGCAGAAGTCTGACTAGCCTTGACTTAAGCAACTTTGACACGCATAGCGTAACGAGCATGTACGCAATGTTCCAGGGCTGCAATGCGTTGACGAGCCTTGACGTGAGTGGCTTTGATACGCAAAATGTGATGTATATGAACAACATGTTTGCGCATTGCTATGGCTTAACAGAACTTGATTTGAGCAACTTCAACACTGCCAACGTGACGAGAATGGACTACATGTTCAACTCCAGCACTGGCTTAAAGAACCTTGACTTGAGCAGTTTCAACACGGAAAAGGTGACAAACATGAGTTACATGTTCTACAATTGTACAGGGCTGACAAACCTTGATGTTAGTAGCTTTAACACAGTAAGCGTGACGAACATGTACCAAATGTTCCGTGGTTGCAGCAAGTTGACTAGTCTCGACGTAAGGAGTTTCAACACGGCAAGTGTGACGAACATGGGTACCATGTTCTATGGTTGCACAGGATTGACGACCATCGACTTGAGCAGTTTCAACACGGCAAGCGTGACGAACATGAGCGGTATGTTCTACGGCTGCAGTAATCTGACCACCATCTATGCGGGCGACGGATGGAGTACAGGAACTGTAACCTCGTCAAGTCAAATGTTTTCCGGATGTACCCAGCTCAAGGGTAGCAAGGGCACGGCGTACAACACCTCGTTCCTTGACAAGACCTGGGCGCGCCTCGACTGTGAACCGAACGCCAATGAACCCGGCTACTTTACAAGGTTAGTTGTCAAGCCCTACGTTGTCTATAATTCAGACAATACCACATTGACGTTCTACTACGATGATCTGTGCAGCACACGTACGGGTACCGTCTATGACTTGAACGAGGGTAGCGACGTGCCTGGATGGACTCAAGATACCACGACAAGAGACAACACCACTACAGTCGTATTCGATTCTTCGTTCGCCGATGCACGGCCCACCAGCACTGCACACTGGTTCGACTTCATGCAGAACCTGACGTACGTCACGGGCATCCAGTACCTCAACACCGAAAATGTGACGAATATGAGCAAGATGTTCTACGAATGTTTCAACCTGCGTAGTATCGACGTGACGGGGTTCAATACGGAAAAGGTGACGAGTATGAGCTTTATGTTCGGCGAAAGCGAACGCCTCACCAGCCTTGACGTGACAGGATTCAACACGGAAAATGTCGTAGATATGGCTGGCATGTTCATTTACTGCCCAGCCCTCACCAGCCTTGACGTGACGGGATTTAATACGGCTAAGGTGAAGTACATGAACGTCATGTTTAATGCAAGCTCCGGTCTCACCGAGCTTGACCTAAGCAATTGGAACACCAGCAGTGTGATAACGATGGAAAGCATGTTTGAAGACTGCTCCGCACTGACGACTATCAAAGCAGGTAACGGATGGAGCACAGATGCTGTGACTAATTCCGAACGAATGTTCTATGACTGCACCAGCCTTGTGGGTGGCAAGGGCACAATATACGATGGCAGCCACGTGGATGCTGGGTACGCCCACATTGATGGCGGCACTAACAATCCCGGCTACTTCACGGAGAAGCTTACCTTCCTGAAGGGCGACGTGAACAAGGACGGTGCTGTGAACGTCTCCGACGTCACCATGCTCGTGAGCATGATTCTCGGTAACACGCCGCATAACGCCGCAGCCGACGTGAACAGCGACACCAGCGTGAATGTTTCCGACGTCACTGCCCTCGTGAGCATCATTCTGGGTAACTGATACGTTTCCCATTAACGGGTAATCTGAAAAAAATTCTGAAGGCTGCCTTTTCGACGAAGGCAGCCTTCTTTTTCTTCCTCTTTCGTGCTTTTATGCAAGCGTCAATTGCGCTTGTAGCGAAGCCCTTCTCCCCAGCAACACGGTGAGTTCCGCGTAGAAAATAAGTAGGTTTTTCATTGCCTTTACATAAAAAAGTTACCAAAGAGTTTTGAAATATTTTAAAGAACCATTACCTTTACAACCAAAAGAACCTGTTGAAAACCAAGTCTGAATCATAAATTACATAACCCAATATGAAACAGAGAATTATCACCCTGATGCTTGCCCTCGTGACGCTGGGCACAGCCAAGTTGTCGGCCCAAGAGGCTTACGCCGTGCTCAACTCCTCCGAAGGAACACTCACATTTTACTACGATTCGAATAGATCATCCCATACGGGCTTAACCTTTGACATGAATGCAGGTGAGATTCAACCAGATTGGTACACTTACCGTTCCGATGTTACCACAGTGATTTTCGATTCATCGTTTGCAGAAGCACGCCCCACAAGCACATTCAATTGGTTTTGTAATATGATCAATCTGACTTCTGTCACGGGCATCCAGTATTTGAACACCAGCGAAGTACTTAACATGTACTCAATGTTCTCTGGCTGCAAAAAACTTACTAGCCTCGACCTGAGCGGTTTCAACACCGCCAAGGTCACCAGCATACGTTGCATGTTCCAAAATTGTCTCGCTCTCACTAGTGTTGGCGACCTGAGCGGCTGGAACACAAGTAACGTCACCGACATGGCTACCGCTTTCTATGACTGCATTGCCCTCACGGAACTTAACGTGAGCGGATGGAATACCTCCAACGTTATCGACATGAGCAACATGTTCAACCTTTGCACTCATCTCTCCATTGTTAACCTGGGTAGCTGGAATACTGCCAATGTCACCAACATGACACAAATGTTTCGCAACTGCTATGCCCTCACCACTGTCTATGTAGGCAGCGGATGGAACACGAATCATGTGAACGCATCCGTGGACATGTTTAAAAACTGTGACAAACTCAAAGGTGGCAACGGCACGCCGTACGACGCAAATTTCATCGATAAGACCTATGCGCAAATCGACGGTGGCACGAGCCATCCGGGCTATTTCACCGAGGCTCCGGCTGAGCCGTATGCCGTGTATGCCGACGGTACACTGACCTTCTACTATGACAAGCAGCGCCTTTCGCGCCCAGGAGTCGTCTACAACCTGAATACGGAATACGACTTACCCGCATGGTTCGATGTTAGAGAAAACGTTACTCACGTGGTGTTCGACACGTCATTTACAGCAGCACGACCTACAAGCACTCATTACTGGTTCAGCAATATGGAGAATCTGGAGGACATCAGCGGTATCGAGAACTTCAACACCAGCGAGGTGACCATTATGGCATGTATGTTCAACAGCTGCAACAAGCTGGCGAGCCTCGACCTGAGCCACTTCGTCACAAGTAAGGTGACGGACATGGGGACTATGTTTATGCACTGCCATAATTTGACGAGTCTTGACCTGACAAACTTCGACACGAGCAACGTGAAGTACATGAACGATATGTTCAACAGTTGCGATAAACTGGTGTCGCTCGACGTGAGCAGTTTCAACACGGAGAACGTTACCATAATGAATTCCATGTTTGCTTCATGCAGCGAGCTGACTGAACTGCAGGTGTCGGGTTTTGATACTAGAAAGGTTGCCAGCATGAATAGTATGTTCTCGAGTTGCTCAAAACTAATGAGCCTCGATGTGGGATCTTTCGATATAAGCAACTTGGGTCCTTGGGGATTAAATTACATGTTTGCTGTCTGTGAGAGTCTACCAAGCATTGATCTGAGCGGTTTCGACACGTCAGGGTTGGAGAGCCTAACCGAAACGTTCAGTGGCTGCTCATCGCTTACTTATCTCTATGTGAACGACTTAAACATATCGAACGTAAAGGAACTTAACGGTACCTTTGCCGGTTGCTCCTCGCTGACAAGCCTTGACCTGTCTAGCTGGGACACAGGCAACGTCACCAATATGAATGGTTTGTTCAGAGGTTGTTCCAATCTCCAGAGTATCAACTTGTCGAGCTTCAACACCTCAAATGTGACAACGATGTACGATATGTTCTATGGCTGCGAGAGCCTGACGAGCCTTGTCGTGTCGGGATTCGATACGCAGAATGTGACGAGCATGCATGGCATGTTCGGCAACTGCAAGTCGCTCCAAAGCCTCGACGTGACAAACTTCGACACGCGGAAAGTGACGAACATGGGGAGCATGTTTCGCGGATGCGAGAACCTGGTAGAGCTCACCTTCTGCGGCAATTTCACAACAACTGCGGTGACGGACATGAGCGACATGTTCTCTTATTGCAAAATGCTTGCTAACATTGACCTAAAGAATTTCGACACAAGTAATGTGACGGATATGGGTAGTATGTTCAGCCGTTGCAATGCGCTGACGAAACTCGACGTGAGTCACTTCAACACCAAGAAGGTGGAAGATATGTCGTCGATGTTCTCGGGTTGCGATTTAGTGGAAGTCATCGACGTCACCAACTTCACCACCGATAATGTCCGTCGGATAAGCAGCATCTTTTCTGACTGCCCGATGCTCACCACCATATACGGTGACGACTGGAATTTGAGTAATGCCCACGACAAGATGTTCATGTTTACCAACAGCACCAATCTAGTGGGAGAGAAGGGTACGCATTACACGTTTACACAAAATGAACATTTCTTTGATGACTACACATATGCCCATATCGACGGCGGCACGAGCAATCCAGGCGTTTTCAGCGTGAAACCCAAGGAGGCCTACGCCGTGTATACCCCTGACGACTGGACGCTGACGTTCTACTGCGACAAGCAGCGCAGCTCGCGCCCGGGCGCTACCTATAACCTGAACGCATCCGGTGTGAACCCCGGCTGGAATACCGATGAGACGTGCCGGTTTGTCCAAACCGTCGTGTTCGACCCGTCGTTTGCCGACACACGCCCCGCCACCACCTACGCCTGGTTCTCCGCCATGATGTCGCTGACAAGCATAGAGGGAATGGAGTACCTCAACACAAGCGAAGTGGAGGATATGAGTTATATGTTCTCCAGCTGCGAAAGCCTGACCTCCGTTGACCTCAGTACCCTCGACACCAGCAGCGCCACCGACATGATGGGCATGTTCCTCCAGTGCTACAGCCTGAAGGAGCTCGACCTGAGCCACTTCGACGTGAGTAAGGTGCAAGACATGAGCTACATGTTCTACTACTGCAAAAAACTTACTACGGTGTATGTGAACAGTACGTGGGATGCGAGCAATGTCAACTGGGATGAGGCGATGTTCGAGGGCTGCACGAGCCTGATGGGTGGTGAAGGCACCGTGTACAGTGAACTCTATACCGGGAGAGACTATGCCCGTATCGATGGCGGCCCCAGCGACCCTGGCTACTTCACTGAGAGGAAGAAGGGTGACGTGAACGCTGACGGCGAGGTGAACGTCAGTGACGTCACAGCCCTCGTGAGCATGATTCTCGGCAACTCCACCGTAAATGCTGCTGCCGATGTGAATGGCGACAAAGAAGTGAACGTTTCCGACGTCACAGCCCTTGTGAGCATCATACTAGGCAGCTAACCAAGTGTGCAGCTAAACTTTGAGCAAGAGCCGGCTTTTCTCTGCTGGCTCTTGCTATATAAGGGAAGCGTAGATAGAGAATGAAGAGAAAACTATAGGAACTGAAGTTTGCAAATCATTCAAACAAGCGAGATCGGCATCGGTGTCAACGCTCTTATGTCAGGTTTCTGAGCTTTGTGGACATCCTTGTTCGACTACCGATGTCACCCGATGTGTATTAGTCTTCTTTAGTAGGGAAGACGGCGTGATAGGTCTCGGGGTCTCTCTCGCCCATGAAACCTCGCAGTTCTCCCTGATTAGTCAAGTAGAGCGATTTGTCGTTGTAGAGCTCGATGATGAAGAGGCCGTTACCGTCGTCCCAACGACAGGAGATGTCGTCGTCGTTGAAGTCTTCGAGGTTGATAGAGTAAGTGAAGTTCTCTTTTCTGCCGAGAAATGCCCAGTTGGCATTGGTGGGCAGGTAGAGGTACATCCCTCGTCCTTTTCCTTCCTCATCGGGAAGATCAAGCGTGATGATGTGTCGCCAGTTGTCGCCTTCCGTCTTGTAGAAGACGATGTCTTTCATCTTTTTGCGGAAAGGCTCCAGATGTTGGTTGATTGCTTCGCGCCGCGCTATGATTGCATCGGCCTCTGGACCATCGGTGGCATACATGGAGTAGACGCTGTCAATATAGAGCCCCATGATGTGGTGATCCATATAGGTGATTTCGGCGCCGGCGCGCTCTACTACATCCTTTATTTGCTTGAGTTCGTAATAGTCAGCAGAGTCTTGTTCCCATTCGGCAAGCACCACTTTAGCGCTGTCAATCCACTGAGCCTTTTCGGCTGGGCACTCTTTGATGAATTGGCGTAGACGTGCTGTCTGCTTCGACTGGATAGCTGCCGTGAGGGCTTTCTCTTCTTTGCTGGTACAGCTCGTCAGCGCAACAACAGTTGCTAGCATGAAGGTTAAAATGTAAAGGTTTTTTTTCATATTTTTGAAAATAGATGTTGGGTGGACTTTTTCGTTTAGTCTCCCTTCGGAAGGCTTCTGATAATGGAGGATATCCGTCTTTGGGGATATCCTCAAGCCAAAAAAATTAATGTTCTTTTATGAAAATTTTCTTCCCATTCTTGATAGCGACTCCTCTTTGAGGAGCAATTATGCGCTGCCCATTCAAATAATCATCTGGTTGATGAGTTGCTGAAATAATCTACATAGGTGTTTCTCAGTTCTCTTCCATCAGTATGTCTATGACTTCTTGTGGGCTGTCGGTGATAGAGAGCATGAGGTTTTGGTATTTGCCTCGTTGCAGAAGGTCTTGGAGAAGGGGATAGATGGGCACCTCGTGGGTGTAGTAGTCAATGCCGAAGAAGACCATTGGGCTGGGGTCGCCGACGGTCTCGTAGTGGTTTTGCGCGGCGTCTTGGAACACTTCTTGCAAGGTTCCGGCAGCACCTGGAGTATAAATGATTCCTCCGGCTCCGATAGCGAGGAGGTTATCTTCGCGTATAGCGTTCTCAAAGTATTTAGCAATCTCGGTAGCGAAAGGTGTGGAGGGTTCATGACCGTAGAGCCAAGTGGGGACTCCGAGACTGTGATAGCGTGACTGCGGATACTTGGCTCGTACTTGGAAGGCTGTCTGCAGCCAATGGCTATCGCGGTAAGCAGGCGCTGAGGAGAGCATCTGAAGGGCATCATCAACGGTGTCGTCTGGCTTGCCGGCAAGCCAAGCACCGAGATGGGTGGCTTCCATTGCTCCAGGACCTCCTCCCGATACCATGAGCTTGCCTCGCTCGGTGAGAGCCTTGCTGATGCGCACGATGTTCTCAAAGAAATGATCGGTGCGGAGTAGGTTGTGCCCTCCCATGATAGCTACCACGTCGCGTGGGTTGTAGTGCTCGAGGAAGTCGTTCATTGCATCGCTGATGGAATGGTCGTGTAGGGCGCGTGCAAGAGTGATGCGGATGTCGTCACAGCGTTTTCCGCCATCAAGGTAGTCGTTATACACTCGTGTGTCGAAGCAAGTGTCAAAGGTTTCCTCATGTTCAGGGTCGAAACCTTCATAGAGAGAGTCTCCAGTGTAGAGTTCGCTGACGAAGGCGCGATAGAGCATGTTCATACGAGGTAGCACGAGACACGACTCGAAACGGCGGTCCATTCCTGGCACCAACGTACAGCCGAGAAAGCAGCAGTCGATGAAGGTGTTGTCGTCGGCATACCAGGGAACCTCGTTGAAGTCGATGTACTGGAACACATAGTGTACAATCATATTGGTGCCTGTGGCGGGCTCGGGGAGAGACTCTATTGTGTTGACCTCCCGATAGGGGTAACGTTTCATGGAGCGGAGTGTGTGTCGGGTAAATGCAGATTCGGTGATTCGTAATTGTCGGAAGAATCGAATGGCTCGGTTTGTAGGTGAGCGGGACTGTTTGTCCCGTTCACCTTATTGCCGAAAATGGATATTTATTTCATGCGCACAAATACCTCAATGGCCTGATACTCAGGCAGGCCAAGCTGGTCGAAGTGCTTGGCTGTATGCTGCGTACGCTCTTCTGCTCTCTGCCAGAACTCGCGCTGGTCTTCTCCCGGGAAGGGCACGATGTCTTTCTGCGAGAGATGGCGGAAGATAGCATGACGCTTCTTTACCAACTCATCGGGACTGAGGGGTACGGCCATATCTATCATGCCGAGTTCCCACTCTTGCCAGGCTCCGCGATAGAGCCAGATGTGGCACTCCTTTGCCCAGTCATCGTCTTTCACTACCTCCATAGCGCCCAGCACTGCCTCGATGCAGACACGATGGGTACCGTGAGGGTCGGAGAGGTCGCCGGCAGCGTAAATCTGGTGTGGTTTGATGGTACGCAGAAGCTCAACGACAATGTTAATATCTCGTTCTCCCAACTCGCCTTTCTTGATGGTGCCGCTCTCGTAGAAGGGCAGGTTAAGGAAGTGCACATTCGTTCGGTCGTTAAGCCCTATGCTACGGTCGGCAGCGCGTGCTTCGGCACGACGGATGGCACCCTTGATGTTAAGCAGCTCACGCGGCTCGGGCTGTCCTTCCACTTTATTCTGTATGAGATTGCGGATTTCCTCTACACGGTCGCCGAGCCCTATTTCACGAGCGGTATCGAGATTTTGGATGACGACGTCGTCATACACGGCTACGTTTCCGCTTGTCTCATAGGCGACGTGCACATCGTGCTTCTGCTCGATGAGTCGGCAGAAGGTGCCTCCCATCGAGATGACATCGTCGTCGGGATGGGGTGAGAAGATAAGAACGCGCTTGGGGTAGGGCTTAGAGCTTACGGGGCGTGTTGAGTCGTCGGCATTGGGCTTTCCTCCCGGCCATCCGCTTATGGTATGCTGTAGGTCGTTGAACACTTCAATGTTGACAAGGTCGAAGCTTTTTCCCAACTTGTCGAGCATCTCAATAAGAGAGTGCTGGAGGTAGTCTTGAAGAGTGAGCTTCAAGATGGGCTTCTGTACGGTGTCGCTGAGCCAGATGACAGCTTTGCGGATGAGTTTGCGTGTCCAGTCGCAAGGGCCCACAAGCCAGGGAGTCTGTATGCGAGCGAGCTCACCGGCAGCGAACTCGTCAACCACGACTTCAATATCGGGATGTTCCTGAAGAATGGAGGCAGGCACATTCTCGCTGACTTCGCCTTCAACGATTTGCTTGACAACGGTTGCTTTATCTTCGCCCCACGCCATGAGGATGATGCGCTTGGCACACATGATGGTGTCGATACCCATTGTGATAGCCATCTTGGGCACTTCCTTCACAGAGGAGAAGAATTTCATCTGCGATTTCACCGAGTGATAGCTTAGCTGTACGAGACGTGTCTTCGATTTGGCATAGGAGCCGGGTTCATTGAATCCGAGCTGTCCTTGTTCGCCTACGCCCATTATCATGAGGTCCATCTTGGTCTTGGCTTCATGCCCGTAGTGCCGACAATATTCCGAGACAGATTCAGCGGGGATGGTGCCATCGGGGATATGTACGTTTCGCGGGTCGATGTCGACTTCGTTAATGAAGTCCTCGTGCAGACGATAGCTGCGGCTCTGATGGTGTCCAGGAGAGATGGGGTAGAACTCGTCGAGCGTGTAGGCTTCCACGTGGCGGAAACTTACTTCTCCTCTTTTATATCGTGCAGCAAGCTCGCTGTAAAGTCCTAAGGGTGTGCGTCCTGTGGCGAGGCCGAGAACAAAAAGCCTGTCGGGGTGCAGGGCTTCGTGCGCTTTGATAGCTTCGACTATCTTGTCGGCGACGTAGAGTACTCCGTCGTATTCATCGGGAAAAACTTGTGTGGGCACTTTTTCATAGCGGCAGATGATGTCGCTGGGAACTCCGGCGGTGATGAGGCCTCCGTCTTGTGGCAGCTTATATTTGCTTTTCATAGGTTTAGAAAAATATTTTTTGTTTTAATTTGGCGAAGGTACACATTTGATATGAAAAAAGAAAACGAGATGAAATTTTTTTCTCGTTTTTCTTGTTTTTTGTGCCTTATGATATGGTTTAACTATAAAGTCGTGAAGTTAAACTCTAAGGAATTATTGTTAAACAAAAAAGTCTCAAAGTTTAGCTATAGTGAAATAAAGCTAAAAACAACGTCAAAATTCATTGCAGGAAAAAAAGGAGCGCAATAATTGCGCTCCTTTTTTTGTTTTCAGCATGACTTCTATTTCTTCTTTGGATTCTTGTTAAAATGCCAAATAAGATGCAGCATGACGTAGTGAGGGAGGGAACGATACCACGTTTCAATGCGTCCTTGGGCGTTGACCATGTACTGCGTGGTGTTGAGCTGGTGAAGGAGATCAAAAGACTCAAGCCTAGCAATGAGTCGGTCTTTCAGGAACGGCTGGCTGATAGAGGCATTAAGCAGAAAGTCGTCAGAATTCAGTTCGGTGCTTCCATAGCCGCGACGGCTGTACATTGTGGCGTCTGCTGCTAGCGTGGTATTGATCTTCGGCAATGTATAGCGGGCTGTGAGGCCGTAACGATAATCAAGGACATTGAGTACGGCAAAGTCAAACATACGCCCTTCGCTGTGCCGCCAGCTGAAATCACCAGTTGCACGAAGGTTAAGTGTGCTGCGTTCGTATTGGATAAAAGATTCGTCGTGAAGGGTAAGTGTGTTCACAGTATTCACGTGACTCTCAGTTTCACCTGCCAGCATGGCGTGGTCTTTGTCGTGGTGCAGGCTGGCATCGGCACTGGTTGACATTGTCCAAAATCGCTTCTCGCCGAAGGTACGAATGAAGTAGAGGGCAGTGCTTGCGGTGTAGGCACCGTAAACATTCATGGGCTGGTAGGTATAGACGCCAGTAACGGGAGCATAGGTGACGGCTTGAGCCACGTCGCGGTGGTGATAGTCGAACGAGATACTTAGGTGATATCGTTGTTGGTTTGCATAGCCAGGGTAGAAGTTTCCGGAAAGCTTCGACGTGACCTGTCCGTTGAGATTAGGATTCCCGAGTTTAACGACGAGGGGCTGGCTGTCATCCCGGAAGGTGATGCGGTCCATCAGGCTTGCAGCTTGGCGGTCGTGGCTGACATTGAAACGGATATCATGCTTGCCGTCTCGTGTCATGATGCGGAAACTTGCTGAGGCATTGAGGAATAAGGTGGTCTGACTGGCCAGCGTGTCAAGTGCGCCGCGCTGGTAGCTCAGTCGTTCTTGACGAACAGGGGCGCTGATGCCGATTTTAAATCGATCGTATTGAATCGTAAAGGGGTTGTCGTCGGAATAACGATAGGTGTCCGTCCTGTAGAGACTTGCGCCAATGGAGTTTTGGGTAATCTGACCGTAGCTGTTATAGGAATTGCGTGGGTCGGTGATAGCAGCGAGAGCATCCAATTGCGAGACGAGCAACAATGTGTCGGGATGATAGAGGTAGTCGTGTTTGCGTTCGGACGTGGAGGACACGCTCTCACTGATAAAAAAGTTGAACCTATTGCCCAGTTCTCTTTTGTAGGAAATGTTTGCCGTTCCCCAAGTCTTACGATTGCTGATGTCATCTGCGTTGTAAAGGTTTCTCGTTACCTGCCCCTGAGAAAAGAGAGTTTGTTTGTATGCGGTGGATTGTTGTAACGCTTCCTCGTTGTGCTCCACGATGGTAAAGAATGTCATGCGCTGGTTTTTTCCTATGTTGAAAGCGCCCTGTACATTCACATAGCCTCGCCAAGTCGTGCCTTTGTTTATGCCGGCGGAGCGAAGTGTTGCTGTCAGGCTGTCATCCCACTGTTCGAAGTCAGAACGGGACGAGCCGTCGCGCTGGACATATTCGAATACGGCCTCATTATAGATCCATGTGGGATTCTTCAGGGTTAAATTATTGTGCAGGCTCAGCCGTCGATTGCCCTGTCGGCTGAAAGATTGGGTAAGCGAGGTGGGTGTGCTGCTTGAAAGGAACTGTTCGCGACGCTGGCGCAAAGTCTGTTCGTCGGTTTGTGAAGTGAACTCGGCTCGAAGCGTTTCTTTCAGCTTGTCTCCTTTGGCATAATAAGCTATTTCAGCGGCTGCACTGTGAGTGGTCATTATCGAGCGTGGCATGTTATTGGGTGTCCAGTGTCCAGACTCTCCGATGTGACGCGTCTCATTCACGTTGTTGGCGTTGCCGAGTAGTGTTAGTCGCGTCCTATCTGTGAAGCGGAGGGCAAAGGCGCGGCCAAGCCAGCGGTTCTCTGTTCCTGCGGCGGCCTCCACGTTGGCGATGTAGCCCTTGCTGTACTCCTCTTTAAGGTTGACATCCATAACATATTTGCGGGGTTCCACATCGTAGCCAAGCGCTTCGCTCATATCTGTCTGCTTTTCATAGACTTTCAGGTGCTTGACAGTATAGTAGGGCAGATTTTGCATAAGTACCTTTTTGTTACCCCCGAAGAATGAGCGGGAACCCAGCAGCAATTCATCGATTTTGCGTCCATTGACAAAGATTTCACCGTCATTATTCATCGTTACACCTGGTAGTTGGCGGATGAGGTCATCAAGCATAGAGCCTTCTGGCATACGAAATGCGGTGGCATCGTAGATGAGAGTGTCGCCGCGATAGAAGAATTTAATTCTAGTTGCTGTCACAACCACCTCATCAAGATCCACTTTTCGCATTCGGTGCATCTTCAATGTAGGTATGGTTACTTCTTCTTTCGTGAGGTTGGTGATGGGCACTCGCTGCCAGACGTCATCGTAGCCTTTCATTTGTGCACGGACAAGGTACTCCTTCTCGCCTCCGTTTACTAAAGCAACATAGTAAGCTCCGATAAGACGCATGTTTGCTCCATAGACACGCGTCATTGAGGCAGAGTCTACAACTACCGTGCTATCTTTTGTTAATACAGATACCCTTGCCTCGGGCAGTGGAATCTGCAGGAAACCGTCTTCTACCTTACCAGTTAATCTGATCTCCCGTTGTAAATCCCGCAGTTTTCTGCGAGCCTGTACAGTGATGGTCTTTCCCTGTGATGTTACTTTTACAGGTTGTCCTTTACAAATCTTCCTGATGGCATTAGGAACAGTTTGATTTTTCACTTGGGTTGAAATCTGTAAACCGTCTAATCCATCTGTTAAGATATCGATGGAGTATTCTGTTTGCTCCTGATTGATAGTTTGTAGGGCTTCGAGAAGTGGTGTTTTATAGAAGTTGTGGGTAATTTGTGCATTATTATTCAGAGTTATTGCAACAAGTAGAAGTAATATCAAGCGTTTCATTTTTCATTCCCCTCATTAGTTTTTGTTACAAAAATGGTGTCGTGATGGATGTCTATATGAAGACCGTCGAATGAATTCAATCGGTTAATGAATTCAGTAAGCGTTGCATCAGGATTCCACGTCATGATGAGTTGCACTTGGCGTGGTTCATTATCTCGGAAAACTACCGTATGTCTATAATGCTTGCCCACAACGGAAAGAACACTGTCGAGTCTGACGTTTGTGAAATGAACGGACACGGTTTCGGAAGGCGGAGACAACGTTGGTCGTTTCTGAGCAAAATGGATGGCAGCCAAAGAAATTCCTCCTATAAGAATGATCCCTCCGAACATAGCAGCGACTTTCATCCAACGCCGAGAAGACGGATTTCTTGTTGTCTTTTCCTCCTGAATTCTTATAGTGTTTGTGTCTATGAATCCCTTTAGTATATATCTGGGTTGTAGCTGTTTTGTTACAGCTGTCAGTCCGTTGTAATAGTCCCTGCATTGGGCACATTCGGCCATATGTTGTTCGCACTCGGCTTTTGTATGAGGATTGACCTGCGTATCAAATAGGTCGGTTACTTTTAATCTAAACTCTTTGCAGTTCATTGTGATAGTATAATTTAAGGGTGATACATGTTAGGAAATATGCAGTTTTCGTTTCATCTTTTCCAGTCCATATAAGAATCGAGACTTAACAGTAGTAAGCGGAAGTCCAAGAATATCAGCTATCTCTTTGAAACTCTTGTTCCCATAGAATCTCAGTCGGATAACATCGGCTTGTTCTTCGGGTATTTCTGCCAAAAGAAGGTCGATGCGTTGATACTCGTGTTCAAAGTCTTCAGCTTCTGTCTCGATTAATTCGGGTAGTTTGTCTGGTGGGTAGGGTACGAAATTCGTTTTCTCTTGTTTGCGCCTAATACAGAGATTAGCTAACGAACGGTAAAGATATGCTTTTGGGTTGATTACTTCAGGATCATTTTCTTTCAGTCGTAGATGGAGACGGAAGCAGACATCCTGAACGGCATCTTCAGCATCTTCCATGTTTCCTAGTCGATAACAAGCATAGCCGAGGAGATCCATACGCTCTGCTTTGATCAGTCGATCTACTTCGACGCACTTTCCAGCGGTGTCAGCTCTTTTCATGCTTCGTCTTTTTGTTTATATGACACAAGAATGACAGAAAAGATGTAATTCTAATGTTAAAAAAAATAAATTTATGGTAGAATGAAGGGTCAATTAAAAAATGTTTTGATAATTCAAGTTTAGCTTTCCTTTACTGTTGAAAAAATACTATCAAGTTTCAATATTCGTATATCCAAATTTCCTTTTGTTTTCAATTTGTGCGAGAGTATAAATGAGTTGGATAAATATCTCCTTTACATCATGAAGAAGATAGCCTTATCAGTATCCTCTTATGAATCTCCTTTTTCTATATTGATTTTTTCCTTCTCGAAAACTGATTATTCTTTCTTGGGAGAAGTTCTCTCAAAGGCTTGGGAGATTCTCTCCCAAGAAGGAATAATATGAAGGGAGGAAAGTTTTAGGATTTATGGGACTGCATGATAAGGGCGGGAGGAAGGTCTTGCGACAGCAGTTGGCGCATGCGCTTCATATCATTCTCGGTGTGCTGGAAAAACTGCTTGTAGCCCTTGCAGAGGCTGTTGAGTCCTTTCTCGCCCTTGCCCGATACGGCAAAGCGGTGCTTGGGACACTCTCCGTGACAAAGAAACAGATAACGACAATGGAGGCACACACCTGGAAGACCTTCATATTTATCGGCACCGAAACGGAAATGGCGCTTGTCGCTCCACAACTCACGCAAGGGAGTCGTTAACAGATTGCCCAAGCGATGAGAGGGATAGACGAAATGGTCGCAGCTATAGACATCGCCGTTGTGCTCCACAGCCAACCCGTCACCGCACGTCTCGCAAAAAGCACAGAGAGTGGAAGGTAAGCCGCACCATTGGGCAAGAGTGATGTCGAACAGTTGGACAAAGATGCGTCCCACATCATTTCGCACCCATTCATCGTAGACGCTGCAAATGAACTCACCCCACTCAGCGGCACTAATAGAGTAGGGCGTTGGGACAGAACCTTCTGTTCCGGGGGGCACTATGCGCCTCTCTGAGTCGACATGCTCCAATACGGGAAGGAATTGGATGAAGGGTGAGAGGTTGCGCAGAAAGCGGTAAACCTCTATGCCTCGTCCAGCAGAGCGAGCATTGACGGTACAGAGGATGTTGAACTCTACCTGTTGAGTAGCCATCAGCTGCGCTGCGTGTAACACGCGTTCGAAAGTAGGATGCCCACCTTTATCGAGTCGGAAGGCATCGTGAATGTCACGAGGACCATCGAGCGAGAGCCCCACGAGAAAATGGTTGTCGCGGAAGAAGGAACACCATTCCGAGTCAATGAGAGTGCCGTTTGTCTGCAGCGTGTTCTCTATCTGCTTCTCTCCCTTATACTTATTTTGCAGTTCTATTGCCTCTCGGTAGAAAGGAAGTCCGGCAAGCAGAGGCTCGCCCCCGTGCCAGCAGAACGTGACTACAGGCGCCTGGACGGACTTGATGTATTGTCGGATATACTCCTCGAGTATCTCGCTGCTCATGCGCGGAGTGTGTCGATTGTAGAGTTCGGCCTTATCAAGATAGTAGCAATAAGCACAATGCAGATTACACGCAGAGCCTACAGGCTTCACCAACGTGGCGAAGTTAGCAGGGCGTGTGAGTTTTTGAGCAGCGGAGAAGGGTAGAACTGTGGGCAAGCAGGGAGGGTTATTAGGGATTAAATACTCTTTGGTTTACTCTAGTGCTAATGTCAGTTGCCTCATATCAAGGATTCTCCTTCGTGTGGAGTTCGGGAGCGTCGTACTGAACTTGCAGTTTGTGGAGTGCTTTCAACAAACGCCGCGTAGTGCCTTCTGTTCCTTTCTTCCCATAGATGTTGTGAAGTTCAGAGGGATCGTTCTTCAAGTCATATAACTCCCAGCAGTCGATGTCGTCAGATCCGTTTTTGTTGTCAACTCCGTCAAGCGATGAAGGGTAAAAGTGAATGAGCTTATAGCGCTTGTCGCGGATACCGTAGTGGCGTCTGACAGCATGCTCGGCAGGATATTCGTAGTAATGATAGTAGAGAGCCTTACGCCAACGTGCTGGATGTTTGCCCTTAAGTAGCGGGAGTAGCGATTCGCCCTGAATGTCATCGGGAACGGGAACACCTGCGAGCTCAAGGAACGTGGGAGCGTAATCGATGTTTTGAACCAACTCATTGATGTCGCCCTTCATGCCTCCGGGAAGACGCATCAGCAGAGGGGTGCGGAATGACTCTTCATACATGAAACGTTTGTCGAACCACCCATGTTCGCCCATATAGAATCCTTGATCAGAGGTATACACAATAAGTGTATTGTCAAGTAGCCCTTTCTCGTCAAGATAGTCGAGAACGCGCCCTACGTTGCGATCGATGGATGTGATGACGCGCAGATAGTCGCGCATGTATTGGTTGTATTTCCACTTAGCAAGGCGATGAGCATCAGCCATCATGCTCCCGTTAGCACGTGACATAACGGTTTCTTTTCCATTGGGCGCAGCGAGCAGGAAACTATCTTTGAACGACTTGATGACAGGATCGTAGTGCTTGTCCCAAAACGCTTTCTGATTAGGACTCAAGAGTGTGGAGTACATTGTCCGTCCCCAATCTTCAAGCCCTCCCCCGTGAATCTCATGCTCCTTGTCTGCTAGCTTCAGGTCGTACACGAGATCCATATCGTGAAGGATATGCATCTCCTGAGCCGCAGCTGCGGGACGTCCAGCGTAATCATCCCAAAAAGTTTCTGGCAGCGGATAGTAGACATCGCTAAATAGCTCCATGTCGCAGCTGTCGGGCATCCATGTTCGGTGTGGAGCCTTGTGGTGAAGCAACAAACAGAAGGGCTTGCTTTTGTCGTGCTTGTTCTCAAGCCAGTCGAGGGCCAAGTCTGTGGTGATGTTTGTTGCGTATCCCTCGCGCGTCACCTTCTGCCCGTTGCAGATGAACTCGGGATTGTAGTACATACCTTGCCCGATGAGGATGTCCCAGTAGTCGAAGCCTGTGGGCTGGCTGACAAGGTGCCACTTGCCAATCATTGCAGTCTCGTAGCCCGCCTTCTGCAGCAGTTTTGGAAAGGTCTGTTGGCTACCGTCAAACGTTACCGTGTTGTCGGTGAAGCCGTTGGAGTGACTATGCTTGCCTGTGAGCATACAGGCTCGGCTTGGGCCGCTCAATGAGTTTGCTACAAAGCTATTCGTGAACCTTACTCCGTCTGCAGCGATTCGGTCGATGTTGGGTGTGTGGATGAATCGCTGGTCATAGGCGCTGATGGTTTGGTAAGAGTGGTCGTCGCACATGATATAGAGGATATTCATGGGCTTCGACTTTTCCTCGGATGTGCCTGCTTTGGCAGCACATCCGGTTAGCGTAGCTGCTACCGAAAGACCTGTGACAACAGGCACTAACGAGGACCTTAAAACCGAGTGAGGAATCATTGTGGATAGCTGTCTCTTGACTTTTCTACTCTTGTGGACGGCATGCAAGTTCCCTCACTTCATCGTTGAAGGCGTCAGCAGCGTTGAGTTGCTCAAGAGTGAGGTGCATGCGATAGCGCCAATAGTTGTCGGGATTTGAAGGCACGTTGATGCGTTCCTCTGCTGGGTTGGCGTAACGGAGCGTTGCATCAATTCCCAGCCAATCCTGAAGAGGAAGGATAGCAAGCATGGACGGACTGGTCATGTGAGCGTGGATGATTTCTTTGCAAATCCAAGGCTCGCAGACAGCGGGTGCCTCTCCCGTGCGATGCAACATCTGTTCCCAATACTTTTGCGTGAGTTCTCTGTCTTCCTCCCACCAGGCTCGGATGTTTGACATATCGTGCGACGAGGTTGTGCAAACGCTGTCATAGGGATACTTCGAGGGGTCACCAAAGGTAACACCCACATCTTTGGGCATCTGCTGAATCTCGAGGCTTAGTATGCTGAGACGCTGCATCACGGAAGGCACGCAAGCTGGTATCATGCCCAAGTCTTCACCACACACAAGCATGTCGGTAGCATCGATGAGCGCAGGCAGTTTCTCCATAGCCTTTGCTGCCCAGAAGTCATTGTGACGATGATAGAAGAACTCCTCGTGTAACTGCTCGTACTGTTTCTGCTGCCAATCGTTCAGTTGACTGAAGCAAGGCGCCTGATTGCCGGAGATGCGAGGATGGAAGTACCCAGCCCGATACTCGTCCTGTACGAAAAGAACGTCGGTTTCTGGCTTGTGATTGACGTTGAGCGTTGAGAGAGCCTCCAACTCCTCTTTAGAAAGCGCGAGTCGGTTGCAAATTTCCTCTGCCGAGTAGGGCATAGCAGGATTGAAATGTCCCAGCAAGCCCGACTTGTAGCGAGTGGGGATTTCCCAGATGCGGAAGAAGCCCAGCAGATGGTCGATGCGGTAGGCGTCGAAATAGTCGCTCATCTTCTGGAAACGATGACGGAACCATCGATATTCTTCTTTCTCCATAGCCTTCCAGTCGTAGGTGGGGAAGCCCCAGTTCTGCCCGTCGGCAGCAAAAGCGTCGGGGGGAGCTCCCGCCTGCCCGTTCATGTGGAAGAGATGCGGATAAGCCCACGCATCCACGCTTGTGCGGCTGATGCCGATGGGAATATCGCCCTTCAGCACCACTCCGTGAGCGTGAGCGTAGTCAACTGATTTCTTCAGCTGGGTGTGTAGGTGGAATTGGATGAACATGTGGAATGCGACGTCGGCCTTCTCGGGAGCGAGGGGAGCCTTGAACTCGCTTGCTGTGGGAGCCATGCTGTCGATGAGCGACTCGCTGTATTTCACTCCTTTCCACTTCTTGAAGTCGGGTGTGCCGAACTTGTCGCGCAGGAAACAGAATACGGAGTAGGGACGAAGCCAGTAGGCGTTTGTCTCGAAGAATTGGCGGAACGAGGGAGAGGAGAGCGTCTTGGCCCCCTTCTCGGCGTAGATGAGACGCAAGTATTCCCACTTGGCTTTGGTAACGCGCTCGTAGTCAAGCTGAGGAAGGGCATTCAGCTCCTTCTGCAGTTCGGCGAAAGCCTTCATCTTCTGCTTGTCGGAGAGATGTCCGACGGTTTCGAGCCTGATGTAAGCGGGATGGAGGGCAAAGGTGGAGTTGGCGTTGTAGGGATAGGAATCCTTCCACGTGCCTGTCATCGTGGTGTCGTTGATTGGCAGCAGCTGGATGACGCTCATGCCTGTCTTTTCAGCCCAGTCGACGAGGAGGGGGATGTCGGCAAACTCTCCGATGCCGAAGCTCTTCTTGCTTCGGAGTGAGAAAACGGGTATTGCGACGCCTGCTCCGCGCCAGCGACTTACCTTATCGGCGCCCACGATGTGCGAGAATTCTTCGGCATAGAAGGGTGCCGCGGGGCGGTCAATCCAGCTGTCGTTGAAAATCATCGCATCGGTGCCCGAGGGCAACTCTTGCGTGTGCTCGCGCCATTCATGACGGGTTTCCTTCCCGTTTTCTATCACGGCATAGGTGTAGGCTATGCTTTTGCTCTGCGGAACGGGCAGGGTGATGTACCAGTTTCCTTGCCCGTCGTTGTCCATAATGTGTTCTTGTCCCTCAAGACGGATGACAAGATTCTCGCCCCAATGGGTGAAGTATTGAAGTCGGAATGTAATCATAGGTATTAGAGATTTATGCTTTGTGAAAAAAATATTTTTCTTTCTAAATAAATTTTTTTTCCTTCTCGATACGGCGATATTTGTTCTCCAAAAAATTTTATTTGTTCTCGATATTTCGTCAGTCTTTGTTCACAGCGTCAGCTTCGTTTTCGGCTTCGGCTGTTGCCTCGGGAGCAGGCTCTGCTGCATCCTCTGCTGTCGGCTCAGGCTCTTCGGTAGCAATCTGCTGAGGAGTGTCGGATACGTCGAAGTAAGACTCCAACTCCGATTCGGCTGTATGGTCGATGTTGTTGATATCGCGAATGATAACCCCATGCTCGAGTAGCGCAATTCGAGGACATACCTCTACCGTGTGGTTGAGGTTGTGCGAGGAAATGAGCACCGTTGCGTGGGTTTCCTTGTTGTATTCTTCAAGAAGGTGCTTGATGAGAGATTGAGAGGACGGGTCGAGAAAGTTGAACGGCTCGTCGAGGATGAGCAGCGAGGGCTTGTGGAGCATAGCGCTCACGATGCCTATCTTCTGCTTGTTTCCCATAGAGTAGTCGCGGATGTACTTCTTCTCTCCGAGAATCTCCCCGTTGAAGAAGGTGCGGAATTTCTCAAGGCGCGCGTCAACCTCCTCTTTTTTAAGTCCGTAGATGCGCCCGAGGAAATGGAAATACTCGTCGGGAGTGAGGTAGTCGATGAGGAAGCTGTCGTCGATGAAGGCGCCCGTGTTTTTCTTCCAATCTTCGGTGGTTGTGACGTCAACGTCGTCAATCAACACGCGCCCCTCGTCGGCTTTCAGCAAGTCGAGGATAAGGCGGAAAAGTGTGGTCTTTCCTGCTCCGTTGTTGCCGACAAGTCCTATCATGTCGCCCGAGTGGATGAGGTAGCTGTTGATGTCAGCTGCAACGGTGTCGCCGAAGCGCTTCTTGAGGTTATCAATCGTGATTGTCATAGGATGTACGTTTATGGTGTGGATGTTGGATTGTCAGATTTGTAGTGTTTGTTAATTGTTGCGCGACTGGCGGAATCCGTCCATGTTGGCGTAGCGCCGTTTCATGAATCGGTTGTAGACGTTGCGCAGCCAAAGGGGGTGTATCAGCGTCATAATGAGGCCGATAGCGAAGATTGTCCACGTTGAGATAGTGGAATTAGGGCTGATGGCGTTGATAGCCATAATGAGGAAGACGGGCAGGAAGAAGCAAACCATGATGAATGCTGTCTGCAGCCAGTTGTTGCTGCTGTTGCGCCCCATTACCTTCTGATTCAGATTCATCGTACTTTTGTTATAAACTGCAAGTTGGAACATGATGAAGAAAACGAATCCGGAAGTGAGGAACAGGCAGGCGAGCACGTCGAGCGGGGAGAGTTTCCCTTGCACAACGGGGGCTATCATGATGAGCAGCGGGATGAGGAGGGCGATGCATTGTACGTAATACTTTGCCTTCAGCAGCGACAGAATGTTTTGTTTGCGGCTCATGAGCCCGTCGAGGTAGTTGCCCTCGAACATCATGCATTGCGACAGCACCATGATGCCGAGAACGGAGAAGTTGTATACGGCAATGAAATATCGCATGAATTCGTTGTCGTAGGTATCGGTGAATGCCAGCATGACGCTAAACATTATCATAAGCACAAGCCCCGTGCGCACTTGAGTGCGTGGCACCTTGTTGCGAGTGAGAAGCTTGAGCTCGAGGCGCATGTATTCGCCTATCTGCCCGAAACGCTCAAGGAAGGAGTAGTCGGTCACACGTTTCAGACGGGTAACTTTGGTGCGGGAAATCTCCTTATCTATAATTCTGCTCTGAAGCATGCGGCAAAGGATGAACATTGCGCATAGCAAAACGATAGCAGCCAAGAAAGCAAGAGGCTCCCATTGGATGAATCCTTCGCCCCATTCCATACCTACCCAGAAGAGGTTCTTCTCCTTCGGCACAAACATCAAGGCTCCCATGATGCCGTAAACGCCCAAAGGCAACAGCGCCCAGAGAAGATGCTCGTTCATCAGCGTCCGGCAAATCGTGTACCAATAGCTGTTGGCAACAATCAGAATAAGGTACCCGAGCAAAAAGCCGATGATTCCTGCCAAGTGGAAGTATTTCCACAGCGTGAGGCATCCGAAGGGAAGTAGCAGGACGAGCCAGATGAGGTTGACGCTGTTAAGGGCGTTCAGCACAAGATGTACGTCAAGCACGTCGCGACGTCTGACGGGAAGCAGACAGTAGGGCTTCACTTCGCTTGCAGGGTTCTTCTGAAAGGTAAACCGGGAGAGAAAGTCGGCAAGCAATAAAAACCACATTCCTTTGTTGAAGATGTGGTAGGGCTCCATGCTTGGGGCGATATCGCGGAACAGAGAGGGAAGCGCGACGCCTATCAGCAGAAGATAAGCCAACATAAGCAGGCCAAAGAAAATCATGAAGCCCTTGCCGTACTTGTTTCCCTCGTACATAGGATGTCGCTTGTCGGCAAGTTTGCGATGGGTGCGTATCTCCTTGAATAGGGTGAAGAATTGGTTATTCATTTCTTTTTCTTATACTTTAAGCCAGGAGCTTAGGCTGACATCTCGGGCTTCACTGCTGAGAGTACCGCAAGGGATGCCAGCCTTGGCTCCTGGACTTTTTGCCTTGATTAGTTTTCAGCTTTTGGTTTTCCGGACATCACAATCTCGATGTCGTTGCCTTGTGCAAGAAGGTTCTTCACAGAAAGGCGTACATCATCGGCTGTGATGTTCTTGACTGTCTGCTCATAGTCGCTGACATTGTCTTCACCATAAGCAACCCAGTCGATCATTTGTCCTGTCCAATAGCTGTTTTCGCGTAGGTTCTCCTGATAGCGCTTCAGTGCCAGTTCCTTTACCTTCGCGAGGTTTTCCTCCGAAGGACCTTCATCTGTGAACTTGGCAAGGATATCCTTCACGCGCCCTCCGAGATATTCGCGACGCTCAGGATCACATTGGAAGACAATCTGCATGGTGGCGCGATTCTTGGGGATATTGGTGGATTGAGCCATTACGCTCACGCCATAGGTGCCGCCTTCCTTTTCGCGGATTTCCTCGGTGTAGAGGATGTCGAGAATCTGTCCGGCGAAGTCGAGGGCGAGGTTGTTCTTCAGGTTGTAGTCGAAGTCTCCGTCCATAACCTGCAGGTATGTTGCCTGAGGCACTTCCATTTCCTTGTCGAAGATGTTTGAGATTTTGCCTGGCTTGATGTCCATGTGGATGTCTTTCCAGTTTTCTTTCTTCTTGCCTTTGGGCAGGCTGCCGATGTACTTCTGGATGAGAGGCAGAGCGGTAGCTTCGTCAATGTTGCCTGTGAAGACGAAGACGAAGTCAGCAGCGTTGGCAAAGCGCTCCTTATATATATTCATGGCGCGATCGTAGTTGATTTGGTCGAGCATCCATGATTTCAGGCGTAGGGCGCGGGGCTTGTTGTCGTAAAGCGTGCTGGCTATGGTGTCTTGAAGGGCGCTCATAGGATTGAGCTCTTGGTTCTGAAGAGAAGCCTTGCTGCGATTGATATACGACTGGTATGCTTCCATATCCTGACGCGGAGAAGTGAAGCGCAGCCAAGTGAGCTGGAGCAACGTCTCAAAGTCTTTCGGAGTAGTGTGTCCGGTCAAGCTTTCGCTGTAGGGAGAGATGGATGTGTTGAGTGAAACTTTCTTGCCGGCAAGAGCCTTCTGGAGGTTGGTGGCGCTAAAGTTTCCGACACCTCCGAGAGTAACTACATCATCGCATTGTCCGAGAGTGATGTATTCGCTGTCGTCGTAGAGAGAAGTTCCTCCCTTGCTCCAAACCATCATGTGGATTTCGTCAGCCTTGAAGTCTGTGGGCTTCAGGTAGACAGTAGCACCGTTGGAGAGGGTGATGCGCTTATAGCCGAATTTGTCTTCCTTCGACTTCTTGATCTTTCCAGGCTTGAGGGTTGCGGAGATGAGAGGCTCGTCGCTGGCTTCGTCCTCATAGGGGGCGATGTCTTCGGCTGCTACGTCAGCAAGCACCTTTGCGAGTTCTTCCTCAGTAGGGTAGGTTACGCCTTCCTTGTCGGGCAGCATGCAGGCTACCACGAGGTTTGAGTCGCTAATCATCTCGCTGACAACGCCGTTCACAACCTCAACGGGGATATTGGGAACCAGCTGGTTCATCAAGGCGTAGCGATTCTCGATGCCGGGAATGGGCTCGTTGTCGATGAAGTGACGTACGTATGCGTTGCAATAACTTATGCTCTTTGTTTTGTCGCGCTCGTTGTAGTTGCTCTCCAGATGAGTGAGATATTCGGAGCGTGCACGCTCGTACTCGCTGGCTGTGAAGCCGTTGCGTTTTGCGCGGAGCATCTCGCGGTAGACGGCAGCAATACCTTTAGCCAATCCTTCCTCGGTGGTAGCAGCCAAACCGCTTGCTGCGCTCTTAGTGTTTGAGATGAAGAAGTCGTCGTTGAAGCCTATCTGTGCCTGCATGAAAGGAGGCTCGGCTTGCATGGTGATTTCGCTCAGACGGTTTGAAATCATGTTGTCGGCCATAAGGATGGCATAGTTGACGATGAGGTAGCTCATGTCGCTCTTAGCTTCGCGGGGGAATGCATCGTGTTTGCAGAAGATGTAGCTTACTGCATTAGGCATCTCCTTATCTTTCGCCATAGCGATGATAGGCTCCTTGTTGTCCTCAATTTGCACATAGTAGCGCTCGGCAGCATTCTCGGGCATAGTGATAGGGCTGAAGATGGTCTTGATTTTTCCTTCAATCTCATCAACGTTGATGTCGCCAACGACAACAATGCCCTGCTGGTCGGGACGATACCATTTCTCGTAGTAGTCGCGCAAAGCCTGATAGGGGAAGTTGTCGACAACACTCATCAGTCCGATTGGCATGCGCTGTCCGTAACGGTTGTTAGGATAGATGCGGGGGAGCAGTTGCTCATACATACGCATCTGAGCGTTCTGGCGTGAGCGCCACTCCTCGTGGATGACACCGCGCTCGTGGTCGATGTCTTCGTCGGCAAGCAGAAGTCCGTTTGCCCAGTCGTAGAGGATGTAGAGGCACGAGTCGATATTCTGCGGGTCGGTGGTAGGCACGTTGTCGATGTTATAGACTGTTTCGTCGATGCTGGTGTAGGCATTGAGGTCGGCACCGAACTGAACGCCGATTTTCTCGCAGAACTTCACCACGCCGTTACCCTTGAAGTGCTCGCTGCCGTTGAAGCACATGTGCTCCAAGAAGTGAGCCAAGCCGCGCTGGTTTTCTTCCTCAAGGATGGAACCCACCTTCTGCGCAATGTAGAAGTGGACTTGGTTTTTCGGCTCTTCGTTGTGACGGATGTAGTAAGTCAATCCGTTGTCAAGGTGCCCGATGCGCACGTTTTCGTCAATGGGGATAGGTGGCATCTGCACTTGTGCAGAGAAGTTCATTGTGATGCCTAACAGGAGGCAAAGTGAGAGAATTTTCTTTTTCATTTTCTTATTTGTTTTGTGAATATCCGTAATTAGACGTAAAAAGTATCCGAAAAGTTTCAGGGAAGAGGATTATTTTTTTTGGTTGAAGGAACATTTTTTTCTTTGAGCAAAAATTTTTTTTCTTTCTACATCTCGCGAGATTTGTTCTCCAAAAAATTTTTTCCCTTCTTCATAATTCTTTTTTCCTTCTTCATATTTGGGCATACCTATTCTGCTGTTTCGGCTCAAAGGTGAAAGCCCTGTCGATGGCTCTACTTCAGCCCGTTTGCCGAAAGGTATCGGTCCACTTCAAGTCCTGCCTTTGCACCGCTTCCTGCGGCGATGACGGCTTGTCTGTAGTGTGGGTCACACACGTCGCCTGCGGCAAACACTCCAGGCACTCCCGTGCGAGGGGTGCCCTCTTCGGTGATGATATACCCTGCTTCGTCGGTGCGCACATACTCCTTCACGATGTCGGAGTTTGGGCGATGCCCGATAGCGAGAAACAGTCCGTCGATGGGAAGGTCGTAGTGACTCTCGTCGGGCTGTCCCAGACGCTTGACGAGATGTGCGCCCTCTACGCCGTCGGTTCCGAAGAGTCCTTCCACGTTGTGCTCGAAGAGGACTTCAATCTTCGGGTTGTCGAAGACGCGCTTTTGCATGATTTCGCTTGCCCGCAGATAGTTCTTTCTTACTACGAGGTATACTTTGGCAGCCAGTCCTGCCAAGTAGGAAGCTTCTTCGCAAGCAGTGTCGCCTCCTCCTACCACAGCCACAGTCTTCCGACGATAGAAAAATCCGTCGCAAGTGGCGCAAGCGCTTACTCCCATACCGGCATATTTCTTCTCATCCTCCAGTCCCAGATATTTGGCTGTGGCTCCGGTTGCCACGATGATGGTATCTGTTTCCACCTCCGTGCCGTCGTCAGCCCACACGTGATAGGGCCTTTTTGATAAGTCTGCCTTCACAACGAAACCGTTGCGGATGACAGCTCCGAAGCGAGAGGCTTGCCTTCGCAAGTCATCCATCATCTGCGTGCCGTCCACCCCGTCGGGGTATCCGGGAAAGTTTTCTACTTCAGTTGTGGTTGTGAGCTGCCCTCCGGGCTGCAATCCTTCGTAAAGCAGGGTAGGGATGTTTGCGCGCCCTGTGTAGATAGCGGCTGTGTATCCGGCTGGGCCTGAGCCTATGATGAGGCATTTGGTTTTTTCCATTTCTTTTTAGTTTATGTTTGATTTTTATTCTGTTTTCTGTTTCGTGTAAGGGGAATCTCTATCAGTCTTTTTACAAATTTGCTTTGCTTGTTGATTCCTCTTAGTTTATCGCATATCGATGATTTCGTTAGCTTTCTTCAGCTCTGCGTCGGGTATGCTGAAAGTGCTTTTCTGAAAGGTCAGCCCGTTGCGGAAGGAGAGGATATGCACGTGATACACTCTCTCATCGGGGAATGTGAGAGTGAGCTGCTTCAGTTCTCCGTTGTCCTTGATGTTTAGGTTGACGAGCTTCAGTTCTTGTTTCTCGTTGAGTGCTCTGAGGAGAACTTCCTGCACGCCTCCTTTCTTCAACCCGAGGTGGGTAGAGAAGGCTTCTTTGTAGTGGCTGAGAAGCAGATAGGGATTGACGCTCTGCTGCTCTGCGGGAGTAGGCTCCGAGATGTATACTTCGGTGATGTCTGACGAATGCTGTGCCGTCCATTGTGTCTTGCCATCAAACCATACTTGCATCTCGTCGGTGTCGAAGTGGAACTTGTCTCCCTCCATGAGGAGCTTTCCATTGATGTTGATGCCCTCTTCCTCAATGAGGAAACGGACTTCGGCTCCTTTCTGCTGAAAGAGGGATGCAGCCTGTGCGAGTAGCTTTTCGGCAGCTGACTCTTGTGCTGATGCTTGCATGCCGCACGTCAGCACCAGTAGTGAAAGGAGTGTTATCGTTGAAATAATCTTTCTCATCATTATGATTGGTTTTTGAGGTTTTCTAATTTCTTTTCCAATTCCAGAAGATCCATCACCAGTACTTGGCGAGGTTTGCTCCCTTGAGCGGGACCTACGATGCCTGCCTGCTCCAGTTGATCCATGATGCGCCCGGCTCTGTTGTAGCCGATAGCATACTGACGCTGGATGGTG